>NZ_QQGD01000021.1:0-587 GCF_003490935.1 Haemophilus haemolyticus | reverse complement strand
GCGTTTACCACGGTATGATTCATGACTGGGGTGAAGTCGTAACAAGGTAACCGTAGGGGAACCTGCGGTTGGATCACCTCCTTACCAAAGACGAGAGACAGCGAGTGCTCACACAGATTGGCTGATAATTGTAGACAAATGAGCAGAGGAAAACATTACCCTTGGGTCTGTAGCTCAGGTGGTTAGAGCGCACCCCTGATAAGGGTGAGGTCGGTGGTTCAAGTCCACTCAGACCCACCACTCTGAGAGTGAGTGAAGCGAAAGGTGTAGTGTAAGTAACTAAGACATAAATGATTAGTTATTAAATTATGATGAAATGGGGATATAGCTCAGCTGGGAGAGCGCCTGCCTTGCACGCAGGAGGTCAGCGGTTCGATCCCGCTTATCTCCACCACTTATCATCGTTAAATAAATTTATTCATTTAGTTTATTTAACGATGATAACTGAAAAGTTTTGTCAACTGTTCTTTAAAAAATTGGAAACAAGCTGAAAACAAGAGATTTTCGAGAGAAAGTCTGAGTAGGCAAAATAGAAAAGTGAAAAGAGGGAACTGAAAAGGGAAATCTAAAAACAAAACCTATTTTGC
>NZ_QQGD01000020.1:0-651 GCF_003490935.1 Haemophilus haemolyticus | reverse complement strand
GCGTTTACCACGGTATGATTCATGACTGGGGTGAAGTCGTAACAAGGTAACCGTAGGGGAACCTGCGGTTGGATCACCTCCTTACCAAAGACGAGAGACAGCGAGTGCTCACACAGATTGGCTGATAGTTGTAACAATATTAAAAACGGAGCGAAAGCAACGTTGAAAGATAAGAATAAGATAGAGTATCTTTAATTGATGTCCCCATCGTCTAGAGGCCTAGGACATCGCCCTTTCACGGCGGTAACCGGGGTTCGAATCCCCGTGGGGACGCCAATTAAAGATAACTTTGTTAGGTTATCTTACTGTTCTTTAAAAAATTGGAAACAAGCTGAAAACAAGAGATTTTCGAGAGAAAGTCTGAGTAGGCAAAATAGAAAAGTGAAAAGAGGGAACTGAAAAGGGAAATCTAAAAACAAAACCTATTTTGCATAAAATCTTGATTGAACAAAAGCAATCAAGTGTTTAGTTGAATGAAAATACGCATCAAATGTACCGCACTTTCAAGTGAAAACTTAAAGTGGTTGAAAACATTTGAGGTTGTATAGTTAAGTGACTAAGCGTACAAGGTGGATGCCTTGGCAATCAGAGGCGAAGAAGGACGTGCTAATCTGCGAAAAGCTTGGATGAGTCGATAAGAGGCGTTTAATC
>NZ_QQGD01000019.1:0-727 GCF_003490935.1 Haemophilus haemolyticus | reverse complement strand
AGGTTTCTGCCACCTTACCCACATTTTGAGCCGCCATTGTCGCTTCTTCCGCGGCTTTCACTGCATAAAGTGCCTTGAGTTTTCCATTGGTGACTTGTTGGCTGCGATTCACACTGTTATAAGCCGCTTGCGCCATATCGGTCACCGGTGTACTCAAGGCAATCGTCACGCCAGATTGTTTATACTCATGCCCCTCTTTACGTTCAATAATATCTTTCCCCGCTTCTACCTTCACAGCGGCACCTTCAATATCAATGCGATTCGTGTTTGGCGTAATCATATCCGTTCCAAGAACATTTGTATGATTACCCGCACTCACCCTGATATTGCCATTCATTGAACCTAGCGTGCTACGTGCATCTGATTGTGTCCAACCTTCTATCTCATAATCGTGTTTTTCTGATTGGGAACCAACGGTAAAACCAATACCGCCACCTGTGAACACACCTCTGGTTTTCTTGGTTTCCACGCGCTTATTTTTGAAATGATTGGTATCTGCTGCAATATCAACATCATGTCCTGCCTGAATATGGAGATTATCATCTGCAATAGCCTGAATGCCTTTCGCCTTCACATCATGACCTGCCGAAAGAAGCACTTCTTTACCGCTCACCTGTGTGCCGACTTGAGTAACCGATTGTTGTTGGTCAAGACTGGTTTTGGTCGTTCTAGCAAGGCTGCCACTTTTCGTTTTGTGGAATTCTTCAAAATCACGGCTTTCTTTTGC
>NZ_QQGD01000018.1:0-769 GCF_003490935.1 Haemophilus haemolyticus | reverse complement strand
ACCACGGTATGATTCATGACTGGGGTGAAGTCGTAACAAGGTAACCGTAGGGGAACCTGCGGTTGGATCACCTCCTTACCAAAGACGAGAGACAGCGAGTGCTCACACAGATTGGCTGATAGTTGTAGACAAACGAGCAGAAGAAAACATTACCCTTGGGTCTGTAGCTCAGGTGGTTAGAGCGCACCCCTGATAAGGGTGAGGTCGGTGGTTCAAGTCCACTCAGACCCACCACTCTGAGAGTGAGTGATGTGGAGGAGTAATGATTTATGATGAAATGGGGATATAGCTCAGCTGGGAGAGCGCCTGCCTTGCACGCAGGAGGTCAGCGGTTCGATCCCGCTTATCTCCACCACTTATCATCGTTAAGTAAATTTATTGATTTAGTTTATTTAACGATGATAATTGAAAAGTTTTATCAACTGTTCTTTAAAAAATTGGAAACAAGCTGAAAACAAGAGATTTTCGAGAGAAAGTCTGAGTAGGCAAAATAGGGAAGTAAAAGGAGGGAACTGAGAAGGAAACTCTGAAAGCAAACCTGTTTTGCATAAAATCTTGATTGAACAAAAGCAATCAAGTGTTTAGTTGAATTAATGACGCTGAAAGTGCGGTCAGAGCACAATATCTATTTTATATTGAGTTTTGAAAACATTTGAGGTTGTATAGTTAAGTGACTAAGCGTACAAGGTGGATGCCTTGGCAATCAGAGGCGAAGAAGGACGTGCTAATCTGCGAAAAGCTTGGATGAGTCGATAAGAGGCGTTTAATC
>NZ_QQGD01000017.1:0-880 GCF_003490935.1 Haemophilus haemolyticus | reverse complement strand
CGAGGTCGCGGTCGATTTCGACAACGTGCAGGCGGTTCAGCTTTTTCGCCAAAGGTTCGGTAATCGCCGCCAAACCCGGACCGATTTCAATCACGACATCATCCGCCTGCGGGCGCACGGCGTTGACAATATCGCTGATAATCCGCGTGTCCTGCAAAAAATTCTGCCCGAAACGCTTGCGGGCTTTGTGTTCTTTCATCGTGTTTCCTTTTCGGTTGAAACCCCGCCCTTTAGGGCGGTAGAATCAGACTCTATTTGGGAGGGGCGTAACCCCTTCCAAATCAGGATGGCACATAGGGCGGTGCTTTATGTGTCGTCCTGTGTGTTGAAACATAAATGTGTTTACAGTATCCGTTTGATGTCGGCATTGTAACCGAAAACGGCAGGGCGTGATAATGCTGTTTGAAGGCTTGCCGTGTTTGGCGGTTTGGTGCAAAAACCGGCTGTCTGCCGTTTTGCCTGTTGGAGGATTGAACGTGTCTGAAAATCTGCTTGAAATCGAAACCCATCCCTTCGATTCCGTGTTGCCGCCGAAGGCTGCGGTCATGATGATGGGGACGTTTCCGCCCAAGGAAGACAAACGCGCGATGCAGTTTCATTATCCGAATTTCCAAAACGATATGTGGCGCGTTTACGGGCTGGTGTTTTTCGGCGATGCGGATTATTTCAAAGTGCCGTCCAACGGGGAGGCTGCGCACTCTGAAAAAGCGTTTGATGCCGAGAAAATCAAGGCGTTTTTGCACGAACGGGGGATTGCGTCCTGTCCGACCGTTTTGAAGGCGGTACGTCAGCACGGCAATGCGTCCGACAAGTTTTTAAAGGTAGTTGAAACCGTCGATTTGGCGGCGGTGTTGGCAAAAATACCCGAGTGCCGCCATAT
>NZ_QQGD01000016.1:0-1246 GCF_003490935.1 Haemophilus haemolyticus | reverse complement strand
AATGTCTAAAGAAAAATTTGAACGTACAAAACCGCACGTAAACGTGGGTACAATCGGCCACGTTGACCACGGTAAAACAACTTTAACAGCAGCAATCACTACCGTATTATCTAAACACTTCGGTGGTGCAGCTCGTGCATTCGACCAAATCGATAACGCGCCAGAAGAAAAAGCGCGTGGTATCACCATCAACACTTCACACGTTGAATACGATACAGCAACTCGTCACTATGCGCACGTTGACTGTCCGGGACACGCCGACTATGTTAAAAACATGATTACTGGTGCGGCACAAATGGATGGCGCTATCTTAGTAGTAGCAGCAACTGATGGTCCGATGCCACAAACTCGTGAGCACATCTTATTAGGTCGTCAAGTAGGTGTTCCATACATCATCGTATTCTTAAACAAATGCGATATGGTAGATGACGAAGAGTTATTAGAATTAGTAGAAATGGAAGTTCGTGAACTTCTTTCTCAATATGACTTCCCAGGTGACGATACGCCAATCGTACGTGGTTCTGCATTACAAGCATTAAACGGCGTAGCAGAATGGGAAGAAAAAATCCTTGAGTTAGCAAACCACTTAGATACTTACATCCCAGAGCCAGAGCGTGCGATTGACCAACCGTTCCTTCTTCCAATCGAAGACGTGTTCTCAATCTCAGGTCGTGGTACAGTAGTAACAGGTCGTGTAGAACGTGGTATCATCCGTACTGGTGATGAAGTAGAAATCGTAGGTATCAAAGATACAGCGAAAACTACTGTAACGGGTGTTGAAATGTTCCGTAAATTACTTGACGAAGGTCGTGCAGGTGAGAACATCGGTGCATTATTACGTGGTACAAAACGTGAAGAAATCGAACGTGGTCAAGTATTAGCGAAACCAGGTTCAATCACGCCACACACTGACTTCGAATCAGAAGTGTACGTATTATCAAAAGAAGAAGGTGGTCGTCATACTCCATTCTTCAAAGGTTATCGTCCACAATTCTATTTCCGTACAACTGACGTAACTGGTACTATCGAATTACCAGAAGGTGTGGAAATGGTAATGCCAGGCGATAACATCAAGATGACAGTAAGCTTAATCCACCCAATCGCGATGGACCAAGGTTTACGTTTCGCAATCCGTGAAGGTGGCCGTACAGTAGGTGCTGGTGTTGTAGCGAAAATCATCAAATAATTGATGGATTCTTAAATGTCTTAGAGACAGAAAGAAGACAAAAGAAAAGTGCGGGGAAAA
>NZ_QQGD01000014.1:0-2808 GCF_003490935.1 Haemophilus haemolyticus | reverse complement strand
TTGAAAACATTTGAGGTTGTATAGTTAAGTGACTAAGCGTACAAGGTGGATGCCTTGGCAATCAGAGGCGAAGAAGGACGTGCTAATCTGCGAAAAGCTTGGATGAGTCGATAAGAGGCGTTTAATCCAAGATATCCGAATGGGGAAACCCAGTAGATGAAGAATCTACTATCACTTACTGAATCCATAGGTAAGTGAGGCAAACCGGGAGAACTGAAACATCTAAGTACCCCGAGGAAAAGAAATCAACCGAGATTTCGTCAGTAGCGGCGAGCGAAAGCGAAAGAGCCTGTTAATGATAGCAGCAAAGATAGAGGAATAAGCTGGGAAGCTTAGCGACACAGGGTGATAGCCCCGTACTCGACATCCAGGCTGTGGTACTAAGTTAACGAGAAGTAGGGCGGGACACGTGATATCCTGTTTGAAGATGGGGGGACCATCCTCCAAGGCTAAATACTCCTGATTGACCGATAGTGAACCAGTACTGTGAAGGAAAGGCGAAAAGAACCCCGGTGAGGGGAGTGAAATAGAACCTGAAACCTTGTACGTACAAGCAGTGGGAGCCCGAAAGGGTGACTGCGTACCTTTTGTATAATGGGTCAGCGACTTATATTTTGTAGCGAGGTTAACCGAATAGGGGAGCCGAAGGGAAACCGAGTCTTAACTGGGCGTCTAGTTGCAAGGTATAGACCCGAAACCCGGTGATCTAGCCATGGGCAGGTTGAAGGTTGGGTAACACTAACTGGAGGACCGAACCGACTAATGTTGAAAAATTAGCGGATGACTTGTGGCTGGGGGTGAAAGGCCAATCAAACCGGGAGATAGCTGGTTCTCCCCGAAATCTATTTAGGTAGAGCCTTGAGCGGACACCTTTGGGGGTAGAGCACTGTTTCGGCTAGGGGTCCATCCCGGATTACCAACCCGATGCAAACTACGAATACCAAAGAGTGATACTCAGGAGACACACGGCGGGTGCTAACGTCCGTCGTGGAGAGGGAAACAACCCAGACCGCCAGCTAAGGTCCCAAAGTCTATATTAAGTGGGAAACGAAGTGGGAAGGCTTAGACAGCTAGGATGTTGGCTTAGAAGCAGCCATCATTTAAAGAAAGCGTAATAGCTCACTAGTCGAGTCGGCCTGCGCGGAAGATGTAACGGGGCTGAAATATAGCACCGAAGCTGCGGCATCAGACGTAAGTCTGTTGGGTAGGGGAGCGTTGTGTAAGCGGATGAAGGTGTGTTGAGAAGCATGCTGGACGTATCACAAGTGCGAATGCTGACATAAGTAACGATAAAACGGGTGAAAAACCCGTTCGCCGGAAGACCAAGGGTTCCTGTCCAACGTTAATCGGGGCAGGGTGAGTCGGCCCCTAAGGCGAGGCTGAAGAGCGTAGTCGATGGGAAACAGGTTAATATTCCTGTACTTGGTAAAGCTGCGATGTGGGGACGGAGTAGGTTAGGTTATCGCACTGTTGGATATGTGCGTTTAAGTTGGTAGGTGGGAAGTTTAGGCAAATCCGGACTTCCTTAACACTGAGAGATGATGACGAGGCTCTACGGAGCTGAAGTAACTGATACCACACTTCCAGGAAAAGCCACTAAGCGAAAGGCTTTACTAAACCGTACTGAAAACCGACACAGGTGGTCAGGTAGAGAATACTCAGGCGCTTGAGAGAACTCGGGTGAAGGAACTAGGCAAAATAGCACCGTAACTTCGGGAGAAGGTGCGCCGGCGTAGATTGTAAGGGCTTGCCCCTGAAGGTTGAACCGGTCGAAGATACCAGCTGGCTGCAACTGTTTATTAAAAACACAGCACTCTGCAAACACGAAAGTGGACGTATAGGGTGTGATGCCTGCCCGGTGCTGGAAGGTTAATTGATGGTGTAATCGAAAGAGAAGCTCCTGATCGAAGCCCCAGTAAACGGCGGCCGTAACTATAACGGTCCTAAGGTAGCGAAATTCCTTGTCGGGTAAGTTCCGACCTGCACGAATGGCATAATGATGGCCAGGCTGTCTCCACCCGAGACTCAGTGAAATTGAAATCGCCGTGAAGATGCGGTGTACCCGCGGCTAGACGGAAAGACCCCGTGAACCTTTACTATAGCTTGACACTGAACATTGAATTTTGATGTGTAGGATAGGTGGGAGACTATGAAGATGATACGCCAGTATTGTTGGAGTCGTCCTTGAAATACCACCCTTTAACGTTTGATGTTCTAACGAAGATTGCGGGACGCGGTCTCGGACAGTGTCTGGTGGGTAGTTTGACTGGGGCGGTCTCCTCCCAAAGAGTAACGGAGGAGCACGAAGGTTTGCTAATCACGGTCGGACATCGTGAGGTTAGTGCAATGGTATAAGCAAGCTTAACTGCGAGACAGACAAGTCGAGCAGGTACGAAAGTAGGTCATAGTGATCCGGTGGTTCTGAATGGAAGGGCCATCGCTCAACGGATAAAAGGTACTCCGGGGATAACAGGCTGATACCGCCCAAGAGTTCATATCGACGGCGGTGTTTGGCACCTCGATGTCGGCTCATCACATCCTGGGGCTGAAGTAGGTCCCAAGGGTATGGCTGTTCGCCATTTAAAGTGGTACGCGAGCTGGGTTTAGAACGTCGTGAGACAGTTCGGTCCCTATCTGCCGTGGGCGTTGGAGAATTGGTTGGGGCTGCTCCTAGTACGAGAGGACCGGAGTGGACGCACCACTGGTGTTCCGGTTGTGTCGCCAGACGCATTGCCGGGTAGCTAAGTGCGGAAGAGATAAGTGCTGAAAGCATCTAAGCACGAAACTTGCCAAGAGATGAGTTCTCCC
>NZ_QQGD01000013.1:0-3066 GCF_003490935.1 Haemophilus haemolyticus | reverse complement strand
TGGCTTCACCTTACCTCAACAAAACCATCCACGAGATGACGGCAGGAGACACCGCAAAAGACAAAGCGACTAACCTTATGGCACATGCCCTTCTTTCTGCAGTGGAGTTTCAAGTGACAGGCAAAGAGCAATTGCTGGGGTGACAGGAGAAGTGACTGCACAAATCCTCACGCAGGCAATCTATAATAAAACGCCAAATCAACTTACAGCAAATGAGAAGGAAAACATTAGTACGTTAAGTCAATTGGCGGGCGGATTGGCGTCGGCATTGACGGCGAAAGCGAATGGAGTGAGTAATCAAAATGGCGGAGGAATGGCTCTTGCTGTTGTGGGTGCTGAAACATCGAAAAGAGCGGTTGAAAATAACTTTGGTTTTATTGAGGTGGCTAAGAATCCTGAATATACGAAGGGACTTTGGGTTAAGGCGCAAGCTGATGAGGTTATTAAACCTGCGGAAGATCACGCACTAGAACAGGGATTACCTCATTACATTGCTATTGAAGGTGGTATTTATAAATTTGGTGCGAAATTTATGATGAATACTCGAAATGGCACGATATATTTTGTTCCAAGTATGTCATCAATTGTTGCTCCATTAAATACTTCTTATAAAGTAGGAATATCAGCGGAGGTTGGTTGGGTTTCAAATATAAATCCAATTACCGAGGGAGGGAAGTTCTTAGGGCAGACAATAGATGCTACCTTGGAGGGGGGAAGTTTTGGGGCAAAAGGATGCTTTTATGTTTGCAGTGGCTTCTCTAGAACAATATCTGATAAGCCTAGAAATATATATTCTTTAGGTGTTGGCGGAGGTTTTTCTCTTGGAGGGGATTATTCAATTCCATTAAATAAATGATGAAGAAAAAATGTTTATTATTGCTTTTTTTGTTTGTGGTTTCAATGATAGGTTTAACATCACAGATTCATAAAAAAAATGATGCATTAAAACGCAAAAATGAAACTATTCTTATATTGAAGGATAAAATTGGTAATAGAATAATTAATATAGATGATTATTCTAAAATATCATCTTATGTTGTTATTAATTTAATAAATGATAATTATATGTACATTAAGGAAATCTTACAGGGAATGGCTTATAAGGAGATTAATGTTGATGAGCTTTGTAATAAAAATGGTGAGAGTATAAATATATTTATTGATCATGAGCTTATAAAGTTGGTTTATGTTTATCCATCATCCTTTTGTAGGTAATAATAATCAGTATGGTAGTTGATTATGAGACAAAAGATTTTAAAGTTAAGGGGAAGTTAATGACTTTAAATTTAAAATGGAGGAAAATAAGAGATGATATTGGAATCTAAAAAAACAGATTTTGAATTCAAAATTGGTGAAATATATTTTGGTTTTGGATTGTTTATTAATTTATATTTAAATAAGATTTATGTATTAATAAGGAGGCCATCAGACTTAACTCCTGTTTTAGAGGAATTGTCTCAATTTAATATAATAAATTCAAATGATATTTTAAATTGGGATAAAAGAATCGAAAGTAATGGGTTGTATATAAATATTCAACCAATGGAATTAAATGATTTTGATTGGGAGCTTTATCATAGCGGAGATGAAAAAATTAATAATGTTTTTGAGGAAATATATAAAAATATTAAAGATAAGTATGGTGAATGATATTTTTATAAAATATTAATAAATTAAATTCTATAACTTTATCTTATAGGGTTGACAAGAACTGGTCAGCCAAGTTTTCTCATGGTTCCTTGTATGATCCAAAAGTTGTGAAATAAAGGAAGCAATTATGCAAACTAAATTTAATTTATATCCTAAAGAACAATTACCTGAAAAATTTAAATTTCCTCAGTCTTATATTGATTTATCGAGTAATATGGAAAAGATAAATGAATTGGAATATTTTCCTTGGTGGTTTGAGGATTCTGAGTTTGAGGATAATGTTTATCTTTATAGTAAGGCTATTGAAGAGCTTACAGGTGTCGCTGATTTAATTGCATTTGCTAGAGATGGCGATTGGGCAGCTTGTTTCAAATTAACGGATTACTCTGGAAATCCGAGAGTTTATGTTCATGATCTTGGTAATGAAGCCAATAAATATGAATGTAAGGATTTTGATGAGTGGTTAGCAGAAGAAATCAAAAGTGCAAAAGAGTATTAAAATGGACTATTTAAATTTAAGTAAAGAAGTTTCCTATGCGCTTCGTCATGCCCCATGGGAATATGAATTAGAACTGGATTCTGAAGGTTGGGTTTCTGTTGAACAATTAATTTCATCATTTAGAAATAGTGATGAAAAATGGAATATGTTAACCGAAGACGATCTAGTTAAAATGATCAACCTATCGGAAAAGAAAAGACATGAGATTAAAAATGGAAAAATAAGAGCTTTCTATGGGCATTCAATTCCAATGAAAATTTCTAAAGAAATTGGTTATCCACCAAAGTATTTATACCATGGGACAAGTATAAATTATTTAGATGATATTAAATTAAATGGATTGAAACCGATGTCTCGTCAATATGTACATTTATCTGAGGATGTTGAGACAGCAACATTGGTTGGAAATAGAAAAAAAGGAGAGACAATTCTTCTGATAATTGATACAGAATTAGCTCAATCTAAAGGCATTAAGTTTTATATAGGTAATGAGAAGGTATGGTTATCCGATGGTATTCCAGTCGAATTCATTAGAGAAAGATAACTTTTAAAGGAAACTAATAAAGTGCGGTCAATTTTCAAAGAGTTTTAAAACCTCTCAAAAATTGACCACACTTTTTGTATTTTCAGAGCTGTTTATCTTTAAGCAAATCTTATAATTTCACATCCAACTTCGCGTAGTAACTCTACCAAGCGGAAAACAAGTCAAAATATTTTATCCGAAGGGGCACAGTTGGATAGCGAAGCGAAGTTAATGGCTATTGCTAAAAATGACCTTGTGTTGAATGGCGCAAAAGAAAGCCGTGATTTTGAAGAATTCCACAAAACGAAAAGTGGCAGCCTTGCTAGAACGACCAAAACCAGTCTTGACCAACAACAATCGGTTACTCAAGTCGGCACACAGGTGAGCGGTAAAG
>NZ_QQGD01000012.1:0-3890 GCF_003490935.1 Haemophilus haemolyticus | reverse complement strand
CGTTTAGGGTATGTGGAAGCATTTAGATTCTCGACTGAAATTCCGTTGTAATTAATCCAATTATTTCTTAAATTCAACCAATCAAAACCGGCTTTAATTCCCCAATAATGAGTATTAAAACTACCGATGGTGTCATTGGCAAAACTTGTATATTTTCCATTAACATGTTTAATCCAAGCATTATGAGGTTTTAAATCTGTTTTATCAAAATGGATTTCTCCAAGTCGCTGAACTAATGTTTCTGTATTTAATAAGTTGATTTGATAGATTGTGTTACTAAAACTTAGGCTACTTTCTGCCCCAGGCGTTAATTTGCCCTTACCATCGTCCTCATAAGGGAATAGATACCAGTTATTTACGTTCGAATCGTTGATAAAAACAACTTTTGAATCCGTAGGTCTTCCCAGAGTATATAGGTAGGCTCCCTTTTCAATGACAGCTTTAGGATGGCTAGGCTTTTTATCATCTGTAGGAACCGCTACATGATTATCTTCATTAAGTAATGAAAATACCGCCTTGTGATCCTCTTTTCCTCGACTTTCCACTAGTTGCAACACTTCTGTACCCGTAGATTTGGAATCTGCCATATTTTGGAAATGAATGCCATGTTCCCCTTCACTGCTAGACTTAATGGTGAGTTTGTCTGTATAACCTGAATAACCTGACCCCACATTGCCAGCCATACGGAATACACCGCCCGTTCCTGTTAGAGTATCCACAGTTAAGGAAAGCGGTACCTCTTTATCGCCAAATCGAACTTCTCCCGCATTAGATAGATCCAATCGATTGATGTTAGAATTGCCAGTCATTTCCCAATAATTATTACCACCATCTACTTTCACATTGATCGTACCTCTAGAGTTGATGTTAGACTTATCGATCGTTTCCCAATTATAATAAGCGCTATGTAAATCTGATGTTACTTTCACCCCGTTGTCTGCTTTACCAATGAAATTAGAGTCCTTAGTCAATAGGTTGATATCAACCGTTCCACCATTGGCGGCAAACACATTACCTACAATCGTAGTCTTATCCTTACCCGACACAGTAACACTTGTATTGGAACCTACAACAGAAATGGCAGAATGCCACTGATTTCCACGCGCATCTATGTTTAATTTTTTATTGAAAATAATAGTATTGGACGAAGTATCAGATGAAGTATCACTAGTGGCTTCAGAATCCGTTGTTGCAATCACACCTATTCTAGACAGCCAATTACCAGGCATAGCAATAGAGACATCACCATTGAAAGTGGTATTCGTTTTATTACGAGCATTGGAATGTATTTGAGAAATACCTATACCAATACCATACTCATGCTCGTACTCGGACTCGGACTTTATCTCTATGCTAGAACCGGCATCAGATAATAGCGTTGTCCCTTTCCCTAAATTAGCTTTCTTTTTCTCAATATATATACCATATCCTATACCAGTAGCTTTTGAATGGATAGTATTCTTACCTTTCCAATTAATTGAACTTTCAGCATTTTCATTAGAGTCCCCATCAGTATCTCTAGAAAGATAAATACCATAAGCCTCATTAGATTCCATTGTTAAATTAGTTTTATTTAACTCAAATGATGTTTTTCCCTGGTTTTCATTATAAATATAAATACCATATACTACATGATCGCTGTTAGATACTGTCTTCATATCAGTATTTTCAACTATTACTTCATTTTCACCACCATCAGAGTATGTTGTATAGATACCAATTGTAGAGTCCTTTCCTGTCGTAGAAATACTATTTTTATCACCAGATATTTTCAGTAGATTTTTCCCCTGTGACAAAGCAAACATACGAATGCCAGCTGTAGTCCCGTTGTTAAACGAACTAGTTGTCAAATCTGTATTCGCATTAAATTTAAATTCACTAACCCCTTTCTTTTTGGTCAGTGTAAATATATTATTTATAACATGATAGTTGTTGTCAGACGTGAAGCTATTGGTAACAGTAGATTTAAATGTCTTACCTTTTTTTGAATCTATATGAAGGTATCCATTCTCATTAGAATTATCCAAGAATGTTGCTCTTGTATCGGCATCAATAGATATAGTACTATCCACATTCCCATCAAAGCTGACAGAAGAACCCTCTGTAGGATCAATTTTATTTATTGATGAAGTTTCATCATTTCTGTTCTCCTGCTTATGGTCAAACCGAAAACCGACTATAGCTAAATCCTTAACAATCGATTTTGCCTCTAACTTTACATCATCATTAAACTTTAAATGAGTTTCCCCACCATCATTAGTTTGACTAGAATAAAGATTAAAATAACTGATAGGACCGGGTATTGAAAGTGGAGCACGATGAGTTTTGATGATACTGTTCATTTTCACTTTCTTTAGAAAGTTCACCGTTGATACAGGTTTGCTTATCTCATTAGGATTGCCTTTTGCTACCGCGTTAATCACATCATATAGCGGTGTATAAGCAAACGTGGAGAAATTTGCCTTTATATCAAAGTCAACATTTGAACCAAAATTCAAAATAGTTTCAGAGCGCTCTACCGATGATGCATTCGAATTATAAACATAAACTCCTTCCCCACTAGCCCACCAGGCATCATCTAGACGAATAAAATGAATAGTACCATCAGATGCAATCGTTGTTTCTGTAATTGGTTTTGTTCGATAATCTCCCTCAACAGTCATATTTTGACTATCTATAATTCTTATAGTTTTTCCATGACCATCATAAAAATCTTCATTCGATCCTAATACAGTGCCATCTGGATACGTATATTCGTACTTAATTTTTTTATCGTTATTTTCAATAATCTTCCCTCCATTCTTTTTTACTATATCAAGATCATCATTGATTTTTATGGTTTTCCAATTATTTCGAGTAACTACTGTATCCATCGTATACTCTTCAGCATTGCTCAATAATGATGTGAATATAAATGAACAAAGTAATATATTTGTATTTTTCATAACTTTTAATAAATATAAATTCTAGATGTAACCAAAGCCTTTCCGAAGAAAGGCTATTAACATAGAACGTAGAATGATTTATCTCAACTAGTCAAATTAGAAGCTGTATCTTAATCCTAAATTAACTTGCCAATCTTGTCTAATTAGATGTTTATTAGAACGCTGAACATCCAAGTAAATCTGTCTTCCTTTTTTCTTATTTTCATGGCTGATACCTACTCCGTAATTAAACCAATCATCCTTATTATTCATTTCTATTTTAGCTGTATTTAGATCATTAAGGACTGAGCCTAAAAATTCCTTATTATACATAAGCTTAATATAAGGGCTTAACACACTATCGCCATAAAAATCTAATCCGGCTCTAAATCCAATACGTCCAATTAAACTATTTGAATTTTTAGTCATTGATTTCAAACCATTTGAAGAATGAAGTGTATAATCATCTACAAATTGATAAATTAATTGCATTTCAGGTTGAATATAAAATGCTTTTTCCTTTTTCTGTAAAAGATAAGATCTTTTTCCAGTCTCAATAGATAATAAGTAAGAATTAATATTTGCATTATTTGATTTAATATTTTCATTAGAATAATTCACAATGTCGTATTTTCCTTTATACCACATCATCTTACCGACTAAATCAATGTAAATATCATTATTTTTATTTAACCAGGTAGAATAAATACCAATGCCTTTACCAGATATTTTTGTTTTACCTTCAAAACGTTTAGGGTATGTGGAAGCATTTAGATTCTCGACTGAAATTCCGTTGTAATTAATCCAATTATTTCTTAAATTCAACCAATCAAAACCGGCTTTAATTCCCCAATAATGAGTATTAAAACTACCGATGGTGTCATTGGCAAAACTTGTATATTTTCCATTAACATGTTTAATCCAAGCATTATGAGGTTTTAAATCTGTTTTATCAAAATGGATTTC
>NZ_QQGD01000011.1:0-5122 GCF_003490935.1 Haemophilus haemolyticus | reverse complement strand
GTGGCAGAAACCTTAGATGCCTTACGTGCTGGTAATATGCAGAATACGGGGACGACATCCAGCCCAAGTATGAAGGTTAGTATTGGTTATGGCAGCCAAAAACAAACACAAAGTAGCGAAAGCCAGACTATTAGTCATCAAAAATCAACGGTGAGCACAGGTACGCTTAATATAAAAGCCCGCGATGAAAAACTCACTTTTGAGGGCGTGGATGCGAATGCGAAATTGATGGCATTATCAGGCAAAAAAGGGATTGAGATAAAAGGCGTGAAAGACGAAGAGCACCAACGCACAGAAAATAAATCAGCAGGGGGGAGTGTAGGTGTCTTTGTTGGAACCAATGGTAATAGTTACGGATTTGGTATAGAGGGTTCGGTCAATGCTGCTAAGGGCAAATCTAACTCGGATAGCGAACGCTGGCAAAACAGTCATTTTACTGCAGATAAAATCATCACGAACAGTGAAGAAGGCGGCTTAACCCTTGATGCAGCGAATCTTAAAGCAAAACGTTGGGAAGCGGATATTCAAAATCTGACGATAACGAGCCGTCAAGATACAGAGAAATACGAATCCAAACAAACGAGTGCGAGTGCAAGCGGCTCGATGGCACAGGGGGCAGGAGGTGGTGCTTCGGTGAGTGCCTCCTATAACAAAGCTAAGGTAGATTATGCTCAAGTGAATGAACAAACCGGTATTCGTGTGGGTGAGGATGGTATGGATGCCCATATCCACAACCATACCCAACTGAATGGTGCCATCATCGAAAGTGATGATGATGCAAGTAAAAACCGCTTTAAAACAAAATCGCTCACGCATACCGATATTGAAAATAAAAGCGAGATTAAAACCGAAAGTGCGAGCATGAGTGCGGGCAGTGGCGGAGTGAATCCAATGCAGGCGCTTAGTAGTGCCTTGAGCTTATTGGGCAATACCAATGAAAGCGCGCGCAGCACCACCCAATCAGCTATCAGCAGCAATATTCAGATAGAGACCGAAACACCGGAAAAACTGACCGCACTTTCACGGGATACGAAGAATGCGAATCAACGTGTTGAAAAGCAAGATTTACAAAAAGTGCAAGAACGCCAAGAAATGGCTAAGGTGATAGGCGACATCAGCAACAACGCGATAAGCATTGCCACGTATAATGAGCGAGAGAAAATTAACAAGCTAGGACTTGAGAAGTTTAAGCTGGAAGAGCAAGCAAAAGCGTTGAAGGGACAAGCGGGTAATGAACAACAGCTTGCCGCCATTAAGCAACAGCTAACAAATGTTCAAGCCGAAATCACGAAAACTCAAGGTGAAATCGACCGCACTTACGGCATTGGAAGCAAGACAGGCATGGCAATTCGAGCGGTGACAGCGGCATTACAAGCGGCGGCACAAAACGATACCGCAGGCAGCCTTGTCGCACTGGCTTCACCTTACCTCAACAAAACCATCCACGAGATGACGGCAGGAGACACCGCAAAAGACAAAGCGACTAACCTTATGGCACATGCCCTTCTTTCTGCAGTGGAGTTTCAAGTGACAGGCAAAGACCCGTTAACAGGTGCAGTGGCAGGGGTGACAGGAGAAGTGACTGCACAAATCCTTACGCAGGCAATCTATAATAAAACGCCAAATCAACTTACGGCAAATGAGAAGGAAAACATTAGCACGTTAAGTCAGTTGGCGGGCGGATTGGCTGCGGCATTGACGGCGAAGGCAAATGGCACCACTGCGGAACAAGGTGGTAATTTCCTTGCTGCCACCTCTGGGGCTGGAACGGCTAAAAGTGCGGTAGAAAATAATTACCTAAGTGTTGCAGATGTTGAGAATCTCATTCGAGAACTGAGTAAAGCACAAAAAGAAGGTCGTGATACTAAACCGATTTTAGAGAAATATAAAGGTATTAGTGAAGAGAATCGTCAGCAACTCATAGCGTGTAAGGGGAATGTTGCTTGTGAAACAGCACATTTACATGAAATGAACACAGGGGCTGAAGAGCTTGAGAGAAATTTAGGGTTCTTTAGTCGTATGACGGTGTATTATCCAAATGATTTAAATACAGCAAATCGTATTGCATTATCTAATTTAGTTGAGAGTGAGTATGCAGAAAGTTTTAGCAAGCTTTCGGATACCACAAAATTTGGTTTGAATTTGATGGAGGCTGGTACAGCAATAGGTCTGGGGGCAGTAGCAGGTTCTGCAAAAGTTGGATTAAGCAATGTTAAGAGCTTAATTAGTGGAAAAAATAAAGCTTATACGACATCGGGGATGGATGGGTATAAGCGTACTAATGTTGGGGATGAGGATTATCCTGAAGGTATTCATTTCAGTATGAATTTGAAAAATCACTTAATCCAAGGGGAAGGTATTAATCAACGAAGAGGTGTTGCTGGAGGACACAATAGAGAAAACTTCCTAAATACTCTTTCCCAGGGAGGCGGTCGAATCGTTAAGGAGGAATCAACAAATGTTGATGGTATTACTCGTATTCATTATGAAATTCCAAGATTAGGAAGAGACGGAAAACCTGATGGGACTTACAAAGCAATATCTAGCCCTAAAACGGTTTATGATCCTATCAAATTCTCAGATCATGAGATGCTTGAAATGGGGCAAAAGGCTGTAGCTAAAGGATATAGTGATTTACTTGAGAGAAATAGATTAGATCCAAAAGCTTATCAAGATTCACAAAAAATTAACGGTATACAATTTCACTACTATATAAACACGGAAACTAAAGGAGTAACTAATGTTCACCCTAAATAACACCATCCCTAACTACATTCCTATAGAAGCTTTCTATACACCTATTCTTAAAGAAGTTGTGCATGAAAATGATAAAATAGAGCTTACTATAAGTGGGTATATTGACAATGTATATTATGAGGGAGATTTTTTAAAAGCTATCTATTCTGTTTTAGTAGAAAAAGATGGATTCTGTGAGGAGGGAGCTGCTTGCTATTATCCTGATATGAATAGCCCATTTCCAGAAGATCACTTTGAAGGGGTAAGGTTTGAGATTGGAGGCCTATGTGATCCTAGATACCAGATTCATGTATCTGAAGAAATCTGTTTTATGTATTTTAAAAAGGCATGCAAATATTTTTTAGAATTACATCCTGAAAAAGAATATGTGGAATTTATTTATGATATTTTAAACAATTGGGAACCATCAGAGATGAAATGAAATCACCAGATGGCGCTAGTCTCCTGACGCACGCCATCGTTTGGGGAAAAATAATGGCAAAACGAGTTAATTATGAAACTTTAAAACAATGGTTTTTTGACGATGCTTATATTTGGTGTCAACGTAAATTTACTGAAGGGAAAATAAAGAATTGGCATGGAGAATTTAATGAATGGGGAGGAGCTTTAGATAGTTTTGATGGGCATTTTGATTTGTTAATTGAGAAGTTAATGCTAAATGTAATTTTTATTATAACTAATGGAGCAAGGCATATATTGAGTCATCAAATAGTTTTTAATGAAATACAAGAGATTTTATTGAATAATAACCTTGATGAGCTAATTTCTATTTTAGAAGAAGATGAAAAAGAGGATTTTCTTTATGATTTAAATTTGATTTTAAATAATAGGGAGATTGAAGAATAGCAAGTAGTATAATGATGTTTACTCAGATATCTCCACCTAAATAGAGAGCATGTTCTGAGGCATATTTTTATTTATCTAAAAATAAACAAAAAGAAGGTGGTAAATGATGAAATATTTTATTGTTTATTCTCTTGCTTATTATGTTTTATTGTTTTTGAATTGATTCTAGGTGTGCTTGATTATTTTATTTATGGGCTGTTTACAGGGGATTTTATACGGACTGCAATCGCATCTATCATTGTTTCTGTTATAGCTATGGTTATTCATTTGATTTTTGGTATGAAGAAGTAAATTATTATCTTTTGATAAAACAAGGTTGAACATCAATGATGTGTTATTTATTCCTGTATATAAAATAAAGGTTTACGTACTTACGTTGGTTAGTAAACCACTATCTAAGGATGAAAAAATAATGAAAAAATTATGCTATCTAATATATGCAAGTTTAATATTTTCTTTGTCGACAACACTATTGATTTTTCTTTTTGTTTTATTGGATTATATGAATGAGGGTGTTTTCGACTATGACAAACTTATTAAAGTCTTTAGCTTTTCATTCATTTCTTCTTTTATTATTATGATTCTGTATTTATATAGAAAATAAAATTTTTATATTCATGTTACCCCCCAGGTGGCGCGTGTTTCCTAACGCGCGCTTGTATCAGATACACATATTAATAGTAGAACATATGGGGGGGAAATACAAAAGCTCAAATAGTTAATGATGCTAGTAATTTATGCTACGCACAAGATTGTGATATTAATCATATGAGAAAATCTTTAATAGATAAAGGTTATGATTCTTTGGCGGTTGAAGAGGCAATAAAGGAAATTATTATAAGAAATAAAAGTAGAGGAATTAAATGAAAAATTTTGTGGGTGATATAAATATTTTTTTAAATGCTTTGGGTGAAAAACAAGGTAGTAACTTAATATTAAAAGCTATTTCTATTGTGGCTACGGATTTTGAAGTGGAGTATTTTGAATGCGATAATATTCGACATACTTATTTTCACTTTTTTAAAAGAGGAGTTGATTTTGTTTTTTCTAAAAATAATGATAGTGAGTTTTTGGAATCTATATTTTTTTATGTAAATAAATATAACAATGAGTATTATGATCACCCTTTTTTAGAACAGCTTTTTGGGGAATTAAATAATAAATTTAGTCAAAATGATCTAATGGTAAAATTTGGAAAGCTGGAAGCTTATTCTGATAATTGGATTAGGTATAGTATTAATAATAAGTATATTCATTTTGAATTTAATGAGTTAAAGGAACTTTCTCAAATAACATTGTTTATTAAATGAGACACTCAATAGCTCAGATCTCCTGATGCGTGCTTGTATCTAACTAAAAATAAACAAACTGAAATTAACCGATATGGCACAGGCGGCTTATAACAGTGTGAATCGCAGCCAACAAGTCACCAATGGAAAACTCAAGGCACTTTATGCAGTGAAAGCCGCGGAAGAAGCGACAATGGCGGCTCAAAATGTGGGTAAGGTGGCAGAAACCT
>NZ_QQGD01000010.1:0-8407 GCF_003490935.1 Haemophilus haemolyticus | reverse complement strand
ACGTTTCGCAATCCGTGAAGGTGGCCGTACAGTAGGTGCTGGTGTTGTAGCGAAAATCATCAAATAATTGATGGATTCTTAAATGTCTTAGAGACAGAAAGAAGACAAAAGAAAAGTGCGGGGAAAATTCTCCGCGCTTTTTGTTTATAGGTGATATTTAAAAGTTATCAAAATGTGATTTTTTAATCAGTATTTTATCGACTGGTTACATTTCTTTCGTTATAATTGAGCGTCTTATTTTATTTAACAAACGTGTTCGGTGTGGATTTTTACCGAGTGCAAATTAATTGAGGTAACAAATGTCATTAAATATTGAAACAACTCAAGGTTTAGAACGCCGTGTAGCGATCACCGTTCCAGCTGAAACTGTATCTAAAGCAGTTCGTGAAGAATTTAAACGCGCATCAAAAAATGTGCGCGTAGATGGTTTCCGTAAAGGCCATGTTCCTGCTCATATTATCGAACAACGTTTCGGTGCATCAATTCGTCAAGATGTATTAAACGATTTATTACCACGTCATTTTTTTGATGCCGTGATTGCAGAAAAGATCAATATTGCAGGTCGTCCAACTTTTGGTATTGAAACTTTTGAAGAAGGTAAAGATCTAGTTTTCACCGCAACTTTTGAAGTTTATCCAGAAGTTAAGTTACAAGGTTTAGAGAATATTAAAGTTGAAAAACCAACTGTTGAAATCACAGAAGCTGATATTGATAAAATGGTTGATGTGTTACGTAAACAACAAGCAACTTGGGCAGAAACCGACTCTGCAGCAAAAGCAGATGATCGCGTAACTATTGATTTTTTTGGTTCTGTAGATGGCGAAGAGTTTGAAGGTGGTAAAGCATCTGACTTCGTATTATTTATGGGACAAGGTCGTATGATTCCTGGTTTTGAAGATGGTATCGTAGGCCATAAAGCAGGTGAGCAATTCGATATTAATGTAACTTTCCCTGCTGAATACCATGCAGAAAACTTAAAAGGTAAGGCGGCAAAATTTGCAATCACCTTGAAAAAAGTAGAAAACATGGTACTACCTGAGTTAACAGATGAGTTTGTAGCTAAGTTCGGTCCGAGTACTAAATCTGTTGCAGATTTACGAGTAGAAATTCGTAAGAATATGGAACGTGAATTGAAAAATGCATTAGTTTCACGTGTTAAACAACAAGTAATCAACGGTTTAATTGAACAAAATCCAATTGAAGTTCCAGCTTCTGCAGTAGAAGAAGAAATTAATGTATTACGCAATCAAGCGGCTCAACGTTTTGGCGGTAATGCACAACAAGCTGCACAGTTACCACGTGAATTATTTGAAGCGGAAGCAACTCGTCGTGTTCAAGTAGGTTTATTATTCTCTGAAGTGATTAAATCTAATGAATTAAAAGCTGATGAAGAACGCGCTAAAGCAATGATTGCAGATATTGCATCAGCTTACGAGCAACCTGCTGAGGTTGTTGAATACTATAGCAAAAACGAAGAGTTAATGAACAATATTCGTAATGTAGTATTAGAAGAACAAGCAGTGGATGCAGTACTTGCTAAAGCTCAAGTTACTGAAAAAGTTTCTTCGTTTGATGAAATTATGAATCCACAAGCATAATGATTAATTAATATCGTTATGATTGAATAAAAGTGCGGTCGCTCTTTTTAACAAAAGCGACCGCATTTTTATTTGTAGGTTATTTAGAGTAAAATAATTAGCAATTTTAGTGAAAAAGGTAAGAAAATGAGTGTAATTCCTATGGTTGTTGAACAGACTTCGCGTGGCGAGCGTTCATACGACATTTATTCCCGTTTATTAAAAGAGCGTGTGATTTTCCTAAGTGGTGAAGTGGAAGATCGTATGGCTAATCTCATTGTGGCTCAGCTGCTTTTTTTAGAGTCTGAAGATCCAACTAAAGATATCAATATCTATATCAACTCTCCCGGTGGTTCTGTGACCGCAGGTATGGCTATTTACGACACAATGCAATTTATTAAGCCTGATATTCGTACACTTTGTATCGGTCAGGCATGCTCAATGGGCGCATTCTTGCTTGCTGGCGGAACCGCTGGCAAACGAGCAGCGTTACCAAATGCGCGTGTGATGATTCACCAACCTTTGGGCGGTTTCCGTGGTCAAGCATCGGATATTCAAATTCATGCACAAGAAATTTTGAAAATTAAACACACCTTAAACGATCGTCTAGCATTCCATACTGGGCAAAGTATCGAACGAATTGAGAAAGATACAGATCGCGATAACTTTATGTCAGCTGAAGAAGCAAAAGCATATGGTTTAGTTGATGAAGTTTTAATTAAACGTTAAGGAAACACATGTCAGACAAAGATAAAGATTTACATTGCTCTTTTTGCGGAAAAGAAAAAGGCGAAGTAGATAAATTAATAGCTGGTACAGACGGCTATATTTGTAATGAGTGTATTGAACTTTGTCATTCAATGCTTGAAGAAAGTAATGATGAAAGTGTAGACGAAAGTGCGGCAGAAAATGAGGAGAAATTACCTACTCCTCATGAAATTCGCGCTCATCTAGATGATTATGTTATTGGCCAAGATTATGCGAAAAAAGTGCTTTCTGTCGCAGTTTACAATCATTATAAACGCTTACGAACTAATCATGAAAATAACGATGTTGAGCTTGGCAAAAGTAATATCTTGCTTATTGGACCAACGGGTAGTGGTAAAACATTGCTTGCTCAAACATTAGCTCGTCGCTTAAATGTGCCGTTTGCGATGGCTGACGCAACGACATTAACAGAAGCTGGCTACGTGGGGGAAGATGTAGAAAATGTCCTGCAAAAGCTTTTACAAAATTGTGAGTATAATACTGAAAAAGCGGAGCAAGGCATTATCTATATTGATGAAATTGATAAAATTAGCCGTAAATCGGAGGGCGCATCAATTACTCGAGATGTATCTGGTGAAGGTGTGCAACAAGCTTTGTTAAAACTCATTGAAGGTACTGTAGCATCTATTCCACCTCAAGGCGGTCGTAAACATCCGCAGCAAGAAATGGTGAAATTGGATACGTCAAAAATTCTCTTTATCTGCGGTGGCGCATTTGCGGGATTAGATAAAATTATCAGTAAACGTACACAAACAAGTACGAGTATCGGTTTTAGTGCGAAAGTAGAAAAGGATCAAGAGGAAAAGTCTCTTTCTGAATTATTCCGTCAAGTAGAACCAGATGATTTAATGAAGTTTGGTTTAATTCCGGAATTTATTGGGCGTTTACCTATGATTTCTCCACTAAGTGAATTAGATGAAGAGGCCCTTGTGCAAATTCTTACACAGCCTAAAAATGCCTTAACTAAACAATATCAAGCTTTATTTGGACTTGAAAATGTGGAGTTAGAATTCACTCCAGAAGCTTTAAAAGCAATGGCGAAGAAAGCGCTTGAAAGAAAAACTGGTGCACGTGGTTTACGTTCTATTGTAGAGGCTGTATTGCTTGATACGATGTATGATTTACCATCTATCGAAAATTTACGTAAAGTAGTCGTGGATGAACGTACCATTGTAGATAATACTGCTCCAAAATTAGAATATCATTCTTAATAGAAAAGTGCGGTTGTTTTTCCTTATGTTTTCTATTTTGCTTGATGATTTTCAATAGGCAAGGCGAAAAGAAAATGCTACAATCGCACGTTCTTATAACTTTATTCTTATTTTCCTAAGTAAATAACGGATTCAATTTATGGCAACTGAAATTGTTGATAAAAAGAAAAATGCACCAGAAACGGTGGTAGAAGGTAAATCTAAAGGATTAAATACCCTTCTTTGGATTTTAGCCGCAGTCTTTTTTGCGGCAGCTGCAATTGGTAATGTTTATTTCCAAAAAGTATATTCATTACCTATTCGTGTAGTGGGTGTAGTCATTGCGTTAGTGATTGCTTTTGTATTTGCAGCAATTACTAATCAAGGTACAAAAGCTCGTACATTCTTTAAAGATTCAAAAATAGAAGCGCAAAAAGTGGTATGGCCAAGTCGCCAAGAAGCGCGTCAAACTACATTAATCGTAATTGGGGTAACAATCATTGCATCCTTATTTTTCTGGGCGACAGATTCGATTATTGTCACAGTAATTAATTTCTTAACTGATTTGAGATTCTAAAATGACTGAAGAAACAACTGTATCAAAAAAACGTTGGTATGTATTACAGGCGTTTTCTGGTTTTGAAAGCCGAGTGGCTTTAACTTTGCGTGAATACATTAAACAGCAACAAATGGAAGACCAATTTGGTGAAGTATTAGTTCCAACTGAAGAAGTTGTTGAGAATGTTGCAGGTAAACGTCGTAAAAGCGAACGTAAGTTTTTCCCTGGCTATGTGCTCGTAGAAATGGAAATGAATGATGAAACATGGCATTTGGTGAAAAGTGTTCCGCGTGTTATGGGATTCATTGGTGGTACACCTGATAAACCTGCGCCAATTTCTAAACGAGAAGCCGATACTATTTTAAACCGTCTAGAACAAACCACAGATAAACCACGTCACCGCAATGAGTATCATCCTGGTGAAGAAGTTCGTGTGGCGGAAGGTCCATTTGCAGACTTTAATGGTACAGTAGAAGAAGTGGATTATGAAAAAGGTCGCTTAAAAGTTTCTGTATCAATCTTTGGTCGTGCAACACCAGTTGAACTAGAATTTGGTCAAGTAGAAAAAATACATTAATCCTTGATTAAGGATAATTAAAAAAATTACCGCACTTCTATAGTGCGGTTTTTTCATGCCTTGAATTTATCAAGGTATTGTTACTTGTGTGATCTTTAATTTTAGGAAATTAATTGGTCGTAGAAGATAAGATATAAAAAATCCCTTGCTCAGCAAGGGATTTAGTAATGCATTAAAGCGCGGTAGAAATTACCAACCTTTTACAACACCATCTTTGAAGTGTTTTTTAGCTTCTTGGTAAACTTCTTCTGTTTGGTAAGATTTTACGAAATCTTGAACAGTTTTGCTGTCTTTGTTATCGGTACGAGAAACGATAATGTTCACATATGGAGAATCTTTATCTTCTACAAATACACCGTTATCTTGGGCATTTAAGCCTACTTGACCTGCATAAGTATTGTTTACTACAGCTAAATCAACATCGTCTAATGCACGTGCCGCAACAGAAGTATCTACTTCAGTGATGTTTAATTTTTTCGGATTTTCAACAATATCTAATACAGTTGAAAGAAGGTTATTTGTATCTTTTAATTGGATTAAACCTTGTTTTTCAAGAAGAATTAATGCACGACCACGGTTTGTTGGATCGTTAGGAACAACAACTTTAGCACCTTCTTGTAATTCATTCACATTTTTGATTTTTTTAGAATAACCCGCTAATGGATAGACGAAAGTATTACCCACAATGACTAAGTTATTTAAATTTTTCGCTTTTGCATCTTCATCTAAATAAGGTTTATGTTGCATTGCATTTGCATCTAAATCACCTTTAGATACAGCTTCATTTGGTAATGCGTAGTCATTGAATTCAACGAATTGAACGTCTAAACCATATTTTTCTTTAGCGACTTTTGCTGCAATTTCTGCAACTTGGTGCTCAGGACCAGACATTACACCGACTTTGATTTTAAGTGGTGCAGCTGCAGCTTCAGGTTTTTTGTCTTCTTTACAGCCTGTTAAAACGAGAGCTGATGCGATTGCAGTGATTGCAAAAAGTTGTTTTAATTTCATAGGATTTCCTTCCTGTTTAAGTTAAGAGTTGTGTTTAATTAACGATGATCCACTTTTTTAGCCAGTGTATCGCCGAGTTTTTGGCTAATCATAACGAATAGCACAATAATAATGGTTGCCACCCAAGTGACATAAGGCATATTGCGATATACGCCGTAGTTGATAGCGAGGCTACCTAAGCCACCGCCGCCTTGTGTTCCCGCCATTGCAGAGTAGCCAACTAAAGTGACTAGAGTGAGCGTGATGCCATTAATGAGTGTAGGTAGTGCTTCTGGCAAATAGAATTTACGAACAATCTGCCATTTAGTTGCCCCCATTGCTTGAGCAGCTTCAGTTAAACCATTTGGAATTTCCATTAGTGCATTAGCAGTTAAGCGAGCAACGAATGGCATCGCACAAATGCTTAATGGAATAATTGCTGCCGTTGTACCTAATACGGTTCCTACGATAAAACGTGTTAGAGGTAATAAGATTAAGAGCAAAATAATAAATGGAATGGAACGCCCAATATTAATAATTGTGTTTAATACGAAATGAGTGCGGTTATTTTGTAAAATCTCATTTTTTCCAGTTAAGAAAGTCCATACGCCAACAGGCACGCCGACTACTACGGCAAGTAAAGTAGATGCAAAGCTGATATAAATTGTTTCATAAGTTGCTGTTGCGACAACACCCCACATTTGAGGTGTTAATTGCTGGCTGAATGTTGCCAAGAAATCATTGAACATAACCTAGCACCTCCACGCGCACGTTGTTTTCCATTAAATAAACTTTGGTTTGTGTAATGGCATCTTCATCGCCTTCTACTTCAGCAATGGTATAACCAAATTTCACGCCTCCAGCATAATCAATTTGTGAGGTTAAGATACTGAGCTCCACACCAAATTTTTTTGATGCCTGAGAAAGTAACGGTGCATCGACTGAGCGACCCGTAAACTCAAATTTGATAATTGGATACGCTTTGCTGTGTTTAGGCGTATCAGTAAGATTTTCCAAATATTCATCAGGTAGACTAATGTGGAAGGTCGAACGAATAAACTCTTGTGCTAATTCTGTTTTAGGATTTGCAAAAATTTCACCGACAGTACCTTGTTCAACTAGGCGACCTTGATCAATTACGGCAACTTGATCACAAATCTGTTTAACAACTTCCATTTCATGAGTAATCAACAAAATCGTAATACCTAAAGTACGGTTAATTTCTTTTAATAATTTCAGAATAGATTGTGTCGTTGCAGGATCTAATGCGCTAGTGGCTTCATCACATAATAAGACTTTTGGATCGCTCGCTAAGGCGCGTGCAATGGCTACACGTTGTTTTTGCCCGCCAGAAAGATTACTTGGATAAGCATCACGTTTTTCACTTAAACCAACAAGTTCTAAAAGTGCGGTGATTTTTTCTTGGATTTTTACTTTTGGCTTACCTTCCAATTCTAAAGGTAATGCCACGTTTTCAAATACAGTGCGAGAACTTAGTAAATTGAAATGCTGAAAAATCATTCCGATTTGACGACGAGCACGTACTAATTCACGATCAGAAAGTCCTGTTAATTCTACACCATCAACAATAACGGAACCACTTGTTGGTTTTTCTAATAAGTTCACACAGCGAATTAATGTACTTTTTCCTGCACCAGATGCACCAATTACGCCACAAATTTGACCTTTTTCGATGTTTAATGAGACATTATCAAGCGCAGTCAATTTCTTGCTAGGCAGCTCAAAAATCTTCGTTATATTGCTTAGCTTAACCATATAAGCCCTTTTTATTTGCTATTTTTAAATCTGTTTCGGTATTCTAGACGTCTAGATTGCTATGTCAATATGTCAGATTATCTTTTTTAGACAGATTGGTTATGAGTTATATTTGCTAATTGCCTGGATTAAATAGATAATTTTCGTCAATTTGATACATATGAAAGGTAAGAGAATGAATAAAGCTATTTTTTTAGATCGCGATGGCACGTTAAATATTGATTACGGTTATGTACACGAAATTGATAACTTTAAGTTTATTGATGGTGCGATTGATGCATTGCGAGAATTAAAGAAAATGGGATATATGTTGGTGTTGGTTACCAATCAATCTGGAATTGCGCGTGGTTATTTTTCTGAAGAGCAGTTTTTACAGTTAACAGAATGGATGGATTGGTCATTGGCTGAACAAGATGTGGATTTGGATGGTATTTACTATTGTCCACATCATCCCGAGGGAAAAGGCGAATATAAAGAAGACTGTGATTGCCGGAAACCTAAATCTGGAATGTTATTGCAAGCGATCAAAGAATTAAAGATCGATCCTACGCAATCTATTATGGTTGGAGATAAAGTTGAAGATCTAAAAGCGGGAATTGGCGCGAAGGTGAAAATGAACGTATTAGTTCGTACAGGTAAACCAGTAACAGAGGACGGCGAGAGAGTAGCAGATTATGTGTTAGATTCTATCGTTGATCTTCCTAGAATTTTAAAACGATTAAAAAAATAGCTCAAAATATCTATATTTTGTTCTAATCGCTTGCGCTTTAATCAAAAGATCATTTTTTTAAATATTTTTACAAAAAGTACTTGCAAGGGTTTTTAAAATCCCTATAATGCACGGCACACAACGACGCACTGTTGTGAAGTATTTAAGTTTCCACGTGCGTCGTTGTTTTTTGCTCTTTAACAATGTATCAGACAATCTGTGTGGGCACTTGTTGATTGACTTGTTTTAAAATATTTTAAT
>NZ_QQGD01000009.1:0-62442 GCF_003490935.1 Haemophilus haemolyticus | reverse complement strand
TAAAACAAGTCAATCAACAAGTGCCCACACAGATTGTCTGATACATTGTTAAAGAGCAAAAAACAACGACGCACGTGGAAACTTAAATACTTCACAACAGTGCGTCGTTGTGTGCGGTGCATTATAGAGATTTTCAAATCCCTTGCAAGTACTTTTTTGTAAAAATATTTAAAAAAATGATCTTTTGATGGAAATATAAACGCCTCCCTCAAAAGTGCGGTCAAAATTCGAAATATTTATTAAAAATTAAACCTTAGCTAAGATCTCCAGAATGCGGGCGTAAATAATGCTAAAAGCGTGAAAATTTCTAAGCGGCCGCATACCATTGCGATAGTTAAAATCCATTTGGCACTATCTGGAATGGCGATCATATTACTACTAACAGCACCTAATCCTGGCCCTAAATTATTTATACTCGCCAACACAGCATTAAAGGCATTGAAAGGTTCAACGCCACAAGCAATGACACCAAGTAAACAAATTAAAAATACTAAAATATAAGCCGAAAAGAATGCCCAAATACTACCTATCACTCTTTCATCTAATACATTTTTTCCCCATTTAATAGGATAAACCAAATTAGGATGGACCACACGTTTGAGTTCTCGTTTCCCTTGTAGGTAAAGCACTAATACACGCGCAACTCTTAAACCACCACCAACAGATCCTGCACAACCGCCCATAAAAGATGCAGAGATTAACAATACGGGCACAAATGATGGCCAAGCAGCAAAATCAGACGTTGTATAACCTGTTGTGGTAGAAATAGAGACGGCCTGAAACAATACCTGCTCAAAATCTTGCCATGAAGTCTTAAAGTAACTGTGTCCCCACATTACTGAAGTACAAACTACTACTAAAATAAGTTGGATACTGATAAAAAAACGAAATTCAGGATCACGCAAATAAATTTTGAAGAAATTTTCACGTCCAATCGTTGAAAATGCACGAAAATGTAAACCAAAGTTACAAGCAGAAACTAACAAAAATAAAACCGTAATTCCGTTAATCAATGGACTATTGAAATAACCAATACTTGCATCATGCGTTGAAAAACCGCCAATGGAAACAGTAGAGAAACTGTGGGTAATCGCATCAAAAATACTCATTCCCGCTAACCAATAAGCCAAAGCGCATGACAAGGTTAAAGAAAGGTAAATCATCCACAGAACTTTAGCGGTTTCTGTAATCCGTGGGCGAATTTTTTGCTCCTTCATTGGACCAGACATTTCTGCACGGTAAAGTTGCATTCCGCCAATACCTAAAAGGGGAATGATCGCAATCGCTAACACAATGATCCCCATTCCACCAAGCCATTGTAAAAACTGTCGGTAGAACAAAATTGCTTTTGGTAAATTATCCAATCCAGTCATCACGGTGGCACCTGTCGTCGTTAGACCCGAAAAGGCCTCAAATACAGCAGATGCAACCGTTAAGTGTGGCGCATCAAACAACAGAAGTGGTAAAGTAGCCAAGCCACCAAGTACAAACCAAAAAGCCACAACGATCAAAAAACCATCACGGGATCGTAATTCTTGTTTATGGTGATGGCATGGCCACCAAAGCAATGTGCCCGCCGTCAAGCTCAACATAAAAGCCTGCATAAATGCCTTACCGCCACCATCGCCATAAATTAGTGCGACAAATGCTGGAATCAGCATTGTGCCCGAAAAACACATTACAAGAATACCAATAATTCGGATAATCGATAAAATATGCACTATTATTCGCCTGTCTCTAAAAGTTGGATGACTAATCTGCCTGCAGACTTTTCCGTTAATTCTGAAGAAAAAACATCAACTGTTTTTTCACTAATACCTAAAATTAAATGAATATTTGCCTGAAAATCTTGAGATAAAATCTCAACCTGATATTTTTCACAAAGTTGTTGGACTAAATTTAGCTGGCCATAGTCACAATCAAGTTTGAAAGGGGCTCGTTCAACTTTAATTTCGCTTTCAATTAGCTTTAACGCTTGTTGAACGCCATTACCGTAAGCATGAACTAATCCGCCCGTTCCAAGCAAAATACCGCCATAATAGCGAACCACCACCGCACTGATTTCACCTAATTGACTACCTTGCAATGCACTCAGCATTGGCTTTCCTGCCGTTCCAGCAGGTTCGCCATCATCAGAAAAACCAAGTTGTAGAGAATCTGTTGGCTTGCCTGCTACGGCAGCCCAACAATGATGCCGAGCATTTGGATGTTCTTGTTTAATCTTTGCCCAAAAAGCTCTTGCGTCTTCTAAACCTTCGGTGTGCTGCAAATAAGTAATAAAACGGCTTTTCTTAATTTCTTCTTCAAAAATAACCGCACTTTTAGGAACGAGGTATTCCGCCATTTATTTTTTCAAGGTAATTTCAATGGCACTAGTCTATCACTGATGACTGGGATTTGTCGAAATTTTGCCGTAAGTGCGGTATGATATGGCTCTGTTTTTCAAAAGAAAAAAGAATATGTCTGAAATTTCCGTCACACAAACCCTAGATACGTTAGGATTACGTTGCCCAGAACCTGTGATGCTTGTTCGTAAAAATATTCGTCATCTTAACGATGGAGAAATACTTTTGATTATTGCTGACGATCCTGCAACAACAAGAGATATTCCAAGTTTCTGTCAATTTATGGATCACACATTACTGCAAAGTGAAGTGGAAAAACCACCGTTCAAATATTGGGTAAAGAAAGGAAAATAAAAAAATCGGCCTCATTAAAGTGCGGCCGATTTTTTTGTGATTTTTAAAGATTGCGTAAGGCTTCAATACGCTTTTCGAGTGGCGGATGGCTCATAAAGAGTTCACTGCGTTTACCATTAATCATAAAGGCATTTAAAGAACCTTCGAGATTTTGTGGTTCATGAAGTTGTTGCAAACGTTGCAATGCCATGATCATTTTTTCTTTACCCACTAAACTTGCGGAACCTGCATCTGCACGGAATTCGCGGTAGCGAGAGAACCACATCGCGATAATACTCGCAAGCACACCAAAGAGCATTTCCAATACCATCGAAACCAAGAAATAAATACCTGAACTGCGCGTTTCTTCTCCATTATTGTTACGCGAACTTGCTACCGCCGTTGCAATAACACGAGATAAGAAAATCACGAAAGTATTTAATACGCCTTGCAATAACGCCATCGTCACCATATCCCCATTAGAAATATGGGAAATTTCGTGCGCTAAAACAGCTTCAGCTTCAGCCTCCGTCATGTTGTTTAATAATCCCGTGCTCACTGCCACCAAAGAATTGCTTTTTGTCGCGCCTGTCGCAAAAGCATTCACATCGGGTGAATGATAAATCGCCACGTCTGGCATAGGAATTCCCGCTTTCTGCGCTTGGCGACGAACGGTATCAATTAACCAACGTTCAGTTTGATTACGATGTTGAGTAATCACCTCTCCATCTACAGAACGTAATGCCATCGTTTTAGACAGGAATAATGAAATTAATGAACCAGCAAAACCAAATAGCAACGCCATAATTAAAATGCCACCAGTGCTATTTCCTGCAATACCAGTCACACTTAAAATAATACCTAATACCAGCATTACAGCCATATTGGTTGCCAAGAAAAGAAGAATACGCATCATAATGTGTTCTCTCAAAGTTAGGGTTAAGTATTTCCTTAGTGGGGAAAATTCACAAAAAATTCAAGGTGTAATGTAAAATTTTTGTTATCATCATACAAACAAAAAGTGCGGTCAAAAACATGCGAGTTTATGACCGCACTTTTAAGCAGAAATTACCAAACAGAAAATTATTTTCTTACAGCAATCGCTTCAATTTCTAATCCCACATCTTTTGGTAAACGCGCAACTTCTACGCAAGAACGAGCAGGGAAGTTAGGATGATTATTTTCTTTAAAGAAACGTTCGTATTCTGCATTAACTGCTGCAAAATCGTTAAGATCTTTCACAAAAACCGTTGTTTTTACAATATCTGCGGCGGTTAAACCCGCTTTCTCGATAATCGCTTTCACGTTTTCTAAAGATTGGCGCGCTTGCGCAACGATGTCAGCTGGCACTTCGCCTGTTGCAGGATTCACGGGAATTTGTCCTGAGGTGAAAACTAAATTGCCAAGATCAACCGCTTGAACATAAGGGCCAATGGCTGCTGGTGCTTTTTCAGTATGAATAATTTGAGTCATCATTTTCTCCTTGGTTGATAAAAAGTGCGGTTATTTTTCACCGCACTTTTTTGTTTATTAATCAATTTCTTTTAGCACGTCATCAGAAAGCGATTCTTTATTTTCTGTTGATTTGCCATCACTCACTTTAAATTGTAAATTTTGGTAATACGCTTCTCTAAAGGTTACATATGGATCTTGTGCTTGGCGTAACAACTCCGCGTTATCAATATTTTTCGCACGGGCATCCACTGCTTGCACACCATATTTCACTAAGGACCACGGACCGCCAACCCATTCCCAGAATGGATACATATAAGCCGCATCAACCACAGCACCCGTTAATTGACGTGGCGTTGTTGCATTATAAATTGGTAGCACAATATAAGTGCCCGCATCTACGCCGTAGCTACCTAACGTTTCACCAAAACCACGTTGATTATCTATGCGTAATTCTTTGCTTGCGCTCGCAAAATCAATAAAGCCACCTAGACCAAATACGGTGTTAATCCAAAAACGATTAAAGTGAACAAATGCTTTTTTCGGTTCACCTTCAATTAAGCGGTTAACAAAACTTACTGGCTCATCAAGATTATTGGCAATACCAGCAAGACCTGAAGAAATAGGCTTAGGCACATAGTTATTCCAACCTTTTGCAGCAGGCTCTAACACATAGCGATCCATAACGTTATAGTTAAATTTCCACATGGTTCGATTGAACCCTTCAAGGGTATCATTACGCTCAGTCGCTTGTTTTGTGTCGTTCTTATTTGCACAACCTGTCAGCACAATCACGCCGAAAAGTGCGGTCAAAATCGTCTTTATTTTCATTTTGAATCCTTATATAAATGTGGGCTTATTCTACCTAATTTGCCAAGTAACAACAAAATAAATCTTGCCCATAAAACATATAAAAAGTGCGGTAAAAACACCTTATTTTTACCGCACTTTCTCATCCCTAACATAAAACTAATTTCGTTTTCTGACCTTTCAGATAATTAACAATTCCTTCGGGAACATCATCCGTAAACAAATATTCCACATCACTTAATTCGCCCAATCGAACAATCGCTTGGCGCGTAAATTTAGAGTGATCGGTCACTAATAACGTATGACGTGAACTTTCAATAATCGCTCGTTTTACTTGTACTTCGTGGTAATCATAATCCAATAATGAACCATCAGCATCGATCGCACTAATCCCTAAAATCCCGAAATCTAGGCGAAATTGAGAAATAAAATTCACCGTAGCTTCGCCAATAATTCCCCCATCCATTCGTAACGATCCGCCCGCCATGACAATATCAAAACTTTCATTTTGGCGTAAAAGATGAGCGGCATTCAGATTGTTCGTCACAATTCGGAGTTTTTCATGGCCAAGCAATGCATTGGCGACAGCCTCAGGCGTCGTACCAATATCAATAAACAACGATGCACCGTTAGGAATCAACTTCGCAACTTCCTGTGCAATATTATTTTTTTGTAATGAAAAGAATTGCTTACGATCCACGTAATCAGAATTTTCTGCAGAAGATGGCGATGCCGCACCACCGTGATGGCGGCGAATTAAATCTAACTCCGCCAAAATATTCAAATCACGGCGAATCGTTTGAGGGCTAACATCTAAGGCAGCAACCAATTCTTCCGTGCTTAAATAGCCGGATTGTTCCACCAGTTTAATAATTTGTTGATGCCGTAATGACTGCTTCATAGAGAATCCCTTATCCAAATTGAATACACCTACTGTAGCGAATTTTTACGTAATTTGCTATCGATAAATCCCCAAATCAAGCCAACAATCAAGCCTGAAATATGCGCTGCATTTCCCATTTCAACACCAAATAAGGGGCTAATAAAACCTAATGCGATCCCCACCAATAACATTGTGAAAAAACCTTCTGGCAGATCAAATAAATGATGATTCAATTTATCGCATATAAATACATACCCCAACACAGCATATACAACACCAGAAAGTCCAAAGAAAGCGGGGCCAGACACATAATTTTGCACATATCCTGTTATGGCGGAGGTTACAACATACAACATCAATAATTTGACCGAACCAAAAGTGCGTTCAATCATTCCGCCAAAAATAAAAAACCAAGACAGATTAAACAAAATATGCAAATTAGATAAATGTACCAATGTATGTGAAATATAACGCCACGCTTCGCTATCTTGCTCTTCGTAAGCGGGGTAATGCATCAAATACATAATATCGTCTTCAAAACCCAGCTGTTGAGCAATATAAATAAGCGCACAAAGTGAGGTGAGAATTAACGTGATTTTTCCTTGTTGAGCTAAAAAGTTTTTCATTCGTGATCTCGTGCTTCTGCGCAAATTTAAAAATCGGACTTCGCATTAAATGTCATTGTTTCCCCTGTAATAGGGTGGGTAATCATCAATTCTTCTGCGTGCAAACATAATCTTGGCGACATAGCTTTAGCCTGAGGATGAGAGTAAAATTTATCGCCTAAAATTGGATGTCCCAATGCTAACATATGCAGGCGTAATTGATGAGATCGGCCTGTCACGGGCGTCAGTTTCACACGAGTACTGTTATTGGGCAAACGTGCTAAAACTTCGAATTTTGTGACCGCTCTTTTTCCTAAAACGAAATCCAAACGTTGGCGAGGTCGATTTTCCCAATCACAAATCATCGGCAAATTTACCTCGCCATAAGCTTTCTCCAAATGCCCCCAAACAATCGCTTGATAATGTTTTTTCGGTTCACGTTCGCGAAATTGACGTTTTAATTCACGATCCGCCGCCTTACTTAAAGCAAACACAATAATGCCGCTCGTGGCCATATCCAAACGATGGGCAGGCTCACAAAAGCCGAATTTTTCTTTTACTCGACTCATTGCGCTATCGTAATATTGTGGTTGATTGCCAGGCACAGAAAGCAAACCGCTAGGTTTGTTCACCACGCACAAATGATTATCTTGATAAATAATATCTAAATAAGGTTCAAGAGGCGGATTGTATTCAATCAATGCCATTTTTATTCCTTGTTCGTCACAATGACACGCAAGCAATCCAAACGCCAATTTGCTTTAGAAAGCTCGTCCAGTGATTGTGTTCGTTGTTGTTCCAAAATATCAATTTCGATTTGACGAATATTTTTATTCACCGCTCGCAAAGCCTGTAAACGGTTAATTTCTGCGCTTAATTGTTGATCTGCTTGATTTTTAGCTTCAGCAATAATCGGTTCAGCTAAAGATTTTACGAGTTGAGCACCTCGCGTGATCAAGGATTCAATGTTGCTCCGTGCCATTTTCACCATTTGATTGGCAATATTTTTACCGAGTGGTTTCAATTTGCTATGCAATGTTTCAAAGGCAACCTGCTCACCAATGTTATTTCCTTTGTTATCAAGCAGCAGACGAATAGGCGTTGGCGGCAAGAAACGATTGAGCTGTAACCCTTTTGGCGATTGGCTTTCCACTACATAAATCAATTCAATTAATAAGGTGCCAGCGGGCAGTTGCTTATTCACAAGCAATGCCATTGCGGCTTTGCCAATATCACCCGAAGCAACAAGATCAATACCTTGACGAATCATAGGATGATCCCAAGTCAAGAATTCCATTTCTTCGCGAGCAAGGGCAAGTTCTCGATCAAAGGTAACCGTCACACCTTCTTCTTTTAAACCCGGAAAATCGGGCACAAGCATTGTCCCAGTTGGGCTAATCACAATACTATTTGCCCCAAGATCTTCTTGCTCTACGCCAATAATATCAAATAATTTTAAAGCAAAATTCACAAGCTCTGGCGAATTATCTTCATCAGCAATTTGGTCCGCTAACGCTTGTGCTTGCTCACCGCCATGAGAATTTAGCTCTAATAAACGATCACGACCTTTTTCTAACTCAATCTTGAGTCTTTCCCGCACGGTTTTAGTTTGTTTTAATAATTCGGAAAATTCATTCTCTGAAAGTGCGGTAGAATTTGACCGCACTTTTTCCAACTCATCGGAAAACTGCGCAAATAATGCCATTCCCATTGGACAAGTTTGTTCAAAAGCATTGAGTCCCTCATTGTACCAACGAGCTAAACGACTTTGAGGCGAATCTTTCGCACAAGGCACATAAATTTGCACATCACGTTTTTGTCCAATACGATCTAATCGGCCAATACATTGTTCCAATAAATCAGGATTTGTCGGTAAATCAAATAACACTAAATTTGCCGCAAATTGGAAATTACGCCCTTCCGAGCCAATACTCGAGCTCAGTAAAACCTGTGCGCCGTTTTCTAAATCCGAAAAATACGCCGCGGCTCTATCCCGTTCAATAATCGACATTTTTTCGTGGAACACTGCGGCGCGAATCGCCTCACGTTCACGTAAAATTTGTTCTAACTGAATCGCCGTGGCCGCAGTCTTACAAATCACAAAAATTTTTTCATCGCGATGTAGTTTGAGGAAATCAATCAGCCAATCAATTTTATCATTCTCTTCCGAGAGTGTAATTTGGTGGTAAACACGGTGCGGAAAACCTTTCACGCCTTGACGTGTATTGCGGAATAACATTCGCCCCGTGCCGTGACGATCAATTAAGGCTTGGATCAGTTCCTGACGGGCTCGATGCTGTTCTTCATCATTATTTGATGCAATCGCTTTAAAAAGTGGCTCGACATCTTGTTCAAGCAACAAATCAGAAATATGATTTTTTTCTACCGCACTTAATGCCTTATTTGCCAGCAAAGATTCAACAGCATTAACCACAGGTTGATAGCGTTCCTGCTCTTTCACAAAGGTTTGATAATCAAAGAAACGTTCTGGATCCAGTAAGCGCAAACGAGCAAAATGACTTTCTTGCCCAAGTTGTTCTGGGGTTGCCGTAAGTAACAATACAGAGGGAATGATACAAGCAAGCTGTTCAACTAATAAATAAGCTGCACTTGGTGAAGATTCTGACCACACGAGGTGATGTGCCTCATCCACAATTAAACAGTCAAATTGAGCATTGAGCGCCTGCTCTACTCGATTTGGATGAGTTTCTAACCAATTCAGCGAACAAATAATTAAGCTTTCCGTTGTAAATGGATTAACGGTATCAAGATCAAAATCGTTGCAACGTTCTTCATCAAAAAGTGAAAAATGCAAATTAAAACGACGAAGCATTTCCACCAACCATTGATGTTGCAACGTTTCTGGCACGATAATAAGAACACGTTGCACTTTCTCAGCAAAAAGTTGGTTCTGCAAAATCATTCCTGCTTCAATGGTTTTCCCTAAACCAACCTCATCCGCCAATAACACGCGAGGATTAACTCGATTACCGACTTCAGCTGCAATATGAAGCTGATGAGGAATTAAACCCGCACGTGTTCCGCGTAAACCACGCAATGGTGATTTAAATTGTGCTTGCTGATGACAAAGCGTGCGATAACGCAATGCAAAATGACTGCTGCGATCAATTTGCGCTGAAAACAGACGCTCTTTCGCTTGGCTAAAAGAAATAATCGGTGAAATATCACGTTCTTGCACAATGACATCTTCACCTTGTGGATTTTTAACTAAATAAAATAGCAAACCGTTCATATTTTGAACGTCTAAAACCTCACCTTGCCAGCCAGCTTGATGGGATAATGTTTCACCTTTACTAAATACAATTCGGCTTAAAGGCGCTTGTACAGCAGCATATATACGCGTTTCATCTGCAGCGGGGAAATAAATCGTGACGGTTCGTTGATCTAATGCGGTAATGACACCTAATCCTAAAGCGTTTTCACTTTCACTCAACCAGCGCTGACCAATAGCAAAGGGCATAATAATTCTCTTTCTGATTTGTATTGATAAAATTTGGGGGCGTATTGTAGCTTGCTTAAATAGCAAAAGAAATTAATAAAAGAGAATAAAAAAATAGATTGAAGAAATAAATGGCACGCCCTAAAGGATTCGAACCTTTGACCCACGCCTTAGAAGGGCGTTGCTCTATCCAGCTGAGCTAAGGGCGCATTCAAAGGATTTCTTTTGTACGGAATTTCAAGACAATATAAAAGAAGTGGTCGGCGAGATAGGATTTGAACCTACGACCCACTGGTCCCAAACCAGTTGCGCTACCAAGCTGCGCTACTCGCCGACGAGTGCGGTCAATTATAGGTTTGTTTTTATCTCAGTCAATTAATTTTTTGATTTTTTAATTTAATTGTTCAAAATTATTCCACTTTAGGAAAAACGCCCCCTTTTTCGTTGTAAAAAAATCATTGTCCGCTAAAATAGCAAACGCTTTCTTTCCCATCATTCAAAAGGACAGCCCAATGACCGCACAAATTATCTCTGGTACCGCACTTTCAAAAAAAATTAAAGCCGATGTGGCAGATAAAATTACCCATTACGTTAAGCAAGGAAAACGCGCACCTGGGCTTGCAGTCATTCTCGTAGGTGCCGATCCTGCTTCGCAAATCTACGTCGGTAATAAACGTAAAAGCTGTGAAGAAATTGGCATTCTCTCTAAATCTTATGATCTGCCAGATACCACCACACAAGATGAATTGTTATCGATTATTGACCAGCTTAATGCTGATAAAAATATTGATGGTATTTTGGTGCAACTACCATTACCCAAACAAATTAACACAGAAGCAATAATTGAAAGAATCGATCCGAAAAAAGATGTGGATGGTTTCCATCCTTACAATGTTGGGCTTTTATGTCAACGCATTCCAACTTTACGTGCCTGCACCCCTTATGGCGTAATGAAACTATTAGAAACAACGGGGATTGACTTACATGGCAAACACGCAGTAATTGTAGGCGCATCCAATATTGTCGGTCGCCCAATGTCTTTAGAATTATTATTAGCAGGCGCAACTGTCACAGTAACTCATCGATTCACCAAAGATTTAGAAAGCCATGTTCGCCAAGCAGATATACTTGTCGTCGCGGTGGGTAAGCCAAATTTGATTCCTGGCGATTGGATCAAAGAAAGTGCGGTCGTCATTGATGTCGGAATTAACCGTGTAGATGGAAAATTAGTAGGCGATGTAGAGTTTGACAAAGCAGCCGAAAAAGCAGCTTATATTACCCCCGTTCCTGGCGGTGTTGGACCAATGACCGTTGCAATGTTAATGAGCAATACGCTTTACGCTTATGAACACAACAAATAGCTTTGTATAAAAGAATCTTATAACAAAAAAATGGGTTAAAGTCTGATTAGCTTTAACCCATTTATTTTAATCACTGAATTCAGTAAATAATCAAATCTAAATTAGTTCAACCAGAACATATAACCGACAGTCGCAATTACGACGATACACACTAAATTCAATACGAAACCAGCTTTTACCATTTCACTTTGTTTCACTTGACCAGAACCGAATACAATAGCATTTGGTGGCGTTGCAACTGGTAGCATGAAGGCACACGATGCACCAAGACCAATAATTAATGCTAAACCAATTTCTGGCATACCCAATGATTGGGCAATAGAAATAAAGATTGGGACGAGTAATGCCGCACTTGCTGTGTTAGAGGTAAATTCAGTTAAGAAAATAATGAATGCTGCAACTAACAAGCCAATAAGATAGAAATGTTGTCCTTCAATCATAAAGACAATACTATCTGCTAAAATCTTGCTTGCTCCAGAATCCTTCAATACCGCACTTAGCGTCAATCCACCACCGAAAAGCATTAATACGCCCCAATCGGTACTTTCTTGAATTTGTTTCCAGCTTGCAATTCCCGTAGAACAAATCACAATAGCCGCTAATAAAGCGACGACACTATCGAAGCTTGCAATATTTTTCTGCAAACCAAGTAAGCCTGAAATCAGCGGATTAATTTGCCCACTAAATACCCAAGTTAAGGCAATCACAACAAAAATAACAAGTGTTAATACACGCACTGAATTCATTTCAATGCTTTCAAAAGATTGCTCAAAATTAATATTAAGTTTTGGCTTAAAAATAATGTAAAGCGTACCAATCATCAGTGGTAGCAAAATGATCATTATTGGTAAACCGTACCATAACCAATCTGCAAAAGTTAAATGCAAGTTACTGGCTACAATCGCATTCGGTGGACTCCCCACAAGGGTTCCCATACCACCAATTGATGCACTATAAGCAATCCCTAACAACACAAACACATAAGTATTATGTTCTTTCTCACGATCAAGTTGGCTTAAAATTCCCATTGCAAGAGGTAACATCATGGCTGCAGTTGCCGTGTTACTCATCCACATAGAGAGGAAGGCTGTAATCAAAAAGAGATAAATAATGGCAATAAATAAATTACCGCGCGCTAATGCCATAATCTTATTAGCAATCATTTTATCAAGTTTTTGAATATGCAAGGCTGTAGCCAAAGAAAAGCCACCAAAGAATAAAAAGATTGTAGGATCAGCAAAAGCCACTAAAGCTTGCTTAGTACTCACTAAATCTAGCGCAATCGCCAATAATGGCACCAATAATGCGGTAACCGTAACATGCAATGCCTCGGTTAACCAAAGCACTGCGACAAAAGCCAATAAAGCTAAACCAGCACTGGCCTTTGGCTCATAAGGTAGCACTTTTAATAACACAAAAAACAGCACTATATCTAAAATAAAAATAATGCCATTTTTGTGATTTTTGAAAGATTTCATCTCAGTCATAAAGCTCCTCCGTTAGTGTTCTAACTCGAACGGACTACAATGTTAAATGAATGTTAATAAGTTGCAATGCTCAATTTTCAGAAATGTGATCTAGTGCAATAAATTTCGATAAAAAAAGTGCGGTTATTTTTCACCGCACTTTTGCTTTTCAGTATTATTCGTCCGAATCATCTAAATCTAAGGGCTCTTGCGAAAGTATAATTCCTGTCAGATCTGCGTAAATATAATCTTCTGGGAAAAAGGTTACACCACCAAAATTCACTGGAACATCACTCTCACCAGCGCTGCCCTCATCTGCACTAACTGGAATTGGCGCAAGGGCATGAATACCAATATCGAGATTTTCTAATTGCTGAATTTGGCGTACTGCACCATATACAATAATGCCTTCCCAACCATTATCAACAGCAAGTTGAGCCAATTCTGCATCAATCAAACCACGGCGTACCGCACCACCTCCATCAATGACAAGCACTCGACCTTCGCCGTTTTCTTCTAATACTTCAGCAATTAATCCATTACTTTCAAAGCATTTTACCGTAGTGACTTTACCGTAAAAATTACTTACGCCACCAAAGCTTGAAAAAATTGGCTCTACTACATCCACTTGTTCTGCATAAAGATCGCAAAGTTCTGAAGTATCAATAAACATAACTTTCCCCTATCGATTGTTGAAATTTTGTTTGCTTTAGTATATGCCGATTTAGCCGATAAGCAAGCCTAAACTAAACAAGATATTGATTAATAACGAAATCATAGACATTTGAGCCAACATTGGACGTAATTCACTTGGCTGCTGACTGCGATAAACAAAGATCGCATGTTTAGCTAACAATGGCATTGCCAATACAAATAAATAATTTGTCCAAGAAATGGCCGTTGCCACCACAAATGCTAAATAACATAAGGCCGCCACACTTAATAAAATACAGTGGTAAACTCGCCCCTTATATGCACCTAAACGAACGGCTAAGGTATTTTTGCCCGCTTTCGCATCCTGTTCAATATCGCGTAAATTATTGATATTTAATACCGCACTTGCCAATAAGCCGGAGCCAATAGCAGGTAAAATAATGTGGCTATCAATGCTATGCGTTTGCAAATAATAAGTGCCACCAACACCAAGCAAACCAAAAAAGACTAATACAGAAATATCGCCCAAGCCCATATAGCCATAAGGTTTTGCGCCCACCGTGTAAGTAATGGCAGCAACAATAGCTAAAATGCCAAGCGCAGCAAAAACGAATAAATCGGAGAGGCTTTCATAAGCGATACCAATCAAAAAACTGCCTGAAAGAAAACTGGCTACCACCATTAGAATTAATCCCCATTTCAGTTCTTTTGTTGAAATGGCACCTTTTTGAATACCACGCAATGGCCCAATTCGTTCTTCAGTATCTGAACCTTTTTGATGATCCCCATAATCATTGGCAAAATTAGAAAGCACCTGTAATAAAATTGTCGTGAGTAAACAAAGTGCCATTACAAGCCCATTAAAACCTTGTGGATTCGCCCAATAACCTAATGCGGAGCCAGTAAAAATCGATGCCAACGCTAAGGGCAAAGTTTTTGGTCGAGCTGTTTCCCACCACATTTTCAATTTTTCATTTGTCATTTTTTTTGACCGCACTTTTGATTACAATAAGCCGCGTATTCTACACTAAGACACCCAATTTATGAATGATTTAACCTTATCGCCTATCGCCATTATCCACACGCCTTATAAAGAAAAATTCTCCGTACCACGCCAACCTAATTTAGTTGAAGACGGCGTAGGCATTGTAGAACTCTTACCGCCTTATAATTCGCCTGAAGCCGTACGAGGATTGGAACAATTCAGTCATCTTTGGTTAATTTTTCAGTTTGATCAAATCCAACAAGGAAAATGGCAACCCACCGTACGCCCACCGCGGTTGGGCGGTAATCAACGAGTTGGCGTGTTTGCTTCGCGCGCAACACACCGCCCGAATCCTCTCGGTTTATCCAAAGTCAAATTACGTCAAGTAGAATGCATCAACGGTAACGTTTTTCTCCATTTAGGTGCGGTGGATTTAGTGGATGGCACACCCATTTTCGATATCAAACCCTATATTGCCTATGCGGATAGTGAACCAAATGCGCAATCGAGCTTTGCCCAAGAAAAACCACCAGCAAAATTGACTGTTGAATTTACCGAACAAGCCCAAAGTGCGGTAAAAAAACGAGAAGAAAAACGACCGCACTTAAGTCGTTTCATTCGCCAAGTGCTAGAACAAGATCCTCGCCCAGCCTATCAACAAGGAAAACCGAGTGATCGTATTTATGGAATGAGTTTGTATGAATTTAATGTGAAATGGCGAATTAAAGCGGGTACGCTTGATTGTGTAGAAGTAATTGAAATAGAAAAAGACAAATAGATGGAATATGTAAATAAGGCAGGGAATCCCTGCCTTAGTCGATTTAATGCCTTATTTTAAGAAAAACTGCCCTTTAGCTAATTTAATAATTGTCATTAGAACTAATAAGCCAATCATTAAATTCGAGAAAACAAAGGCAAAAATAGACACGCCTTGTAAAACATTACCATGATAGAAAGCGATAGCACTGTTTGCCATAGACGCTAATCCGAATGAGAATCCCCATAAGCCAATGTTAAGTCCTTTTTCCACAATCCAAGGGAATAATCGCAATAAGAAAAATAATTGCAAGAATCCATATCCCCAAAGGATTTTAACTAAAGTATCCACTTCGCCATGATTAAGTGATAAATAAGCAGACGCTCCCACAAATGCAGGCGCAAGAATAATGCCCATTGTGGCTCTAAATGGCGGCTCAAGAGATGAAATTCGCAAATGTTGTAATAATACTGGCTCAAAAATAATCCATGCAACCATTCCTGCACCGAAGAACAAATAACCTAAATCATGGTAACCGAGTAATGCCAATGAACTTGCACTTGTGAAATTTGCCGCTACCGCAGGCAAATAAAATGGAGGGCGAGTGGATTTTTGTTCAAATACACCACCTTGCCATAATTCACTGATACGCAATGATGAGAAAAGTAACTGTCCTACTGTACCAATCCAAATCATCACTTCAGCTATTAAAGGATTCCAACGATAAATAATATCGCCCACTAACATGGTTGTAATAGGAATCAACGCAATAAAGGAAAAACGAACTGGGCAATGATACTCTGCACGAACTTCTTCAAAGTAATAACGAAGTTTATACGCATACAGTAAAATAAATAAAATCCAGACCGCACTTGCTACGATGCCAAGAACATCACTTACGATTCGCGCAGCAGGAAATAAGTTTTCTAGATGAAACCAAGCCAAAGATAAGGCAGCTAAACCAAGAGGAATACCGAAATATCCCGTTGGAAGAGGAAAAGGTTTTGTTGTACTCATAATATTATCCTTATTTTGAAAAATTTGAGTGAAGTTTAGCATAGCTATCAACAACAGACTTTTCTAAAAATCTCAAATTTTTGTGAAATTTCTATAGAGAAACATACTTATTGTTCTGGAATAAAGCGTCTACCAATTTTCATACAAATAAAAAACCCGAACTTTCATTCGGGTTTTCTTATGTAGGAATTAATTATTCCGCATCATCTGCCATGTTAAGCATTTCAGCTAAGTTTGTACTTGCATCGTCTGCAGTCATGACAAATTCATCAGCGATAGCTGCTTCATCTTCTTCAGATAATTTCGCTACGACATCATCTACTAAACGATGTTTGTGACGATTTTGATGATACGCAAAACCTGTACCTGCAGGAATTAATCGACCTACGATTACGTTCTCTTTCAAGCCACGTAATTCATCACGTTTACCTGCCACTGCTGCTTCGGTAAGAACACGAGTAGTTTCTTGGAACGATGCAGCAGAGATGAAGGATTCAGTCGCAAGAGACGCTTTGGTTATACCCAATAATTCGCGTTCAAACTCAACTGGTGGTTTGCCTTCTGCTTCACGTTGACGGTTAACGATTTTCACGCGAGCGACTTCGACTTGTTCCCCTTCTAGGAATTCTGAGTCGTAAGCTTTAGTAATTACCGCTTTACGTAACATTTGACGAACGATAACTTCGATATGTTTATCGTTGATTTTTACCCCTTGTAAGCGGTAAACATCTTGTACTTCGTTCACAATGTATTCAGTTACTGCACGCACGCCACGTAAACGTAAAATATCATGTGGTGTTTCAGCACCATCAGAAATTACGTCACCACGTTGTACCATTTCACCTTCAAATACGTTGAGCTGACGCCATTTTGGAATCATTTCTTCGTAAGTTTCGCCTTCCGCAGGAGTAATTAATAAACGGCGTTTACCTTTGGTTTCTTTACCGAAAGACACGATACCAGAAATTTCAGCCAAAATAGCTGGTTCTTTTGGTTTGCGTGCTTCAAACAAATCCGCAACACGTGGTAGACCACCGGTAATATCTTTAGTACCCACAGATTCTTGCGGAATACGTGCTAATGGTTCACCCACTTTCACTGCCGCGCCATCGTCTAAACTTACGATTGCTTTACCCGGTAAGAAGTACTGTGCAAGAACATCAGTTTCAGGTAAGAAAATATCGTTACCATTCACATCAACTAATTTAATGGTTGGACGTAAATCTTTACCCGCAGTAGCTCGTTCACCCACATCTTGAACCACGATTGATGATAAACCTGTTAATTCATCAGTTTGACGCGTTACAGTTAAGCCATCAATAATATCAACGAATTTCACAAAACCAGATACTTCAGAGACAACTGGCATTGTATGTGGATCCCAATTTGCGATAGTTTCGCCTGCTGTTACATCTTGGCCGTCACCTTTACTTAACACCGCACCGTAAGGCACTTTATAGTGTTCTTTAGTTCGGCCAAATGCATCGGTAATAGTTAATTCAGTATTACGAGACGTTAATACTAATTTACCTTCATCGTTAGTAACGAATTTTGCATTCATTAAGTGTAATGTACCAGTGTTTTTAACTTGTACACTAGATTCTTTCGCTGCCGCAGATGCCGCACCACCGATATGGAACGTACGCATGGTTAACTGTGTACCCGGCTCACCGATAGATTGAGCAGCAATAACCCCCACTGCTTCACCTTGGTTAATTAAATGACCACGCGCAAGATCACGACCATAACATTTCGCACATACACCAAAATCAGTATCACAAGTTACAACAGAACGTACTTTTACGCTGTCTACAGAGTTTGCATCCAACACATCACAGAGTTTTTCATCTAATAACGTGTTACGAGGGATTAATACTTCTTCTGTACCTGGTTTTAAAATATCTTCTGCAGCTACACGACCTAACACTAATTCACGAAGTGGAACTTTTTCATCACCACCTTCGATTAATGGGGTCATAACTAAGCCTTCGTGCGTACCACAGTCATCTTCTACGATCACTAAGTCTTGTGCTACGTCAACTAAACGACGAGTTAAGTAACCTGAGTTCGCTGTTTTTAATGCGGTATCCGCCAAACCTTTACGCGCACCGTGGGTTGAAATAAAGTACTGTAATACGTTCAAACCTTCACGGAAGTTTGCTGTAATTGGAGTTTCAATGATCGAACCATCTGGACGAGCCATCAAACCACGCATACCTGCTAACTGACGAATCTGAGCTGCAGAACCACGCGCACCAGAATCAGCCATCATAAAGATACTGTTAAAGGATGCTTGTTTTTCAGTATTACCTTCGCGATTGATAACTTCCTCTTGAGATAAGTTTTCCATCATCGCTTTGGCTACGCGCTCATTCGCTGCGGCCCAAATATCGATTACTTTATTATAGCGTTCGCCTGCCGTCACAAGACCTGATTGGAATTGTTCTTGGATCTCTGCCACTTCTTCTTCCGCTGCAGAAATAATTTCGTATTTCTTCGCTGGAATTTCCATATCATCAATACCAACTGATGAACCAGAACGTGCCGCATAAGCAAAACCGGTGTACATAATTTGGTCAGCAAACATTACCGCTTCTTTTAAACCTAAACGACGATAAGCTTCGTTAATCAGTTTAGAAATTGCTTTTTTACCTAATGTTTGGTTGAACAATGAATAAGGCATACCTTGTGGTGCAATCATCCATAAAATCGCACGACCGATAGTTGTATCAGTCAGAGTGGTTTTCGCATCAAATTCGCCAGCTTCATTCTTCACATATTCAGTAATACGTACTTTCACGCGAGAATGTAATTCTGCTTCACCTGTACGATATGCTTTTTCAGCTTCACGAGGATCTTGCAATAACATACCTTCGCCTTTACCGTTCACTTTTTCGCGGGTCATATAGTAAAGACCTAATACCACGTCTTGTGATGGAACGATAATAGGATCACCGTTTGCTGGTGAAAGCACGTTATTGGTTGACATCATCAACGCACGAGCTTCTAATTGAGCTTCAAGCGTTAATGGAACGTGTACCGCCATTTGGTCACCATCGAAGTCCGCGTTGAACGCCGCACAAACGAGTGGGTGTAATTGAATCGCTTTACCTTCGATTAAGATCGGTTCAAATGCTTGGATACCCAAACGGTGAAGTGTTGGCGCACGGTTCAATAGAATTGGGTGTTCACGAATAACTTCTGCAAGAATATCCCAAACGATCGCATCTTCACGCTCAACCATTTTCTTCGCCGCTTTGATTGTCGTTGCATAACCACGGCTTTCTAATTTAGCGTAGATAAACGGACGGAATAATTCCAAGGCCATTTTCTTAGGTAAACCACATTGGTGTAAGTGCAAGTATGGACCAACAGTGATTACAGAACGACCTGAATAGTCAACACGTTTACCTAATAAGTTTTGACGGAAACGACCTTGTTTACCTTTAATCATGTCAGCTAATGATTTTAATGGACGACGGTTAGAACCCGTAATCGCACGACCGCGGCGACCATTATCTAATAACGCATCAACAGATTCTTGTAACATACGTTTTTCGTTGCGCACAATAATATCTGGCGCAATTAAGTCTAATAAACGTTTTAAACGGTTGTTACGGTTGATCACACGACGATATAAATCGTTCAGATCTGAAGTCGCAAAACGACCACCATCAAGTGGTACTAATGGACGTAAATCTGGTGGAAGTACTGGCAATACAGTCATTACCATCCATTCTGGTTTATTACCAGATTGAACAAATGCTTCTAATAATTTTAAGCGTTTAGTGATTTTTTTACGTTTAGTTTCAGAGTTAGTTTCTTGTAATTCTTCACGTAATTTTTCACATTCAACTTCAAGATCCATACCTTTTAAGAGATCTTGAATCGCTTCAGCACCCATTTTCGCTTCGAATTCATCTTGCCAACGATCTTCTGCGTCAAGGTATTGTTCTTCTGTTAATAATTGACCGCGCTCTAAGTCCGTCATACCAGGTTCGGTCACGATGTACATTTCAAAGTAAAGTACACGTTCAATATCGCGCAATGGCATATCTAAAAGTAAACCAATACGAGACGGTAATGATTTTAAAAACCAAATATGTGCAACTGGTGATGCAAGTTCAATGTGGCCCATACGTTCACGACGAACTTTAGTTTGAGTAACTTCAACACCACATTTTTCACAAATCACACCACGGTGTTTTAAACGTTTATATTTACCACATAAACATTCGTAATCTTTTACAGGCCCGAAGATACGTGCACAGAAAAGACCATCACGTTCAGGTTTGAACGTACGGTAGTTAATGGTTTCAGGTTTCTTCACTTCACCAAATGACCAAGAACGGATCATATCTGGGGAAGCTAACCCAATTTTAATCACATCAAAATCTTCACTGGTTTTTGATTGTGCTTTTAAAAACTTAACTAAGTCTTTCACAAATGTTCTCCTGTCGGAGTTAAAGGTTTAAAGTGCGGTTAAAAATTTCGATATTTTTCCACCGCACTTCGGCGATTTTTCTTTCGTAAGGCGAGTGAATCATAAATTCTTCACTCCCCTACTGATTACTCTTCGTCTAACTCGATATTTAAACCAAGTGAGCGGATTTCTTTCATAATTACATTAAAAGATTCCGGTGTACCTGGGTCCATGTGTTGGTTACCACTTACGATGTTTTTATACATCTTCGTACGACCATTCACATCATCAGATTTCACCGTTAACATTTCTTGTAAGGTGTAAGCTGCACCGTATGCTTCAAGAGCCCATACCTCCATCTCACCGAAACGTTGGCCACCGAATTGAGCTTTACCACCCAATGGTTGTTGTGTAACAAGGCTATAAGAACCAGTTGAACGAGCATGCATTTTGTCATCAACTAAGTGGTTCAATTTGAGCATGTACATATAACCTACTGTTACTGGTCGCTCGAATTTCTCACCTGTACGGCCATCATATAAAGTGATTTGACCTGACGTTGGTAATCCACCAAGTTTTAATAGCTCTTTGATTTCAGCTTCAGCTGCACCATCAAATACTGGTGTCGCAACTGGTAAACCTTTACGTAGATTTTCAGCTAAACGTAATACTTCTTCATCTGTGAAGGTACTTAAATCCACTTTTTGTGAGCCATTACCTAAGTCATACGCTTTTTGGATATAACCACGTAATTTTTCCACTTCTTGCTTTTGTTTAAGCATTGCATTGATTTGATCACCAATACCTTTCGCTGCTAAACCTAAGTGGGTTTCAAGGATCTGACCAATGTTCATACGAGATGGTACGCCCAATGGGTTCAATACGATCTCAACTGGTTGGCCATTCTCATCGTATGGCATATCTTCAACTGGGTTAATTTTTGAGATAACACCTTTGTTACCATGACGACCTGCCATTTTATCACCCGGTTGGATCTGACGTTTCACCGCTAGGTAAACTTTAACCACTTTTAACACGCCCGGTGCAAGATCATCACCTTTGATGATTTTCTTACGTTTCACTTCAAGTTTATGTTCAAACTCTTTACGAAGTTCTTCGTATTGCTCTGCAAGCTGTTCTAATTGATTTTGTTTTTCTTCATCTGCAATTGTTTGTTCTAACCATTTAGTGCGATCTAATTTATCTAATTGCGCTGCATCAGCACCACTAGAAATAAGAAGATTACGAACACGAGCAAATAAGCCAGCTTCTAAAATCTCTAACTCTTCAGTTAAATCTTTTTTCGCTTCACGAAGTTGCATTTCTTCGATTTCTAATGCACGTTTATCTTTTTCTACGCCATCACGAGTGAAGACTTGAACATCAATAACCGTACCTGATGTACCGTTTGGCACACGTAATGAAGAATCTTTAACATCAGAAGCTTTTTCACCAAAGATTGCACGTAAAAGTTTTTCTTCTGGGGTTAATTGAGTTTCACCTTTAGGCGTTACTTTACCGACTAAGATGTCACCACCTTTAACCTCAGCGCCAACATAAACAATACCAGATTCATCAAGTTTACTTAACGCTGACTCACCTACGTTTGGAATGTCTGCAGTAATTTCTTCTGCACCTAACTTGGTATCACGCGCAACACAAGATAATTCTTGAATATGAATGGTAGTGAAACGGTCTTGTTGAACAACACGTTCAGAAACTAACATTGAGTCTTCGAAGTTATAGCCGTTCCAAGGCATGAACGCCACGCGAATATTTTGACCTAATGCAAGCTCACCTAAATCAGTAGAAGGACCATCTGCTAATACTTCACCACGATTAATTGGATCGCCTAAATTCACACAAGGAATTTGGTTAATACAAGTATTTTGGTTAGAGCGGGTATATTTGATTAAGTTATAAATATCAATACCTGCTTCACCTGCAATGGTTTCATCTTCATTTACTTTAATAACGATACGAGAAGCATCGACGTACTGAACTGTACCACCGCGTTTTGCAACAACCGCAACACCTGAGTCAAGTGCGATTGGTTTTTCCATACCTGTACCAACTAATGGTTTGTCCGCACGTAATGTTGGAACTGCTTGACGTTGCATGTTCGCACCCATCAACGCACGGTTCGCATCGTCATGCTCAAGGAATGGAATTAATGCAGCCGCAACAGATACCACTTGTTGTGTCGAAACGTCCATATAGTGAATATCTTCAGGTTTATATAAACCTGATTCACCACGTTCACCACGTGCAGTAACAAAGGCATCAGTAAAACGGTTATTTTCGTCTAAGTTTGAGTTTGCCTGTGCAATGATATAGTTTGCTTCATCAATTGCAGATAAGTATTCAATTTCTTCAGTAACTTGGCCATCAACCACTTTACGATATGGCGTTTCTAAGAAACCATAATCATTAGTGCGTGCAAACGCAGAAAGTGAGTTGATCAAACCGATGTTTGGACCTTCAGGGGTTTCAATCGGACATAAACGACCATAGTGGGTATTATGTACGTCACGCACTTCAAAGCCTGCGCGCTCACGAGTTAAACCACCTGGACCTAATGCAGAAATACGACGTTTGTGCGTGACTTCTGATAATGGGTTATTTTGGTCCATAAATTGCGAAAGTTGTGAAGAACCAAAGAATTCTTTCACCGCTGCAGAAATTGGTTTTGGATTAATTAAGTCTTGCGGTGTGATTGCATCTAAATCACCTAAAGATAAGCGTTCTTTCACCGCTCTTTCTACACGCACTAAACCAATACGGAATTGGTTCTCCGCCATCTCACCTACGCTACGGATACGACGGTTACCTAAGTGGTCAATATCATCCACTTCGCCGCGACCATTACGGATGTCGATCAATTTACGCATTACCGCAATAATATCTTCATTGGTTAAAGTGCCTGAACCTTCACCTTCTGCGATCGCTAAAGAACGATTGAATTTCATACGACCAACAGCAGATAAATCATAACGCTCTGCAGAGAAGAATAAATTATTGAATAACGCTTCTGAAGATTCTGGTGTTGGTGGTTCGCCTGGACGCATCATACGATAAATTTCGTAAAGCGCACTGGTTTTGTCATAAGTTGGATCTACACGTAGTGTTTCAGAAATATATGGACCGTAATCTAAATCATTAGTAAATAAAGTTTCGATCGTGGTGTAACCTGCTTGTGCTAATTTTGCAAGAGTCTCTAAAGAAATCTCGCCATTTGCAGGACAAATAATTTCGCCAGACTCTAAATCAACATAATCTTTCGATGCAACTTTACCTAAAATATATTCAGAAGGTACAACGACTTGTGAAATTTTATCTTTTTCTAATGCCTTGATATGACGTGCGGTAATACGACGACCTCGTTCAACATAAACTTTGCCATTTGCTTCAATATCAAAAGAAGCCGTTTCACCACGTAAACGTTCTGGCACTAAAGTCATTAACAATTTATCGCCAGCGATTTCAAAGGTAATTTTATCAAAGAATAAGTTTAAGATTTCTTCAGTGGTGTAGCCTAATGCACGAAGAATAATTGTTGCCGGTAATTTACGACGACGGTCAATACGTGCAAATAAGTTATCTTTTGGATCGAATTCAAAATCTAACCAAGAACCACGGTAAGGGATAATACGTGCGTTATAAAGCACTTTACCTGAAGAATGGGTCTTACCTTTGTCAGAATCGAAGAATACGCCTGGACTACGGTGTAATTGTGAAACGATAACACGCTCGGTACCATTAATTACGAAAGTACCATTATCAGTCATTAATGGGATTTCACCCATATAAACTTCATTTTCTTTAATATCTTTAACTGCGCGTGAAGAAGATTCTTTATCGTAGCTCACTAAACGTAATTTTACACGTAAGCCTGCTGCATAAGTTGATCCACGAATTTGGCACTCACGTACATCAAATTCAGGTTCTTCTAAACGATAATCTACATATTGTAATTCTGTATAGCCATTATTGCTTACAATAGGGAATACAGAACGGAATGCCGCTTCTAAACCTTGCTGACCTTCAGGATCTTTTTGAATAAATTTATCAAAAGAATCCAACTGAATGGTTAATAAATAAGGAACATTTAAAACTTGCGGACGTTTACCGAAATCTTTACGAATTCGTTTTTTTTCAGAATAGGAGTAACCCATTGGTTTTCCTCTGCTAACTGTTCAGTGACTTAGCCACAAACTAACTGTGACGTGAATGACCGTTAAAATGACCGCACTCTGAACCTTACTTCTGTAGTGGGGTGACAACTCAAATTACATTGGACGACAACTTGAGCAAAACAACAACAAATAACGGTGAATTTGCCATTGCATGGATGTGCTTTATATCAAAAACACGGTTAAATTAAACAATAAAAGGTAAAAATTGATTGAAAATCAATCTGAATCTTTGCTAATTTTAAGGCGGTAGATTTTAAATGAATGCAGCTTTCTCGTCAAGTTTAAAACTTATGGAGAAATTTTATGAAATAAAAAACCGCACTTCAAAAAGTGCGGTTTAAAATCTATCAATTCTTTAAATTATAAAGAAGTTTGATCAACAGCAACACCTGCACCCATAGTGGTAGAGATGCTTACTTTCTTGATGAAGATACCTTTTGCAGTAGTTGGTTTTGCTTTGTTTAAAGCGGCCAATAATGCTTGAAGGTTTTCTTTTAATTGAACTTCAGAGAAGTTTGCTTTACCAATAGTGGTGTGGATGATACCGTTTTTATCATTACGATAACGGATCTGACCAGATTTAGCATTTTTAACTGCTTCAGCAACGTTTGGAGTTACAGTACCAACTTTAGGGTTTGGCATTAAACCACGTGGGCCTAATACTTGACCTAATTGACCAACAACACGCATTGCATCAGGAGAAGCGATAACAACATCAAAGTTCATTTCGCCTTTTTTGATTTGCTCTGCTAAATCTTCCATACCGACTAAATCAGCACCAGCTTCTTTCGCTGCATCTGCGTTAGCACCTTGAGTGAACACAGCTACGCGTACTTCACGACCAGTACCGTGTGGTAATACAGTTGCACCACGCACGTTTTGGTCAGATTTACGAGGATCGATACCTAAGTTTACTGCAACGTCAACACTTTCAACAAATTTAGCTGTTGCGAATTGTTTTAATACCGCGATCGCTTCGTTGATTTCGTATGCTTTAGTAGAATCTACGCCAGCTTTGATTGCTTTCATTTTTTTAGTCAATTTAGCCATCGTATTATTCCTCCACCACTAAGCCCATTGAGCGAGCAGTACCAGCAATTGATTTCATTTTGGTTTCGATAGACGCGCCAGTCATATCTGCTGCTTTAGTTTCAGCGATTTGACGAACTTGATCTAAAGTTACTTTACCCACTTTCTCTTTGTTCGGTTTACCAGAACCAGATTTGATACCTGCAGCTTTTTTCAATAATACTGCTGCTGGTGGAGTTTTAGTTACGAAAGTAAATGAACGGTCTGCATATACAGTGATAACAACTGGAATTGGTAAACCTTTTTCTAAGCTCTCAGTACGAGCGTTGAATGCTTTACAGAATTCCATGATGTTCACACCTTGTTGACCTAATGCAGGACCAACTGGTGGTGATGGGTTTGCCATACCAGCTGCAACTTGCAACTTAACGTAGGCTTGGACTTTTTTTGCCATTTTAGTTTTCCTCTAATTGGGTCATAACGCTATTAAATAGCTCCCCGATAATTTTCAGTGCAACATATTGCACCACACAAAAATATGAGCCGAGAACGGCTCATAATGGGCGCGGATTATATAAAAAGTGCGGTTGTTTTTCAAGCACTTCTTAAATCCGCTAGAAGATATTATTGTGCATCACCAATTAATACTGAATCCAACGCAATTTCAATCATATCATTGAATGTTAATTGACGTTCTTCTGCTGTGGTTTGTTCGTGAGTACGAATATGATCAGACACGGTACAAATTGTTAATGCTTTTGCACCATATTCTGCAGCCACACCATAAATTCCTGCAGCTTCCATTTCCACGCCTAAGATGCCGTATTTTTCCATTACATCGAACATTTCAACATCAGGCGTATAGAATAAATCCGCCGAGAATAAGTTACCGACACGAACAGCTTTGCCTTTTGCTTTTGCAGCTTGAACAGCGGCTTGTGCCATATCGAAGTCAGCAATAGCTGCAAAGTCGTTATCTTTGAAACGAATACGGTTTACTTTTGAATCAGTACATGCGCCTAAACCGATAATTACATCGCGCACTTTTACGTCCATACGAACAGCGCCACAAGAACCTACACGGATAATTTTTTTCACACCGTATTCAGTGATTAATTCTTTCGCATAAATAGAGCAAGATGGAATCCCCATACCATGGCCCATAATAGAAATCTTACGACCTTTATAAGTACCAGTATAACCAAGCATATTACGAACATTTGTTACTTCTACTGCATCTTGCAAAAACGTTTCTGCAATGTATTTTGCACGAAGTGGATCACCTGGCATTAAAACAACATCAGCAAATGCGCCTTCAGGCGCGTTAATATGTGGAGTCATAATTTTTCTTCCTTTTTTCAAATGTAAAAATAAAAAGTGCGGTCATTTTTCACCGCACTTATCCGAGAATTAAAGCGCTGCTGCACCGAGTCCGATGAACAAGCCAGCAATCGTTGCACTCATTAAGTTTGCTAAAGTACCCGCGATTACCGCTTTTAAGCCTAAACGTGCAACATCACTACGACGGTTTGGCGCCATTCCACCTAAACCACCGATTAAGATTGCAATTGAGCTGAAGTTAGCAAAACCACAAAGTGCAAAAGTAATAATTGCTTTGGTTTTTTCAGTTAATACAATCGCAGAATCCGGTTGCAAATATTTTGCAAATTCAAGGTACCCTACGAATTCGTTAACCGCTAACTTCATACCGATCATTTGTCCTGCGATACCCGCTTCGGTACCGTCAGTCACACCGATTAAGTATGCTAATGGTTTGAAAACTAAACCAAAGATAGATTGTAAAGTTACGTCGCCATAGCCGAACCAGCCACCAACACCACTTAAAATACCGTTAATTAATGCAATTAAGCCAACGAATGCGATTAACATTGCACCTACGTTTAACGCAAGTTGCATACCTGCACTCGCACCGCCCGCCATTGCTTCAAGTACGTTAGTTGGTTTTTCTGAATCATTGTCTTCTGGTTGTTTATCAGAGAATTGTTCTGTTTGTGGGAACATTAATTTCGCAAACAACAAACCTGCTGGTGCCGCCATAAATGACGCAGCGATTAAGTATGTCAATGGCACGCCCATTCCAGCATAACCAGCCATCACTGAACCCGCGATAGACGCCGTACCACCCACCATGATGGCAAATAATTCAGATTGGGTCATATTTTTAATGTAAGGGCGAACAACCAATGGTGCTTCAGTTTGACCGACGAAAATATTAGCAGCTGCTGACATGGATTCTGCTTTTGACGTACCCAATGCTTTTTGTAATGCACCGCCTAATACTTTAATTACCACTTGCATAATGCCGAGATAGTAAAGCACAGAAATTAAGCCAGAGAAGAACACAATAATTGGTAATACTTTCACTGCAAAAATGAAACCTGAAGGTTTGCTTGGATCAGCTAAACCACCAAATACAAAGTTAATACCTTCGTTACCGTAAGCAATAACATTTGATACGGCATCAGCAGTTGCACCAAGTGCTTGTTTACCTGCTGGCACATATAAAATAAGGGCGGCAAATCCAACTTGGATTGCTAACGCCCCGAGTACGGTTCTGATACTAATCGCTTTACGATTATTGGAAAGTAACACGGCAATAGCGATTAATACGACCATTCCCAAAATGCTGCTTAACACACTCATTTGATTCCCCTAGATTGGTTAAGTTAATAAAAAAGTCGGCTTATTCTACTTGTTTTCTTACAAAAAGTCGGCGAATTTTCACCGCACTTTCTTGTAAGCGACTACAAAATAGTCAAAACCTTGTTAATTCCACATTGACGCGCATAAGCAGCCAATGCATTAGTTTCTTCCGCACTTGGAATGTGCGTTGATAACCCAGTTTCATCGCGCGCACCTTTACTATGCACACGGATAATTTTTAATGCCACATCAGGATAATTTCGTAAAAGTAGCGCAACGTTGCCCACCAAATGTTCAGCATCAAAAAAATTCTTTAAAAAAACTAACCGCACCTCTTCCACTTTATTTAACGGTAACAAGGCAGCCAGATTTTGCAAATTTCGCTCAAGCTTATCGTTTTTTATATGTAAACGTTCTGGTATCACTTTCTGTGGCACGATTCCTGTTTGATTTTGTCGGTCAAAACAGAGCGTTTGTAAACCAGCGCCCTCTCCTTTCAGATCGAATAAAAATTTATCAGTGACATCGATTAACGAACGAATACGATCAAATTCAAAAAAACCACTACTATCCAAATAACAGGTTAATCCTTGCGAACGTAAAGCCTCAAATAGCGGGACGAGTTTTTTATGATGGATAGTCGGTTCACCGCCTGAAATTGTTACGCCGCGAATAAATGGAACCGCCTCCATAACCTGTTCATACAAATACTGCAAACTAACCAATTTCGCATTTTCCGTATAACGAGGAATAGTTTCTGGATTATGGCAATACAAGCAATTTAACTTACAACCTTGCAGAAAAATACTCGAACGATTGCCTTGCCCCTCTACATTTGAAAAAGGAATAATCCGATGCAACGGCACAAAAATCTCAGAAAGTGCGGTCATTTTTCCAATTATTTTTCAGCAGTGACATCTTTTTCATCGCGTAACTGGCGATCAAACACGTTGGCACATTCATCCGTACCCGAGCCATACCAGGTTGTATCGCGTAATGCGACTTCGCCTTTACGGTATTTTTCAACTTCGCTTTTCTTCACTAGATAACCTGTAACACGAATTAAATCTGTATTTTTCAAATAGGTAGTAATGTAGCGATAGCCTAAAGAGAATGCACCATCAATAATATCCACCACCGCATCGCAGTGATCTACATAAGTTTGATCAAAGGCGAATAAATCCCCTGTACCAGATGGGAAATATTTATGGAACGGTGCAGACTGTTTCAAATGTGTAAGTAACGTTGGTTCTTCGCCTACACGAATACGGTGAGCCGGTGCGTTACGTTTGTCTTCTTCGTGGTTACTTGCACCGACTTGCGCATGTAATAAATAACGATTGCCTGTGCGTTCTGCATAAACCCCTTCATGTGCATCGGTGATTTCTTTAAGTTTATCCATAATTGCTGTCGCAATTTCATCACCACGAGCACTCTTACCAAAGGTTTCATTTAAGCCTTCACATTGCAATAAGTGGTTTGCTGCATCTGCCAAGCCCACAATTGCGAACATCCCCGTAAAATTAGTGCGTTTGATAAAGCCTTCTTTTTCAAGGAATGAACTGTTAAAGAAATTACTTTCTTCCACTACAAACTTATGGCGTTTATCCATGGTTGAAAGAGCACATTTCGCCACACGTGGTAATAATTCGTTCACCATTTCATCCGCACTTTTACACGCGCGCGCAATCGTCCCTAGACGTAAACGTGTTAATGTGTAAGCGCCGCCACATTCGGGAAGTGCGTTATAGCAACTTGCTACGCCATATTCTTCACCTAGATCAGAAATATAGTAAGCATCGTTCGCAAAAGATGGTTTAGAAACTAATAAACAGGCTTTTGCTGCAAGTTCAGCAAACTCACGGCTCGTTTTGGATTTATCATAACGAATCGTCATATTCGGTGTTGGCGCTTCAAGCTCAATCACCGCGCGTAAAATCAAGCGACCCGCTTTCGTATCATAAGGCCCAATATTGGCATGACAGAATGAATCAGGCACAGTTTTGTCGATATGATTTAAGAAACGTTTAATTTTGATGTAGTCTTTTTCTTCATCAGTAATGAAAGGTTCGAGCAATACATCAAGACGACCAACATAAACAGGGTAAGTTGTAATGGATGGTACGTGAGAGTAAAGAATCAATAATCCATCAAGCGCCTCATCAAGATCTTTTGGTGGCGGCAACTCTAAAAATTCGCAGCCTCTTTGGATATACACATTATAATCAGGCAGGATATAACGAGGACGATAAATTGCGTAACCTTCACATAAATCACAAATCATCTGATTCTGTAAAAAGCCCCATTCTTCATCAGTATAGCCAAGCAAATCGCGAGGATCAAATAAACGCTCAGCAATATTACCTAATGTCATTAATTTTTGATGATAAGTCAGATTATTGGCTTTAACAGTATCGAGAATATCTTGAAGTGAAGCTAACATAATGTCCCCCTTTTAAAATGGTCTTGTATTGTACGCAATGGTAACAAAATAGACAATTTTGAAAATGTGAGCGAGATCACATTTTCAGAAATAAAAACTGAAGCAAACGATTAACCATTAAAATAAGAAATATAGAATTTAGATGGTAGAGAGAAAAGGATTTTACTGGCAGTAACAGAAAATGTCCGCCAGTTTTAATTTGATTGGTGAATTTTAAATGTTATCACTAGAATAACACATTTTCTTAACAAAAGGGATTATCTCTTGTAATGCTTGTTGAATAGAAATTAACCCTAGATTCATTTGAGTCTCTTTTCCTGCGAGTGGGCAAAATGAGAGATGCTTATCGACATCATTAATCGGTTTCCAGCGTCTCGGCTGAGAAGAACGGCTATTTGGATAAAACCCGATTGTCGGAATATTAAACGCACTGCTCAAATGCAATGGCCCAGTAGATCCCGCAATAAATAAATCCGCACAAGCTAAAGAATGAGCAAAATCCACTAAACCTTTATTCTTATCGTAAATGGCTACACGTGAATCATCCACCAAATTTGCCAATTCGTGGGCTTTTTCACTTTCTCCCGGTCCTGCTGTCAGCACAACATTGCAATCAAACTCAGCCAATAAGCCTTTAATTAAATCTGCATATTGCGCTAAAGAAAGATTCGTTGCTGAGCCACCAGAACCACTATGCACAAAGATCCATTTTTTATTTGCAGAAAGCCCTAAGCTCTCTTGCAAGAAAACACGTTGATTTTCCACCGCACTTTTCTCAAAGGTTAAATAAGGCGGTTTAGGTTCAACAACTGGCATATTATGCTTGTGCAAAAAAGCGCGGACTAAATCTTGATTGTATTCAGCTTCCGATTTTTCAGAACGAGAACGGCGTTGTGTTAAACGGTGATTATAGAGAATTTGAACCCATTTAGTCGCAGGTGCAAGGCGATATTTAATCCCGCTTTTCCAAGCGAGCTTTCCATTATGGGTATTGGAAAAGAAACTAATCATTCCATCAAACTGCTGCGCTTTGATTTCCTGCACAAGACGATTGAAATCCGTTTTATTATTTTTTTTGCTATCAATAATAACATGATCAATAAACGGACAAGCTTCCGCTAGAGGCGCTGTGTAACTCGGAACAAGTGCGGTTAATTTTAAAGAAGGATTCGATAACTTCAGCATAGCAAAAGCGGGCCATGCTTGCATAAAATCGCCTAATTTATCGTTACGAATAACTAAGATCTTTTCCATAAATTCTCCGCTAAAATAAAAAACCGCACTTGAAAGTGCGGTCGTATTTTATGTTATTTTTGTGGATTATAAAACATCAACACAATTTAAGTCTTCGAAAGATTGTTCTAAGCGTTTAGACATAGATTCTTCCATTTTACGTAACCAAACACGTGGATCGTAGTATTTTTTGTTTGGTGCATCTGGACCTTCTGGGTTACCTAATTGACCTTGAAGATAAGCTTCATTTGCTTTATAGAAATTCAAAATACCATTCCAAGATGCCCATTGAGTATCAGTATCAATGTTCATTTTGATTGCACCGTAGCTAATTGCTTCGCGGATTTCTTCGCGGCTAGAACCAGAACCACCGTGGAAAACGAAGTTAATTGGTTTAGCAGGAAGATTACGTTCTTTCGCAACGAACTCTTGTGATGCACCTAAAATAGATGGTTTTAATTTTACGTTACCTGGTTTGTAAACACCGTGTACGTTACCGAATGCTGCTGCAACGGTAAAGTTAGGGCTTACTGGATTTAATTGGTCGTAAACATAAAGCACGTCAGATGGTTGAGTGTATAAACGAGACTCATCAACACCAGAATTATCTACGCCATCTTCTTCACCACCAGTAATCCCAATTTCGATTTCAAGGGTCATGCCCATTTTATCCATGCGAGCAAGATATTCACGGCAGATTGCCATATTTTCTTCCATTGGCTCTTCAGAAAGGTCAAGCATGTGAGAAGAGAATAATGGATGGCCAGTTTCTGCGAAGTGTTTTTCACCAGCGTCAAGTAAACCATCAATCCATGGAAGTAATTTTTTCGCAGCGTGGTCAGTGTGAAGAATAACAGGAACACCGTATTCTTTAGCTAAAGTATGAACGTGTTTCGCTCCGGCGATCGCACCAAGTACATCAGGACGAGCACCACTTGCAGGTTTAATACCTTTACCCGCATAGAACGCTGCACCACCGTTAGAAAATTGGATAATAACTGGCGCTTTTACGCGTGCAGCAGTTTCTAACACGGCATTAACTGAGTCAGAACCTACGCAGTTTACTGCTGGGATAGCAAAGTTATGCTCTTTTGCATAAGCAAAGATTTTTTGCACATCTTCACCTGTTACGACACCAGGTTTCACGATATCTAATAATTTAGCCATACTTGTGTTTCCTTTTTATGTTTAGCGGGACAAGCCCGCAATTTGAGAATTTTTTGACTTTTTATTGATGGCGACATTTTTAATGATCGACATCGATATGTCACATAGGAAAAGTGCGGTTAGTTTTTCGCACGTTTTTCAAGAATTTCTACTGCTGGTAATACTTTGCCTTCTACGAATTCTAAGAACGCACCGCCACCCGTTGAAATATAAGAGATCTTGTCTGCAATACCGAATAGATCGATAGCCGCTAAAGTATCACCACCCCCTGCGATAGAGAATGCATCGCTGTTTGCAATTGCGTGAGAAATGATTTCAGTCCCTTTACGGAAATTAGGGAATTCGAACACGCCAACTGGGCCATTCCATAAAACGGTTTTTGCATTTTTGATGATTTCAGCCAATTGTTCTGCAGATTTATCACCGATATCGAAGATAGACTCATCATCTTTCACTTCAGTCACTGATTTTTCTGTTGCAGCTGCAGTTTCTGTGAACTCCAAACCAACACGTACATCAACTGGCACAGGAATATCTGTGCTTGCAGCTAATTCTTTCGCAACTGGGATTAAATCAGCTTCATGTAAAGATTTACCTACATTGTGGCCTGCTGCCGCAATGAAAGTATTTGCAATACCACCGCCCACAATAATTTGATCAGCGATTTTTGAAAGAGAATTTAATACTTCTAATTTAGTTGAAACTTTAGAACCACCAACAATAGCCACCATTGGACGAGCTGGCTCTTTTAAGGCTTTACCTAATGCATCTAATTCAGCAGCTAATAATGGGCCTGCACAAGCGATTGGTGCAAATTCTGCAACACCGTAAGTTGATGCTTGCGCACGGTGAGCTGTACCGAATGCATCCATAACGAATACATCACAAAGTGCGGCATATTTTTTACCTAATTCAGGATCGTTTTTCTTTTCACCTTTGTTCACGCGTACGTTTTCTAAAACAACAATTTCGCCTTCTTTAACATCTACGCCGTTTAAATAGTCTTGTTCTAAACGAACATTAAAGCCTGCGTCTTTTAAGTAATCAACAACTGGTTGTAAAGAATCTTCTGGTTTGAATTCACCTTCAGTTGGACGACCTAAGTGAGAAGTCACCATCACTTTTGCGCCTTTTTCTAAGGCTAATTTTAAAGTAGGAATGGTCGCACGAATACGCGCATCTGAGGTCACTTTGCCATCTTTTACTGGCACATTAAGATCTGCACGGATAAATACACGTTTACCGGCTAAATCTAAATCGGTCATTTTGATTACTGACATAATCTATCCTCTTGTTAAGTTAAAATTAAAATTGAAAACTTCTCGTATTATACCTACTTCGCGCTAGGTTGTAACGATTTAGATCAAAGAAATTCTTATTTACTTTGGCAATTAATTACTTGCCATTTTTTATCATAACAAATGAATAATTCGTTTCGGCTTGCACCTAAATAAGCATTTTTTAATTGTGGATTATGTTGTTTCATCCAACGAAAAAGTTCATTGCGGCTTAAATTTTGATTCGGTAATTTTAATGAGCTAAATAATTCCTGCTCCTTAGCAAAATATTGCTGGGCAGAATCAAACGCACAGCTGCCATGTTTTTCCCATTCACCTTGCAATAATTGTTCACCTGGTGAAATAGCCAAATATCGTGCTAATAAATCTTTTGGCAATGCGGGTAAATCGCCCTTGCAAAAACGTGGATGATCCGTCACTGAAAGTGCATTTGCATTTTGAGGCCACAGCCCATGAACGACCCAACCTAAAGCGCGGTTACTTCCACATTGATATTGAGCGGAGGAAGGCAGCTGATTACCATATTTTTCACGCTGAATATCACAAAACCCAGGTGACCAAGATAATGCCAACATATAATAATCGACAGGCGCCTTTGCATTTTGCCCGATAGGATCATCGCGCATAATCACATCATAATTGGCAAAAACATTCGGATTTTTCACCGCACTTTTTTCAATATCCGTCTGTTTTGTCTCAAATTTAGGCTCAGATACTTGTGTTCGCTTAGTCTGTTCTATTATGGGAGAAGATGATTGATTTTTAGTTTTGGTTGAATCGGTAAAATATTGCCAAATTGCTAATACAACGAGGACAATAAGAGAAAGGGTGGAAGTGAATTTTTTCATAAATTTTGTTTAGTTTTTGTCAATCAAGTTTTTGTCAGCTATAATTCGCCGCTTTCAACTTTCTATTAAGGATCACAATGGCATTACTCATCACTAGCAAATGTACCAACTGCGATATGTGCCTACCAGAATGCCCGAACGAAGCCATTTCCATTGGCGATGAGATTTATATGATCGATCCTGTACTTTGCACGGAATGTGTCGGCCATTACGACACGCCAACCTGCCAAAAAGTTTGCCCAATCACGAACTGCATTAAGCCCGATCCAGAACATCAAGAAACCGAAGAACAGCTTTGGGAACGCTTTGTGATGATTCATCATTCAGACAAGTTGTAATTTAACTTGTTATATCTTTTAAGCTAAATAGTGCGGTTAATTTTCAGTTTATTTTTATTATCTTTTTCACCGCACTTTTCTTTACCTTATCCCGCTACGGCCGGTAAATATCCCCATTGAATTAAAAATGGGATGACCATAATCACCACGCCAATCAATAACGCAAACACCAAAGCAAAATTACCGCCAGCAACACGATATGGCAATGTTGGATTTTCAATACGTGTACGCCATGCCAAGCCAATTGGTAAAATTAAGCAATAGAACGCACACAACAAACCAGCGTAACTTAACGCAGTAATAAATCCTTCAGGATAAAACAATGCAAATACAAGTGGCGGTAAAAATGCGGCAATGGTTAATACAAAGCGATTATTTGGCAAGTGATAGCGTTTGAATAAATCACCTAATCCTTCAAACACACCAAGCATTACACCCAAGAATGAAGTAATTAAAGCGAGTGATGAGAACACGCGCACCACTTCCCCCATAAAATGAGAACCTGTGATTTCACGTGTTGCATTCACTAAGCCATTTAGCGTTGGGTCAGCTTGTAAAATACGCACAAATTCACTTTGACTTAATACACCATGAGTTGCTAACTGCCATACAAGATAAGCAGCTAATGGAATCGCGGTACCAATCAAAATAGCACGACGGAATTTTTCTACACTTCCACCTAAGTAGCTATTTACACTCGCCATAATGACGTGGAAACCGAAAGAGGTAAAAAATATCGGTGCAGCAGAAACTACAAAAGCATAATCCAAAGGCAATGCCATTAAATTATCTGTTGCCACTTTGGGAAGCATCATAAAGAGCACAAAAGCAAAGGCGACTAACTTACCAATAAATAACACGCGAGTTAAACCATCTACGCCTTTCGTTCCTATAACGACAAAAGAACCTAATACCACAGTAAAGATAACAATCGCGGTTTTAAGCGACATCGCTTCCATTCCAAAAGCAGTTGGCAAACCTGAAAGTAAAGATCCACCACCCGTAATATAAGCGGCTGAAAGTGCATAAAGTAAAATTAACAAACTCAACGTTGCTAAAATACGTCCTGGAACGCCAAAATATTTTTCAGCTAGCGTGGCCACACCGTCATCCAACTGATCCGCTGTTTGATACACTTCTACAAACAACAATCCACTGTAAACCAACAAAACCCACAAGCCCGCGAGCAATAACACGGTGTAACCAAAGCCCATGCCTGCTGATGTAAGCGGCATAGCAAGCATACCTGCGCCAATGGTTGTGCCTGCAATAATCAACGCACTCCCAAATGTTTTATTCTGTAACATAAAATTATCCTTATAGTGTTGTGTTTGAAAACTAATTTAAAGTTGACCGCACTTTTCTTTATAATGTAAACGGCAAACAGAAAGGTAAGAGTCATTGCCGCCAATTTGAATTTGCGCGCCTTCTTTAATAACCTCGCCTTGATCATTTAAGCGCAAAACAAAGTTAGCCTTACGGCCACAATAACAAATTGTTTTTAATTCTTCGAGTTGATCCGCCCAAGCCAGTAAATATTTACTTCCTTCAAAAAGTTCCGCTTGGAAATCTGTACGCAAGCCATAACAAAGCACAGGGATTTTAAGTTTATCAACGACATTACTCAACTGGTAAACTTGTTGTTTGCTAAGAAATTGAGCTTCATCCACCAGCACGCAATGCACTTTTTCTTTTTTTAAGTGCTCATTGATTTCATCAAACAAATTGGTTTCCGAGCGAAATAAAAAGGCATCTTGCGAAATGCCAATACGCGATGTGACTTTCCCCACACCAAAACGATCATCAATCGCAGCCGTATAAACTACTGTGTTCATATTGCGCTCGCGATAGTTATAGGAAGATTGTAGCAACGTCGTTGATTTTCCAGCGTTCATTGTGGAGTAATAGAAGTAGAGTTTTGCCATTGTTTCTCCTAAATTGCCGGTAATTCCGTCATTGCCCAGCGAGGCTTAACATCAATAGCCAGATCACTATGCTGACCTTGTTTTAAACGTAAAAAACCTGTGTAAGCAATCATTGCGCCATTATCTGTACAAAATTGAGGTTGAGGATAAAACACTTCACCACCTAAATTTTGCATTAAGTGCGCAAGCGTTTCTCGGAGTTTTTTATTTGCGCTCACCCCTCCCGCAATCACTAAACGTTTATAACCTGTTTCTTTTAACGCGCGCTTACATTTAATGGCAAGTGTATCCACCACCGCATCTTGGAAAGCATAAGCAATATCCGATTTAGTTTGTTCTGTCAGTTCACCATCGTTTTTAATCGCTTGATTAATCGTATTCGCGGCAAATGTTTTTAAACCTGAAAAGCTAAAATCAAGGCCTGCACGATCTGTCATTGGACGTGGAAATGTGAAACGATTTGCTGTGCCTTTTTCTGCTAAACGAGAAAGTACTGCGCCACCTGGATAATCTAATCCAAGTAATTTTGCTGTTTTATCAAAGGCTTCGCCTGCAGCGTCATCAATGGATTCACCAATCACTTCATATTTTCCTACACCATCTACACGTACCAATTGAGTATGACCACCCGATACTAACAAAGCGACAAAAGGAAAGTGCGGTGAATTTTCATCAAGCATTGGCGCAAGTAAATGCCCTTCCATATGATGAACACCAATCGCAGGAACATTCCACGCATAAGCTAAAGAACGCGCAATCGTAGCGCCGACGAGCAATGCGCCGACAAGCCCTGGGCCACTCGTATAAGCAATTCCATCAATATCGCTCGCCGTTAACTTAGCTTCTTCTAACGCAGCTTTAATGAGAGGAGCTGTTTTACGAATATGATCGCGTGATGCTAATTCAGGAACTACACCACCATAATCTGCATGCAGGGCAATTTGAGTATAAAGTTGATTAGCAATTAACCCTTTTTCTTCATCATAAATCGCCACGCCCGTTTCATCACACGAGGTTTCAATGCCTAAGATTTTCATTGATTTTCTTAATTTATTACCTAAAATGTTGCGCGATTTTACCCTGTTTAAGCGGTTTTAACCAGTTGAAACCACAAATATTAAGGTGAATTGGCATTCTTTCCTTTACTTTTTCCCTAAAAGTAGATTAGAATTGTGTCCTTTATTAAATTTACCATTTGCACAGTGGTGCTTTGGTGGAAATAAAATTTTAAATTGCAATTAAATTAAACTCATTGAGGTGATTGGCTTATGCCTGTAATTAAAGTACGTGAAAACGAATCATTTGACGTAGCTTTACGTCGTTTCAAACGCTCTTGTGAAAAAGCGGGAATCTTAGCTGAAGTACGCGCTCGCGAATTTTACGAAAAACCAACTACAATTCGTAAACGTGAAAATGCAACACTTGCAAAACGTCACGCAAAACGCAACGCTCGCGAAAACGCGCGCAATACCCGTTTATACTAATTTATAGTATTTTCTGACTCGAGTTAAGACAAACCGTGAATCCTTTGGACTCACGGTTTTGTTACTTTAAGCACAACAAAAATCTACGCCAAAAACGACCGCACTGTCACACCACGATCACGGAGGCTCTACAATGAAAGGTTCTATTCCACGCCCCTTTATTGATGATTTGCTGACAAAGTCCGATATTGTCGATGTGATTAACACGCGCGTAAAACTAAAAAAAGCTGGCCGCGATTATCAAGCCTGTTGCCCTTTCCATCACGAAAAAACACCATCCTTCACGGTTAGTCAAAAAAAACAGTTTTATCATTGCTTTGGTTGTGGCGCACATGGTAATGCCATTTCCTTTCTAATGGATTATGACAAACTTGAATTTGTAGAGGCTATTGAAGAACTTGCAGCGATGGCTGGGCTTGAAGTACCTTACGAAAAACGCACGAATAACAGCGGGAAACCTCAAGCGAATTATCAAACCAAACGAAATCTCTATGAATTAATGCAAGAGATTGCCAAGTTTTATCAAAGCCAATTGCCATTAAATACGCAAGCGCAAGAATATTTACAACAACGCGGGCTTTCGGCTGAAATTATTGAGCGTTTCCAAATTGGGTTTGTACCGAATGCAATGGATACGGTACTGCGTAAATTTGGTGTTAATCGTGAAGAACAACAAAAACTCATTGAGCTAGGCATGCTTTCTCAAAATGATCGTGGCAATATTTACGATAAATTCCGAAATCGCATTATGTTTCCAATTCGCGATAAACGTGGGCGTACAGTGGCTTTTGGAGGGCGGGTATTAACGGATGAAAAGCCGAAATATCTGAATTCGCCAGAAACCATTACTTATCATAAAGGTAACGAGCTTTATGGTTTGTACGAAGCCTTACAAGCCAACGATGAACCAAAACAATTACTTGTTGTTGAAGGTTATATGGATGTGGTCGCATTAGCGCAATTTGGCGTGGATTATGCGGTAGCTTCTTTAGGTACGTCCACGACATCAGAACAAATTCAACTTATTTTTCGTTCGACTGAGCAAGTTGTTTGTTGTTACGATGGTGACCGTGCAGGGCGTGATGCAGCTTGGCGGGCATTAGAAAATGCATTGCCTTATTTAGAAGATGGCAGACAACTCAAATTTATTTTCTTGCCTGATGGAGAAGATCCTGATACTTACATTCGCCAATATGGCAAAGAAAAATTTGAAGAATATATCGAAAGTGCACAATCTTTAAGCGAGTTTATGTTCGCTCACTTAAGCCCACAAGTTGATTTTTCTAGCAAAGAAGGGCGCGGAAAATTAGTTGCTCTGGCTGCACCGTTAATTCGCCAAATTCCAGGGGAAATGCTGCGCTTATCACTACGCAATATGCTTGCTCAGAAACTTGGGATTTTTGATCAAACTCAGCTAGAAAATCTTATTCCAAAACAATTAGAACAAACTGACACACAACAAAAAGTTGCTAATAATAAAATCAAGAAGACACCAATGCGAATGGTCATTTCATTGCTTCTTCAAAATCCTGAATTAGTGAAAAGAATGTCTGAAAGCGGTGTGCAAGCATTACGTGCAGAAGCTGGTTTTGAAATTCTGGAAAAATTGACCGCACTTTGTCGCCAACGAGAAGGGATTACGACAGGGCAGATTTTAGAGCACTTCCGTGATACGCCTTACAGCAATCCTCTTGAAATACTGGCAACTTGGGATCATTTATTAGACGAAGCAGAAATGATCAATGCATTTTCACAAAACTATCGCCGCTTAAATATTCAAGCCATTGAGCGGGATATTGAAATGCTTATTGCTAAAGAACGAGCTGAAGGACTTACTAACGAGGAAAAAACAGTGCTCATTCACCTTTTAGCGGGTAAAGAACAGCAGAAAAAACAGTTAGTTAATCCGCAATAACAATGATAAAATTCTAAGTTTGTAACAAAAATTATATTGCTACTATCACATCAAGCAAAACGGATATAAAAATGGAAAAAAATCAACAATCTACAGCTGAACAATATTCAGAACAAATTGAACAACTGATGGAATTAGGTCGCACTCAAGGTTATTTAACCTATGCAGAAATTAATGATTTATTACCAGAAGATGTCATCGACCCTGAATATTACGATAAGTTGCTACAAACATTGCAAAATGATGCAGGGATTCCTGTCTTAGATGAAGCCCCAGAAAGCGATGAGATGATGTTGAATGACACCATTCCAGATGAAGATGCGGTAGAAGAGGCAACCCAAATTCTTTCAAATGTAGAATCTGAAATCGGTCGAACAACCGATCCTGTCCGTATGTATATGCGTGAAATGGGAACGGTTGATCTTCTTACTCGCGAAGATGAAATCAGCATTGCAAAACGTATTGAAGAAGGAATTGATGAAGTTCAAACATCCATTGCAGCCTATCCTGAAGCTTTAAATGGGTTGCTAAAAAATTATGATGATGTGGAAAAAGGAAACTTCCGTTTAGCTGACTTAATTACGGGTTTTGTCGATCCAAATGCAGAAATAGAAGAACATAATGTCATTGATGAAAACTTTTCTGAAGACGGAGAAGAAGCAGAAAGTGCAGATGTTGAAGACAACGAAGATGAAGACGAAAACGAAGCAGAATCTACATCAGATTCAAGCGAGTCTGATAATAGCATCGATCCAGAAGTCGCAAGAGAAAAATTTCAACAATTAAAAGATCAGCACACCAAAACACTTGCTGTTATTGAAAAACATGGTCGCTCAGGAAAACGTGCCCAAGATCAAATTGCACAACTTGGTGAAATTTTTAAACAATTCCGTTTAGTACCAAAACAATTTGATTTACTCGTTTTATCAATGAAAGAAATGATGAAATCTGTACGTCACGAAGAACGTCAGTTGCAAAAAATAGTAGTGGATATTGCAGGAATGCCAAAAGATGATTTTGAGAAACTCATTACTACTAATGGCAGCAATACTGAATGGGTACAAAAAGCCTTAAAATCAAGCAAACCATGGGCAAAACGCTTACCAAAATATGAAGCACGTATACTTGAGGCATTAAACAACTTAGCTAGCATTGAAGAAAATACGAAACTTACCATTACCCAAATGCGCGATATTTGTGATGCAGTCGCTCGAGGTGAACAAAAAGCTCGTCGAGCTAAAAAAGAAATGGTAGAAGCTAACTTACGTTTAGTAATTTCCATAGCGAAAAAATATACGAACCGCGGTTTACAATTCCTAGACTTAATTCAAGAAGGGAATATTGGTTTAATGAAAGCGGTAGATAAATTTGAGTATCGCCGTGGTTATAAATTCTCTACATATGCGACCTGGTGGATTCGCCAAGCCATTACACGCTCTATTGCGGATCAAGCTCGTACAATCCGTATTCCGGTACATATGATTGAAACAATCAATAAACTTAACCGCATTTCTCGCCAGTTATTACAAGAAATGGGGCGTGAAGCAACACCAGAAGAATTAGCTGAGCGTATGGGAATGCCTGAAGATAAAATTCGTAAAGTATTGAAAATTGCAAAAGAGCCAATTTCTATGGAAACGCCTATCGGTGATGACGATGACTCACATTTAGGAGATTTTATTGAAGATTCAACCTTAGAACTTCCTTTAGATTCTGCAACAGCACAAAGCTTAAGAGTTGCGACTCACGAAGTTCTTGAAGGCCTAACACCACGAGAAGCAAAAGTATTACGTATGCGTTTTGGTATCGATATGAATACCGATCATACGCTTGAGGAAGTGGGTAAACAATTCGACGTTACACGCGAACGTATTCGTCAAATTGAAGCAAAAGCGTTACGTAAATTACGTCATCCTAGCCGCTCAGAAACATTAAGAAGTTTCCTTGACGACTAAAAGTTACAAATAAAAAGGAGCTATAGCTCCTTTTTATTACGTTAAACTAATAATAAAAGCCCGATCTAAGACCGGGTTTTATTTTGCCTATCTGACAAATTATTCTGCAACAACGATTACATCTAATGTTGCAAATACTTCACCGTGAAGTTGGAAACGAACATCGTGGTCACCAAGAGTACGGATAGGACCGTTTGGTAAACGAACTTCACTTTTCGCAATTTTAACGCCTGCTGCAGTTACTGCTTCTGCCACATCACGAGTAGTGATTGCGCCGAATAAACGACCTTCATCACCTGCTTTAGATGCGATAGTCACAGAACCTAATGCAGTAACTTCTGCTGCACGAGCTTGAGCTGCTGCAAGATTTGCTGCCGCTGCTGCTTCTAATTCTGCACGACGTGCTTCAAAGTGTTCAATGTTAGCTTTAGTTGCCATAACTGCTTTACCTTGTGGGATTAAGAAGTTACGTGCAAAACCTGATTTAACATTTACTTGATCGCCCACTTGACCTAAGTGAACAATTTTATCTAAAAGAATTACTTGCATTACCGTGTCTCCTTAATTACTGATGATTGTCAGTGTATGGAAGTAACGCTAAATAGCGAGCGCGCTTGATTGCACGAGCTAATTGACGTTGGTACTTCGCACGAGTACCGGTAATACGGCTAGGTACAATTTTGCCGCTTTCTGAAATATAGTTCTTTAATGTAGCGATATCTTTGTAATCGATTTCAACAACATTTTCCGCTGTGAAACGGCAGAACTTACGACGACGGAAATAACGTGCCATTTGGCTAGTCTCCTAATCTATAAATTCGATTTGCTCGGCATGTAAAACTAATTGGCATAAACCACTTTGGGTTTTATGTGATGTAATAAATCCCACCACCAAAACTTTACTACCGACCGTAATGCTTTGAGTTTTTTCTATCAATTGATTACCACTAATTTGAACTGGCATTTTTAACCAAGCTTGACGTGTAAAACCACTTTCAATCTGATCTGAACGATGTTCTAACAAAAACTTGCAATGCTCAATTCCACTAGGGCTCTTTAATCGCTTTGGTAACTGAGAAACGACTCCCATAACCGAAAAACGATTATCAATTTTCAAATTACTCTTCAGCATCCTCAAAATCGTTGTTTTCAACTTCAGCTAAAGGTTTACGTTCTTCTTTAGCCGCTTTCATTGGGGACGCTTCTGTTACGGCGTGCTTAGTATGGATAACAAGACTGCGTAATACAGCATCGTTATAACGGAAAGTCGTTTCTAGCTCGTCGATGACTTGTTGAGGCGCTTCTACATTCATAAGCACATAGTGTGCTTTGTGTAATTTATTAATTGGGTATGCTAATTGGCGACGACCCCAATCTTCTAGGCGATGAACTTGACCACCAGCTTCTTTTACAGAACCGGTGTAACGTTCGATCATACCTGGTACTTGCTCGCTTTGGTCCGGATGAACCATAAACACGATTTCGTAGTGACGCATTACTGCTCCTTACGGGTTAATCAGCCTTTGACGTAGATTAGCCACCAATCTGCAAAGGCAAGGAACGAAAAATTCAATGTGGCTAAGGGTTGCGGATTATACCGATTTTTTTACGTTCCGCAACCAGTTTGAGTTCTTTTTGAGCAAAAAAGAAGGCCAATATTGTAACAATATCGGCCTATCTCAAATCTTCTATGATTAACGACTGCGGAAAATAATACGTCCTTTACTTAAATCATAAGGCGTCATTTCTACAGTCACTTTATCCCCAGTCAAAATACGGATATAGTTTTTACGCATTTTTCCTGAAATATGTGCAGTAACCACGTGACCGTTTTCCAACTCCACGCGGAACATAGTATTCGGTAAAGTCTCTAAAATTGTGCCTTGCATCTCAATGCAATCTTCTTTCGCCATTGTATCCTCTAAAAATAATCGATTTTTTATCCGCACTTTAGGCGGAAAAGTTAAGAAAAACGGGCGGATTATAGCCGTTTTTAGCTTTCTACGAAAGAAAAAATAATATTGTTCATAAAAAACTCAATTCGACATAACTGAACAATGATTTACAAAATCCCCCCCCCCCCCTATAATCAACATAAATAACCCCATTACTAGGTAGATACAAATGAATAAAACATTACTAAGTAATAATAATCACCCAAATATTTCATTAACCTGTCAAAAATTTCAATACGGTGGAGGTATGGAACGATATCTTATTGATATTGTTAATGGATTATCTCAGGCTAACATTACACCTAAAATTTACTCTGCCAAGTTTGATACCACATTACCTGAATATACTTTAATTAATCCAGTTAAGATTAATCTTTCTTTTGTGCCTAAAAAATGGAGGACCTCGTTTCTTTCCTATTTTGCAAATAAATATAAAGAAACATCAGAAATCTCACTTACCACCTCTTATACTCTATCTGATGTTGTCGTTTGTGGTGGAAATCATAAAGGATATCTACAAGCATCAAAGAAAAAGCCAAGCATGTCAGATCGATTTAAAATCATGAGTGAACAAAAATCCTTAAATCAGTCCAAATATGTCATCGCTCATTCTGCCTTGATGAAAAAAGAACTTGTTGAGTTATATCATATCTCAGAAAACAAAATTGATGTGATTTATCCCCCTATTAATACAGATAAATTCATACAAATAAATGAAGAAGAAAGAATAAAGCTCAGAGAAAAGTTGGGTTTCAAAAAAGATGAAATCATTTACCTATTCCCTTCTACTGGGCATACACGAAAAGGTTTCGATATTTTGCAAAAATATTTTGAAAAAACTCAGTTACCTATTCGCTTAGTGGTAGCAGGAACGCCTGTAGAAGAAAATCCTAAAATCTCTTCACTTGGTTTTTGCAAAAATATGCCTGAATTATATCAAGCGGCAGATTTCACCATTATGGCATCTCAATATGAGCCATTTGGGCTGATTGGGCTAGAATCTATATTATCTGGTACGCCAGTTATTTTTTCTGAAAACATGGGGTGCCTAGAAGTATTACAAAACGAATTTGGCTATATATTTTCTAGAGAAAACACGGATACATTGGATGATGCAATTCAAAAATCAGTAAAACAAGCATCTGAACATCAACATCGTATTCTCAATCCAATGGACTGTATTCGTTATAATCCAAGTTTGAGTCATCATATTAAAGCAATACTGGAACTCATCGCTAAATGATATTACCTATGACAGTTACACTAAAATTTACAAAAGAAATATAGGCTCTATAATAACCGCACTTTTCTTATTAAATAATACTTATGAATTCAAAAAAACACTTAGGCCATACGGCGCGTAAACGCTTTGGTCAAAACTTTTTACATGATACCTCTGTGATTCAAGGTATCGTGGCAGCGATTTACCCACAACCCAATCAATTCTTAGTGGAAATTGGTCCAGGGCTTGGCGCCTTAACAGAGCCGGTTGGTGAACTTGTTGATCATCTGACTGTGGTAGAACTTGACCGAGACCTTGCAGAACGTTTACGTCATCATCCATTTTTACATCAGAAACTGACTGTTATTGAAACGGATGCGATGCAATTTGATTTTGGTGAGCTTTATGCAAAAGCAAATTTGGCAGAAAAAGATCAGAAATTACGTGTGTTTGGTAACTTGCCATACAACATTTCTACGCCATTGATGTTCCACTTGTTTAAGTATCATGATGTGATTCAAGACATGCACTTCATGCTACAAAAAGAAGTGGTGAAACGCTTATGTGCAGGACCAAATAGTAAAGCCTACGGCCGCTTAACCATTATGGCGCAATACTTCTGCCAGGTAATGCCTGTGCTTGAAGTGCCGCCTTCTGCATTCAAACCAGCACCGAAAGTGGATTCTGCCGTTGTGCGTTTAATTCCGCATAAAGAATTGCCACACCCTGTAAAAGATTTATATTGGCTGAACCGTGTTTGCTCCCAAGCGTTTAATCAACGTCGAAAAACATTACGCAATGCACTTTCAACACTATTTTCACCTGAAAATCTGACCGCACTTGGTATTGATTTAAATGCACGCGCAGAAAATTTGGCTATCGCAGATTATGCGCGTTTAGCAAACTGGTTGGCAGACAATCCACCAGCTGATTTAGATGGAGATAAATTTTTAGAGTTAAGTGAAGACTAATATGAATATCGCGTTTTCATCTGATAATAACTATGCACCATATTTAGCCATTAGCATATTAAGTGTATTAAAAAATAATTCGAAATCTGAAATTAGTTTCTATGTTTTGGATTTTGGGATTGATAATAACAATAAAGAAATTATAGAAAGTATCGTTTGCAATCATGGAAAAAGTATCAAATTTATAAGCGTGGATAAAGATGAATTTGCTAACTTTCCTATTACAATAAATTATATTTCTTTAGCAACCTATGCCAGATTAAATATAACTCAATATATCCCTGATGTAGATAAGTTACTTTATATTGATGTTGATACGCTAACAAATGGCTCATTAGATGATTTATGGAATACTGATATCGAACAGTATTCACTTGCCGCATGTAAGGATTTCTTTATTGAAATTGAGCAAGCAGATTACAAGACTAAAATTGGCTTAGAAAATCATCATTATTTTAATGCTGGTGTACTTCTTATCAATATGCGAAGATGGCGAGAATTGAATGTTCTAGAGGTGAGTCTGACCTGGTTAAATAAATATAAGGATGTTATAAAGTATCAAGATCAGGGTATCTTAAATGGTATTTTCAAAGACGATGTTAAATTTATAAATACAAGATTTAACTTCACGCCATCTGAATCTGGCTATATAAAATATCGAAAAGAACGAGAAATTCAATTTCCTGCAGTTATTTACCATTATCCAGGACCTGATAAGTTTTGGTCTAGTCGAAGTTCTCACTTAAAAGCCAATTTAGGGTATTCACTATTTAAAGAAATCTGTAATAGTTATCCGAGTTTTAAAGCTGAGTTTGATGTTGTTGCTTTTAGAAAGAAAGTTAAAAGAATAATTAAAGAAATAAAATATAAATTTTTCTATCGCATATTTTAATCTTACTCATTTATTGTATGATGATTTTATATTTATAGTTTATAACCGCCAATTTCTCTGGTAAATTTCAAACTTTAGAGAATTATCATGTCTAGTGGTCATCTATGAATAAGCTTAAACAATTAAGCCTATACAAATCACTTCATAAGTCTATCTACATAAAATGAACAATTTTTTTACCTTGCATTTCTTTAATGCATTGTTGTTCTTTCCATTTTTTTCTATTTAAAGCTCGTATAATATTTTCTTTTATCCGAGTTAAACGCTGTTTCAATGTTTTTTTCTTACGGATTTTTGGACGTTTTTCTCGTTCTTTTTCCAATCCACTTGTTAATACACTTTTACTTTGATTAGCTTGGAGTTCTTGAATACAAATTGCTGGATTTAGTTGATAGACAATATAATTATCAGCATCAACTAATTTATTAAAAATAAGTTCATCAACTGCAACAATTTCATCAGAAGGAATATTCTTTAAGTATTCAATTACATATTTAGCCGCACTTTGAGAAATAATATAACCAGCAGTCCCCCAATGAGTTGATTTTAAAATATCAAAATTCCTAGAATAAAAAGGTGAAATTTTAGTTTGTTTCTCAAGTTTAACTGGCTGTAAAAAAGTTTCTAAACGAATAATAAAAATATCATTAAAATCAAAACGTGTTTTTAACCATTCATTTTGGTTCAAAAATACTTCCGCATTCTCGCCAAGAATTACATCATCTTCAAAAATTGTAAGATATTCCAAATTTTCATCCACACACTTATTCCATAATAAGAAATGGCTAATTAAACAGCCTTTTTCTCCTTTAGTAAGTATTTTGGATTCCTCTATATTATGTAATATGGGTTTGATTAATTGATTGATTGATTGATTGATTGATTGATTGATTGATTGATTGATTGATTGATTGATTGATTGATTGATTGATTGATTGATTGATTGATTGATTGATTGATTGATTGATTGATTGATTGATTGATAAGTGTACGCATTAAAGAAACTAAATGAAAGTTTTTTTGATTCAAATTGCTCAGTAATATGTTTGCGACGTTCAGTTGCATTTTCCATACTAATGACAATATTTTCAATAGCACTCATATATAAATAAAAATGGAAATAACTAATTTTTTTCATTCTACTATACGAAAAGAATAAATCAACAATAAAAGTCTGTGTTAGAATTCTCAAAATTTATTTATAGAAGAGCAAAAATGGCGACCTATTTCGTAGGTGATTTGCAAGGCTGTTATGATGAATTACAGCTTTTATTAGAACGTGTAGATTTCAATCCTACGCAAGATAAACTTTATCTTGTGGGGGATCTTGTGGCGCGTGGGGATAAATCACTTGAATGTCTTCGTTTTGTAAAATCACTTGGTAATGCAGCGCAAACCGTACTAGGGAATCACGATTTACACTTAATTGCAACCGCACTGGGTATTAAAAAAGTAAAACCACGTGATCGTGTTGATGCCATTTTTAATGCTCCAGATTTTGGTGAACTGATTCATTGGTTACGTCATCAGCCATTACTTGTCCATAGTAAAGAGTTAAATTTCCTGATGGCACACGCAGGCATTGCGCCTGATTGGGATTTGGAAACTGCGAAATCTTGTGCAGCTGAAGTTGAACAGATTTTACAACACGGTGATTTTCATTATCTTATTGAAAATATGTATTCTGAACAGCCTGATCGCTGGTCGCCAGATTTGCAGGGCTTAGCGCGTCATCGTTACATCATTAATGCTTTTACTCGAATGCGTTTTTGCTATTTCGATCATCGTTTTGATTTTGCTTGTAAATCCCCTTTAAAAGATGCACCAGAGGAGCTCACGCCTTGGTTTAATTTAGATAATCCACTTTATAAACAAATTCCCATTGTCTTTGGGCATTGGGCAAGTTTAGTGGATGAACCTACACCACAAGGTATTTATGCTTTGGATACTGGTTGTGTGTGGAATAATCGAATGACTATGTTGCGTTGGGAAGACAAACAGTTCTTCACGCAAAGTGCGGTCAAAAATTACAGTGATTTTTAAGGAAACACTATGCTCTCGCTTACTACTGAATCTTGTGAACTGTTCAATATTCCTTTCTATCAATTCGCCCAAATGAAAAAATTCTGTCCAGAAGATATTCCGGCAATTAAAGCGGATTACAAATTACATTGGGATAATTGGAAAGCGATTATTCAAGAAGTGGCAAAGCAACTTGGCATGCCTTTTGCGAAACCGCATATTGAAAGTTGGACCAATGGTTGGCAAGTGCGGGCTCATTTCTTCGCTTATTTTAAATACGAGTTTAATCAAAATTCTGCAGCCATTTTTTCAGTGTTATTAAATCGTCGCCGACTAAGAGTATGTTTAGATTGGCATTGCTATCGCGCAGATCGCTCACAAATTAATGTGCAACAATATAATCAGTGGCTTGATCAATTTGATTTCAAACAATTTGCTGATTTTGAGATTTGGCGAGAGGATGAAAGTGAATATGATGATTTTCGCCAAGTAAAACAAATGACTAAAAACGATCTCATTTTACGCTCAGATGAAGATTTTTGGTGCATAGGGAAAAGCATTGAAAAATCGGAACTCAGTCAAATAAATCCCATATCTTTTATCACTCAAACTATTCAAGCATTACAACCAATCTACGAATATTGCCATCAATAAAAGTGCGGTTATTTTCATGAAAGTTTTTCGCCCTGTTTAGTTGTTATGTTATCATTACATTAATTTAACATTTTTAACAATTTAAACTTTTAGGAGAGCTTTATGAAAAACGTCGTGATCGTTGGCGGGGGCGCTGGCGGCATTGAATTAGCGACATTCTTAGGTGATAAATTAGGTCGAAAAAAACAAGCTAAAGTGACACTTGTGGATCGCAATGCCACGCATCTATGGAAACCCTTATTACATGAAATTGCAACTGGCGTAATGGATGATGGCGTAGATTCTCTTAGCTACCGCGCACATGGTAAAAATCACCATTTCAGTTTTGAACAGGGTTCAATCACTCGTATTAATCGCGAACAAAAATATGTTGAACTCGCCCCTGTTTATGGGCAAGAAGGCGATATGCTCGTTGTTGCTCGCCGAATTCCTTATGATTATTTAGTGGTTGCTATTGGCAGCAAATCAAATGATTTCCACACAAAAGGTGTAGCTGATAACTGTATTTTCTTAGACAGCTCAGATCAAGCGTTACGCTTTCAGCAAAAAATGTTGGAATTATTCCTTAAATTCTCTGAAAACCGTGCTTTAGATGATATTGGTGAAGAAGAATTTAAACAGAAATTAGTCGATGAAAGCAAAGTCAATATTGCGATTGTTGGCGGTGGCGCAACCGGCGTGGAATTAACCGCTGAGCTTTATCATGCCACGGAAGATTTATCTTCTTACGGCTATGGCAAAATTGATAACTCATGTTTACAAGTCACTCTCGTTGAAGCGGGACCTCGCTTACTGCCAGCACTACCCGAAGATTTATCTGCTGCGGTATTAGACGAGTTGCAAGAAATGGGCGCGAACGTGAAATTAAATACAATGATCACCGAAGCTCAACCCAATACCCTTATCACCAAAGATGGAGAAGAAATTAAAGCAGATCTCATTGTTTGGGCGGCAGGCGTTCGCACTTCAACAGTGACACAACAATTTGATGGATTAGAACTCAATCGAATAAATCAATTAGTGGTAAAAGACACGCTTCAAACAACCGTTGATGACAGTATTTTTGCCATTGGCGACTGTGCAGCATTAACGCAACCAAACGGTAAATTAGTCCCACCAAGAGCTCAAGCCGCACATCAAATGGCAAAAGCTTGTGCAAAAAATATCTTTGCACTTTTTGAGCAAAAACCATTAAAAGCATTTAAATATAACGATAAAGGCACCTTGGTTTCTCTTTCGAGTTTTACTGCATTAGGCAGTATTTCGAATAAATTTGGAAAAAATCCCCTTACCGTTCAAGGTAAATTTGCACAATTTGCCTATGTATCTTTGTATAGAATGCACCAACATGCTTTACATGGTTGCATTAAAATTGGATTGATTATTCTGGTTGATAAACTTAATCGTTATTTAAAACCAAGATTAAAATTACACTAATCGTTAAAGACAAAAGTGCGGTGAAAAATCACCGCACTTCTTATCGAAATTTAACTTCTTGTACAATACGCTTAGCTGCAGCTATGGGCAATTGCCCGATAAAAGTAATTTCTTTTCCACCATTCACTTCACTATAAATCGTATAGGCCCCTTGTTTCCAAGTATTTTCCGGCAAAATATTAGATCCTGCGTTAGAAACAAATAGCGTAAAAGTAAACAAACCATCGCTATATAGCGCACTATCTATAACTTCATTTTCCAATGTTTCTTGAGTATATCGAATTAAAGAAAAACCTTGTGGCAACCAACCTGCAGACCAAGTTATATCTGAGCTTTGTTCATTTTTACTTTCTTTCAACAAAGGGGGCATCGAGACTTTGTTAATATACTCCGTCAACCCTCTTAGTCTATCATCGATATAAAGCGTTACAACTCTAAACTGATCAAGTAATTTACCTTCGCTATCAAGCATATCGCCGCGTAACAATAAACCATTTTCTTCATCGACAAACACTAAATACTGGTATCGAAAATCATCTTTAGGGACTATACGGATCGTGTCAGCAAAACGCCCAGCCACTCGATCTTTGCCTATTTTTATAAAATCATAAACTGAAGAAAGTTTATCAAAATCAGCGCGAACAACAGCCGGCATTGCATCGACTATATTGCCACTATTAAGCGTAAATGCTTGAGTATTTGGCTGAAAATAACTGACTAAATTATCACGTTGAATAATTTCTTGTTGACGACCATCAAGCGTCACTAATTGCGCATAAGTTTTATTATCTTTCTTAATATGACGATAGCGAAAGGAATCCATATTTGATGGCGTTGTTTGAACAAAGGCAATTTCATAATTGAGATTATCCAATGCTTGTGTCATTTTATCTAAAGACTGCTTAGCAGAAAAATCTTCAGCAGAAACAATGCTACTTAATAGCAAAGAAAGAGAAAGTGCGGTGAATTTTAACGCGATTTTTTTCATAAAAATAAATTTAAAGGATAAAAATTCACCACGCTAAATAATATATTAGGTGGTGAATTAACATAAACTAACTGAACTAATCGTATTATTTCTGACTATTACTACTTACATTTAATGCATCTGCATGCATACGACGTTGTAATTCATAGTTCTGTAACATCGCACCAATACGGCGACTTTTTTGTTCAAGCTGATCCGATGTCAATGTATCTTTACTCGGCGCATTATAGCTAACCTCTTGAACCGCATTATTAAATGGCAAGGTTTGCAATACTGGAGTCTCAGGTAAATTAGACGCATCGTTTTTATTATTGAAAGATTGAACACCAAGTACCGCCACTAAACATACACCAGCTGCAACCGCAACTTGTGTCATTGGCGCAAAGAACGCTTTTAATTTTTGCATAAATGCAGAATTGTGTGCGTCTTCTGGTTCAGGTTGAGACACGGCAATGACATCGACTTTCTTCACTTCTTCAGATTCAATTAAACCAGCCATTTTAGCGGTAAAATCAGCCCCTAGAAACAAGGCGCTTTCTTTACGCATCACTGCTCGTACAGCATGGAATGCCTGCCAAGATTCTTGTAATTCTTCGTCTTTCAATAAAGCATCTGTCAAGCCAGCCTCGACTTGTTCGCCATCCATATAGGCTGAAAGTTGCTCTTTTTGCATAGTAAACTCCGACATTTTTATTCGCGTTGCATCAGTGGCTGAATTTTATTCTCAATAATTTCCCTTGCACGGAAAATACGAGAACGAACAGTACCAACAGGGCAATCCATAATTTCTGCAATCTCTTCATAGCTTAAACCTTCTAGCTCTCGCAAGGTGATTGCTGTTTTTAAATCTTCTGGCAAACTGTGAATCGTACTAAACACGATTCGTTCAAGTTCACTAGATAACATTTCATTTTCGGGTGTATCTACATCCCGCAAGTGCGTACCCACATCATAATTTTCAGCATCCTCAGCTAAAATATCTTCATTAGGTGGACGACGCCCTTGAGCCGTTAAATAATTTTTTGCCGTATTGACGGCAATTCGATAAAGCCATGTATAGAAAGCACTTTCGCCACGAAAAGATTCAATTGAGCGATAAGCCTTTATAAAGGATTCTTGCACCACATCAGGAATATCGTTACGTGATACATAGCGAGTCAAAAGCCCCGCCACTTTATTCTGATAACGAGAAACCAACAAATTGAAAGCTTTCTTATCCCCTTGCTGCACTCTTTCTACCAAAGCCTGATCTGTTAGCTGTTCAGCCATATTTCTCCTATGCCAATATCTAACACGCCTTAATATTCAAGACAGCAAGCTCTTGTTGCAATCTCAGACACAAGTGTGTGAAAAAAGTTCATACGTATCTTAATAATTTTAATTAGTTGTGATTTTTTGTACGTTTTGGATATATTCCACCATAGATTGAATTTCTGAATCTGATGATTGACCACGATTAAAAAACCAAGAAAACAGCTGAAGATCTGTACTTGCTAATAAACGAATAAATATATCTTTTTTGTCATCTGTTAATTCATCAAAATGCTTCAAATAAAAAGGCATAATGATTTTATCCAACTCCAACATTCCTCGGCGGCAATCCCATTCAATACGGAGTTTATTATATTTTTCCATTTTTAATTCCTTAAATTTTAGGGGGCGATTATAGCCTAAAAAAATAACAATAAAAAAGGTTGGCATATTTACCAACCTTTATTTTTCAATTTTATTATTTATTCTTTAATAAATCACGAATTTCTGTGAGCAAATCTTCCGATGTCGGACCTGCTTTTTTCTCTTCTGGTTTTCTCACTTTATTAAGTGCCTTAATCATCATAAAGATTGCAAAAGCAATAATAATGAAATCAATCACATTCTGAATAAACACACCGTAGTTTAAAGTAACAGCTGGAACATCGCCTTGTGCTTGAGCTAATACAAATTTCATATCTTTGAAATCAATGCCACCCGTTAAAATACCAAGCACAGGCATAAAAATATCACTAACAAGTGAACTTACGATCTTACCAAACGCACCGCCGATAATCACACCGACAGCCATATCTACAACATTACCGCGCATTGCAAATTCGCGAAATTCTTTAATAAAACTCATAATAATTTTTCCTTTAGAGATTGAATAAAAGAGCGCCTATTATAATGAGTCGCTCTTAAAAGTAAATAAATCGTTAAATGAAGAATGCACTTGGCTGGAACAATTTTTCAATTTCAGGCACATTCTTCTTATCACTCAAATAAATCACCACATGATCGCCTTCTTCAATCACAACTTGGCGTCGTGCAACAATCACATCATTACCACGCAATAAAGCACCAATAATGGTTCCCATAGGTAAACGCAGCTCACCAATTTTGCGCCCAACCACATTGGAGGTACTTTCATCACCATGCGCGACAATTTCAATAGCCTCAGCAATACCATGTCGTAATGTAGCCACATTTTTCACATCCCCTTTACGAACATGACCAAGCAAAGCAGAAATTGTCGCTTGCTGTGGCGAAACCACAATATCAATACTTCCACCTTGAATCAGGTTTATATAAGCAATTCGTTGAATCAGCACCATTGCCTTCTTAGCACCCAAACGTTTTGCCAATAAAGCGGACATAATATTCGCTTCATCATCACTACTCAATGAAAGGAATACATCAACATTTTCAATATGCTCTTCAAACAATAAATTTTGATCAGACGCATCACCATAAAAAACCAAGGTTTTTGAAAGTTTTTCAGCTAACAAATTAGCCCGTTCTTCATCACGCTCAATTAATTTTACAGTACAAACATTTTCCAAACATTTCGCTACACCAGCGGCAACATTTCCGCCACCAACAATCATTACGCGTTTATAAGGTTTTTCTAAGCGTTGAAGTTCACTCATTACAGCTTTTATATGCTCAGTTGCACAAATAAAAGTAATTTCATCACTAGCTTCAACAATAGTAGAACCCTGTGGGCGAATCGGTTTGCCGTTACGCAAAATAGACATAATACGGCAATCGATATGTGGCATATGTTCACGAAATGCGGAAAGTGCATATCCAACCAAAGGACCACCATAATAAGCTCTTACCACAACCATGCTAATACGATTATTAGCAAAATGGGCAACTTGTAATGCCCCAGGATAAGCAATTAAGCGTGTAATTTCATCTGTCACAAGATTTTCAGGCGAAATCAAATGATCAATAGGAACATTCTCATCATTGAATAACTTATCTTTTTCACGCAAATATTCTGAATTACGAATACGGGCAATACGCGTTGGTGTATTAAATAATGTATAGCCCATTTGGCAGGCTACCATATTGATTTCATCAGAAGCTGTTACGGCAACCATTAAATCTGCATCGGCCGCACCTGCATCACGAAGCACTTTTGGTGATGATGGAGAGCCTTGCACCACACGCAAATCATGCTTTTCTTGTAAGGCTTGTAACTGTGGGGACTCGTTATCAACGAGTGTGATATCGTTATCTTCACTAACCAAATTTTCGGCAAGCGTTGTTCCTACCTGACCTGCACCCAAAATAATAATTTTCATCGCTTACTCCGTTCGTTCTAATACAAGAGGACGAATGCCTATTTCTGATGAATTTAGACCGCACTTTAATGCGTTAATTTGACGACAAATTTCATCTGTCACCCCATTAGCCTGCGCCATTTGTTCTTCAGTAATCTCCAGTGGCGCTTTTTGGAATAAAATCGCATCCAATATCCGTTCTGCATGCATTCCATCTCTGCAGTAATGAAGTATGCCAACATCATTAAATAACGTTGCAACTTTAGCTATCTTAGTTGTCGCAATACCAAGTGCACCATCTTCACCGCCTAATTGACGAAATAATTCATCTTGTGGGAAACCACCACATGCCAAGAAAAAGGCTCGACGAAAAACCACACTCCCACCACAGGTCATTCGCATATGTTGCCATGCAAACTCAAAATTAGGATGTTCAGCGTAACGCGCTGGCAAATCAATCGGTTTTAATGCTAAACGTACCACTGATGTATCTGGTTGAAAATGAAAAGTCGCCGCAGCAACTTCTAATGCGCCCTGTTCATAAGCATCATCAGCGTCTAAAAAAGCAATAAATTCATTACTTGATTGCAAAGCGCCCCAATTGCGAGCTTTCGCCACGCCGCTATTTCTCGGCATAGACTCGACAACTATCTTTTCTGGATATTGCGCAGCCCATTCTTGCGCTAAAGCTAACGTGTTATCTTTAGAGCCATCATCAATCAACCAAATTTTCCCCAAATAAGTTTGAGACAATACGGATTGCACTGCGCGAGATAGCGTTTGTTCTGCATTATAGCAAGGAATAATGACATCAATATTGGCAAACATTTTAGTCTCTAAGCACATTTACGTAACTTCGCATAATAGAACCCATCGCCACCATTTGGTTGCGGAATGAATTGAAAACCCACCGCACTTTTATCATCACTAAAGGGTAATGGCAATAACTCCGCATCTGAGTGAGCATTTAAAAATGCTTGGATTTGTTCGCAATTTTCTTCTGGCAATACAGAACAAGTCGCATAAAGCAAAACACCGTTTGGCTTCAGTTTTTCCCAAAGTGCACTCAGAATTTTCTTCTGTAGTTCAACAAGCTGAGCGATATCGGTTTCTTTGCGTAACCATTTTATATCAGGGTGGCGTCGAATCACTCCTGTTGCAGAACAAGGGGCATCAAGTAAAATTCGGTCAAATTTCACCACACTTTTACCGATTTCAGCTAACCATTCGTCAGGTTGACTTGCATCACCACACACAACTATCGCTTGCTGATTTAAACGTTCAAGATTTTCTTCTACTCGTTTTAAGCGATGGGATTCTACATCTAATGCAATCACATTAGCTTGAGGTGCCAATTCCAAAATATGAGTTGTCTTACCACCTGGTGCCGCGCAAGCATCGAGGATCCACTCCTCATTTTTTGGCTCAAGCAAAGTTGCCGCCCATTGAGCACTCAAATCTTGCACCGTAACCGCCCCTTCTTCAAAGTGCGGTAATTTTTGCACCGCAATCGGTATATCTAAACATAGCGCATTAGGATGATGGCTTGTTTTTGCAGAAACACCGTGTTCTTCAAGGAAAGTGCGGTAAGTTTCGAGGGAGTTTTTTTGTGAATTCACTCGTAGCCACATTGGTGGTTTCTGATTGTTCGCCTCAATGATCTCACGCCAATTCGGATAGGCTTTTTTTAATTTATTCAGGAACCATTCAGGGTGAAGCGTTTGCCAATTTTTATCGATAATGGCCAAAATTTCATCTTGCTCACGTAAAAATCTACGCAAAACCGCATTCACTAATCCTCTAAAACTATCAGATTTTAATGATTTTGTTGCGTTCACCACTTCATCAACTGCTGCATGAGCAGGCACTCGCATATAAAGCAATTGGTATAACCCTACAAGTAACAGGCAATGAACAATGCGAGTTTTACCTTTAAGCGGCTTATCTACAAGACGTTTGATAATTTGCTCTAAGCGAGGCAATACACGACACACGCCAAAACAAATTTCTTGTAGTAAGGGCAAATCTTGTACTTTTACAGAAAGTTGCACTTCTGGAATTAACGCCGACAAGGATTTACCTTCATCTAATACTTGCAAAATTAAGTTTGCTGCAATAGCCCTGGTCGAAAGTGCGGTCATTTTTACTGAGTTTTTTGCTTTGATAGTTTTAGAAGAGAATTTTTTCATTATGCAAGCACCTTACCAATAGTAAACCATTCTGCACGGCCATTTAATAAATCTTGTGCAGACATAGGCTTTTTACCTGCGGGTTGTAATTTCAATAAGTTTAATACACCATCAACAGTCGCAATTTGAATGCCATTTTTATCCGCACTTAAAATAGTTCCCGCTGGTTTATATTGATGAGGCAACACTTCCGCTTGATATACTTTTAAAGTTTGTACATTGCCATCCTTATCTTCTGTTGAAAAATAAGCAATCGGCCAAGGATTAAAAGCACGAATATTACGCTCAAGTTGCATTGCAGGAAGTGACCAATCTAATTGTGCCTCTTCTTTAGAAAGTTTTTCTGCATAATTACTTTGGCTGTCATCTTGTTTTTCGGCTATAAATTTACCGTTTTCAAGATTATCTAAAACATCAATTAATGCTGATGGAGCAAGCTTAGCAAGTTTGTTATAAAGAGTTGTTGAAGTTTCAGTCGGTAAAATATCACAATAGACTTTGTGTAACATATCACCTGTATCTAAACCTTCATCCATTTGCATAATGGTTACACCAGTTTGTGCATCACCAGCCCAAATTGAGCGCTGAATGGGTGCCGCTCCTCGCCAACGAGGAAGAATAGAACCATGCACATTCAAACAACCTAAACGAGGGGCATCTAATACAGCTTTAGGCAAAATTAATCCATAAGCGACAACAACCATTACATCTGCATTTAACGCTTTTAGTTCAGACTGCGCCTCTTCTTTACGTAAGGATTTAGGCTGATAAACGGGAATGTTATTTTGCTCAGCAAGTTGCTTAACAGGGCTTGCTTGCAGTTTTTTACCCCGACCAGCTGGTTTATCTGGTTGAGTATAAACAGCGATCACATTATGTTGAGAATTTAGAATGGCTTGTAAATGCTGTGCAGCAAAATCTGGCGTACCAGCAAAAATAATATTAAGTGATTTCATAATGTTCTACGTTATGGTGATTGATAGGAAAAAGTGCGGTTAAAATCAACCGCACTTTAATTAAGAATAAGAAACTTATTGTTTCGCAATTTGTTTTTTATATTTCAGCAATTTTTCTTTAATACGTTGGCGTTTAAGTGGAGAAAGATAATCAACAAATAAAATTCCATTTAAATGATCAATTTCGTGTTGAATACAGATCGCAAGCAAACCATCAGCATCTAAAGTAAATTCTTTTCCATCACGATCTAACGCTCTCACCTTCACTTTTTCTTTACGAGGAACCAACGCACGGAACCCCGGAATGGATAAACACCCCTCTTCAATTCCCGTTTCGCCTTCAGAAGCCAAAATTTCTGGATTGATGAGGACAAGTTGATTTTGTTTATCACCTTCAACATCAATAGTAATAATACGTTGCAAAATATCTACTTGAGGTGCAGCTAAACCAATACCTTCTTCTTGATACATCGTATCAAACATATCATCAACAATTTTACGAATTGCATCATTAACTTCAGTAACAGGCTCACAGACAACCTTTAAGTGATCATCAGGATAAATTAATACATTAAGTGCGGTCATAATTTCTCTTGTTTTTAAGGATAGAATTTCCTGAAATTTTAGCACAATGAGAGGGAAATGGGTAGAAAAGGGCGTATTCAAGCTTTGTAATAACAGAACGTCATCAGTTTAATAAATTTGATGCGAATAATTATTTAATGCCTATTTATTGAAATGTTGTGCTAAAGATAGCTAAAAAGGGAGCAGATTAGAATACCTGTTTCTCAGGAAACAGGTATTTGAGATCTTAACGCATTTTACTTGCAACTAATTGCTTGAAAGCAACTTCAACTTCATTAACAGTACCGCACGGATTCGTCCCTGGAGGACTTTGTTTTAAAAATGTTCGTGCCACATCATAAGCTAATTTTTTATCACTTCCTGCCTGCGTAATAATTTTAGTAAGATTATCCCCTGTGAGCGGAATATGTTTTTCTGTCATATAAGCGCCATAATAGTTAAAAACTAAACGAAATACCTCACTATTTGATTTTCTATCTAATTGTTGTGAAAAAGCACCTAAATTACTAAATAAAGATTCCCATTGTTTAGCCAACTTTGCTCTACTATCGATACAAGCCTTCGCAATCGCTAGGTGAGTTCCTAAAAAATCACTTTCATTTGAAGACAGCTGAATATTGGGAGAAGAATAACTATTTGAATTTGGCAAATCGACACTACTAAAACAGCCAGATAAGAGCAAAGAAATTGCAGTAATGGAAAGTAATTTTTTCATTTTTATTCCTTAATAAGTGTTACAAAAAACTTGGTTGCCAATTCGGTTACAATAGGTGTTTTTTGGACGGCTTTGCCCAATCCCCTGAATAATTTGGTTAGTTTGCTCTTGTTGAGCTTGGTCGGCCGCACGTTGCGATGAATCAAATTGAATATCTGCAGCTGATGCATTATTACTTACTGCTGTTAAGCTATAAGAATGACTATCTGAATTAACTGGGAATTGATTACGATAATGTTCGGTTACTCCACTCATCCAAACTGCTTGGCAAGGCACAACTTGAACTATACCACGTTGAATATCTTGCTCAGAGATATTGTAATAAGCGTTATAAGGCGTATAGCCAACAAATTGTCCACCACAAATTAGTCTTGCATTTTGTGGCGATGAGTTATACCAAACGTGTAATCCTGAATGGCAAGCGGATAATCCCATTACTATTATCAAAATAAATAAACTTTTTCTAATCATTATTTTCGCCTCATATTATGCCAAATTAGACATATTTTTCTTAATTTCCTGAAGGAATTGATTAATCTCAGAAAAATCTCCCTTCTGTAAATCATCATAGATATAATTCAATAGCACGACATTTTGTTGGCAAACGACGAAATTAGAGGATTCAATTTTTCGAATAAGGCTATTTATTTCAGAAATGGCTTTTTGATCTAAATTACCTTTATTATTTTTGAGCAAAGTTTGAAAATGCTCATTTCTCCAGTAAACATGCATCTGCTTGCAAATATTTTGAGTATTCACATCACACATAAAACCTACCAAATTGTTTAACAGTATTGTTTTATTCTTTCTGTCAAGAAAGAATAAACCCAGTATACTGGGTTAAAATTTGAGAATAATTATTAAAAATAAGACAGATTAAAGAAATGTAAATAGTAGGCTAAACCTTACCTTTAAAAAATTTTAAGTTAGTAGGAAAAATAACATTCGCACCTAAAGTATAATTGGTTTTGAGAAGGTCTTTATTGATAGTGGAATAGTGGATATGTAATAAGCCTCACCTTACGTGAAAAATAGAAAAGTAAAAACCCCATATCTTTCGACACGGGGTTCTTCTGTTTTCATTTTATTTAGATTCGTATTTGGTAACCTGGCGGTGCCCTACTCTCACATGGGGATGCCCCACACTACCATTGGCATTACAGCGTTTCACTTCTGAGTTCGGTATGGTGTCAGGTGGTTCCACCGCACTATCGCCGCCAGGATAATTCTTTGATAACTTGTATTCTTACTTCTATCTATGTTCT
>NZ_QQGD01000008.1:0-78476 GCF_003490935.1 Haemophilus haemolyticus | reverse complement strand
GCTAATGTTTCCTAAGAAGTGCGGTATAAAAAATCATGTTTTATACCGCTGGTTTACAAAAATTATTTTTTACGCGCTTCAATTACTGCAGCAGCAACACTTGTTGGAGCTTCAGCATATTTTAACGGTTCCATTGAGTATGATGCACGACCTTGAGTTTGTGAACGTAAGTCTGTTGCATAGCCAAACATTTCTGAAAGTGGAACTTCAGCATCGATCTTAACAACGAACTCATTCGCTTCTTGACCGTTCACCATAGCACGACGACGGCTTAAGTCACCGATTACATCACCAACATATTCAGGTGGAGTTTCTACTTCAACTTTCATGATTGGCTCAAGTAGAACTGGGTTTGCTTTAGCGAACGCTGCTTTAAATGCTAAAGAAGCGGCTAATTTAAACGCTAATTCAGATGAGTCAACATCATGATATGAACCGAAGTGTAAACGTACACCAAGATCTACTACTGGGTAGCCCGCTAATGGACCAGATTTAAGTTGTTCTTGAATACCTTTATCAACGGCAGGAATGTATTCACCAGGAATTACACCACCTTTGATTTCGTTCACGAACTCGTAACCAGGACCTTCTGGGTCTAATGGATATAAGTCGATAACAACGTGACCATATTGACCGCGACCACCAGATTGTTTTGCGTGTTTACCTTCCACATCATTAACACGAGTGCGGATAGTTTCACGGTAAGATACTTGTGGTTTACCGATGTTAGCTTCCACTTTAAACTCACGTTTCATACGGTCAACGATGATATCTAAGTGTAATTCACCCATACCAGAAATGATGGTTTCACCAGATTCTTCATCAGTGTGAACACGGAATGAAGGGTCTTCTTGTGCTAAACGACCTAATGCTAAGCCCATTTTTTCTTGGTCAGCTTTAGTTTTTGGTTCTACCGCAACAGAGATTACTGGCTCTGGGAATTCCATACGCTCAAGGATAATTGGTGCTTCAATTGCACATAATGTATCACCAGTAGTTACATCTTTTAAGCCGATAGCAGCTGCGATGTCACCTGCACGAACTTCTTTAATTTCTTCACGTTTGTTAGCATGCATCTGTACGATACGACCAAAACGTTCACGTTTTTGACGTACAGAGTTTAATACTGTATCACCAGAATTAATAACACCAGAATATACACGGAAGAATGTTAAGTTACCTACGAACGGGTCAGTTGCAATTTTAAATGCTAATGAAGAGAATGGTTCTTCATCACTTGCATGACGTTCGCCTTCAGTTTCATCTGGATTGATACCTTTGATCGCCGGAATATCTGTTGGCGCTGGTAAATATTCAACAACGGCATCTAGCATAGCTTGAACACCTTTGTTTTTGAACGCAGAACCACAGGTTACTAAGATAATTTCATTTGCTAATACACGCTGACGTAATGCAGACTTAATTTCTTCTTCAGTTAAGTCTTCACCGCCAAGGTATTTTTCCATTAATTCTTCAGATGCTTCAGCCGCTGCTTCAACAAGGTTTTGACGCCATTCTTCGCAGTCTGCTTGCATATTTGCAGGTACATCTTCATAGGTGAAGGTCATACCTTGGTCAGCTTCGTTCCAGTTAATCGCTTTCATTTTGATCAAGTCAACTACACCGGTGAAGCTTTCTTCTGCGCCGATTGGAAGTTGAAGAGGAACTGCGTTGGCACCTAAACGGGTTTTTAATTGTTCAACTACGCGTAAGAAGTTCGCACCAGTACGGTCCATTTTGTTAACGAACGCGATACGTGGCACTTGGTATTTGTTAGCTTGACGCCATACAGTTTCGGATTGTGGTTGAACACCACCTACCGCACAGTACACCATTACCGCACCATCAAGAACACGCATAGAACGTTCTACTTCAACGGTAAAGTCTACGTGTCCCGGGGTGTCGATAACGTTGATACGGTGTTGTTGGAACTGTTGTGACATACCTGACCAAAATGCGGTAGTTGCCGCAGAGGTAATGGTGATACCACGCTCTTGTTCTTGTTCCATCCAGTCCATCGTTGCTGCACCATCGTGCACTTCACCGATTTTGTGGCTAACACCAGTATAGAATAAGATACGCTCAGTAGTAGTGGTTTTACCCGCATCAATGTGCGCACTGATACCGATATTACGATATCTTTCAATAGGGGTTGTACGAGCCATTATTATAACCTTGTTTATTTAATATCAGTTTATATAAGGGTAAGGCTTCATCAACGATGAAGCCCTTTAAATTCAAAAACTTATTACCAACGGTAGTGAGCAAATGCTTTGTTAGCTTCAGCCATACGGTGAACGTCTTCACGTTTTTTCACTGCTGCACCTTTATTATCTGAAGCATCAGATAATTCGTTTGCAAGGCGTAAAGCCATTGATTTATCACCACGTTTACGTGCTGCTTCAACGATCCAACGCATACCTAATGCGTTACGACGTACAGGGCGCACTTCAACTGGCACTTGGTAAGTAGAACCACCAACACGACGAGATTTAACCTCAACAGTTGGACGTACGTTTTCAAGTGCAACTTCAAACGCTTCTAAAGGCTCTTTACCTGTGCGTTGTGCTAAAGTTTCTAAAGCACCATAAACGATTGATTCAGCAACGGATTTTTTACCGTCTACCATGATTACATTAATAAATTTTGCAAGTAATTCTGAACCGAATTTCGGATCTGGAAGAATCTTGCGTGCTTCAACACTACGACGACGTGGCATTGCGAATTTCTCCGTATTTTAATCTTCAGGATATCCAAAACCCATCAGCAATATTTCTCTTTGAGAAAATTTGCAGCGCAAAGCGCTTTTTGACTGGAGTTTATGGTTTAAATTGTTTTGCTAATTTAGACGTTTGGCCTTACTTAACGGAGAACCATTAAGCTTTAGGACGTTTAACGCCGTATTTAGAACGACCTTGTTTACGATCTTTAACGCCTGCGCAGTCTAATGCACCGCGTACTGTGTGGTAACGCACACCCGGTAAGTCTTTAACACGACCACCACGGATTAATACAACACTGTGCTCTTGAAGGTTGTGACCTTCACCACCGATATAAGAAGTTACTTCAAAACCGTTAGTTAAGCGGATACGACATACTTTACGTAGCGCTGAGTTTGGTTTTTTAGGAGTTGTAGTATATACACGAGTACATACACCACGTTTCTGCGGGCAAGCCTCTAATGCAGGAACGTTGCTTTTTACAACCTTTTTCACACGCGGTTTGCGTACTAGCTGGTTGATAGTTGCCATTAAAAAAGCTCCAGTTTAAATGTTATTCAATAATAGAATGTTGTTCAAAAAATCTACTTCCATACAGAAATAGACGGCGAATTTTAATCGTTCTGAGGTTTGTTGTCAATAATTAAACAGCGCCAAAGATCCGTGAAAGGATCTTTAGTTGCGTACAAAAAACGCTTACCAAATTCACCGCACTTTTTATTCAAAATGCCAAACCAATTGCCCCAGCGAAATGACAGTTTTATAATTTCTACTTAATTAGTATTAAATTAATATGATTATGTTACGCTCGCTCAAATTTCACTTACGCTATTTCTTCCATAAAAAGCTACGCCAAACACACAGAATTTCCCACAAAAGTTTAGAATTTATCTGCCTAATTATAGGTGCGACATTTGTCTCACTCTTTTCATTTGGCTTTGCTAAATTGTCCGATCTTGGTCTAGAACTAAACGCTCACTGGTCATCTAAATATCCTATTGCAGTTTGGTTTGTGTTACCCCTAGGCATGGCTTGCCTGACTTGGTTTACGAAAAAATATACTCCCTATGTTGGAGGAAGTGGTATTCCGCAAGTCATTGCATCAATTAATCTTCCTCATAGTAGCTATAAAACCAAATTAGTTGAATTCAGCCAAACTATTTGGAAAATTCCTCTTACCTTTTTGGCTATGCTTATCGGTGCATCTGTTGGGCGTGAAGGTCCATCAGTACAAGTTGGGGCAGCTGTCATGCTTGCATGGGGAAATTATTGTAGAAAACATAATTTAGCGTTTAGAGGATTAAGCACCAATGAATTACTTGCCACAGGTGCAGCAGGTGGGCTTGCAGCAGCCTTTAATGCACCTTTGGCTGGCGTGATATTTGCGATTGAAGAACTCGGGCGTGGTGTAATGTTACGTTGGGAACGACGAGTATTGATGGGGGTATTAGCTGCTGGGTTTATTCTTGTCGCGATTCAAGGAAACAGCCCTTATTTTCCAAATTATCAAGGGGCAACATCTGTTTCTTATCTCTATCTTTGGCTCGCAATTTGTGGGGTGGTTTGTGGCATTCTAGGTGGCATATTTGGACGACTATTAGCAAAAGGTCTCGCAGGATTATCACCTGAAAAATGGCGTGGCTGGGTTCGCCAACATCCTATTTGTATTGCTTTATTATTGGGTTTAGCGCTTGCCGCACTTGGCAGTTACACTCACGGACAAACCTATGGCACTGGCTATGAGGTTGTTGCACGCGCCTTAGAAGGGCAAGCCATAGATCCTGAAATTGGCATCCTTAAACTTTTAGCAACGGTGACCACTTATTGGAATGGTATTGCCGGTGGTATCTTTACCCCATCACTGACAACAGGCGCAGGCATTGGCGCAATGCTGTGGGATATCAGCGGAGGGATGGTCGATCAACGTTTTTTGGTGATTTTATGTATGGCGGCGTTTTTAGCTGGCGGCACACAATCGCCAGTTACAGCCAGTGTTGTTGTAATGGAAATGACAGGCGCACAACCCGTTCTCATTTGGCTCTTGATTTCCAGCATTATTGCATCCATAATCTCGCGCCAATTTAGCCCAAAACCCTTTTACCACTTTGCTGCAGGCCGTTTTCGCCAGCAAATGCAAGCTCGCCAAGCCGAAGAATTACGCAGCAAAACCGAACAAGAGAAATAAAAATGCCTCAAAATCTACCGCACTTTTACCGCGGCCGTTTTTCTGTTGCGCCAATGTTAGATTGGACAACACGCCATTGTCGTTATTTTCATCGTCAATTTTCAAAGCATGCGTTACTTTACACTGAAATGGTCACCGCACCTGCGATTATCCATGCCAAATACGATCACTTGAATTTTGATTTACAAGAAAATCCCGTTGCGTTACAGCTGGGAGGAAGCGATCCTGAACAACTAAAATATTGCGCAAAACTTGCTGAGGAACGAGGTTATCACGAAATTAATCTCAATGTAGGATGCCCTTCTGATCGCGTACAAAATGGAATGTTTGGCGCTTGCTTAATGGCGAAAGCAGATTTGGTGGCAGACTGTGTAGAACAAATGCAAAGTGCGGTCAAAATTCCAGTCACTGTGAAAACACGTATTGGTATTGATGAATTAGACAGCTATGAATTTTTATGTGATTTTATTGAGAAGATTCAAGGAAAAGGTTGCCAAGAGTTTATTATCCACGCACGAAAAGCTTGGCTTTCAGGGTTAAGTCCCAAAGAAAATCGAGAAATTCCACCATTAGATTATGCTCGGGTGTATCAACTAAAACGTGATTTTCCACATATAACTATTGCAATTAATGGTGGGATTAAAACCGTTGAAGAAATGAAGCAACATTTGCAATATGTGGACGGCGTGATGGTTGGGCGAGAGGCCTATCAAAATCCAAGTTTACTTGGGCAAATAGACCAAGCCTTATTTGATCCTAACGCACCAATTGTTACCGCTCATGAAGCGGTACAGTCAATGCTTCCTTATATTGAACAACAACTTAGCCAAGGCATACACCTTAATCATATCGTCCGCCATATGTTAGGCGCATTCCAACATTGCAAAGGTGCTCGTCAATGGCGACGCTATTTAAGCGAAAATGCGTTTAAAGAAGGTGCGGGAGTTGAAGTAGTTGAAACCGCCTTAAGCTTTGTAGAACACTAATCCTAAAAACAAAATAAGCCGCAAAAGTGCGGCTTATTTTTCAGCTGTTTTTCTTACGCAATACGCATTTGAAAAATCACCAATTCAGCTTGGCAACAGAAAGTGAAATCTGCCTTTAATAAATAGCCATCATCCACTTTTGTAATTTCAGATTGAATTGCACAAAGTTCACTTTCTACATCACGCGCTTTCTGAGTAAAAAATGCGAGCGCTTCTTGAGCTTGTTCTTCATTGTCATAAATATATTCAATAACCTGGCTACAATCACGATTATCGAAAAGTGATTTCATATCAAAAGTATTACAACCTACACATTCAATCGGTTTTTCAGTTTGAATTGCCATAATATTATCCCTTTTATTCAGATTATTTTGCAGCAACAAAACCTACAGCTTCATACACTTTCGCCAAGGTTTCTTGCGCTTTTGCACGCGCTTTTTCCGCACCTTGTCGTAAGATATTATCTAATAAAGCTTCATCATTACGATATTGATGGAAACGTTCTTGTAAACCAGCAAGTAAAATTGAGACTTCATCCGCTACTGCAGTTTTTAAATGTCCGTACATTTTACCTTCAAATTCTTTTTCAAGATCAGCAATAGGCTTATCCGTAACCGCAGAAAGAATATCTAAAAGATTGGATACACCCGCTTTATTTTGCACATCATAACGAACAACAGGCGGCTCATCTGAATCCGTTACGGCACGTTTAATTTTCTTCGCCACAGATTTTGGATCTTCTAAAAGTGTCACCACGTTGTTGCGGTTATCATCTGATTTTGACATTTTCTTTTCAGGATCTTGCAATGACATAATACGCGCGCCTGCTTTTCCTATGAAAATTTCAGGAATAGTGAAAATATTGCCATAAAGCGCATTAAAGCGGTTTGCAATATCACGCGTAATTTCTAAGTGTTGTTTTTGGTCATCGCCAACAGGCACACTTTTTGCTTGATAAAGTAAAATATCCGCCGCCATTAACACAGGATAATCAAACAAACCCACGTTAATATTTTCTGCATAACGTGCTGATTTATCTTTGAATTGCGTCATTCGGCTCATTTCACCAAAATAAGTGTAGCAGTTTAACACCCAGCTTAATTGCGTGTGTTCTGGAACGTGAGATTGAACAAAAATAGTACTTTTATTTGGATCAATTCCACACGCCAAATAAAGAGCAAGCACATCAAGCGTTGCTTTGCGAAGGGCAACAGGATCTTGACGCACAGTGATCGCATGTAAATCAACTACGCAGAAAATACATTCATAATCTTCTTGCATTTTCACCCAGTTGCGCAACGCGCCCAAATAATTTCCGATAGTTAATTCACCAGAAGGCTGCACGCCACTAAAAACAATTGGTTTTGCCATAATCAATCCTTAATACCTTAAAACTGTTCGCACATCATACCAGAAACTCTAGGCTTTTTTAATGTTCGAGTTCAAAAGCTAGGTTAAAAATGCTATATTTAACGAAAACGTTTTCCTAATATTTTCGAATGAAAAACTACCACGATATTGTTCTTGCCCTTGCTGGCGTGTGCCAATCAGCAAAATTGGTTCATCAACTTGCAACAGAAAGCCGAGCAGATTCGGATACATTTTTAACCGCACTTAATAGCCTTTTTATTACCCAACCACAACGAATCGAAGATGTTTTTGGTGGAGAAGTTCGTCATTTAAAATTAGGTCTAGAAACCTTAATTCATCAGCTCAATGCGCAAAGCGATCAAAATTTAACTCGCTATTGGTTAAGCCTTTTGGCATTAGAAGGGAAATTATCGAAAAATCCCGATGCCAAACAAACATTAGGCAATCGAATTTCTCGCCTAAAAGAACAAGAAATTCATTACGCTCGCGATAGTGAAACAATGCTATCTATTATGGCAAACATTTACAGCGACGTTATTAGCCCATTGGGCAAAAAAATTCACATACTAGGCTCGCCTGATTATTTGCGACAAGAACTCGTGCAAAATAAAATCCGTGCAGTTTTACTTACAGGCATTCGCTCTGCCGTGCTGTGGAAACAAATGGGCGGAACAAAATGGCAAATTTTATTTTTCCGCAGAAAATTACTTGCCACCGCAAAACAGATTTATTCTTCTATTTATTAATACAATTCTGGAGCAAACATTTATGCAACTCTCTACACTGACCGCACTTTCCCCTCTTGATGGTCGTTATCAAGATAAAGTAACTCCATTACGCGCTATTTTTAGTGAATTCGGGTTAATGAAATTCCGTGTAGCTGTGGAAGTTCGTTGGTTACAAAAATTAGCTTCAACGACAGAAATTACTGAAGTGCCGCCATTTTCTACGCAAGCAAATGCTTTTTTAGATGGAATTGTGGCTAATTTTAATGAGACAGATGCAGCGCGTATTAAAGAAATTGAACGCACAACCAATCACGATGTGAAAGCCGTTGAATATTTTCTGAAAGAGAAAATTCAAAATGAAGTGGAACTAGTGAACGTTTCCGAATTTATTCACTTCGCTTGCACCTCAGAAGACATTAACAACCTCTCTCATGCATTAATGTTAAGCACCGCTCGTGACGAAGTGATTTTACCAGAATGGCAAAAACTGATTAATGAAATCACTCGTCTTGCAGAAGAATATAAAACGATTCCATTACTTTCTCGCACACATGGCCAGCCAGCTTCACCAAGCACAGTGGGCAAAGAAATGGCAAATGTTGTTTATCGCCTAAAACGTCAATTTAAACAACTCCAAAACGCGGAAATCTTAGGTAAAATCAATGGCGCGGTAGGTAACTACAATGCGCATTTATCAGCATATCCTAATATTGATTGGCATAAATTCAGCGAAGAATTTGTCACTTCATTAGGTATTCAATGGAATCCTTATACCACTCAAATTGAGCCGCACGATTACATCGCTGAATTTTTTGATGCTGTAGTACGCTTTAATACCATTATCATTGATTTTGATCGTGATTTATGGGGATACATTGCATTAAATCACTTTAAACAACGAACGATTGCAGGCGAAATTGGTTCTTCTACCATGCCACATAAAGTCAATCCAATTGATTTTGAAAACTCAGAGGGCAATCTAGGCTTAGCGAATGCAGTAATGACCCACTTAGGTCAAAAGTTACCAATTTCTCGCTGGCAGCGTGACTTAACAGATTCAACCGTATTACGTAATTTAGGCGTAGGATTGGGTTATTGTTTGATCGCTTATGCTTCAACACGCAAAGGCATTAGTAAACTTGAAGTAAATCAACCGCACTTATTAGAAGAACTCAATCAAAACTGGGAAGTTTTGGCTGAACCAATTCAAACCGTAATGCGCCGCTATGGAATAGAAAAACCTTACGAAAAATTAAAAGAATTAACGCGAGGTAAACGAGTGACGGAACATGCTATGCGTGAATTTATTGATAAGTTGGATATTCCACAAGAAGAAAAATTACGTTTACAAAAATTAACACCCGCTACTTATATTGGGGCTGCAGTGGAATTAGTAGAGAAGCTATCATAGGAATTTGGCTCTTTTTCCAACAATATTCTTTACAAGAACATAGCTTTTCTCTATAATCCTGCGCCTGTGTTAGTCAATCTAACAAATTTCTGGTTGGTGCTTGACCTATTCAAGCCCCATCCAAGACCGTAGGGGAGTAATCTTAATTATCCTACGTAGATGGTGAACAGAATAAGAATTTTTCTTGCTTCTGGGCGCCGAAGTCATCTAGTCTTAGGATTAGGTAAATTAATTCCGAGTAATCGGAGTGTATTCAGGAGCTAAAAGCCAATGGCATTAAATCTTCAAGACAAACAAGCAATTGTTGCTGAAGTAAATGAAGCAGCCAAAGGTGCACTTTCAGCAGTAATCGCGGATTCTCGCGGTGTAACTGTTGAGAAAATGACTGAATTACGTAAATCAGCACGTGAAGCTGGCGTTACAATGCGTGTAGTTCGTAATACTTTATTACGTCGCGCAGTTGAAGGCACAGATTACGAATGCTTAAAAGATACGTTTGTAGGTCCAACACTTATCGCGTTCTCTAACGAACACCCGGGCGCAGCTGCTCGTTTGTTCAAAGAGTTTGCTAAAGCAAACGATAAGTTTGAAATTAAAGGTGCAGCCTTTGAAGGTAAAATCCAAGATGTTGAATTCTTGGCAACATTACCAACTTACGAAGAAGCGATTGCACGTTTAATGGGCACAATGAAAGAAGCTGCAGCAGGCAAACTTGCTCGCACCTTCGCGGCATTACGCGACAAATTACAAGAAGCAGCTTAATCATTAAGCGTTTCTTACTTCATCTAACTTTATTTATTTTAGGAATTGATTGTTATGTCATTAACTAACGAACAAATCATTGAAGCGATTGCTTCAAAAACTGTAACTGAAATCGTTGAATTAATCGCAGCGATGGAAGAAAAATTCGGTGTTTCAGCAGCGGCAGCAGTAGCAGCAGCTCCAGCAGCAGGCGGCGCAGCGGCAGCAGAAGAAAAAACTGAATTCGACGTAATTCTTGCAGCAGCTGGTGCTAACAAAGTAGCAGTAATCAAAGCAGTACGTGGTGCAACTGGTTTAGGCTTAAAAGAAGCTAAAGATTTAGTTGAATCTGCTCCAGCAGCATTAAAAGAAGGTGTTTCTAAAGAAGAAGCTGAAGCACTTAAGAAAGAATTAGAAGAAGCTGGTGCACAAGTAGAAGTGAAATAATTTCTCTTTTAACCACTTTAAAATTCAGAAAACCGATGGGAAACCATCGGTTTTTTCCTATCTATAAAGCCACAAATCCCTTAATTTAAAAACTTATCATCTTCTCCTTTCTACGATAAAATATCTCCTATTATTATTGATAAATAAAGAGAAAATTTATGACTACAAAAGCATTAAGTGCGGTAATTTTAGCAGCCGGAAAAGGAACACGCATGTATTCCGATTTACCAAAAGTACTACATACAATCGCTGGTAAACCAATGGTAAAACATGTAATTGATACTGCGCATCAATTAGGCGCAGAAAATATTCATTTAATCTATGGCCACTGTGGGGACTTAATGCGTACCCATCTTGCAAATGAACAAGTAAATTGGGTATTACAAACAGAACAACTTGGCACAGCACATGCAGTTCAACAAGCCGCACCTTTCTTTAAAAATAACGAAAATATTGTTGTACTTTACGGCGATGCACCATTAATCACTAAAGAAACATTAGAAAAATTAATTGAAGCGAAACCAGAAAATGGCATTGCATTGCTTACCGTAAATTTAGATAACCCAACAGGCTATGGGAGAATTATCCGTGAAAATGGCAATGTTGTAGCAATTGTAGAACAAAAAGATGCAAATGCCGATCAACTAAATATTAAAGAAGTAAATACTGGCGTTATGGTATCCGATGGTGCAAGTTTCAAAAAATGGCTAGCTCGTGTAGGCAATAATAATGCTCAAGGCGAATATTACTTAACGGATCTTATTGCTCTCGCAAACCAGGATAATTGCCAAGTTGTTGCTGTACAAGCAACAGATGTCATGGAAGTTGAAGGTGCAAATAATCGCTTACAATTAGCCGCACTTGAACGTTATCTCCAAAATAAACAAGCCTCCAAATTACTACTTGAAGGCGTAATGATCTACGATCCCGCTCGCTTTGACCTGCGTGGAACATTAGAACATGGAAAAGATGTGGAAATCGACATTAATGTTATTATTGAAGGTAGTGTTAAACTCGGCGATCGCGTAAAAATTGGCGCAGGTTGTGTATTGAAAAATGTTGTTATTGGCAATGATGTAGAAATAAAACCCTATTCGGTGCTAGAGGATTCTGTAGTGGGAGAAAAAGCCGCAATTGGCCCATTTTCTCGTTTACGCCCAGGTGCGGAACTTGCAGCTGAAACGCATGTCGGTAACTTTGTAGAAATTAAAAAATCTACCGTTGGTAAAGGTTCTAAAGTAAATCACCTAACCTATGTTGGCGATTCAGAAATCGGCTCAAATTGTAATATTGGTGCGGGTGTCATCACCTGTAATTACGATGGCGCAAATAAATTTAAAACGATCATCGGTGATGATGTGTTTGTGGGATCTGATACACAATTAGTTGCACCAGTGAAAGTCGCAAATGGCGCAACTATTGGTGCTGGGACAACAATTACACGCGATGTAGGTGAAAATGAATTAGTGATTACACGAGTTCCTCAGCGTCATATTCAAGATTGGCAGCGACCAACAAAGAAAAAATAAAATAGCATAAAAAATCCTACTATAAAACGTAGGATTTTTTTATAAACCGATTTTAAAAATCGTAATTAAAACTACATAAAAAATGACCGCACTTACTACCAATAATTTAAAAGCCAATTTAGGCTTTCTCTGATGTAGGCGATATAAAATTCTAGCTACTGCCGCAAGAATAATAGGATAAATCCAAAAAAATATTGAGAATAAATTAACTTGCCAAGTTTCCAAGTTTGAATTTTTCTCAAATGTAGTGGAAAGCAACAGAGCCATCGGACATAACAATACAGGAGCACAAAAAACAGCTAATCCCCAAGAAAATAAACTAAAGCCACGAGGCAAAGATTGTCTTGTCATAATTTAAAAATTTTACAAACAAAAGATAATTACAATATAACAAATACTGTGATTATTAGAAAGTAATTGGAAATCAATAGACTTGAATAAAATGAAATGGCGCACCCGAAAGGATTCGAACCTTTGACCGCTCGGTTCGTAGCCGAGTACTCTATCCAGCTGAGCTACGGGTGCGTAGATGATGCTTTAATTATTCATAACCACTTTAATAAGATAGAGCCGTTTTAAAATGGCGCACCCGAGAGGATTCGAACCTCTGACCGCTCGGTTCGTAGCCGAGTACTCTATCCAGCTGAGCTACGGGTGCAGAATAAATAAAACAAACAATGGCGGTGAGAGAGGGATTCGAACCCTCGATGGAGCTTTTTAACCCCATACTCCCTTAGCAGGGGAGCGCCTTCAGCCTGCTCGGCCATCTCACCACAATCGGTGTGAGCGGTATAATACGTTTTTTAGAAAATATGTCAAACCATTTTTTGAAAAACACACCTGTTTGAATATTTTATCTACACATTAAATATATTATTGAATAAAAATCTACTCATTATTCAAAAATACTAAAATCTTAGATATTGTTTCCTGTCTCAATTCATCTTGCTCAAATAACACCTCATGTTTAGCGCTGAATACAACTTTACATTGAGCATTCGGAAAAAGTGCGGTTAATTTTTCAAGATTTTTGTTATCTACAATTTTTTCTTTTTCTGCTTGTAAAATTAGGATTGGAATTTCAATCTTAGGAATAACTTTCGGCAAGCGCTTAATTGCGTTCAAACACAAATGTACCCAACGGAACGTTGGTCCTCCAAGATGAATTGCTGGATTCTTACGATTGACACGATTCATCCATTTCATTCTGGTTTTACAGAAACTTAGTTCATTGTATTCCAAATGGGCTTGTTGATAAGGTCCTTTACCAAAAACATAACGCTCGCCTTGCCCTAACATATTCATCAGAGTAATAATCAGTTCATCTCTAATAGTGTGTTTTAAAGGAATGCCGTAAAAAGGCGAAGAAAGAACAGCCTTATTAATGCGATGATCACAATTTGCCAAATAATATGTTGCAATCAATGCGCCCATTGAATGAGCAAGCAAATGCTGTGTGGAATAATTAAAAAGTGCGGTCACTTTTTCGATGATTTTCGCCATATCATCGACATAGAAACGAAATTCGTCTAAATGCCCTTTTTCAGAATCCTTCAGCAAATGGGTTGAATAGCCTTGACCACGGTGATCAAATAACAACACATCATAGCCTTGATGATAAAAATCATAAGCGGGCTCTGACCATTTCAACATATTTTCAGCACGACCATTCACTAAAATCATCAATTTTCTATCCGTACTTTTATCGTGGACTAAATGACGATAAGCGATTTGAACGTTATTTTTGCCAGTGAAATATTGCGTTGGAAATTGATTGAAAAAAGGTAATAGTTCGATAAAGGCAAATTGAGTAAAGTTGGATTCTCGATTCATAAGTTTTTAGATGGGGTACATCAACGCATACAAAAGAAAGAAAAAGTGCGTGAGATTTTACTTCACGCACTCTGCCAATTATGCTACCAATTGTTTTAAGATACGGCGAACTGGCTCTGCTGCCCCCCATAATAATTGGTCACCTACAGTGAATGCTGCTAAGTATTCCGGACCCATTGCTAATTTACGTAAACGACCAACCGGTACGCTTAATGTACCTGTTACTTTAGCTGGGGTTAATTCACGTAATGTGGTTTCTTTGTCATTTGGAATCACTTTCACCCATTCGTTGTGAGACGCTAAAATTTGTTCGATTTCTTCTAATGGTAAGTCTTTTTTCAGTTTGATGGTGAATGCTTGGCTATGGCAACGTAATGCACCGATACGTACGCATAAACCATCCACAGGAATTGGATTGTCGCTTAAACCTAAAATTTTGTTGGTTTCTGCATAACCTTTCCATTCTTCTTTAGTTTGTCCTGTTTCTGGAAGAAGTTTGTCAATCCAAGGGATTAAGCTACCCCCTAATGCTGCACCGAAGTTTTCGGTTGGGAAGCGATCAGAACGCATTTCTGCCGTCACTTTACGTTCAATATCTAAAATAGAAGAAGCTGGGTCTTTTAATTCACTAGAAACCGCTTGTTCTAATAAACCCATTTGTGAAAGTAATTCACGCATATTTTTTGCGCCAGCACCTGAAGCCGCTTGATAAGTTGCCACAGAAATCCATTCCACCAAATCTTTTTCAAATAGACCGCCAATAGCCATTAACATTAAGCTCACGGTACAGTTACCGCCTACGAAAGTTTTAATACCTTTTTTCAAGCCTTCAGAAATCACATGTTGGTTTACTGGATCAAGCACAATAATTGCATCATCTTTCATACGTAGTGCAGAAGCAGCATCAACCCAATAACCATCCCAGCCTGTTGCTTTTAATTTTGGATAAACTTCATTGGTGTAATCGCCACCTTGGCAAGTCACAATAATGTCTAATTTTTTGAGTTCTTCGATATCGAATGCATTTTTAAGTTCGCCTGCATCCTTGCCACCAAATACAGGAGCTTTTTGGCCTGCTTGTGAAGTTGTAAAAAATACGGGATTAAGATTCGCAAAATCATTTTCCTGCGACATACGATCCATTAATACGGAACCCACCATCCCGCGCCAGCCGATAAAGCCTACATTTTTCATTGTTGTTTCCTTAGCTTGTTGTGTTTGAATAGCATTATTAATTACAAGATAGCGTTAGCAAAATCAAGTATTTTTCATGGAAATTTACATTTTGCGAAAGAAATTACATAAGAAATAAAAAAGAGCGGTCAATTTAAAAGAAAATTTAACTCGACCGCTCTTTTTCTAGTTATCTACTTCAACACTCATCACGCCTTCTTCCGCTTTCAACAATGCATACGCATCTTTCAACATTGTGGAATCAATGGAAAAACAGCGAATTTGTAACCGCACTTCACCACTACTTTGATCTTTCACCTGTATATGTTCAATACGATACTGATTGTTTACTAACAATTGGGTGACTTTTCCAATGCTTTCCGCACCATTGACGAGAATATTGAATTTTGTCCGACGACGTTGTGATTTACGATGAACCCAACGTTGTACCAGCGGACTTAATCGAATAGAGACCAAAATCATCACAGTGGCGATAACCGCATCGAACACGAAACCTGCCCCAGCAGCAATACCGATCCCCGCAGAAGCCCAAATAATCGCCGCAGTGGTTAAACCTGAAATCGCATCATTTTTCTTATGCAAAATCACACCAGCACCTAAAAAACCGATGCCGCTAATCACTTGAGCCGCAAGACGCATCGGATCCGTACGAATATTTTCTGAAACTTGCGCATAATGCTCTGCGGCTTGAATCGAAACAATGGTTAGCACACAAGTGGTGACGGCAATAATGGCGCAAGTTTTCACGCCAACAGGTTTGCGCTTAAGCTCACGCTCTAAGCCAATAACACTACCAAGCACCATCGCCAATAGCATCTTGCTAAAAATAATCAAATGATAAGGATCGAAAAGTGCGGTCAAAAGTAAAGATGAATTTTCCATAATGATAAAAATAAGTCCGACATAATCGTCTATTCTACATCACTTAGCTTAAAATCTTTACCCTTCCAAGCCTTTAATTTATCGCCTTTCTTGCGAAAATTGAGTAAAATCTTGCGTTTGAAATTTTATAGAGCGAAAGAACGGTTATTTTTATGCAAAATTCAACCCCAAGCATTGGCTTTGTGAGCCTTGGTTGCCCAAAAAACTTAGTAGATTCTGAACGAATCTTAACGGAACTACGCACCGATGGTTACAACATTGTGCCAAGCTATGAAAATGTGGATTTAGTGATTGTGAACACTTGTGGCTTTATTGATAGTGCCGTGCAGGAATCACTCGAAGCGATTGGCGAAGCATTAGAAGAAAATGGGCGAGTTATCGTGACTGGCTGTTTGGGGGCAAAAGAAGACCAAATTCGTGAAGTGCATCCTAAAGTTTTAGAAGTTAGCGGCCCACATAGTTATGAAACAGTGATGGCTCAAGTTCACAAATACGTGCCAAAACCGACACATAACCCTTACACCAGCTTAGTACCAAAACAAGGCGTAAAACTCACACCAAAACATTATGCCTATTTGAAAATCTCTGAAGGCTGTGATCACCGTTGTACGTTCTGCATTATTCCATCTATGCGTGGTGATTTAGAAAGCCGTTCTATTACGCAAGTCTTGGACGAAGCAAAACGTTTAGCCGAAGCAGGCGTAAAAGAATTGCTTGTGGTATCACAAGACACTTCCGCTTATTCAATGGATTTAAAATGCCAAGAGGGCGGTGTAAAAACGGCTTTCTGGAATGGCATGCCAATTAAAAATGATTTAATGACCCTTTGTAAACAGCTTGGCAAACTTGGCATTTGGGTCCGCTTACATTATGTGTATCCCTATCCGCATGTGGATGATTTAATTCCATTAATGGCAGACGGCACGCTCTTGCCGTATTTAGACATTCCATTACAACACGCCAGCCCGAAAATCTTAAAAGCAATGAAAAGACCGGGTAGTATTGACCGCACTTTAGAACGCATTAAACAATGGCGTGAAATTTGCCCAGATTTAACATTACGCTCCACCTTTATTGTCGGCTTCCCAGGTGAAACAGAAGAAGATTTCCAATTATTGCTTGATTTCTTAAAAGAAGCCCAACTTGATCGCGTAGGCTGTTTCAAATTCAGCCCAGTTGAAGGCGCACCAGCAACAGAGATGACTGACCAAGTACCAGAAGATGTGAAAGAAGAACGTTTCCATCGTTTCATGCAATTACAACAAGAAATTTCTGCAAACCGTTTAAAACAAAAAATCGGTAAAACCCTTGATGTATTAGTGGATGAAATTGACGAAGAAGGCATTATTGGTCGCTCAAAAGCTGATGCCCCTGAAGTTGATGGGTTAGTTTATATAGATAATTTAAGCGGAATCAATGTCAAAGTCGGCGACGTGATTAAAGTAACCATCACAAATTCTGATGAATATGATTTGTGGGGAAGTTGTTAAATAATAACAATCTCAACGAAATAAACAAAAAATCCATCTTCGTATTGAAGATGGATTTTTTATGACTAAGAGCGGTCAAATTTTTAAGTGTTTTTGAACCTATCTTTAAGCCTCATCTATTTAATATCCCCCTTTGGCGCATGCCCGAAATAGCGTTTGTATTCACGGCTGAATTGGCTAGGCGATTCGTAGCCGACTTGGTAAGCGGCTTCGGTAATGTCTCTCCCTTCTTGTGAGATCAGTCGTCTGGCTTCCATTAGACGTAAGGATTTTTGATATTGCAGCGGTGAAAGGCTGGTTATCTTCTTAAAATGTCTGTGAAAACCAGATAATGACATGCCGCTCAGATTTGCCAAGGTTTCCACGGTAATGGTTTCACTGAAATGCTGTTGTAGATAGTGGGTGGATTGGGCAATTTTTTGCGTATGAGATCCAATGCTTACCATCGCTTTAAGTTTATATCCTTGCTCACCAGTAAGCAACCGATAGTAGATTTCTTGTTGGATAAGTGGTGCAAGAAATTCAATATCTTTTGGATTTTCGTGCAATAGAAATAGACGTTCAACAGCATTTTTGAGAGATTCATCCAGATGCCATTGTGCAAAACCTTCGTCGCCCTTTTGAACATCATCTGCAAGGTTTGGATTTGCTAATAAAATCTTGCTAACGCTCTCAATATCAATTTTCATCGAAATCACTAAAAACGGCTTTTGCGGCTCTGCATATTTAATCTCACCACGCATCGGTACATTGACTGGGCAGAACATAAAGTGTTGATTGTCAAATCGATAGCATTGTTCACCTAGTTGTATTTCACGTTCGCCACTTAACACGATGCAAATGCTTGGTTCTTGAATAATACCTTCATAGCAAAACGGCTGATCGGCATGGCGAATCACCAAGCCTTTAATTGGAGATGAATAGGTTTCGTTATGTGGAATAACTTTTAATAAGCGTTCTATCGTTTCAGTTGAAAACATAATCTTGTAGAAATAGGCAAGTAATTTGGATAAATCATATAACACTTCATATTGCCGTTCAATATAATGAACTCACTTTCAACGTCGGTACGCCAAAACATATTAACCAATATTAAACTGAGGAAAACATTATGAAAATTTTCTACAAAACTTCAGCAACAGCAACCGGCGGACGTGATGGTCGTACCCAAGTGGACGACGGTTCAATCGGCTTTGATTTGGTTTCATTTCAAAATGACGGCACCGGAGCTGATGAAAAACACCAACGCGCCGAGTATGGCAAGCACCGCCGCACCGACGAAAAACGGCCGCATGGGGTGGGTGAAAAACTTATTCATGGTTTGGCTTAATTCTGCATGAAGATGCTTTCAGATATGGATTTATTGGGCGGACCGGGTTGTATCTTGTATTGAAGAAGCAAGCCGAAGGTTTGTCAGATACTCAAATGCCCGTATCATTCATATTATTGATATTATTGTTTGAATTGTATTATTTTCAATAATAATAAATAACCCTAAACCAATATAAATAACAGCCATTATCCAACGACTAAACTTCTCTACAATTTCACCAACACCTGAAATATTAGCCAATCTTTGTGCTGTATATACTAAAACAAAAATCAATATTAAAAATACAAGAAGAGTAACTAATAAGTCGACAAGATCTAAAGTCACAAAGTAAGGAACAAAAAGTCCAATATTATCTGCACCACAACTAGCAACTGTAACCAAAGCAACAATACCGACTAATTTTGACAACCCTTTTTCATCCAATTCTTTTTTAGCTCTTTTTTCGCCCTCACAATCGTCGTAAATAGCAACTTTAATACCTAAGTAAATCGGTATTAAACCTAATAAACCCAACACCCATTTTTCCGGAACATAATTCAAAACAAAAGCTAGAAATAAACTAACTAATATTAAAATTACAGAACCTAAATATTGTCCGATATAAATATCTCGATATTCTTTTCTAGTATTTGCTCTAGCAAAAAATATTAATAGTATTACCAACAAATCTACTGCTGTAGCAATATATAAAACAGCAGCAGTAATCACAGTCGAAAACATAAAGCACCTCATAATGAATCCCCTGCCCCCTTGGCACCACGGCTTTTTCAAAAACCGAATCGCGTTCGGATAACAGATTCGTATCTTTCGCTAAAGAGGCAAACCTGCGGCTTGCTTACCCTCTCCCTAGCCCTCTCCCACGGGGAGAGGGAATTGGGCTGTCGAGCCTGAACATTTTCAGGTTTACCTGACATCTGATTCCCAATTCTACGGTTCTCTGATTTTGAGAAACCTGATCCCCTTTCCCCGTGGGAGAGGGCTAGGGAGAGGGCAACGAACCGCAAGGTTTGTCAGAAATTTAAATTCCTATCACTCATAATAATGAATCCCCTGAAACTCTCTTGCCACCACGGCTTCTTCAAAAGCCGAATCGCGTTCGGACAGCGGCGTAGGCAGGGTAATCACGTTTTGCACGTTCATGCCCTTAGTGGAAAGCAGCATTATTTCATGGCTCAGGCATGCGGCTTCGAAGCGGTCGTGCGTTACCAGCATACACGCCATGCCCTGCCGCTCGATTTTTTCCACCAGCATGGCGACCAAAATATCGCGCAAATCGCGGTCTAAACCGACGAACGGCTCGTCCAGCAAGGCAAGGTCGCAGCCGCACAGCAGCAGGCGCAAAAATGCTACCCGTTTCGCCATGCCGCCGGACAATTCGGTCGGATATTTGTTCAAATCGCCCGCAGTCAGCTCGACTTTCGCCGCCAGCGCGATGATTTCGCCTTCATCGAGTTTGTCCATAAAAATAGCGATATTCTGCATCGTGGTCAAGTTTTCCGGCAGGCGGTTTTCCTGAAACAGAAAACCCGTTTTGCGGAAAGTATTGCGTATCGTGCCCGATTTCGGCGTTTCCAAGCCCGCAATCAAACGCAAAACCCTCGTCTTGCCACAGCCGCTCGGCCCGAATGTTGATTATCAAATCGGTAGCATTGTTCGCCTAGCTGCACTTCACGTTCTCCGCTTAACACGATGCAAATGCTCGGCTCTTGAATAATACCTTCGTAACAAAATGGTTGATCTGAATGGCGAAGAAATAAGCCTTTAATTGGTGATGAATAGAGTTCGTTATGTGGAATAACTTTTAATAAGCGTTCTATCGTTTCATTTGAGAACATAATTTTGTAGGAATAGGCAAGTAATTTGGATAAATCATATAACACTTCATATTGCCGTTCAATATAATAAACTCACTTTCAACGGCGGTACGCCAAAACATATTAACTAACATTAAATGAGGAAAACATTATGAAAATTTTCTACAAAACATCAGCAACAGCAGCCGGCGGACGTGATGGTCGTACCCAAGTAAACGACGGTTCAATTGGCTTTGATTTGGTTTCATTCCAAAACGAAAGCGGTAAGCACGGTACAAACCCTGAGCAGCTTTTCGCTATGGGTTACGCGCCTGCTTTGATAGCGCGATGAACCATGTAGCACCGACACTCGGCTTGAAACCGACGAAATCTTCCATTACTGTCGGTGTAGGTATCGGTCAAAAAGCAGATGGTGCATTTGGCTTAGATTTAGATATCACGATTACCGTAGCAGGTTTGACTGAAGATGAGGCGCGCAAATTGATTACTCGTGCTCATGAAGTTTGCCCTTACTCTAACGCTACTCGTGGCAATGTCGATGTACGCTTACATGTGAATGTTATTCAATCATTTGATTTGTAATAAAAATTAGCATAATAATTAATTTCGAAATAAAAGCCATCTGAAATTTCAGACGGCTTTTTTATAACAAAGTGCGGTCAAATTTTTAGGTGTTTTGCAAATCTCCATCAAAACTTGACCGCTTGTTTTTAAAACTTCACTGTTTCACCATCTTCTGGAATTGCTACATTTTCAAGCTTGTTTGCTTGGACAAATTGGTGTAAATCCTTACGGTACACAGACATATGATTTACTGCATCCATGTGCACCGTGATAAGTTTTGTATTTGGTAGCATGTTACGAGCATGAGCAACATCTTGTAGCCCCATAATAATGCCGTCATTCGGAAAAGCTAAGGTCCGCGCATCACCGGTGTTCATAATCATTACATCAGGTTTATAACGATTAATGGCTTTGTTTACTTCGGCAGTCCAAATTGTGTCACCAACCAAGTAAACAGTTGGATGGTCTTTCGCTTGGAATGTTACGCCCATCGCCTCATCTAAAATCTCGGCCAATTGTGGTACAGCGTACATTTCCGTTGTGCCGTGAGAACCGCCGGTTTTATTTAAAATAATACCTTCAAACTCCACTGGTTTTTCTAGCGATAAACTGATTATATTAGTAAAACCTTGCGATTTAAGTAAGTCGCCATCCCGTTCATGTTGCACAAAAATTTTGATGGATTTAGGTAAAATTTTTTGTGCAACCTCATCCCAATGATCTTCATGTGTATGAGTCAAAATAATGGCATCAACATCTTTGAAAGTATCTTCTGCTTTCATCGGTAATTCCACAAGTGGATTACGCAAATGGCTATTTAATGTCCCTTCAAAGCCTGCATAACGTCCTTTTTCTGCAAGCATCGGATCAATTAAAAAAGTTTTCCCTGCGTAGTTCAGGCGACCAGTGGCATTGCGGATATGTTGGTAGCTATCAGTGTTTTTAGAGGCAAGATCTACAGCGAAAGTATTTGCGCTAATAGCCAATGCTGTAGTGTTAATTAAGGTTTTTAAGTTCATTGTTTTTCCCTTTCTATATACGTTATTGAATGAATAAACATATTATAGTGAGAACAAATTTGCGCAAAAATAGACAAAAAATCAATAAACGTAATAATCAGGTCATTTTTTGTGCTATGCTCATATCAAAGTAGGAGAAATAAAATGAATAAACCCACAGTTGCTTTGATTGTGTATGAACAAATGATACCCATTCATTTTGCGATGGCATATTCCGTTTTTTCTATGTCGGATTTAAACGGCAAGCCGTTATTTGACTGTAAAATCGTTAGCGATTCGGACGACCTGACAAACTCGCTATTTCACATACATTTAGATGGTGGTTTAGAATGGTTAGAGAATGCCGATATTGTTGTGATGACTGGATGGCATGATACTCAAGTAATGCCGAGTGAGGCTTTATTAACAGCATTACGGCAAGCGTATCAACGTGGTGCGACAGTGGTGGGTTTATGTTATGGTGCCTATGTGTTAGCGTGCAGTGGCCTACTTAACGGCAAAAAAGCAACCACACATTGGTTGGGAGATAGTGATTTTACTAGTCGCTTTCCGCAGGTGAAATGGGATTTAAATCCTATTTATTTAGAACAAGATCGACTGATTACCTCAGCAGGAACGGCAGCTTCCATGGATTGTTGCCTTTCTATTGTCCGTAAATTATATGGTGTGAAAATTGCCAATCATATTGCCCGAATACTGGTTATCCCCCCTCATCGTGAAGGCGGACAAGCACAATTTATCGAACGCCCTATTTCTCGTTCCACACCTAATCATAATATCAATGCGTTGCTTGCTTATTTAAATGAAAATCTGACCGCACTTCATTCGACTGATAGTCTTGCAGAACGTTTGTCAATGAGCCGTAGCACTTTCACCCGACATTTTCGCAAAGCAACCGGAATGTCATTAAATCAATGGTTAATTGAAGCAAGGCTACAACGAGCAAGAGAGCTTTTGGAAAGCACAGATTTATCTATCACTGACATTGCAGAACAAAGTGGATTTCATAGCGATACCGCCTTGCGTCAGCACTTCTTGAAAAAACATAAGATTTCACCGAATCGCTGGCGTAAACAGTTTCAGATTGAGGATGTTTAGATCTTTTTATTTTAAAGTGCGGTCAGATTTTTAGGTGTTTTTGCAAATTCAGTTCAAAATTAGACCGCTTGTGTGATCTAAACTCAGTCTATTTCTCTTCCTCTCCCCGTTAGGAAATTTGATTAGATAAAAATAAAAAAGGTGGGCCAAAATGCTCACCTTCTAAACTCATATTTTGTAATTATCCGAACACTTTTTCCAAGTGTGCTTGGTAGTCCGCTAAGTATTGTTCTACTTGTGGATTTTTAATTACATCGTTACATAAGAATGTCGGCAGACGGGTCAAGCCGATAAACTCATTGAGTTTGTGGAAGTGCATGTATAAAGCATCCGCACCTTTACCTTCAAAGAAGTCCCCTTCGCGGGTGAATGCTTCAATCGGCGCATTCCAAGTAAGCGAAAGCATGTGTTTTTTGCCTTGCAGTAAACCACCTGTGCCATAGCCTTCAGTTGGATTTACACGATGGCGGCCATCACTGTGGTAAAGCTTGCCGTGTCCGGCGGTTAATACTTCGTCTATATATTTTTTCACTGTCCAAGGTTCGTGCATCCACCAGCCTGGCATCTGCCAAATCACGGCATCCATCCATAAGAATTTTTCGATTTCTGCTTCAACATCATAGCCAGCATCGATCACAGTTTCTTTGACATTGTGTCCAAGTGCGGTCAAAACTTCTTTCGCTTTTTTGTGAAGTATGTGGTTCAACTCGCCGTGAGAATGACCAAACGCCTTACCGCCGTCTAATAATAAAATATTCATCTTTTTGCTCCTAAAACAAATAATTATAAAAAATGGGACTGCCATTATGCCTTTGTACTTTAATTTTTAAAAGTATATTTGCCTGCCACGTTATTTCCAGACTATAAGGAAGACTACAGCCCGTAGGGTGGGCGTAAGCCCACGAAAAAAAGAATATTATTAATAATACGCGTGGGCTTATGCCCACCCTACATTGGCTACATTAGCTGATATTAAAAGTGCGGTAAAAAATTGGTGGAAATCAAACGAAAAATGACCGCACTTTCAGAATAAAAAAATCGGCAGAGAATTTCCTGCCGATTTTATTTTGTTACTACTAAACTTAAAACGTCCACTGTAAATTCAGCGCACCTTGTTTAGCGTGGTGATGTTTGCCTGTTTGGCGGTTGAATGTTGCTTGTAAAGTTAAGTGAGATTTGATTTTCACTGCTACACCTAATTGACTTTCAATTGTCGCTTTATTGTCTATCACTCGACGTTCACCATCTATTTCCACGCCGAAAGGTTTTTGTAGGTAGATTGAATTGACGGCAACAAATGGTTGGAAAATGACACCATTAGTAAAAGTAAATTGCGCTTTAGCTTGTGCGCCAACTCGAGTTTGTAATTGGCGAGAGCCAAGTAAATTCACTTGACTATTTCCACTATCAGTAAAGCGACCGTTTACTCCAAGATAGGTTAATTGTACCTGTGGTTGTAGATAAAAACGAATTTGAGTCCCTTTCCCCGTTAAGTGTTCTGCCAATAAAGTATTGTAACCTGCTTCAATTGAGGCCGTAATACCTTTTGAAGTCAAGCGCTCTGTACCGTCCTCAGCGTTAATGCGATGGCGGAAGCGTTGATATTGTACCCAGCTATCAATATATGCACCGGTTTGTTTATCACGTAATTGATGCCATGTTGCATAAATCCCGGTGCTATAACCTTTCATACTTCCTGTTGTAACATTGTCTGTATCTGGGTTACGGAAAGTGCTACGTTGTTCTGCTTGTCCACCCATTAAGCCAACGGAAAGTTGATAGTCTTGATTTTGTAAGGAGAAAACATCGCCACCAAGTTGTATACCTTTACGATTGCCTTCTACTGGCGCGGTCTTGCCTTGAACATCTTGGCTTAAGTTACCGCTAATTAAACGCACCCATAAACCTTTGCGCGGCAAAGTGCGGTCAAAAATATCGCTGTTTTTGTCGTTCAAACGTAGGTTGAATAAAGTATTGGCAGCTTGAGCCTGTTGTGCATAAATCGCAATATCATCGCGTTCTTGCACTTTGGTAAAAAAGCCCTCTGGGCGTTGTTGTAAAGAAAGCGTATAAATTCCCTTTTGGTGTTTGCCAGAAAGACGGAATGCGCGTTTATCTGCTGTGCCATTTACCTTGATAATTTGATGCCCGTCTAGGCTTTTTAAGTCTTCAATTGGCGTTTCAAAAATGATATTAGACGTTCCTGTCACATCTTTATCAAAGGTTAAAACAGGTTGAGTTGCTTCTTTGGGATCAAATTTAATAAAAAAGTGAGAGCCGTCTCCCTGGTAATTCTCGTGCACAGTTAATCTTGTATTGGTGCTATTAAAGCGAATATTGGCATTTTGTGTCTCTAAGTTATATACATCGGAATCAAAACGCGGTTCCCAAAGAGAATCTTGTAAAACCATTTTTAATAACTGAAGGGTGGCACCGCGCACTTCACTTTGGTTTTTCACAGTGAGAGTCAATCCTCTTGTTTCATCTGGAAACTTAAAACGATAGTTGTCAATGGCAAGTATATTAACATCATATACTCTTCCATCAATCACACCCTCTTTAGGACGACTTCTGTTATGTGCAAAATCATAAAAACTATATAGAAAAGTTTGATATAAAATATTCCTATATCCTAGAGAAGAACCAGAAGGATAGTTCTGTTTTTCTTCAAAAATTCTAGTAAAATGCTTGGCGTATGGCCTATTGAAATCATAATTTTCATGCTCTGGACTGGCAACTCCATATAGATTATCTGCGTTCACCAAACCGTTTAAGTTCCATTTCCTCTCGGCGAGAATGACTAAATCACAATGAAAACAGTCTGGCTTATTAGGCTCCTTTAGATAATCAATAACCTTTTCAGGAATACGGCTCCAAGCTATAGATTTTGGGTTTAACATATCCTCTAATGAATAACTTGGTGAGGAAGCACTCCCACCCAGATAATCGATAACTCCATCATTCTTGAAGTACTCTGTAATATACTCAGGCTCATGAATATCAGCAAAGTTATTAGGTTTATCAACATCAGCAAAACTAAAACTAGGAACAAACAAAACAACTGTAATCAAGAAAAAATTAAGCTTTATTTTTTTGCTGGCTTTGAATTTCATAAATGGATTTTCCTTTGTCAAGTAAAAAAGGTTAATCATTCTAACAAAAAATGAGCAAAAAGATGTGATTCAGTTCGCATTTTTCTATATTTATTTCTTATTTAGAAAAAGGATAACGTTTGCTTTTCTATAAACAAATTAAACCTTGCTTAATTACTATTTTCCCTTACCTATAAGATCTTTTATCACCCTTTCAAAATCGCCCTTAATCGATCAAGTTGGTTTTGTGTTTTTTCTTGTTTTTGCTCCACTGTCAATTTGGGTTTATCACGTTCCCACAGCACATCGTCATTAGGTAACTCAGCTAAAAATCGGCTCGGTTCTGGGCGAACTAATTCACCATATTGGCGGCGTTCTCGACACAAGGAAAAAGTAAGTTCTTTTTGCGCTCTTGTGATGCCCACATAAGCTAAGCGACGTTCTTCTTCCACGTTGTCTTCATCAATGCTGGTTTGGTGGGGCAAAATGCCTTCCTCCATACCGATCAAATAAACATAAGGAAATTCCAATCCTTTAGATGCGTGTAATGTCATCAGTTGAACTTGATCGCTCTCATCATCGTCTTCGCCTCGCTCCAACATATCGCGTAATGTCAGGCGGGTTACCACTTGATTAAGGTTCATCGGCTCATTGGTTTCATCGCCTTTTAACATATCCGCAACCCAGTCAAATAGCGTGGCGACATTCTTACTTTGCATTTCTGCCGCTTTAGGGCTTGTTGCGTATTCGTACAAATATTCTTCATAATGAATTGCGGATAACATAGAACGTACTGCACGTTCAGGTTCAGAACGTTGAATTTCATCATTAAGTTCTACAATCCAACGGCCAAATTTTTGCAATGAATCATAGGCTTTTGGCGTGATGCATTGAATAAGCTCAAACTCAAAAATAGCATCAAATAAACTGATGTGTTTTTCTTGAGCCAATTCACCAAGTTTTTGTAAGGTTGCAGTGCCAATTTCACGCTTCGGCGTATTCACAATACGCAGGAATGCGGCATCATCATCTTGATTCACCACCAAGCGCAAATACGCCATCATATCTTTGATTTCTGCACGAGAGAAAAAAGAAGTACCGCCCGAAATTTTGTAAGGAATGCGGTTTTGCATCAGTACTTTTTCGAGTAATCGAGATTGATGATTGCCTCGATACAAAATCGCATAATCTTTATATTTGGTTTTACGGCTAAAACGATGAGCGATCAGTTCGGCGACAATCCGCTCGGCTTCGTGTTCTTCATTTTTTGCTTCCATAACAAGCAATTTTTCCCCTTCACCAATGGTTGAAAAAAGTTTCTTATCAAACACGTGCTCATTGTTATCAATCAAGATATTGGCGCAATGCAAAATGCGTTGGGTTGAACGATAATTTTGCTCTAGCTTAATCACTTGCAAACGAGGGAAATCATCGCGTAAACGCACCATATTTTCTGGACGTGCACCACGCCATGAATAAATAGATTGGTCATCATCGCCCACCACAGTGAAACAAGCACGATCACCCACTAAAAGTTTAATCAGCTCATATTGGCTGGTGTTGGTGTCTTGATATTCATCCACCAACAAATAACGAATTTTTGCCTGCCATTTTGACCGCACTTCTTCATTCTGCTTGAACAATAATGTCGGAAGCATAATCAAATCATCAAAATCAAGAGCGTTGTAAGCCCGAATTTGTGTGGCATAACGCTCATAACATTTTGCAAAAGTTTGATATTTAGCATCACGCGCCAACGCAAATGCCTGTTTTGGCGAAATCAAATCGTTCTTCCAGTTAGAAATCACGGAAATTAACTCGCGCAATAAATCCTTATCTTCTTTTAACACATCAGCGGTTAGCTCTTTTAACAACGCAAATTGATCGTGCTCGTCAAACAAGGTCATATTTGATTTAAAGCCAAGCGCTTTATATTCACGTTTAATAATGTCAAAACCGAGCGTATGAAAAGTGGAAACGAGCAAACCTTTAGATTGTTCTTTGCCAATGGAATGTGCGACACGCTCTTTCATCTCGCGTGCAGCTTTGTTGGTGAAAGTAACAGCAGCAATTTGTTTCGGAGAATAACCGCACTTTTCAATTAAATGGGCAATTTTATTAATGATTACGCGAGTTTTGCCTGAGCCAGCGCCAGCAAGCACAAGACAAGGGCCTGTCACATATTCAACGGCTTGTTGTTGTTGAGGATTGAGTTTCATAAGAATTATTGGGCCCACGCATAGGGCAGTAATACGGTGTCTAATAAAAATGAGAGGGGCAAATCTAAGATTGGTAATCCCCATTGTTGCGCCATTTCAAGATCATAAGCCGCCCCTGCATAGGCGGTATATTTTTCTGTTGAATCGATAAGTTTGACCACGGAACCACAACCAGATAACGCGATAAGTGCGGTTAAAAAAATAAAGGTTTTTACCATCGTGCTTTTAACGCATTGAACACAGGCACAGGAACTAGCTCAGCGACATCTCCGCCATGTAAATAAATTTCACGCACAATGGTGGAAGAAACAAACGCCCATTTTTCTGCTGGAGGGAAAAACAGACTATCTACGCCTTTTGTGAGTAAACGATTCAGTGCCGCTAATTGAAGTTCATATTCAAAATCTGTTGTCGTGCGTACGCCACGAATAATGGCAGAAATATTGTGCTGCTTAATCACATTGGCCAACAAATCAGAAAAGCCAAAAACCTCCACATTGGATAAATGCGCAACAGATTGACGCACAAGCTCTACGCGCTCATCCAAAGAAAATAGTGGCTTTTTGCTTGGGCTATTCGCCACCGCCACTAAAACACGAGGAAAAATCACCGCACTTCTTTCAATTATATCTAAATGACCATTCGTAATCGGGTCAAATGTACCGGGATAAATCACGCTCGTCATACATTGAGCTCCAAATAAGGTTTTAATAAATCTAACAAACGCTGTAATGCGCCACGGTTTTCCATCAGCACTTCATAGCCAGCATTGCCTAAACGTTCGCAAGCTTCTTTTGAGTTTAATAAGGCTTCTACTGCGCGTTCTAAGGCATCTGCGGTTGAATTAACTTCCAACACACCTTGTACTTCCACCAGCATTCGGAATATCTCAGGGAAATTGAAAGTATGCTTGCCGGTAATCACTGGTATTTTAAATGCAAGAGGTTCCAGTGGATTATGTCCACCATGTTTCACAAGGCTTCCCCCCACAAAAGCAATATCGGAAATGCCATACATCAACATCAGTTCGCCCATACTATCGCCCAAAATCACTTGAGTATTTTCATTTGGTAATTCATTTGTGGAGCGACGAATAAATTGAAATTTTTCCTTTTTAAGTAAATCAGCCACCACATTAAAACGCTCTGGATGGCGTGGAACGAGTAATAACAATAAGTTTGGGTATTTTTCCAATAATTGGCGATGTGCTTGTAAGATAATTTGCTCTTCGCCTTCATGGGTACTCGCCGCAATCCAAATAGGACGATTTTTTACCCAAAGTGCTCGTAAAGCATCAATCTTTTCACGTAACTCATCAGAGATGGAGAGATCATATTTAATATTGCCCGTGATATTCAATTTTTCCTTTGGATATCCCAAAGTGGCATAGCGTTTTCCGCTAATATGATCTTGTGCTGCAATCAAGCTAATTTGCGACCACATTGTTTGTAAGCGCGCTTTTATTTTTCCGTAACGATGTGCAGAACGCGCGGATAAACGAGCATTAGCGATGACAAATGGGATATTGCGCAAAAATAATTGATGAATAAGATTAGGCCAAAGTTCTGTTTCCATCACGATACATAATTTAGGTTGTACAAAATTAATAAAACGATGGATCGAAAAAGGCAAATCAAAGGGGAGATAATAATGAAAAACGCTGTTTCCAAAAGTGGCTTTTACGCGTTCTGAACCTGTGGGAGTAAAAGTCGTAAAAGTAATGGATAAATGTGGATAATCTTGTTGCAATTGGCGAACCAGCGGTGTCGCAGCAATCACTTCCCCTACGGAGGCAGCATGGATAAAGATCCCTTGTGGTGGTGGGCAAGGCGCATTGCCATAAAAACCATAACGTTCAGCCAAACGCTGACGATAACGTGGAGATTTAACACTGAGCAAGCCAATAAAACACAATATCAACGGCTGGCAAATTAAAAGCAAGCTGGTATAAAAAAAACGCCACATAAATGAAATTCGGTTATACTTGAAAAAATTTCGGCTAGTATAGCAAAAAAAGGATTGAAAATATGCCTACAATTAGCGTTGCGATGATTGTAAAAAATGAAGCACAAGATCTAGCGAATTGCTTAGATACCGTGAAAGATTGGGTGGATGAGATTATCATTCTAGATTCTGGTAGCACAGATAACACCAAAGAAATTGCACTCAATTACGGGGGGGGGGGGGTAAAATTCTACAAAAATAGCCAGTGGCTGGGCTTTGGTAAACAACGCCAATTAGCCCAACAATATGTAACCAGTGATTATGTACTCTGGCTAGATGCAGACGAACGCGTTACACCCAAGCTACAACAGGCTATCTTAAGTGCGGTTAAAAATGATCGAGAAAATACCGTTTATGAAATTCCACGAGTGAGTGAAGTATTTGGGCGTGAAATTCGCCATTCAGGCTGGTATCCCGATTATGTGGTTCGTCTCTATCGCACAAATTATGCGCAATATAACGACTCACTTGTGCATGAAAAAGTGGAATTTCCTGCTGGGACAAAAGTAGAAAAATTGACAGGTGATTTAGAGCATTTCACTTATAAAAGTATCCATCATTATCTAGTGAAATCAGCGGATTATGCAAAAGCTTGGGCAGACCAACGCCAAGCTAAAGGAAAAAAAGCAACGCTTTGGCAAGGAATCACCCACGCGCTCAGTTGTTTTGTGAAGATGTATTTGTTAAAAGCGGGTTTTTTAGATGGCAAACAAGGATTTTTATTAGCAGTGTTATCGGCGCATTCAACCTTTGTAAAATACGCCGATTTATGGGAGCGAGATCAACATAAACACTAGCGAGTTTTGCAAGGACAATTATTTAAATGATCGTCCACTAACCCCATAGACTGCATAAACGCATAGCACGTGGTTTCGCCAACAAAGACGAAACCACGTTTTTTTAAGGCTTTAGAAAGTGCTTTAGATGCTTCTGTTTTAGCTGGCACAGTTCGCAAATCAGGCACATCATTGACAATCGGTTTATGATTCACAAATGACCAAATAAAATCACTGAAATTTTCACCGCACTTTTCCATCGCCAAATAAGCTTTCGCATTTTTAACAATGGCTTCTAACTTGGCTCGATGGCGAATTAATCCTGTATTTTTCATACAAGCATCAATATCAAGTGCGGTCATTTTTGCGATTTTTTTCGGATCAAATTGATGAAAGGCTACACGGTAAGATTCACGTTTTTTCAAAACTGTAATCCACGAAAGCCCCGCTTGTTGCCCTTCCAAACAAATTTTTTCAAATAGCTTTTGGCTATCGAATTCAGGCTTTCCCCATTCCTTGTCATGATAATCAATATAAATAGGCTGTTCACCAACCCAAGGGCATCTTGTTATTTGTTGCATATTAAAACTTGACAAAATAAAACGTTTTGATATATTCCAAGCCAAGTGGATCGAGGGTGCTTGGTCGGCGTTATAGCTTCAGTGGGTTTCATTGAGGCTTTTCGCTTTTTAGGACTAAGGAAAATGTTTCAGTCCTTTTTGATCAAAATTTTCCCCCAGTATTTTTCTTCCACCTTCACAATAAAATTTCTTTTTAAGAATCTCAAAGGCTCGATTTGGCTGGTTGCTATCTAAAATATATCTTCCGATAGGCCTTGCTACCAAATCAGCCACCTGTAGTCCTACAGAATTAATCTGTTTTGGCACAATTTTTACTTGAAAAGGCAAAGGCTTTTTGAATTTATTTTGTCCATCACAAATACGTAAAAATTCCAGCTCTAACTCTCTATCCTCATTACGTCCACGGCTTTCCACGGCAACAAAAGTGATTTTATCTTCTTGATGCTTTTCACAAACAAATTCGTATAGGGTTTCTAAACAATGTTTAAGTGAAAAATGATAAGGGTGTGTTGTTTCATTTTGTGGCATTTTTCGCTTATCAATCGCACAAGCAGCAAGAATAAAATTAGTATTTTCAATAATAGATGAAATACGTTCCATAAAACCTTCACGCTGTTCACGAGAAGTGAAAATATTAAAATCGCCTTTTTCTTTACGGATTTCATGCTCATGCAATATCACCATATCATGACCAAAATAATCAAATTTTAGCTTCTGTATCTGTGGAACAATATTATTCCTATAATGATTTTTATAAAAAATACAGAATGCAAACACAAACACAGGGTAGTTTTTGTCGATTGACTGTAGACTGTGGTCTCCACTTTCATCGACATACACCATAAAGTCGCTGTATTTACTTTTCATTGTCAATTACCTTATTTTAATTGCTCATAAACCGCGACAAAATCTGGCATTACGCCTCGCCATAAATGGAAAGAATGTGCTGCTTGCGCGACCAACATTCCAAAGCCATCGCTAACATTTGTTAAACCCAAACTTTTGCATAATGCGATAAATGGCGTGTCTATGCCTTTCGCATATTGCATATCATAAAAAGCCGAGCCCAATTTTAAAATTTCAGTATCAACTGGAGCCGTTCCACCACTTAATCCAGCGGAAGTCGCATTAATCACCAAATCATAAGTTTGTAGCGGAATAGCATCCACTGAGGCAGCTTGAATATTGCCATAAGGCTGAAATCTTTCGGCCAATTCTTTGGCTTTCAAAAAAGTGCGGTTGGCAAGCACAATGTTTTGTTGAGCTTGTAAAAGTGGTAATAATACGCCTTTTGTTGCTCCGCCCGCCCCCAAGATTAATACGTGTTGATTTGGACGAAGCCAATTTAAACGCGCTAAATCCGTCACTAAGCCAATCCCATCAGTGTTATCTGCATAAAGTTTTCCATCATTGAGTTTTTTGAGAGTATTACAGGCTTCCGCCAGTTTTGCTCGTTGGCTATATTCGTCTGCCAGCTGATAAGCTCGTTCTTTAAAAGGCGAAGTAATATTGCAACCTTTCGCACCATCCTCAAAAAATGCCAAAAGCTGTTGTTCAAAAACATCAAGATCACCTAATTTTGCAATGTATTCCATGGTTTGATGCGTTTGCGCTGCTAACTGACGTTGAATTAATGGCGATTTACTTTGCGCAATCGGATTGCCCCACACAGCATAAAGCTCCATAAATTATCCCCGTCTAAAAAGTTGATTTGTGCGCAAGTCTCGTATTTCGGATGGATTGAGTGCGCCGTCCACAGTTTCATCTAATACTGGAAAATCTGCACCGAATTGTGACTGCACTTCATCGGCGGTGCGGCAAGGTGGCTCACCAGTCAGATTGGCGCTAGTTGAAGTCAATGCAAACCCCGTGAGTTCACATAAGGCTTTTACGGAAGGGTGATCACACAAACGTACCGCGATGCTATCAAATTTGCCTGTGAGAAAGTGCGGGGTGGTCGATTTTGCTGGCACAATCCAAGTGGTTGGACGTTTATATTTACCTTGCAGGCGAGAAAGCTGTTCATCGTTAATCTGTTCAAAATCAACAAAAGGACGGAAAAAATCCAAGCTCGGTGCTACTAAAATCAGCCCTTTTTCCACTGGACGTTGCTTTAAATCAAGTAATTTTTTTACCGCACTTTCGCTTTGGGGATTACAGCCCAAGCCAAATACAGCTTCAGTGGGATAAGCAACCACTTGATTTTGTCGAAGGGCCTCGGCGATTTGTTCTCTATTCATTTCACTCTTTTACTTTTATTGCTCAAAAATATGACGGCAAGTTTTATTTGCACACTGTAAAATTTGTTTTTCCCCATCTTCGCTTTTTAACAAAGAAAGTGGGAAATGGCAGGTTGGGCAAGGCACGGTATAAGGCTTGGCAGGCAAAGAAAATTTACATTTAGGGAAATTATCACAGCCGTAAAAAATTTTTCCTTGGCGACCCCGACGAGAAATTAAATGCCCAGTTTTACATTCAGGACAAGCAATTTTTTCCTCAGATTCAGATTCTTCCCGCACCACAAAATCACATTCAGGATAATGGCTACAACCAATAAACATCCCAAAACTGCCTTGTTTCAACTGCAACAAATTACCGCACTTCGGGCAAATTTCATCAAGTGTTTTTAATACTTTATGCTCCGATCGTTGCAAAGGACGCAAATAATCACATTCAGGATAAGCAGAGCAACCTAAAAACAGCCCTTTTTTGCCTTGTTTAATTTGCAAAGACGCACCACATTGAGGGCAATATTCCTGTTGTTTGCTATGATGAAAAAGGCTTTGATTCATAATCTGTCCTTATGCTTGAAGCATTTCTTCCAATTCTTCCTGTGCGGTCATCCATTCCGTTTCTACATCATCTAATGCTTTCTTCACATCCACTTGTTGAACCAAAAGTGCGGTCAATTTTTCTTTATTTTCGACATTATATAATTCGGCATCGGCCAGTTGATTTTCTATGCTCGTAAGCTCAGAAAAAAATTTATTCATTTTTTCTTCTAATTGCGTGATTTTTTTACGCAATGGCGCAGTTTGTTGGCGTAACTCTGCTTCACGGCGTTTTTGTTCCTTACGATTTTGAACCGAATTTTCATTATCACCAACGTTTTCCGAAACTTTATTTTCAGGCCTGCTGTTTTGCTCACTCAGCCATTTTTGATAGTCTTCTAAATCGCCTTTAAATTCTTCCACTTTTTTATCGTTAACCAAATAAAATTCTTCCACGGTATTGCGTAATAAATGCCGATCGTGAGACACCACCACCAAAGAACCTTCGTAATCCACCAATGCTTCCGTTAATGCCTGACGCATATCCAAATCCAAATGGTTAGTCGGTTCATCAAGTAGTAACAAATTCGGGCTTTGCCAAACAATCAAAGCCAACACTAATCGGGCTTTTTCTCCTCCTGAAAAGAATTTCACTGCTTGATTTACTTTATCGCCGTGGAACGCAAAACTGCCCAAATAATCGCGAACTTGTTGCTCCGTTTGCTCGGGAGCGAGTTTTTGCATATGCCACAGGGCAGATTCATCTATCCGCAAAGTATCTAATTGATGCTGGGCAAAATAGCCAAGCTGAACACCTTTTGCCAACTGTACCGTGCCTGAAAGTGCGGTCAGTTCTCCCGCTAAAAGTTTAATCAAGGTTGATTTTCCCGCACCATTTTTCCCGAGTAAACCAATGCGCGAACCTGGCACCAAATTCAGTTTAATTTTACTTAAAATTTCTACCGCACTTTCTCCACTAGCATAACCAGCACTAGCCTGTTCAATCATCATCAACGGATTCGGCAAGGATTGCGGTGGACGAAATTCAAAGGTAAAAGGATTATCCACATAAGCAGGCGCAATCAGTTCCATACGCTCTAAGGCTTTCATACGACTTTGCGCCTGTTTGGCTTTAGTCGCTTTGGCTTTAAAGCGATCAATATATTTTTGTAAATGGGAAATCTTTTGTTGTTGCTGACGATACATGGCTGTTTGTTGAGCCAGTTTAGTTGCTCGTTGCACTTCAAAAGAAGAATAATCGCCTGTATATTCGTTGAGCTTTTGATTTTCGATATGGAGGATTTTTGTCACAATCGGGTCTAGAAAATCACGGTCGTGAGAAATTAATACTAATGTGCCTTGATATTGTACTAACCAACGTTCTAACCAAATAACTGCATCCAAGTCCAAATGGTTAGTCGGTTCATCCAGTAACAATAAATCTGACGGACAAAGCAATGCTTGCGCCAAATTCAAGCGCATTCGCCAACCGCCCGAAAAAGCCTTCACAGGCTGGGTCGTTTCTTCTTGACTGAATCCTAAACCATGCAATAAAGACGCAGCACGAGATTGAATTGTCCACGCATCCAAGGTTTCTAATTGCCCATGAATACGCGCAATGGCGTTACCGTCATTGCGTTCATTTGCCTGCTTAAGCTCTTGTTGCAAGCGGCAATATTCACGATCCCCTTGAATTACATAATCAATCGCAGAAATATCCAATGCAGGCGTTTCTTGATTCACCCAAGATACCCGCCAATTCGACGGATAATTCACCTCACCACCCTCTGGCGTTAATTCTTTTTTTAATAAGGCAAAAAGAGACGACTTACCGCAACCATTCTTCCCCACCAAGCCGACTTTTTGTTTGGGATTAATCGTAGCAGAAGCATTTTCGAGAAGTTCCGTTTGTCCTCGTTTTAAAGACAGATTACTAAATACAATCATGAATAAAATTCTTAATTCAATATATTTTTACAATTTAAATTAATATTCTCTTTCTACTGGTAAATTTGCTTTCTCCCAGCCATCAAATCCACCAATAATACTAAACACATTTTCATAGCCTTGCTCCACTAGAAAGGTCGCTACATTTTTACTGCTCACGCCATGATAGCAACTCACAATAATGGGGGAGTCAAAATCTACTAATTCTTCAAATTGCAAAAAACTTTGGTTCGTTAAATGAAAAGCACCTTTAGGATGCGAGTGTGTAAATCGAGCATCATCGCGAATATCGGCTAATACCGCACCTTGTTGAACCATTTCCCATGCTTGTTGTGGTGTAATTTCTTTAAATGACATTTATAAACTTCCTTTTGCGTGCTGTTTGTACACACCATCAATCACAACAAGAATCATAGCGAGCACTAAACAAATAAAAAGCGGGTAACTTTCGGCGTCAATTTGTTCACCGATAAAAAACGATACGAAAATCATCATAATAGTTTCCACATAGCCAAGTAGGCCAAGCAAATTCATTGGTAGCATATTGCTAGCGATCACATAAGCAATCAATGCCGTGCCGCTAATTAATCCAAGCAACACAAGCAGTCCCCAAATATTAGGATTACTTTGCTCAACCACAGCGAAATCCGTTTGCAAGGCAAAATAAATGCTAATTGGGATTAGACTTAATATCTCTAAGCAAAAAGAGGCGAGATCACTATTTTTTAATGCTTTTCGAACGGAAAAATAGGTGGTATAGCCAACACAAATCACAATAGCTTCCCAAGAAAGCCCACCTTTTAGCACGATATTAGAAATCACACCCAATGCGGCAATTACGACTGCAATAAATTTGAATGTTGAAATGCGTTCTTTAAAAATTAATCGACCAGCTGCCACCATCACAATTGGCAAAAGCAAATAACCAAAAGACACGGTCAATGAACTGCCATTATTCGGCGCCCAAAGAAAAAGCCACATTTGAAAACCCATCAATAAGCCGCAAAAAAGATAGGGCAATGCCAAGTGCGGTTGTTTTTTGATGAGTTTTAAGCGATGCATCAACGCATTTTTCTGCTTAAACATAAACACGGAAAGGACAACAAAGGGAAACGTAAAAATCATCCGATAACCAAAAATCTCCGTACCACTCAAAGGTTTGAGTAACGTAGAAAAATAATACATATAGCCAAATAAAAATGAGGCAAGTAATGAAACGAGAACACCTTTAAACATAAGAAATCCTTATTCTAAACAGCCAATCATTCTATTCTAACATCGCCCAAAATGCACGGATTAAGGGTTGTTCGAGATTCCTTTTTTGGGTACAAATAACCAATTCAAAAGGCTCAATAGGTTTATCGAGATTAAGTCTGGAAATTTGGTTATTCATTGGGCTATTGTCAATTACTGCATCGGGTAACATCGCTAATCCGAACCCCAATCCCACCATGGGAACAATCCCTTCATGCCCCGCAACGGTAGCATAAATTTTCGGGTGTTTAATCTGTTTCTCCCGCAGCCATTGTTCAATCCGTTGCCGAGCATGCCCTTCAACAGGGAAAATAAAAGGCATTTGCTGCCAATTAATGGGGTTTTCCTGCAGTAATTGTGTCGCCAAACAAGCCACACGCGGTGCAATTAAAGATAAGCTAATATCATCAATTTTATGAAATACCACACTGGATGGCAGATTATTCGGCTTACCCGCAATAGCGAGGTCAACTTGTTGCGTTTGAATCAACTCTAAAGCAAGCGCTGGATCACCCGTCGTCAGCTGAATTTCCACTTTAGGATAACGCTGGCGAAATTCTTTAAGTACGTGCGGAAGATGGCTATAAGATGCGGTTACAGAGCAAAAAAGTTTAATTTCACCGCAAAGTTCATCAGATTCATCTTTCAGTTGTTGTTTAAATTGTTGCCAGCTTTGCCATTCTGTTTTAGCAAATTGCAAAAATTTCTCGCCATATTCAGTGAGTTTAACTTGGCGATTATCACGGATAAAAAGTGTCTTCCCTAACTCGTCTTCCAATCGTTGAATTTGACGGGAAAGCGTAGAGGGGGACATGTGGTTTTGGGTGGCGGTTTTGGCGAAGTTTTGGGTTTCTGATAATTTGATGAATAAGTTGAGATCGTTGAAGTCCATAATAATATCTATTTTATTTAAGTCAGGGTTTCGCCTGACGGCGACTTACTTTCTTTTGCTTGTACAAAAGAAAGTAAGCAAAAAAATACACCCCAGTTAAATCGCTGATCTTTGCTTTATTTCAATTTTCTTTACGGTAATTTTCTAAACTCACTGCGCTCAAACAAACGAAAATTGCCTAAAAATTGAAAGTCACAAAGGCGATTTATATGGGGCTTAAGATGTATTAGCACATTATTTGAAAGTGAAGTTGATTATAAGATTGTTTTTATAATGAAAAATATTCAATTTTTAACCGCACTTTAAATCAAAGAAAGAATAAAATATTTTCCCTTCTTTACCGCCTGAAAAATTGGAAATTTGTAGGAAATTTTCGTCTGTTTGAGCACAGCGAGTTCAGAAAATTTCCGTTAAGCAAATTTTCAATTTTTCAGGAAATAAGGCAAAGCAGGGTGTGCTTTCTTTTTGCCTACTTTTACTTTGCACAAGCAAAGAAAAAGTAGGTCGCTCATCGAGCGAAATACGATGCAATTCACAAAAAATAAAATAATTGCATAAATCGCAACATTACATTCCCATAATATCACTTTACGCAACAACAAAAAATCCTATAATCAAACCACAACAAAAAAATATGCAAACACAACATCATACAATTATCAACCTTACACAATTAAGGACAAAAAATGGCTAACTATTTCAACACATTAAATTTACGTCAAAAATTAGACCAACTAGGTCGTTGTCGTTTTATGGATCGCGAAGAATTTGCAGATGAAGCAAACTTCTTAAAAGGCAAAAAAATCGTTATCATAGGCTGTGGTGCGCAAGGTTTAAACCAAGGTTTGAATATGCGTGATTCTGGCTTAGATATTAGCTATGCCTTACGCCCTGAAGCGATTGCAGAAAAACGTGCGTCATTCCAACGTGCAACTGAAAATGGTTTTAAAGTTGGTACTTATGAAGAATTAATTCCAACTGCAGATTTAGTCGTAAACTTAACGCCAGACAAACAACACTCTAAAGTGGTTGCTGATGTGATGCCTTTAATGAAAAAAGACTCTGCATTTGGTTATTCACACGGTTTCAACATTGTTGAAGTAGGTGAACAAATTCGTAAAGACATTACAGTTGTGATGGTTGCACCAAAATGTCCAGGTACTGAAGTACGTGAAGAATACAAACGTGGTTTCGGTGTGCCAACATTAATCGCAGTTCACCCTGAAAATGACCCGAAAGGCGAAGGCATGGCGATCGCAAAAGCTTGGGCTGCTGCAACTGGCGGTCATAAAGCGGGTGTTTTAGAGTCTTCATTCGTGGCAGAAGTAAAATCTGACTTAATGGGTGAGCAAACTATCCTTTGCGGTATGTTACAAGCAGGTTCTATCGTATGTTATGACAAATTAGTGGCAGACGGTAAAGATCCAGCATACGCAGGTAAATTAATCCAATACGGTTGGGAAACCATTACCGAGGCATTAAAACAAGGTGGTATCACATTAATGATGGATCGCCTATCAAACAGCGCAAAATTACGTGCATTTGAACTTGCTGAACAAATCAAAGAAAGCCTTGGTTTCTTATATTACAAACATATGGATGACATCATCAGCGGTCACTTCTCTGCAACAATGATGGCTGACTGGGCAAATGGTGATAAAGACTTATTCGCATGGCGTGAAGCAACGGGTAAAACAGCCTTTGAAAATGCACCAAAATATGATGGCAAAATTAGTGAACAAGAATACTTTGATAACGGCGTATTAATGATCGCAATGGTGAAAGCTGGCGTGGAATTAGCTTTTGAAGCTATGGTTGCAAGCGGTATTTATGAAGAATCAGCTTACTACGAATCACTTCACGAATTACCATTAATTGCGAACACCATCGCTCGTAAACGCTTATACGAAATGAACGTGGTAATTTCAGATACTGCAGAATATGGTAACTACTTATTCTCTAACGTAGCGACCCCAATTCTTGCAAAAGAAATTATCCCTAACCTTCAAAAAGGTGACTTGGGCGAGCCAACTCCAGCAGTGGAAATCGACAACATCACCTTACGCGATGTAAACGATGCAATTCGTAACCACCCTGTTGAATTAATCGGTCAAGAATTACGTGGTTATATGACTGATATGAAACGTATCGCCGTTGCAGGTTAGTGCTGAATTAAACCAAATAACAATCCGCATGTAAAAAGTGCGGATTGTTATTTTTAGAAGCAATTAGCAATCTTGTTTGCCATAAGAATCTTGGCGAAGAATGTGACGAACACCTTCATCAAATTCTGCTAATACGCGATCTGCATCTTTTGGATCTTTGCCACGCGCATCCAAGTAGAATTTAATTTTTGGTTCAGTACCTGAAGGACGAGCAATTAAGCGTCCGCCATTTTCCAAGTTAAATACAAGGATATCGCTTTGACGATCTGTTTTAGTATGGTCGATAAATTGTGCCACTTTCACGCCAGCGATTTCTGCTGGTGGATTGTTACGAAGTGCGGTCATTAATTTTCCAATTTCTGAAAGATCGCTTACTCGAATAGAGATTTGTCCACTCACATAAGCACCAAATTCTTTGGTAAATTCATCAGCATAATCTGCTAAAGTTTTGCCTTGTTTTTTCAAGTTACGCACAAGATCTAAGAACACGATTGCCGCAGAAATACCGTCTTTATCGCGTACTTTGTCTGGGTCAACTAAATAGCCCAATGCTTCTTCAAAACCAAACAATAAGCCAGATACTTTACCGATGTATTTGAAACCAGTTAAGGTTTCTTCTGATTGGAAACCGTATTTTTTTGCAATTTCAGCGAGCGCAGGAGAAGAAACAAGTGAGCAAGCCAATGTGCCTTTTTTGCCTTGATATTGTTTTGCTAAGTACCAACCTAAGAAACAGCCTACTACGTTGCCGTGTAGTGATTTCCAGTTGCCTTGCGCATCAGGCACCGCAACGGCTAAACGGTCTGCATCTGGGTCATTAGCAATGATAAATTCAGCATTCTTTTCTTTTGCCACTTTAATTGCTAAATCTAATGCGCCTTTTTCTTCTGGATTTGGGAAATTCACAGTTGGGAATGTGCCATCTGGCCAAACTTGATCTGCGACTACGTGAGGTTGTGGTAAGCCTGCTTTTGCTAGCGTTTTACTTAAAACTTCATAACCCACACCGTGCATAGCGGTATAAACATAGTTAATGTCGCAAGCTGGCTCTTTAGCTAATGATGCAGTTTTTGTAATGTACGCATCTACCACTTCATCATTTAACACTACATAATTATCGCTACGTGGTAAATCTTGGATATTGCCTGCCGCAACTTTATCAATTAATGCTGCGATGTCTTTATCTGCTGGTGAAACGATTTGACCGCCGCCATTTGCTTTACCTAAATACACTTTATAGCCATTATCTTCCGGTGGGTTATGGCTTGCTGTTACCATTACACCAGCAGTGGTATCAAAATATTGGATAGCATAAGCTAAAACTGGAGTCGGTAATTTGCGTGGTAATAAATAAGCTTTTACGCCTGCACCGGCCATAATTTCAGCTGTGTCACGGGCAAATACATCAGAGTTTTTACGGCCATCGTAACCAATTACGATAGACGGCTCTTTATCGTAGCCTTTTAAATATTCCGCTAAACCGCCAGCAGCTTGAGAAACTAACACTCGGTTCATCCCCATTGAGCCAGCTTGTAAACGGCCACGTAAACCTGCCGTACCAAATTGTAAACGACCATCAAAACGCGCATGTAATTCTGTTTCTGCCGCTTTATCTCCGCCTTTTGCCGCATCTAAAAGTGCGGTTAATTCTGCACGAGTTTCTGCGTCAGGATCTTGGTTTAACCAATTTTGCGCTACATGAAAAAGAGTTGTCATAGGATCATCCTTATTCTCTTGAAATAAATAAATCGCTGCTAGACTAGCCGAAATCACCCAAAATGGGAACGGATAATTATCAAAATTTTGATCTACTTAACATTTTTTATTCACGCAATCGGTTATCTGAGCGAATTAGGAAAGCCGTTTGTTGCATAGGCATTTATTTGAAAAATTCGCTATAATACCGCCTTAACATTTACGGCAAAATTTAACCGCACTTTAAGGATTTTCAATGTCATCCCAACCTCGTTTCGTCCATCTTCGCACGCACACAGATTTCTCGATGATCGACAGTATTGTCAAAGTGAAACCTCTTGTGAAAGCTTGTGCTGCCAATGAAATGGTTGCTATGGGATTAACGGATTTTACTAATTTTTGTGGTGTGGTGCGTTTTTATGGCGAAATGCTTTCTTCGGGGATGAAGCCAATTATCGGGGCAGATGTAAAGGTCAAAAGCGCATTGTGTGGCGATGAATACTTTGATCTTACTTTGCTGGCTAAAAATAACGAAGGCTATAAAAACATTACATTATTACTCTCAAAAGCCTATCAGCGCGGTTACGATGACTATCCTTATATCGATCAAAATTGGTTAATTGAACATCGCGAGGGCGTGATTATTTTATCGGGAGGGACGCAAGGCGATGTAGGTAAAAAATTGTTGAAAGAAAACGTAGCCGAAATTGAAAGTGCGATTGCTTTTTACCAAGAGTTTTTTGCTGATCATTTTTATCTTGCACTTACGCGCACTGGAAGACCTGATGAAGAACGTTATATCCAAGCAGCATTAAAATTAGCTAAAAGTCATGGATTGCCTTTGGTCGCGACGAACGATGTGATGTTTTTGAAATCTGATGATTTTGAGGCCCACGAAATTCGCGTAGCGATTCACGATGGCTATACTTTAGACGATCCTAAACGTCCAAAACGTTATACCCCACAACAATATTTCCGCAGCGAAGAGGAAATGTGCAAGTTATTCGCTGACATTCCTTCCGCTCTCGAAAATACCTTATTAATTGCGCAGCGTTGTAGTGTGACTTTGCGCCTTGGTCAATATTTCTTGCCTCAATTCCCGACTGGAGATTTAAGTACAGAAGATTTCTTGGTGCAAAAAGCCAAAGAAGGTTTGGAAGAACGTTTAGCTTTTTTATTCCCTGATGAAAAAGTGCGGTTAGAAAAAAGACCAAAATATGATGAACGCTTGCAAGTTGAGTTGGATGTGATTAACCAAATGGGATTTCCAGGTTATTTCTTGATCGTAATGGAATTTATTCAATGGTCGAAAGATAACGACATTCCTGTTGGTCCGGGTCGAGGTTCTGGTGCGGGTTCATTAGTGGCTTATGCATTAAAAATCACTGATTTAGATCCGCTAGAATTCGATTTGCTTTTTGAGCGTTTCTTAAATCCAGAACGTGTGTCTATGCCCGATTTCGACGTGGATTTCTGTATGGATGGTCGCGATCGAGTGATTGAGCACGTTGCTGAAACTTATGGCCGTGGCGCTGTATCACAAATTATCACCTTTGGAACCATGGCGGCGAAAGCTGTTATTCGAGATGTAGGACGAGTGCTGGGGCATCCGTATGGTTTTGTTGATCGTATTTCAAAATTAATTCCGCCAGATCCTGGTATGACGCTTGCGAAAGCATTTGAAACCGAACCACAATTACAGACCGCCTACGACAGTGATGAAGAAGTGCAAGCATTGATTGATATGGCGCGTAAGCTGGAAGGCGTGACACGTAATGCAGGTAAACATGCTGGTGGCGTGGTCATTTCGCCAACCTTAATTACTGATTTTGCACCGCTCTATTGTGATAATGAAGGCTTACATCCGGTTACTCACTTTGATAAAAATGATGTGGAATATGCGGGGCTTGTGAAATTCGACTTCCTAGGCTTGCGCACTCTCACTATCATTAAATGGGCATTAGATATGATTAATGCTCGTATGGAGCGTGAAGGCAAGCCTCGAGTAGATATTGCCTCCATTCCACTTGATGATCCTGAATCTTTTGAATTACTTAAACGCTCCGAAACCACCGCTGTGTTCCAGTTGGAATCGCGCGGAATGAAGGATTTGATTAAGCGCCTGCAACCGGACTGTTTTGAAGATATCATCGCGTTGGTGGCATTGTTCCGTCCTGGTCCGTTGCAATCAGGCATGGTGGATAACTTTATCGATCGTAAACATGGGCGAGAAGAAGTGTCTTACCCAGATGCAGAATATCAACATGAAAGCTTGAAACCTATTCTTGAGCCGACCTACGGTATTATTTTGTACCAAGAACAAGTGATGCAAATTGCGCAGGTGTTGGCTGGCTATACCTTGGGTGGGGCTGACTTATTGCGTCGAGCAATGGGTAAAAAGAAACCAGAAGAAATGGCAAAACAGCGCTCTGTATTTAAAGAAGGTGCAGAGAAAAACGGTGTTGATGGTGAGTTATCCATGAAGATTTTCGACTTGGTGGAAAAATTTGCTGGCTATGGTTTTAATAAATCTCACTCCGCTGCTTATGCCTTGGTATCTTACCAAACCCTTTGGCTCAAAACTCATTTCCCTGCGGAATTCATGGCTGCAGTGATGACATCTGAAATGGATAATACGGATAAAATCGTAGGGTTATACGATGAATGTTTACGTATGGGCTTAAAAGTAACGCCACCAGATATTAATATCGGCAAACACCATTTTAGCGTCAATGAACAAGGTGAAATTGTGTATGGTATTGGCGCGATTAAAGGTGTGGGAGAAGGTCCGATTGAAGCACTTGTGACGGCAAGAAATGAAGGGGGGATTTTCAAAGATTTATTCGATTTATGCGCTCGTGTAGATTTGAAAAAAATTAACCGTCGTACCTTTGAAAGCCTAATTATGTCGGGCGCCTTTGATAAATTAGGCCCACATCGCGCCGCACTTTCTAAGAATTTGGAAGACGCGCTTAGAGCTTCCGATCAGCATGCGAAAGATGAAGCAATGGGGCAAACGGATATGTTCGGCGTGCTGACAGAAACCCATGAAGAAGTGGAAAATGCCTATGCCAATACACCGCCTTATACCGAAAAACAAATACTTGATGGTGAGAGAGAAACCTTGGGGCTTTATTTAAGTAGCCATCCTGTTAGCCGTTATTTGAAAGAACTTTCTCATTACACTTCAACTCGCTTAAAAGATCTTGCACCAAATCGTCGTGGACAAATTAGCACTGTGGCGGGGCTAGTTGTGGCATCGAGAATTGCGATGACGAAAAAAGGCAATCGGCTAGGTATTGCTACATTGGATGACCGTTCAGGTCGCTTAGATTTAACATTATTTGGTGAAAGTCTAGAACAATTTGGTGAGAAATTGCAAAAAGATACGGTGATTGTTGCTTCAGGGCAAGTGAGCTTTGATGATTTCTCTGGTGGCTTGAAAATGACGGTGCGCGAGTTAATGACCTTAGATGAGGCACGTTCTCGTTATGTCAAATCCTTAGCTATTAGTCTTTCTGAGCATCAAATTACACCAAGTTTTATTAAACAACTTAAAGCATTACTTGAGCCGGTGAGTGGTGGAACGTTGCCGATTAACGTGTATTATCAAAGTCCGAAAGGCCGTGCGTTGTTACGTTTGGGCGTGCAATGGTCGATCATTCCAACGGATGAAATTCTGACGGAATTGGTGAATTTACTTGGCGAAAGTGCGGTGGAATTAGAGTTTGAATAATACAAAGGCGTGAAAAATATCACGCCTTTTTTATAAGATTAACGTAAGAAATAACGATAAGATTTGCTTTCTGTTACATCTTCAAAAACATAATTGAGTTGGGCAAGTGCCTGTTCAAATTCTGCTTGTTCGCGTTCTTCAATTTGGAACCCAGCAAGGATATTTCCATAGTCCGCGCCGTGGGCACGATAGTGGAATAATGAAATATTCCAACGATTTTGCAAGGTTTCTAGAAATTTCAATAACGCACCTTTTTGCTCTGGGAATTCGAACGTATATAAGCGTTCATTATCATTGGCTGCTCGCCCCCCCATTAAATAGCGAACATGCGTTTTCGCAATATCATCATCAGACATATCCTCAACATCAAAACCATTTTTAGTGAGGTCTGCAATAATGTCTGCTTTTTCTTGCTCATTTGTAGTTCTTACTCCGACAAACACACAAGCGCGTTTATCATCTGCATAACGATAACTGAATTCAGTTACAGCTCGGTTACCTAATACATAAGCAAATTTTAAGAAACTACCTGGTTGTTCAGGCATGGTCACGGCTAATAAAGCTTCTCGGTTTTCACCGATTTCACAACGTTCAGATACATAACGTAATGTGTGGAAATTCAAGTTCGCGCCAGACAAAATTGCCGCCATATTTTTGCCTTCAATATGGTTTTGTTTCGTATATTTTTTCAAACCGGCTAAACCTAATGCACCTGATGGTTCTGCAACAGCACGAACGTTCTCAAACAAATCTTTCATTGCTGCGCACACTTCGTCACTATCGACCAATACCATATCATCAAGATATTGCTGGCATAGACGGAATGTTTCGTCACCAATGCGTTTTACGGCAACACCATCCGCAAATAATCCAACATGCGTTAAATCTGTTGGTTCACCTTTATCGAGAGCGGCTTTTAAGCATGCAGAATCCTTTGATTCTACACCGATGATTTTAATTTCTGGCATAAATTGCTTAAGCAAAATTGCTACACCTGCAGCTAAGCCACCGCCGCCGACTTGTACAAACACATAATCCAAATCTGTCACTTGTTGTAGTATTTCCATTGCTAATGTGCCTTGTCCTGCGATCACTAATGGATGATCGAATGGAGGAATAAATGTCATATTTTTTTCTTTTGAAAGCTCAATCGCTTTTGCTTTGGCTTCATCGAAATTAGCACCGTGCAACAATACCTCACCACCAAAACCACGCACAGCATCCACTTTAATGCTTGGGGTGTTTTGTGGCATGACGATCAATGCTTTTAAGCCTAATTGTTTCGCTGATAATGCCACGCCTTGTGCATGGTTACCCGCAGATGCCGCTATCACTCCTGCTTCTTTTTGTTCTGCTGAAAGGCTAGAAATCATTGCGTAAGCACCGCGTAGTTTAAAACTATTTACTGGCTGACGGTCTTCACGTTTAATCCAGATATTATTGTGCAGTCGTTCAGAAAGTTTTCCCATTTTTTGTAAAGGGGTCACTTGCGCAGCTTCATATACGCGCGAACCAAGTTTAACAATGGCATTGATATAATCTGATTGAGAAGGTTGAGGATTGGTGAGTAGGTTTTTCATAGTATTTCTTTTATTCGTTTATCTTCGATATGAATGATATTGAGCCCTTCGGCATCATAATTTCGGTTAGAGCGACCTTCAATACCTATTTTGAAATCTTCATCTAATCCATCTTGTTTTAAAACTAACGTAAAAATTTCGGGATGATGGCATGAAACAGCATATCCTTTGCCATTATCCAAATGGATAACACCAAAATCTGCTGACGATGTAGCTACTTGAACTTTTCCCCATTCACTTAATAATTTTTTAGCTTGTTTTGCTAAATCTTCTTCGGGTTCAAGTAAAATAACGCAAGTTCCATTTTCAAACAGCACCCAAGACTTCTCATTTCCATTAATGCTATCTTTCCAAACATCAATTAACTTTTTGTTATAAGATGATGTACCAATCCCAACTATTTCTTTTTTCTTAAAAAAATCGAGAAATCCCATTAGAATCTTCCTATATTTATTTCAAAACACGTAGAAAAATGACCGCACTTTGCCTATAACAAAAGGCACGCGTTAGAAACGCGCGCCATCTTGTTAAATTATTTTAACAATGTTTTATCGCGTACCGCACCTTTGTCCGCTGAGGTCGCGAAGTGACCGAATACTTTCAATGCGAAAGAGACTTCACGTTCACGGTGAGCTGGTTGCCAACCTTTTTGATCTTGTTCAGCTCTGCGTGCTGTGAGTTCTTCATTACTGATTTCTAAGTTAATTGCTCGGTTTGGAATATCAATGTTGATAATATCGCCATCGCGTACTAAGCCGATTGCACCGCCAGAAGCAGCTTCTGGTGATGCGTGTCCAATAGACAAGCCTGATGTACCACCAGAGAAACGACCATCCGTTAATAAAGCACATTTTTTGCCCAAGCCCATCGATTTTAAGTAACTGGTTGGGTATAACATTTCTTGCATACCTGGTCCGCCTTTAGGACCTTCGTAACGGATAACAACGACATGGCCTTCTTTGACTTTGCCACCTAAAATGCCTGCAACCGCATCTTCTTGGCTTTCAAATACGATTGCACGGCCGGTGAATTTCCAAATAGATTCATCTACGCCTGCAGTTTTAACGATACATCCGTCTTCAGCGAGATTACCGAATAATACGGCTAAGCCACCTTCTTGCGAGATCGCATTTTCTTTATTGCGAATACAACCGTTTACACGATCATTATCGACGGTATCCCAGCGACAATCTTGTGAGAATGCTTGAGTTGTGCGGATGCCTGCAGGGCCTGCACGGAAGAATTTATGTAATTCTTCATCTTGATTGCGAATAATATCGTATTGGTCTAGTTGTTCTCCCATGCTCATTCCAAGCACGGTGTGTGTATTTTTATGAATTAATCCAGCGCGATCTAATTCACCTAACAATCCCATAATACCGCCTGCACGGTGTACGTCTTCCATGTGGTATTTATTGGTGTTTGGTGCAATTTTGCTTAAACAAGGTACTTTGCGGGATAAACGGTCAATATCTTCCATTTTAAAATCTACGCCGGCTTCTTGTGCTGCTGCTAATAAGTGTAAAACCGTGTTGCTTGAACCCCCCATTGCGATATCGAGGCTCATTGCATTTTCAAAGGCATCAAAAGTACCGATTGAACGAGGTAATACGCTTGCATCATCTTGTTCGTAATAACGTTTGCAAAGTTCGACAATTTGACGGCCCGCTTTTAAGAATAATTCTTTGCGGTCTGCGTGAGTGGCTAACATAGAACCATTGCCTGGTAAAGATAAACCTAAGGCTTCAGTTAAGCAGTTCATGGAGTTTGCGGTAAACATGCCAGAACAAGAACCACAGGTTGGGCAAGCGCTACGTTCAATAGCATCAATGCGTTCATCTGACACATTCGGATCGGCTGCTTCAATCATCGCATCCACTAAATCTAAGCGGATTAATTGATCAGAAAGTTTAGTTTTACCCGCTTCCATTGGGCCGCCTGAAACGAAGATAGTTGGAATATTTAAACGCATTGCCGCCATTAACATTCCTGGGGTGATTTTGTCACAGTTGGAAATACACACCATCGCATCAGCACAGTGCGCATTGACCATATATTCCACGCTATCAGCGATTAAATCACGGCTTGGTAAAGAATAAAGCATCCCGCCGTGTCCCATCGCGATACCATCATCCACCGCAATAGTGTTAAATTCTTTTGCTACGCCGCCCGCTTTTTCAATTTCAGCAGCAACAAGCTGTCCCATATCTTTTAAATGCACATGCCCAGGCACAAATTGGGTGAAAGAGTTCACCACCGCAATAATCGGTTTACCAAAGTCATTTTCTTTCATCCCTGTTGCACGCCATAAGGCACGTGCACCTGCCATATTACGACCTTGTGTACTGGTCGCTGAACGTAGTTTTGGCATAAATAATCTCTCCGAGTAAAATTTTAGGGTTTGTTTGTGTGATTAATTTCTTCGTTAATTGAGACTGCCAAATCTCCCCTTCCCCTCTTTGCTAAAGAGGGAGAATTTCTTTAGTAAGTGGATAACCATTGCTTCATTCACATTCTAGTGTTGTTAAAGTTCAACACTAATACTTAAATTTATCTCAATTCAATCCCCTCTTTAGCAAAGAGGGGAAGGGGAGATTTGGCAGAAGAAAAGTCGAAGAAATTATTTGATAAAATATTCTTAATTAACCATTAAAACATCTGGCAGCTTAACCAACTGATTAACCAATAGATCTAAAGTGCGGTCAGATTTTACGGTGATTTTTAACCGCACTTGGGTTTCAATTAGTGTCATGTCCATTGTTGTAACGGTAAACCCGCGGTGACGTGCTACGCGTAAAATGCGTTCTAATACTTCTGGACGATGGCGAGCGACGAGTTCAAGTTTATATTCATTCATTAGTTCATCTCCTCTACCATATCCGCGTTACATGCCCCCGGTGGAACAAGTGGCCATACACATTCATCAGGTGGAATGCATACTTGTAATAAATAGGCTGTTTTGCTGTTTAATAATCGGTTGAGTGCTGCATTCACATCATCGGCTGACTCAATACGTTCTGCAGGAATACCGAACGCATTAGCGAGCATCACAAAATCTGGGTTGTCGTCTAAAATCGTTTCACTGCGACGTTTATTCCAGAATAAATCCTGCCATTGGCGAACCATACCTAAGCGTTGGTTATCCAGTAGCAAAATTTTTACCGGTAAATTGCCACGTTTGATTGAACCCAATTCTTGGATATTCATCATGAGTGAGCCATCACCGGTAACTAAAATGACTTCATCTTGTAGGCGTGCTTTTTTTGCCCCCACAGCAGCGGGTAAGCCAAAGCCCATTGTGCCGAAACCTGCCGAAGTAATGTAGTTCTCTGGCGAAAAATGCTTCATATGTTGCGCTGACCACATTTGATGCTGACCTACATCGGTACAAATTACCGCATTATCTGGTTTGCGATTAGATAGGGTGTTGAGTAATGCCCAAGGATCAATCGGGCGATTGCCTTGATTTTCAACATAAGTGAAATCTAATTTTGCTTTGAAATTTCTGATTTGTTCACGCCAAGGTTCAATATCAAGCTCTTGTTTGAGTGTATTAAGTGCTTGGATTAAATCCCCTTGTAGGGCAACATCTGCACGGCGTAATTTATGAATTTCCGCTGCATCAATATCACAATGAATCACTTTAGCGTGAGGAGCAAAGGTATCGAGTTTACCTGTTACACGATCGTCAAAACGAGCACCGCATACGAGTAATAAATCACTTTCTTGCACGGCAAAATTAGCAGCTTTCGTACCATGCATACCAATCATTCCCATATACACATCATCGTTTGGATCAATTGCACCTAAACCTTTTAACGTTGAGACGGATGGCATTTGGGTCTGGGTTAAAAATTCGCGTAAGGCAGGAATAGCCTTCGCCATACCAACGCCGCCACCCACATAAAGCACCGGTTTTTTAGCATTTTTTAATAATTCTTTTGCTTCAGCGAGTTTATCTACTGAAAGTGCGGTCGGTTTTTCTGGTGTTTTAACGTAGGCTTTTATATTTACAGGTACTTTACCAACTTGAATATCACGAGGCACATCAATAAGAACGGGGCCAGGACGTCCGCTTTGGGCAATTTCAAAGGCTTCCGCAAAAACATCGGCTAATTCATCCGCACTTTGCACGATAAAGCTGTGTTTAGTGCAAGCAAGAGAAAGTCCTAGAACATCCGCTTCTTGGAACGCATCCGTGCCGATTAATGGAGAGGAAACTTGACCGGTAATGGCTACAACTGGAATGGAGTCCATCATGGCATCGCCTAATCCTGTGACTAAATTGGTTGCGCCAGGGCCTGATGTTGCAATACATACGCCCACTTTTCCTGTGGAGCGAGCATAACCAATCGCTGCGATGGCAGCCCCTTGTTCATTACGACAAAGTAAGTGATCTAAGCCTGCGTCATAAAGGGCATCGTAGGTTGGCATGATTGCGCCGCCTGGATAGCCGAAAAGAGTCGTGACGTGGTGTGCTTTCAGGCACTCCATGATGAGTTGTGCACCTGTCATTGTGTTTGTTTCCTGTTGTTTTTATTTTGGGACAAGTTCAGCATTGTAGCGAAATTTCGAGTCATTGGTAGGGTTTAGCGCGAAAAAAACGAAAAAAGTGCGGTGAAAATTGGCTTGTTTTGAATGTTTATGTTCTTTTTATTAAAAAATCCGTGAATTTTTACCGCTCTTTGTGCTTATTTATTGACTGATGATTAGATTTCATTATATTGAAACTCCTTTCATTTTTTTATATAGGATAATTTATGGCGCACTCAGCCCAAAAAGCGCAAAAGCGTGAGACTTTTTCTGGTCGTCGTGCATTTATTATGGCCGCGATTGGTTCGGCCGTCGGTCTTGGTAATATTTGGCGTTTCCCTTATACCACTTATGAAAATGGTGGTGGAGCATTTATCATCCCTTACCTTATCGCGTTGTTAACCGCAGGGATTCCTCTTTTATTTTTAGATTATGCAATTGGCCACCGTAATCGTGGTGGTGCACCACTTTCTTATCGCCGTGTTAGCCCGCACTTTGAGGTATTTGGTTGGTGGCAAATGATGGTGAATGTCATCATCGGACTATATTACGCCGTGGTATTAGGCTGGGCGGCAAGCTACACATACTTTTCTTTCACTGGAGCATGGGGCGATAAACCAATTGATTTCTTCATCGGTGAATTCTTAAAAATGGGCGACATTAAAAACGGTGTGAGTTTTGAATTTGTCGGTATGGTAACTGGCCCATTGATTGCGATGTGGATTGTTGCGTTAGGCGTGCTGTCTATGGGCGTTCAAAAAGGGATTGCTAAAGCATCTTCTGTATTAATGCCAGTGCTCGTTGTAATGTTTATGGCGCTTGTGATTTATTCCTTATTCTTACCAGGTGCGGCAAAAGGTTTAGATGCATTATTTACGCCAGATTGGTCGAAACTTTCTAATCCAAGTGTGTGGATTGCGGCCTATGGGCAAATCTTCTTCTCTCTTTCTATCGGCTTTGGGATTATGGTGACTTACGCCTCTTATCTTAAAAAAGAATCCGATTTGACTGGTAGCGGCTTGGTTGTAGGTTTTGCTAACAGTAGCTTTGAAGTATTAGCGGGTATCGGCGTATTTGCAGCATTAGGTTTTATTGCTACTGCGCAAGGTCAAGAAGTGAGCGAAGTGGCAAAAGGCGGAATTGGTTTAGCATTTTTTGCGTTCCCAACCATCATCAACAAAGCACCATTTGGTGAAGTGCTAGGCGTATTGTTCTTTGGATCATTAACCTTTGCGGCATTAACTTCATTTATCTCAGTAATTGAGGTAATTATTTCCGCAATTCAAGATAAAATTCGTATTAGTCGTGGGAAAGTAACGTTTATCGTGGGTGTACCAATGATGTTAGTTTCTGTCATCTTATTCGGCACGACAACAGGTTTACCAATGTTAGATGTGTTCGATAAATTCGTGAACTATTTCGGTATCGTTGCCGTGGCATTTGCTTCTTTAATTGCGATTGTAGCAAATGAAAAACTGGGTTTATTGGGTAATCACTTAAATGAAACTTCATCTTTCAAAGTAGGTTTCTTCTGGCGTTTATGCATTGTATTAACGAGTGGTGTTTTAGCATTCATGCTTTTCAGTGAAGGAGCAAAAGTCTTCTCTGAAGGTTATGAAGGTTACCCAAGCTGGTTCGTAAATACCTTTGGCTGGGGAATGTCTATTAGCTTACTTGTCGTGGCGTTCTTCCTTTCTCGCTTAAAATGGAAAAGCGACACCAAGTTAACCATTGATGAAACTAAAGGAGAATAAAATGAGTACTGGTGCAATTATTATGATGATCGTGTCTCTCGCTTTGGTATGGGGTGGATTGGTTTACGCCCTAATTCGATTACCAAAAGAAGAATAATCATAAATCTGACCGCACTTTGATCTGTCCCCAAAAATTTTGGCTAAATAACCAATTGATTAAGGTGTAGATTATTAACAAACATTATTCGATATTATTTAAGGGGCTGAAGCAGATTAACATAATTGCTAATCTACTTCAGCCTCTAATATTTTTAATGTTTATCTAATATTAATGCTAATTTTATATAAAAAGCGTTGTAAGCTTATATATAAGATATGGTAGATAAGAATAAAAAAGCGACTTACTTTCACATAAGTCGCTTTTGGGGATAACCTAACTAAGTATGTTTAGGTCTGAAGAAAATCATCGTAAAGATTTGCCAGAAGAAGGCTAGTGCACCGAAGATGAATACCACATCACCACCTAAACGAACCCAACGTAAGGTATCGAATAATGGTTGTTGCATAAATTCTTCACTACGTGCATACCATAAACCTTCAGAGATACTTGCATATCCTTGGATAACACCGATAGGTAGTAAGCTTGATACGATCATCAGTACTAAACCACCGTTTAGTAACCAGAAGCCCCATTTCATTAACTTATCGTTAAATGGTGTATCCGGACGTAAATAACGAGCAATTAAGAATACGAAACCTAATGCTAAGAAACCATACACACCGAATAATGCCGCATGCGCGTGAACAGCAGTCGTGTTCAAGCCTTGAACATAGTAGAGTGAAATTGGTGGATTTATTAAGAAACCAAATACACCTGCACCTAACATATTCCAGAATGCGACAGCTACGAAGCAGTAAAGAGGCCATTTTAAACGGTCCATCCAAGGTGTTTTTTGTTGCATCGCCCAGTGTTCCCAAGCTTCATGACCTAATAACACTAATGGAACCACTTCAAGTGCTGAGAATGACGCACCTACTGCGATAATTGGTGTGGTTGCACCTGCGAAGTATAGGTGGTGGAACGTACCAGGAATACCGCCGATTAAGAATAACGCTGCTTCAGTAATGGTTGCCACCGTCGCAGTACGACGTGAAACTAAACCTAAACTTACGAAGATGAATGAAAGCGCCGCTACAGAGAACACTTCAAAGAAGCCTTCTACCCATAGGTGAACTACCCACCAGCGCCAGTATTCCATCACAGAAATGTGAGTATGCTCGCCGTAGAATAATGCAGGGCCATAGAATAAGCCGATTGCAATAACAGAAGCGAAGAATAACGCTAATAAGTTTTTATCACCCGGTTGTTTGAATGCGTTCACTGTACCGCGAAGCATTAAGACTAACCAGAATAAGATACCTGCAAATTTCACCGCTTGCCAGAAACGACCTAAGTCAATGAATTCGTAACCTTGGTGACCGAACATGAAGCTCCATTCTTCAGGAAGAATATGAGCAATCGCTAAGTAGCTACCAGTGAATGAACCTATTACTAATACTACTAATGCCCAGTATAGAATATCTACGCCTAATTTCTGGAATTTTGGATCTTTACCGCCATTAATGATTGGTGCAAGGAATAAACCACCAGCAAGGAAGGCCATCGCAATCCAGAATAAGGCTGATTGAATATGCCAAGTACGTATTAATGAATAAGGAAAATATTGGGAAATATCAATACCGTAGAATTCTTGACCTTCAACGGTATAGTGAGCAACAATCGCCCCTAAGTTCACTTGCAGTAAGAATAATGCAAGCACAGTAAAGAGATATTTGCCTAATGCGCGTTGAGAGGGGGTAAGTTGTAACTTTGTAAGTGGATCGAACTCAGGTGTTGGTGGTTCTTTTTCATCTTCACGTTTTTTGAATGACCAAATCCATACCACAAAACCAATACCTGCAATTAGGAATACCACGCTCGCAATTGACCAAATCACGTTTTCTGGTGTTGGCACATTATTGATTAATGGTTCATGTGGCCAGTTATTGGTATAGCTTGCATTTGTATTTGGGCGTTCAGCTGAAGCAGTCCATGCTGTCCAGAAGAAGAATTTTGTTAAGTCTTTACGCGCTTGTAAGTCAGGAAGGGTATTATCCTTCATGGCGAAGTGTTCACGAGTGACTTTAGTGGCAGGATCATCGCCGTATAAAGAAATGTAGTATTGTGCAGTTTTTTCCATTGCCGCTAAACGGGTGTTAGAAAGCACAACGGTGCCGTTTTCAACTTTGCTGCCGCGATATTCTTTGGTTAAACGCGCTTTTAATAAAGTTTGTTGTTCATCATTTAAATCTGCAAAGTTTTTACTAAACTCTTGATTCGCTGTAATGTCCAACCAATTAGTTAATTCACGGTGAAGCCAATCTGCCGTCCAGTCTGGTGCTTGATATGCACCGTGCCCCCAAACAGAACCCACTTGCATACCGCCAGTAGTTTGCCAAGCTGTTTGACCATGTAAAATTTCATCGTGAGTAATCACTTTTTCACCTGATTCAGAAACATATTGTTGCGGAATTGGTGGTGCTTCACGATAAACTTCAAACCCATAGTAACCGAGAATGGAGAAGGCTCCAATCAATACGGCGACTAATAGGTACCAGAACTTTTTATACTGTCCCATTTTATCACTCCTAGGTTATTGAAAAATTAACTTCCTATTTAAAATCATAGGTAAATATTTTACACAAAGCAAAATACCTGACTAATTATATCGGGTATTTAATTGCTAGAATAATACCTCAAACAAAGTAATTGACTAAATTGGTAGGTTATTTTGATTGATATCATCAAAAAAGCTCAGCTAAAAAATGTTTTAACAGTTTTTCAATTCCCAAAAGTATTGCCTTTCTACTAGAAGTAGTAGTTAATTTAAGTATGTAAGAAAAGGTTTAAAAATTTGAGTTTGGTGTAAGATATCAATGTTTAAGTTAATTTATGTACAGTCTAAATTTATAATAGTAGATTTACTTTGACTAAGTGCAGTTATTTTTTATACCCATGGAGTTAGAATGAAAAAATATTTCTTGTCATTATTTGCCTTACCTATTTTTTGTTTCGCTCAAGAAGAACCCATAAATCCCGCATTGCTTGGATTAGGTCAGGCTTTCTTTTTTGATAAATCACTTTCTCACAATAAAACACAGAGTTGCTCTACTTGCCATATGCCTGCAGCTGCTTTTGCGGATTTGCGCGAAAATGATATAGGTAAAATGGTTTCACAAGGTGATGATCCGACAAAATTTGGTAATCGCAATACACCAACTGCAATTTATGCAAAATATTCCCCTGATTTTCATTTCGATGAAAAAATTAAGGATTATGTTGGCGGCCAATTCTGGGATGGTCGAGCAAAACATTTAGCTGAGCAGGCGGGGGGGCCTCCTCTCAATCCTGTTGAAATGGGCATGAAAGACAAAGCCAGTGTGGTAAAACGTATTGCCGAAAATCAGGCAGTGAAAGACTACATTACCAAGCATTGGGGCGAGGAGATTTGGCAAGATGATGAGAAAATTTATGCCATTATGGAACAGGCACTTGCTGCATTTCAGCAATTAGATTTGTTTGCTCAATTCAGTTCTAAATATGACCGCACTTTGGCAGGGCAAGATAAATTTACTGAGCAAGAGGCATTAGGCAAGGCGTTATTTTTTGATAAAGAAAAAACAACCTGTAGTAATTGTCATCAGCTGAATGAAAAAGATCATAGTGAAGAAACTTTTACAAATTATCGTTATTTCAATCTCGGCGTGCCGAAAAATGAGGTACTGATTGCACACAATAAATTAGGCGAAGATTGGGTGGATAATGGATTGTTAGATAATCCAATGGTGAAAGGTGATATCGCTCAAAAAGGCAAATTTAAAGTGCCGACATTGCGTAATGTAGCCGTTACCGCACCTTATATGCATAACGGCGTATTTAAAGAGCTGCGTACTGTATTATTATTTTTAGATAGCCATAATAATCCTGAGCGTAAGATAAATCCTGAAACGGGTAAACCTTGGGCGGCTGCAGAATATGCGCCAACGATAAGCCATAGCGATCTTAAAGGTAAGCCGCTTACTGATGCAGAAATTGATGCGCTGGAAGCGTTTTTGAAAACGCTGACTGATGCCGCCTATGATAAGGGTGGCGAGTAAGATAATTTCACCGTACTTAAAGCTAAAATTTAAGTCACATTTCTATGTTACAATTTATAGCATCATTTTAAGGGGGGATATATGTCAGAGAATTTGTGGCTTTTTAGCTTATTAGCAATAGTTGTTCTATTGATTTTATTGCTTATTCTGCGCCAGCAAAAATATACACATCTTCATCAAGAATTATCGAAAACGACTCAAGATTATAATCAACTTGCTAGTAAATTTGATGAACTTAGCAGCATCAAAAATCAGCTAGAGCAGCAAACCATCAAAGCTCAAACAGAAAGCCAAGGCTTGTTAGTTCGACTCAATGAGCGTGATGAAAAAATTCATTATCTCACTCAAGAACTGGATGAAGAACAATCTCGCCATTCCGCCATCGCGGAGCAAATTACTGCATTAAAAGAACGCTTCGGAATCGCTTCTGCGCAAGCGGAAAGTTTAAATGCCCAGTTGCAACATAGCCAAAGCCAGCTATCTCGTAAAGAACAGGAGCAACAACATTTAACTGAAAAATTGACCGCACTTTCCCAAGAGTTAACAGGATTAAAAACAACGTTAGCAGAGAAAGAAAAACATTTTTCAGAGCAACAACAGAACTTTGAACAATCTAAGCAGCAGTTGGGTGTGGAATTTCAAAATCTAGCCAATCGGATTTTAGATGAAAAAAGTCTATCATTTAGTCAATCAAATCAAACTGCCTTGGAAACATTGCTCAAGCCTTTCCGTGAGCAAATTGAAGGTTTTCAAAAACGTGTCAATGAAATTCACTCCGAATCCGTTAAAGGTAATGCAGGATTGGAAGCTGAAATCAAAAAAGTGCTGGAAATCGGTCTGAATATGTCGCAAGAGGCGAGTAATTTAACTTCTGCACTGAAAGGCGAAAAGAAAACGTTAGGCAACTGGGGCGAAGTGCAATTAGAACGAGCTTTGCAACTGGCTGGACTTGAAGAAAATGTGCATTACCGTGCTCAAGCACATTTTAAAGATGAACAAGGCGGACGTAATTACCCTGATTTTGTGTTGAATCTACCTGATGAAAAACACTTAATTATCGACAGCAAAATGTCGTTAGTGGCTTACGAAAGTGCCGTGAATTCTGACGATGTTTTTGAACGTGAGCGTTTACTAAAAGAACATATATCCGCATTGAAAAGTCATATTAATGATCTGCATAAGAAAGATTATAGCAATCTTATTGGCATGCGCAGTCCGAATTTTGTTCTTATGTTTATTGCGGTGGAACCTGCGTATATTGAGGCTTTAAAATCCGATCCTACTTTATTTAATTACGGTTATGAACGTAATGTCATTATGGTTTCTCACACCACCTTAATGCCGATTTTACGAACCGTAGCAAACCTCTGGCGCATCGAACGCGGTAATGCCGAGGCAAAAGAAATCGCTGAAAAAGCGGGTGAGATTTATAACCAAATTTGCTTAGTCGCAGAACGTTTAAGTAAGCTTGGTAATACGCTTTCCACCGTCAGCAACCAATACAACAGCACAGTCACCGCACTTGTTGGCCAACAAGGTTTAGTTGGCAAAGTAGAACGGTTTAAAACCCTTTCCTCAAAAGCGAATAAAACGATGCCAGAAGTGGAGTTATTGAATAATCAACTGGATTTGGCTAGGTTGACGACATTAGAGCAGAGAAATGAATAAAAAATAGGATTACCTCGCGATTTTATCTGACATATAAATAAAATAAGAATAACTCAATTTCCTTATTGCTATTTTCAAAAAAACTGCTATTTTCTTGCGGTTTTTTGTTTATTTAACCCACTATTTAATTTAGGAATAAAATCGAATGGAAGAGAACAAACCTGTTGATCCTTATGCGAAATATAACGAACAATCGAATATTATCGCGAAAATAATTTTTGCTAGTCGCTGGTTGCAAGTGCCGATCTATTTGGGTTTGATTGTCACTCTTGCGATCTACTCTTATAAGTTTATTAAAGGCTTATGGGCATTGGTGATTAATGTTAATGAGATGGATTCCAACACGATTATGTTGGGTGTGTTGAATTTGATTGATGTCGTGATGATCGCAAACTTGCTTGTGATGGTGACTATCGGTGGCTATGAAATTTTTGTATCCAAATTGCGTACGCGTAATCACCCCGATCAGCCTGAATGGATGAGCCATGTAAATGCGACGGTATTGAAGGTTAAACTTTCTATGTCTATTATCGGCATTTCATCTATCCATATGTTGCAAACCTTTGTGAACGCAAACAATACACCAGAAAAAACCATGATGTGGCAGTTATTTTTGCATTTAGGCTTTTTGGTGTCGGCAATTGCTTTGGCTTATACGGACAAAATTTTGTATAGCACAAGCCATAAAACGCATTAAAAATTTACCGCACTTTAACGCCATAATTAAATATAAAACGCCGTTCATTATTGAACGGCGTTTTGCTTTATGTAGATCAAGAAGTGCGGTAGGTTTTTTCCTCGTTTTTTAACCCACAACAAATGGCAAGTAACCCGCACGAATCGCAAATGGAATAGATGTAATGATTACGCCTAATACCAATACGATAATTAAAGTTAGATTTCCTCCCCATACTTTGTATGGCAAATCGGTGTGAGTTCGACGGGCTTTCCAAACGAGGCTAACTGGCAATACTACGGCATAGAATGCAAACATTTGGCCTGCGTAGCCTAGCGCTAAAATAAAACCTTCAGGATAGAAAAGCGCAAAGACGAGAGGTGGAATGAACGTCATTAAGCCAAGTGAGATGCGCCCTGCGGAAATATTAAAAGATCGTTTTAATAAATCTTCGATACATTCCAACAAGCCAAGCCCTACACCTAAGAAAGAAGTAACCAGCGCCAAAGTTGAGAATAATTTTACCGCACCTGCGATCATGTTACTGCCAGTGATAGCAAGCGTTGCTTTTACTAAGCCATTTAAGGTGGCATCTTCTTTTAAGATTTGTAAGAACTCATTTTGTGTGAGCAAGCCGTGCGTCGACATTTGCCACAAAATATAGGCGCAAAGGGTAATTGCTGAACCCGCCAAAATAGAAATGCGTAATGCTTTTACGTTGCCGTCTAAGTATTTATTTAAACTTGGAATCGAGCCGTGGAAACCAAATGCCGTGAAAAAGACAGGGCTTGCAGAGATAATTAAAGCGTTATCAATTGGCGTCGCCATTAAGTTATCAAATTTGATTTCTGGCAACATTAAGCTTAACACCACGGCAAAGGCAGCAAGCATCACAAAAAATAACACGCGATTAATTTTATCTACGCTATGTGTGCCGATGACGATAAATGAACCGAAAATCACGGTGAATAATAAGATGCTGACTTTATCGCCAAAACTTTCTGGTAATAAATCTTTTAGTAATGAACCGCCACCGCTGATATAAGCGGCAATTAATGCGTATAAGAAAATAATTAGCACTGCCGTAGCAATAATGCGTCCTGCTTTACCAAAATATTGTTCTGCAAGTGTACCGATGCCCGCGTCGCTTTCTGCGGTTTGGTAGAGTTCTACGAATAAAAGTGCGGTAAATGTGAGTAACGCCCAAAGCCCTAAAAGTAAAACAAGAGTAAAGCCAAAGCCAATGCCTGCCGATGTGAGTGGCATAGCCAACATTCCCGCTCCAATCATCGTACCGGCAACGAGAAGTGTGCTGCCTACAGTTTTGTTCATGTTTGCTTCCTTATTGTGTAATAATAAATTTACGGTGATTGTATTTTAAGATTTACAGTATGTAAACAACAGAATACAAAATATCTTTATTATTTACCGCACTTTTCTTTTCCCTTTCTGTGTTCATCTCGTTAAAATACTTAGCGAATCAACTAAGACAAAACTAAAAATAGGAGAGCTTATGATTTACAGTATGACCGCTTTTGCACGCCTTGAAGTGAAAAAGGATTGGGGCGATGCAGTATGGGAAATTCGTTCCGTTAACCAACGTTATTTAGAAAACTTTTTCCGTTTGCCAGAGCAATTCCGAGGATTAGAAAACACGTTGCGTGAGAAACTTCGTCAAAGTCTTACTCGCGGTAAAATTGAATGTTCTTTGCGCATTGAAACAAAAAAACAAACAAATGGTGAATTGAATTTAAATAAAGAGCTTGCGAATCAAGTGATTCAATCTTTGCAATGGATTAAAACTCAAGCTGGAGAAGGTGAAATTAATTTGACGGACGTGTTGCGTTATCCCGGTGTGGTGGAAGCGCAAGAGCAAGACTTAGATGCGATTAGTCAAGATTTGTTGACAGCTTTTGATGATTTACTGACAGATTTTATTGCAATGCGTGGTCGTGAAGGCGAAAAACTGAACGATATTATTCAACAACGCTTAGATGCGATTGCCGTGGAAGCGGATAAAGTGCGGTCACAAATGCCGGCAGTTTTACAATGGCAACGTGAACGTTTATTGCAACGTTTTGAAGATGCTCAAATTAATCTTGACCCTCAACGTGTGGAACAAGAAATGATTTTACTCGCTCAACGCGTTGATGTGGCGGAAGAGCTCGATCGTTTACAAATGCACGTGAAAGAAACCACGAATATTTTGAAAAAAGGCGGTGCAGTTGGTCGTAAATTAGATTTTATGATGCAAGAATTGAATCGTGAATCCAATACCCTTGCGTCCAAATCCATTAATGCCGATATCACGGCTTCTGCGGTTGAGCTAAAAGTGCTTATTGAACAAATGCGTGAGCAAATCCAGAATTTAGAATAGGAAAGCAGAATGTCTCAATTTATTTCTCTTACTCAATATCAACTGATTGAGGCACATGGTGCGGATGCAGAAAAATATTTGCAAGGGCAGTTAACCACGGATGTTGTGCGATTAGCTAGTGGGTCAACGACACTTACTACTCACTGCGATCCGAAAGGTAAAATGAATGCAATTTATCGTTTGTTTAAGGTAAGTAGTGAACAATTCTTTTTGCTGATTAAGAAAGAACTATTGCCAAGCGGGCTGGATGCCTTGAAAAAATATGCGGTATTTTCCAAAGTGAGTTTTGATTTACGTGATTGGCAAATCATTGGCGTGATAGGTGAAAAATGTGGAAAAATTACACCGCACTTTTCATGGGAAATTGATGGGCAACGTTCAATTTTATTGAATGAAACCGAATTGCCCGTGAATTTTAATGGTGATGAAAAAATTTGGGATGTAGCCGATATTCAAGCGGGATTGCCAAATTTAAGTCCGCAAACGCAAAATGAATTTATCCCACAAGCCCTAAATTTACAGGCTATTGAGCAAGCCATTTCTTTTACCAAAGGTTGTTATATTGGGCAAGAAACTGTGGCACGTGCGAAATATCGTGGTGCAAACAAACGCGCAATGTTTGTCTTTAAAGCACAAACTCAGCAGGAAGCGGAAATTGGCAGTGAAATCGAAATGCAGATTGAATCTAATTGGCGAAAAACAGGCACGATTACAAGTGCGGTCAATTTAGACGGTGTTTTATGGTTGCAAGTTGTGATGAATAACGACATTGATTCGGAACAACAATTTAGATTGCCGAATAGTGAAATACTGTTAGAGCGAGAGCAATTACCTTATTCGATTACCGAATAATAACAATCCGCAGGTTTTACCTGCGGCTTGTTATTTCTTACGTTTCGCTCTTGGATGAGCCTGATCGTACACTTCTGCCAGATGTTGAAAATTTAAGTGAGTATAAATTTGTGTGGTGGAAAGGTTGCTATGCCCAAGCAATTCTTGCACGGCGCGTAAATCAGAACTGGCTTCCAACATATGCGTCGCAAAAGAATGGCGTAATTTGTGCGGATTAAGATGGCTATTTAATCCTTGACGAATCCCCCAAGTTTCCAAACGTTTTTGAATGGCTCGATGAGAAATACGATTTCCAAGCTGGCTAACAAATAACGCCTCATCTTTTGGGTTAAATAATGCCCGCACTTTTAACCATTCTTGAATGGCATGCGACGCATAACGCCCAAACGGCACTACACGCTCTTTGTTGCCTTTCCCGATAACGCGTACTTCCCGCACACGGGTATTAATGCTGTTTAAATCTAAACCTTGTAATTCAGATAAACGTAAACCCGAACTATACATTAATTCCAAAATCGCACGATCACGAATATCAATCGGCTCTTTGCTATCGTTGGCAAGCAATTGTTGAACTTGCTCGCCATCCATATTTTTCGGTAAATGCTTGCCTTGTTTCGGTGCAGAAATGCCAGTGGCGGGATTTACTTTCAATTCGCCTTGTTGCACCAAAAAACTGAGAAATCGACGCAATGCGGATAAACGCAAAGCCAAGCTTTTTTCTTTTAAGCCTTGTTTTTTGCTTTCCGCCAAAATAAAGCGCACCACGCTGGGAGTCACTTGTGCCCAAGCGTGAATATCTTGTTGCGCTAAGATTTTAATGATGGCATCAAGTTGATGTTGATAATTGGTGAGCGTGTGAGGGCTCATTTGGCGTTCAATCCGCAAATAATCCCAATAACGATTTAACGCTGTTAGCATTACAGACTCAATTCAAATAAACGTTCTTTCGGGTTTAATTTAAACCCTTCCAATTCCAACATTGAATATTGATTTTGCGCTAATTCCGCCACTAAACGATTAGATTGAGTGAAATGCACAAAGTCTTTTGCTTTAGAAATCAACGCCGCATAAATTTCTGTTTGTTGAGCATGTTCCAACACAAAAATATCGGTGATTTGCCAATAGCGTTGTAATTGTAAAGAAGAAAGGCGAGGAAAAAGCTGCACAAAGCCGATAGCCTTTTCATTTTCGTCCACCGCAATAAAAAACAGGCTTTCATTAAAACGCATACGATTAGTTAAAAAAGCCAAGGTGCGTTCTGGATTCTCTGCTTGTCCATAGGCTTGGCGATAGGCTTCAAAAAGAGGAAGAAGCACGTCAATATTCCATTGTTCAGCTTTGAAAAGTTTCATAATTGGTTATTTTTTATTGGTTCCATACAGGTAATTGTAGCTTTTTAGCACAAGATAATCATCTTTCTATGAGAATTTTTTTAATTTTATGATCTTCTGCAAAGAATCGTGGAGAAATTTTGGTATAGTAAGCAAGTTAATTTTATCAACTATGGAGAAACAAAAATGGCACGTCGTCCTTTAGTTATGGGTAACTGGAAATTAAACGGTTCCAAAGCGTTCACCAAAGAATTAATCGAGGGATTAAAAGCAGAATTACATGATGTAACAGGTTGTGATGTAGCAATTGCCCCCCCCGTTATGTATTTAGGTACGGCTGAAGCAGCACTTTCTGGTTGTGGTTGCAGCTGTGGCGGTAAAAGTGTGGTTCAATTAGGTGCACAAAACGTAGATATCAATGTGAAAGGTGCATTTACTGGTGATATTTCTAGCGAAATGTTAAAAGATTTCGGTGCAAAATATATCATTATTGGCCACTCTGAGCGTCGTACTTACCACAAAGAAAGTGATGAATTTGTGGCGAAAAAATTTGGTGCATTAAAAGAAGCTGGTTTAGTACCAGTATTATGTATCGGTGAAACTGAAGCTGAAAACGAAGCAGGCAAAACAGAAGAAGTGTGTGCGCGTCAAATTGATGCGGTGATCAACGCATTAGGCGTTGAAGCATTTAACGGTGCAGTGATCGCATACGAACCAATCTGGGCGATTGGTACTGGTAAATCTGCGACTCCAGCACAAGCTCAAGCTGTTCACGCATTTATCCGCGGTCACATCGCTGCCAAATCTCAAGCCGTGGCAGACCAAGTAATTATCCAATACGGCGGTTCTGTAAATGATGCAAATGCAGCTGAATTATTTACTCAGCCAGACATCGATGGCGCATTAGTAGGTGGCGCATCATTAAAAGCCCCAGCATTTGCTGTAATTGTAAAAGCAGCGGCAGCAGCAAAAAATTAATTTTCAGTTAATTAAAAGTGCGGTAAAAATCAGCCGCGCCCAAAAACCTAGATTATTTACTTAAGGACTGACGAGCATATTGTATTAGACTCAGTCCTTTTAATTTCAGTTGAATTCATCGATAATTCCCCCACCAAATAATCCCTTACTATATCAACTATCTTCTCTCTACGGTTAAATAGCCAGCCATAAAACATCCCGTTTTAATCGTTCAAAGAAACTTTCCATTGCTTCATTAGCGAATATTTTTATAGCTACACTATCTGACTATAATAAAATCTGCCCCTCAATTATTGGTAATTTAGTCCAACTTTTGAGGTGCAGATTATTTTCTCCGCACTTTTGTGCTTTTAGATACAATTAGAATTCAAATTGAACTGACATTCTATAGTTTCGTCCAGGCGCATAGAAACGGTTTATACCTAAGCCTGTTGATTGTTCTATAACATTACTTGTTCCAAATGAACGAATTGAACGAGCAGACTCCCAGGTGATGTATTTACGATTTGTAAGATTGTATACACCAGCTCTTATGGTTAAGTTTTTAATTGGTTGAACATATCCAATAAAATCAAGGATTGTATAAGATTTACTACGCCATTTTATGGTTGTATCACTTTCACCACGTTCTTTAGCATAGATATTATAAGTATCTTGTGGATTTTTACTTGCTACATGTGTTGTATAGAAATCGAAACCAAATTTATGATCTGGATGATCATATCCTAGTCCATACACCATCGTTTTAGGCTGAATTGCATTCATAGGAATATTGCCATTCATTCTTCCTTTTTGATAGGTATATTTATAGCTTAAGTTAAACCCATTCATAAATTTTGCCATCTTACCAAGGAATAGTTTTGAATTAATTTCAATACCTTTTACAGACGCATTATCTCTATTTATATTTTGATAAAGAGAAAATGGTAATGAGCTACCTCCTCCTGTGCCTACTTTAAAATCTTTTTCTCCTTTAAATATTAGGTCGATAAAGTTTTTATAGTTAGTTTTAAATATACTTGTAGAGATAAATCCCCAATCATCATGATGTAAAGTTAATGCGATTTCTTTTGTTTTTGCTATTTCTGGTTTTAAATCAGTATTTGGCAGAATAGTAAAATCTGGATGTTTAAAAGTGAAATACATTTCATCTGAAGTTGGTGCTCTAAAACCTTTAGAGTATCTAAGTTGTAAACGAAGATAATTTGTTGGATCAATCGTTGAAACAAAACTATAAGAATGCGCTTTATATTTTTTCTTTTGGCTTGCAATATAATTTATGTTATCAATTGCATTTTGTTTAATTTGCTCTTCTGTTGGATCATAATAATGACCTGGATTCCACGAAATTTCCTCGCCTTTAGGTAATGGAATATATAATCCTTTTACTATATCGTCTGGTAATTTTGGCGTTGAACCAGCTATGTAATGTGGTTTATAACCAATGTTGTCATAACGATATCCTAAATCAAATGATAAATAATCATTGATAATGATATTATCAAAGAAATAAGCTGATTTACCTGTCGTTGTCACTGGTAATAAGAATGAATACTCTGGATCAACTCGAGGGCAAAGAAAGGCATTATAGGTAGATGATCCTTCACAGGTTTCTGGAGTTTCTTTTAATGTGTACCAGTCTGTTGTAAGGCCTAGAGTACGTTCAGCCCACCATTTTACATCATGAGCATCATTACCCGCTCTATTTACCATTTGCTTCGTTGTTTTATTATACGAAACACCATATTGGAGATTATGCTCAGTATTCAATTTTGTAAACGATTTTGTTAGATCCAAGTTAGTTTGCTGGGTATTGGTATCAAGATCTCTTTCCTGCCACAAACGTTCTAAATAGCCTTTACTTGGTACTACAACACTATAACTATAATTCGCTTGAGATGATTTAGCGAAAGTTTTTCCATTCTGTTCAAATTTTTTATCTAACATCAAAGGCATTTTTTGAACAGCTCCAGACCAACCTACAGCTTTCCAATAAGTCATTGGTTTCGTGCAATCATAAAGGGAGCAATCAAACCAATATTCATCTCCTCTTTTTAGAGTAAAACCGTTAGTTTTTTCAGAATTATCTGTATCAATATAGGTGTCTTTATTTTTTAATTCGATATCGGTTCCATCTCGTCGAGTAATTTTTCCATCTTGAAGCTTTATTCCATGTGGATTGGCTGTTTCAAGACAATTACTACCATCACAGTATTCGTCAGTTCTTGCTCTAGTTTTTATTTTTTGTTTTGAAAAAGTAATTTTTAACGTATCCCAAAATAAGTTCGTTGAAAAATTTTCGTAAGAAAATGAGAAATTACTTCGTTGAGTTTTATCATTTGTATGTCTAGATTCAACTTCAGGGGTTTCATTACCACTACGTTGATATTTTAGTGTATAGGATAAATCTTGCCCACGAGAACGATGTTCATATAAATCAGCTGATGCCGTAAAACGATGGTTTTCAGTAGGATTAAAAGATAATTTTAATAATGTACTGTCTTGCTCAATTTTGTATGGGTCTGCTTTTTCTCTACGTTTACCTTGGACGAGACTATCCGCATTTTTATAATCATAGTTTTCAAGTTCATGCCCATTTCTTCTTGTTGCAACCACTAAGGCATCGAACTTTTTATAACGTCCAGCAAGAGTAAGGGTATTGAATGATTGATTATTTTCCGTAGCGTATCCCGTTTTGTAGCTTACATAATAGTCCTTGTTAAGGAGATAATCCCTCGCATCTTTTGTTTTATAAATTACAGATCCACCTAAGGAACCACTACCATTCTTAATAGAATCAGCCCCCTTGGTAATATTTACTTCTTTTAATGTTTCAATTTCTGCACCATTACGAGTGTTGTTGAAGTTACCATAACCTTCAAAAAGCTCTTTAAAGCCTTGAGAAGATAATGTTTCAGCTTGCGCTAATCCATCAATATTAATAGAAACTCGATTTTCATCAACGCCACGAATGGTAAAACCACTGTTACCAAAACGCCCAGCTTCAACAACAGTGATACCTGTTTCATATTTAACGATATCTTTGATATTTTGAGCCTGCTGTTTTTCTAAGCTTTTCGCTGTTTTTACAGTTTCGGCAATTTTGGGAGGTGTTTTCGGATCACTATGTTCGGTAGAACCAGATACATTAATTTCCTCAAGCTGCTGTTGTGTTGGTTCATTAGCATAAGCAACACTTGCCGTCAGGCCAAGCATAACGGAATACGCAAGCAGATTTAATCTAAAATTGGTCATTTTTTCCTCGTTAAAGATAATATGTAAATTAAATTATGTATTTAAATTAACCGCACATTTACTATCACTACTATTATTATGTGCGGTTTAAGAGTACACCTAAAATTCTAATTGAATAGATGCTCTATAATTTCTACCTGGTGCGTAAAAACGATTTAAACCTATACCTGTTTCAGTATCTATTCGGTTGATTGTACCGATAGTTCTAATGGATCGGGCCGATTCCCAAGTAAGATATTTTTGATTTGTTAAATTATAAACACCAGCTGTAAATGTAAGGTTTTTAATTGGTTTCCAGTAAGCAATGGCATCTATCACTGTATAATGTTTATTACGCCATAATGCTCTTCTATCAATAACTTTTTCGTTACCATTTACTGTTCTTGCTGGCACTGTTTCAATTGCACCAGTATTAATATTTTCTGCTTGACGTTCAATCATGCTTTGCCATTGAGGGTTAAAGCTGTCTTTTGCCTTTTTGGCTGAGACGTCGGTAATATAAAAATCTAATCCCCATATTTTATTAGGTGAATCATAACCTAAATTGTATACGGATGTGGTCGGTTGCAAAGCGTTCATTGGCTGGTCTTGCAAGGCCATATTCATATATTTAGGGTTATGTTCTAATAATTTTTTATATCCCTCTAATGGTTTACCATCTTTTATTCGACCTTTTTGATAAGTCAACTTATAACCCAAATGGAATCCTTCTAATTTTTCAATAAGGTCTCCTATTTCTAGGTGAGTAGAAATTTCAATTCCGTTTACTTTTGCCTTATCACGATTCAAACTCTGATAGAATGGATAATAAGACGATTTACTTTGATCAATTGGACGTTCACCTAAATATGCCAAATCAATAAAATTCTTATAATCGGTTTGGAATAAATTAGTAGTGAAATAACTACGTTCTCTATAAAAAGTAAAGGCGATTTCTTTTGTTTTAGCTTTTTCTTCTTTTAAATTAGTATTTGGTAAAAGTGAAAATTGAGGATGTTTAAATGTTATATACATTTCATCAGGCGTTGGCGCTCTAAAACCATTAGAATATTTAAGCTGTATTCTTAACCAATCTGTTGGATCCAAGTTTAATCCTAAATTATAGGAATGGTGCTTAAATGCTGTTGATTTTTGAATTGCATTTAAATTGTCTTGTACATTTTTTATATAATCGGCATGATTATAATTATACCAGCCATTGCCTCCAGTTAATGCACTATCTGGAATAGGGATCATTGTACCAGCTAATAATCCACGTGGAATTTCAGGATCTTGTCCTAAGCGATAATGCGGTAAATGTCTGACATTGTCATATCTATAATTTAAATCAAAACCAAGCCAATTTGTTACTGTAAAATTATCACCTAAATAAAATGCATGGTTTTTAGTTTTAACAGGGATTAGGTAACTAGAGCTTCCTGCAGCACTTTCTTTAAGTTGGCAACCAGGCCATTTATTTGGATATGGAGTATATTGAACTGGGAATGTTCCAGAAATAGGCTCATTGCATATGAAATTATCCGCCCACCATTGAACATTAGCTCCTTTATATCCCTCTTTATTAACCATATTTTTTTCTGTTTCAGAATATAGTCCACCATATTGCACTGAATGGTTAGTTTTACCTAAAGAAAATGACTTATCAAAATCAAAGTTCAATTGTTTTGTATTTGTATTTAAATCACGATCATTGTAGTAGTTATTACTATATCCTCGACTATGGGGTAATACGTAAAAGGCTTCTTCTGACTGAACGCCACCCCATGAGTTTGAAATTGATTTTGTCGGAATGTAACCATATGTTTTCCCATTTATAGACTTAGTTTGGATATCTCTAGGCTCAAATAAATATTTTTCAGTATAGTTCTCATCATTTTTAATAAAAACTTGATATTTTTTTGAACAATCTAATTTACTACAGTCTAATAGCAAATGTTCTGTACTCACTTCACGATAATCAAAACCACTAATCTTATTACCGTGGGAATCTGTGTATTCAGATTCAGTACTCCAACCATCTACAACTCCTTTCCCAGTGATATATCCCCCCCATTTATCTTTTATTTTATAAGTTCCATCAGAACTATCTAATTTCAATCCTTGCTTATTATCAACATCAATACAATTTGTATTGTTACAATATTCATCACTGCGAGCTTTATTTTTAATTTTTTGAGATGAATAAGTTAATTTAAAGTGATCCCAAAATGGAGTTTGTGTAAAGTTTTCATAAGAAAATTGGATATTTTCTCGTTTAGATTTATCGTGAATAAGGCGTTCCCCTTGACTGGTTTCAGTATTAACATAAGAACTAGGGCGTAATGAATAAGATAAATCTTGTCCATCAGTTTTTAATGTTGATTTATCAACAGCTACACTAAATCGATGATTTTCTGTTGGTTCAAACCCTAATTTCACTAAAGTACTATTACGGGAAATGGAATAAGGATCTGTTTTTTCTCTTTTAATTCCGACAACCTTATCATCATAACTTTCATAACCATAATTCTTCATTTCATTGCTATTACGTTCAGTATGAACAATTAATGCATCAAATCCTTTATATCGGCCAGCTGCAGTAAGAGACACCGTATCTTGACTATTCATACTTTGAGTAGCACGTTTAACGCTAAAGTAATGATCTTTTCCTATTAGATAATCTCTAGCATCTTTTGTATCAAAGATAACCGAACCACCCAATGCTCCACTACCAGATTTTAAAGAGTCAGCACCTTTGGTAATAGTCGCTGTTTTTACATTCTCTATTTCTACATCATTACGAGTATTATTAAAATTTCCATAGCCTTCAAATAGCTCTTTAAATGCTTGTGAACTTAAGGTTTCAGCTTGACGAAGTCCATCAACCATAATACCTACACGGTTTTCATCAACTCCTCGAACAGCATAACCACTTGCTCCTGTTCTTCCTGTTTCAACAACACTAATACCCGTTTCATAACGTACTAAATCTCGAGAATCTGAAGCCTGTTGTTTAGATAATTTTTTAGCCGTGATTTGGGTTTCACCAACTTTTTTTTCTTTCACATTTATTGTTTCTGTATTCCCTGAAACATTAATTTCCTGCAGTTGTTCAGGTTCGTTGGCGTAAACAGCTCCTGTTGTCAGCCCAAGCATAACGGAATACGCAAGCAGATTTAATCTAAAATTAGTCATGTTTAACTCCATGAAAAGGTAAATAATAATGATTATCAAGCATGTTATAAGAAAAAGTATTTTCTCACAATCAGAAAATTCTGTTTTTGATTAAAATCAAACAATAAAAATTATTCTCATTATGCCCTATATTTAAATGCGCTTGTTCTCTATAATACAAGCCATCGATTGTTCATGTTAGAAAGTATGCGCAATCGTTTTAATTTTCACCATTAAATGAAAAGTGCGCATTGATTGCGTACTTCTTTTTTAGGAGCAGTCATTATGATGATAGATAAACGCCTAATTAACACGGTGGCCGATAGCAAAAAATGGATTGGCGTCACGGTGTTGTGGAATTGGGTGGCGTTAGTTGGCGGGATTATTAGTGCCGTCGTGTTTTCTTATATTTTACAAGCCGCTTATTTTAAAGAGTTGACGATGTCAAGTGCGGTGGGTTTAGGTGTGATTTTAATTGCGGCATTGGCACTGCGTGCTTTTGCGGGTAAAAAATCAGTACAGGCGTCTTATTTTGCCAGCACAAAAGTGAAGCATGAATTGCGTAGCCTTATCTATCGTAAATTAGCTTCTATGCCGCTTAATCAAGTGAATCAACAATCCACTTCAAGCATTATCCAAGTGGCATCAGAAGGGGTAGAACAGCTTGAAATCTACTTTGGGCGTTATTTGCCGCAGCTTTTTTATAGCTTGCTTGCACCGCTTACCCTCTTTGCTTTCCTGATTTTTTTCAGCTTTAAAACAGCCATTATTTTATTAATTTGCGTGCCGCTTATCCCTATGTCTATTATTGCGGTGAATAAAATTGCGAAAAAACTCTTGGCAAAATATTGGTCGATTTATGTGGGATTAGGCAGCAGCTTTTTAGATAACTTACAAGGTTTAATCACGTTAAAAATCTATCAAGATGATGCTTATAAAGCGAAAGAGATGGATAAAGAGGCTGAGCATTTCCGCAAAATTACCATGAAAGTGCTTACTATGCAGCTTAACTCGGTTTCTCTTATGGATTTACTCGCTTATGGTGGCGCAGCAATTGGGATTTTAACCGCATTATTGCAATTCCAAGATGCACAACTCAGTGTCTTAGGCGTGATTTTATTTATTCTACTTTCCTCCGAGTTCTTTATTCCGCTTCGTTTGCTTGGTTCATTCTTCCATGTGGCGATGAATGGTAAAGCGGCTTCAGATAAGATTTTCACATTACTTGATACGCCAGTGGAAACCCAACAAAGTGCGGTGGATTTTGAAGCAAAAAATAACGTTCAAGTGGAAATTAAAGATTTACATTTTGCGTATTCTGCAGAAAAACCGGCAATTCAAGGTTTAACTTTAACGATTCAACCAAATCAACTTTCTGTGTTTGTGGGTAAAAGTGGTTGCGGTAAATCAACCTTAGTTTCCTTGTTGATGGGCTTTAATAAAGCGCAACAAGGTGAGATTTTGTTTAATGGACAAAACGCCTCAGAAATAGACCGCACTTCTTTCTATCAAAAAGTATCGTTGGTGAGCCATAGCAGCTACGTGTTTAAAGGCTCGCTGCGTGAAAATATGACGATGGCGAAAATTGATGCCAATGACGAGCAAATTTATGCTTGTTTAGAACAAGTGAATCTTGCCCAATTTGTACGTGAAAATGGCGGATTAGATATGCAATTATTAAGCCGTGGCGCGAATTTATCTGGCGGTCAAATCCAACGTTTAGCCTTAGCGCGTGCTTTATTACACAATGCCGAGCTTTACATTTTTGATGAAGCGACCAGTAACATTGATGTGGAAAGCGAAGAAATTATTTTGCAGTTTATTCAGCAATTTAAACAACAAAAAACCATTGTGATGATTTCTCACCGATTGGCAAATGCGGTAAATGCCGACTGTATTAACGTACTTGACCAAGGCAAATTGATTGAGCAAGGCACTCACGAAAGCTTAATGGCAAAACAAGGTGCGTATGCTGAAATGTTCCAACAACAAAAAGATTTAGAACAAATTAGAGAGGTGGCAAATGCGTAAAAATGGTTTTGTTGTGATGGGGCATTTGTTGAAATTAGTGACTCCTCTGGCGCACATTATGGCGTTTACCATCACGATGGGAACGCTCGGTTTTCTGGCTGCCATCTTTATTATGGTGCTGGGTGCGATGGGGTTAGTGAATCTTCTTAACTTTGACACCCATTTAAGTTTTTCCGGAATTTTGACCGCACTTATCGTATTAGCGGTGGCTCGTGGCGCATTGCGTTATTTAGAGCAAATGTCTGGGCACTATATTGCTTTTAAATTATTGGCATTATTGCGTGACAAAGTGTTTTCTTCTTTGCGTCGCCTAGCTTTTGTGAAGTTGCAAGATAAACAAGCAGGACAATTAGTGTCTTTGGTGACTAACGATATCGAATTGCTCGAAGTGTTCTATGCGCACACTATTGCACCGATTATGATTGCGTTCTTTACTTCTGCGATTTTATTGTTGGTCTTTGCTCATCTTTCAGGCTGGTTTGTGCTTGTGGCATTGGCGGCGTATTTAACAGTGGGTGTAATTTTACCGATTATCACCACCAAATTGGCGCGTGAAGATGGCAGACGCTATCGTGAATTAGTGGGCGAAATGAATGACTTCTTCCTCGACAGCGTGCGTGGTATGAAAGAAATTCAGCTTTTCGGCTATGCGAAACAACGTTTAGATGAAATTCAACAACGCAGCCAAAAAATCGATACGGCTTTTGAGCGCATCAAAGATCAAGAAGCAAAAGTGCGTGTTTATACTGAAGTGGCAGTATCCGTTTTCAACATTATTATGCTGTTTACTGGCTTAATTTTATTTAGCTTAGATAAAATTGATTTTTCAGCCTTTTTAATCGGCGTAATTTTATTGATGTCGAGTTACGGGCCAGTTATCGCCTTAAGTAACCTTTCAAGCAACTTATTACAAACCTTGGCTTCAGGTGAGCGAGTATTAAGCTTGCTAGCAGAAGAACCAGAGTTAAAAGATGTAGAAAGTGCGGTCGATTTGAAAGAGGTTTCTCTCATTGATGTTGAGAATGTAAACTTCGCTTACGGCGAAGAACAAATTTTATCGGATGTCAGCTTGTCTGTGAAAAAAGGTGAAATCTTAGGGATTCACGGCAGAAGTGGCAGCGGTAAAAGCACCTTGTTGAAATTGCTTATGCGTTTTTACGATCCAAAATCAGGCAGCATTAAAATTAACGGCGAAACCTTACCGAACATCAACACCCGTAGCTTGCGAGACAATATGGCGTACATTACCCAGCAAACCTATATTTTCAACGAAACTATTGAGGAAAATATTCGCCTTGCGCGCCGTGATGCAACGCTAGAAGAAATTATGGAAGCAGCGAAGAAAGCGTCAATTCATGATTTCATTTTAAGTTTGCCACAAGGTTATCAAACGAAAATGACAGAATTGGGTGGTAATTTGTCTGATGGTGAAAAACAACGTATTGGTATTGCCCGTGCCTTCTTACACAATGCGCCGATTATTTTGCTTGATGAACCGACTAGCAATTTGGATAGCTTAAACGAAGCAATGATTTTGAAATCATTGTTGAACGTGAAAGCAGAAAAATTGATTATTCTTGTTAGCCACCGCCAATCCACAATGGCAATTTGTGATCAGGTTATTGGTATAGAAAACGGCAGAATGTCCTAAATTAATATAAGAAAAAATCGCACTGTTAAAGGTGCGATTTTTTGTTAGAAGAGGCTGATATTTTAAATAGCTGAATATTGCTATTGATATTAACTTTTTGGGGAATTATGTTTGAACTATTGTTAGGTAAAAAAAAAGAACAAAACATAAATCCCGTGGGAACATTTTACATTTAGTCTAAGATAGCTAGCTTATCGTCGAATCCTTGTTGAATCAAAGCATGTCTAAGAAGGAAACTATTTGGATAATGCAGCAATGGTACGTTTCCTTGGACAATAAAATATAGGCTGGAATTTAACTAATATTAAAAGGACTGTCTTCAAAACAATATTATCATCCGTCCTTTAGTAAATAGTGTAGACTTTTTATTTTTACCGCACTTTTAATCTATTTTCTCAATTTAACTAACTCTACCTGATGATTTTCACCTTTTTTTAGAATTAAATTTGCTCGTTCACGGGTTGGGAGAATGTTTTGATTGAGATTTAACCCGTTAATTTCATCCCAAATTTTACTTGCCGTCGCAATGGCCTCTTCTTTTGATAAACTTGCGTAATGTTTAAAGTAAGAATTAGGATCATTAAATGCACTTTCTCGGAATTTTAAAAAGCGTTTAATGTACCATTCTTTCAGTAATTTTTCTTCTGCATCGACATAAATAGAGAAATCAACAAAATCTGACACAAAGGTTTGATTTGTTTTGTTATTGCCTGTTTGAAGAACATTTAATCCTTCTAAAATGAGAATATCGGGTTTATCTACCACATCAAATTCATCGGGAATAATATCGTATGTTAAATGAGAATAGATTGGTGCTGTAACATTGCTTTTACCTGATTTTACATCCGCTAAAAAGCGAATGAGTTTAGGTGTGTCATAAGAAACGGGAAAACCTTTCTTTTGTAAAAGATTCTCTTGTTTAAGTTTGTCTAATGGATAAAGAAACCCATCTGTTGTGATGAGATCAACCTTTCTTTCAGTTGGCCAATGAGAAAGTAGAGATTGTAGAATACGTGCAGAAGTGCTTTTCCCAACAGCAACACTGCCAGCAATACTAATTATGTAAGGTGTTTTGGCATTATTTCTGCCTAAAAAACGATGTAGTACCGTTTGGCGATGTAAATTTTCATCAATGTAATAGTTAATAAGACGAGTTAACGGTAGATAAATCGTACTTACTTCATCTAATGAAAGGTCTTCATTAAAACCTAACAGTGGTTTGAGATCCTGTTCTGTCAATTTTAATGGAACGGATTTACGTAATTCCGCCCACTGTTCACGATTAAAGCTTAAAAAAGGTGTTTGCTGAGTTGAAAATTCCACAATAATTTTATTTGATAGCTAAATAAACGAAGAAAAATATACTCTATAACCGGCATGTTCGCATTTATTTTTCAGTAAATTTAATAAGATTTGGTTAAAAATTCACATTTTTGCTTGTGATTTAAACGAACGCGCAAAAAAAATAATTTTTTTAGAAAAAAAACTTGTCACGAAAAGTTTTTTACATATAATACGCCTCACTTGCTTACGACACGCCGACTTAGCTCAGTAGGTAGAGCAACTGACTTGTAATCAGTAGGTCATCAGTTCGATTCCGATAGTCGGCACCATTCTTTCGTATCAAGTATTCATTTAGCGTGGAGGGGTTCCCGAGCGGCCAAAGGGGGCAGACTGTAAATCTGTTGGCTCAGCCTTCGAAGGTTCGAATCCTTCTCCCTCCACCATCTTTTAGATGAATCCTGATGGGACAGACGAATTTAGGACTTGCGGGCATCGTATAATGGCTATTACCTTAGCCTTCCAAGCTAATGATGCGGGTTCGATTCCCGCTGCCCGCTCCAGACGCTGATATAGCTCAGTTGGTAGAGCGCACCCTTGGTAAGGGTGAGGTCGGCGGTTCAAATCCGCCTATCAGCACCATCCTTCAATTCTCTTTCCTTCATTTAGAATAAACAATTTTATTGGTTAATGTGGTTTTATTTACCCATCGATAACCGTGTCTATTTAGAGGGACTCTTTA
>NZ_QQGD01000007.1:0-90622 GCF_003490935.1 Haemophilus haemolyticus | reverse complement strand
AATCAACAAGTGCCCACACAGATTGTCTGATACATTGTTAAAGAGCAAAAAACAACGACGCACGTGGAAACTTAAATACTTCACAACAGTGCGTCGTTGTGTGCGGTGCATTATAGGGATTTTCAAAACCCTTGCAAGTACTTTTTACAAAAAATTATTTGAATGAACAAATTTTATTCGTCATCTAATTTTCTATAGCCTTTCAAGCCATTCTTTCTCAAAATTTCATTTAATTTCTTTAATAAACGCTCTTTTTCAGATTGACTTAAAAATTGGCTATTTTTATTTTGCAAAGCACATACTAACTTCCAATAAAAATCTAAAGTTGCTCCGCTGCCTCTTTTCTTTAATTCCACCAATGCATTTTCTGCACCAATTTCTCTTAGCATAGCAACATCAGTAATGCCAACTTTTATTAGCGCCCTTTCATGCTTGATAGTTAAATTGGGTAAATCCTTTAATCTATTTAGCTTTCTCAAAGTACGATCTAACTTCTGATTGCGGATTTGCTGAATAGAAAGAATAATCAATTTTCTACACAACATATTATTGCGCATCACCTGATCTGAAAGCGCATAATATTGAGAAAGTACAAATCTCTTATTCAACTCATTTGTTGTAAATGGTTCACAACCTAATTTACTTAATTGAATTGCAAGTTCATCCTCACCACGTAGATAAAGTTTTTTATTCTGCCAAATGGCAAACATTGTCTCTTCCTTGTGAAACAAACCGTAACCTGTAAAAAGATTTTTAAAGGTAACATTTCCTACCAACTGATCTAATAGAAGGCAAACATTATTTATATGCTCGTCTTTTATGTTCATATTAACCTCATATGGATAAGTAGTTTAAAGGAGTTAGTAGAAGTACTTCTGATTTGGTTTATATCATGAAGTTTTTAATCTTACTAAGAATAAATTTCAGATTTGTGAAGCTGATCGTAAATTTGAAATTTATTTTTATGTAAACAATTGGTTTATATATAAATATACTATATTTAAAAATTTTCTTACTATTATGTATTGTATATAATTTAACCTAAAAATTCAATTAACAAACTTTATCATAACTCCCTCATTTTGAGGTTTAGCTCTGCTTTTTTTGGAATACAGATCCCATATTTTTCCAAATATGAATATTTTTCTTGACCTGTACATCAATACAGATATAATCACAAAAAACTTGAACATTCAAACAGGAATTCACTTATGGCGACTCAAGAAGAAAAACAAAAAGCACTAGCTGCAGCATTAGGACAAATCGAAAAACAATTTGGTAAAGGCTCAATTATGAAGTTAGGCGATACCAAAACGTTAGATGTAGAATCTATTTCTACTGGATCACTTGGTTTAGATGTTGCACTAGGAATTGGTGGTTTACCTATGGGACGAATTGTAGAAATTTTCGGACCAGAATCATCTGGCAAAACAACATTAACTCTTTCCGTCATTGCTCAAGCTCAAAAAGCGGGAAAAACCTGTGCATTTATTGATGCAGAACATGCCCTTGATCCTATTTATGCAGCAAAACTTGGGGTGGATGTAAAAGAACTTTTTGTTTCTCAACCAGATAATGGTGAACAAGCACTTGAAATCTGCGATGCGTTAGTTCGCTCTGGCGCAATTGATGTAATTATAGTGGACTCCGTTGCCGCACTGACACCAAAAGCTGAAATTGAAGGGGATATGGGGGATTCCCATATGGGGCTACAAGCTCGTTTAATGTCACAAGCTTTACGTAAACTTACTGGCCAAATTAAAAATGCAAACTGTTTAGTTGTATTTATTAACCAAATCCGAATGAAAATAGGTGTGATGTTTGGTAATCCTGAAACCACCACAGGCGGTAATGCATTAAAATTCTATTCTTCTGTTCGCTTGGATATTCGTCGCACTGGTTCTGTAAAAGATGGCGAAAATATTATTGGAAATGAAACCCGTGTAAAAGTAGTAAAAAACAAACTAGCAGCACCATTCCGTCAAGTAGATTTCCAAATTCTTTATGGCGAAGGTATTTCAAAAGCAGGGGAATTATTAGAACTTGGTGTAAAACACAAGCTTGTAGAGAAATCAGGTGCATGGTATGCCTATAATGGAGAAAAAATTGGCCAAGGCAAAACTAACTCAATGAAATGGCTCAATGAAAATCCAGAAAAAGCAGATGAGTTAGAAGCTCGTTTACGCGCAGAATTAGTGGCTAATCCAGAACAAGCTTTAATGGCTGACATTGAACAATCTGAAAATAGTTCAGAATCAGAAAGTGATTTTGAATAAATCAAATCATCAACGCCAAAAGTGCGGTCATTTTTAACCGCACTTTATATCAACTCAATAAAAATAAAGGAATCATTCCTTGTCATCTCTTGCTTTTAATTACATAGTTAATCTTCTTTCTCGCAGAGAATATAGTGAATTCGAGCTCCGCAATAAAATGCAGGAAAAGAACTTTTCGGAAGAAGAAATTGATGATGCATTATCTTTATGCCAGGCAAAAAATTGGCAAAGTGATCGTCGTTTTTCAGAAAATTATATAAATTCACGCGCACAAAAAGGTTATGGTGTAGGAAGAATTCGACAAGAATTACTCCAATTAAAAGGTCTGTCTTCTGATATTATTGATGAAGTTTTAATGGAATCAGAAATTGATTGGTATGAAATGGCAGAGAACTTGTTACGTAAAAAATTCCCAAATTACAACGAACAGCAAACACCTAAAATGAAACAAAAAATTTGGCAATATATGTTATCACACGGATTTCGTAGCGATGAATTTGCTGATTTAATTGGGCAAAACCAAAGTGAATGGGATTAATGTAAAAGTTGAGAACAAATTTTATATATCCAAATTCCCAATACAGTCATAGCTAAACACCCGAATAAATGCATCATCAATACACAAAATCCATTTAACCACTTGTCATTAAAAAATAATTCCACAACTTCAGAAGAAAAAGAAGAAAATGTAGTTAGCGATCCTAAAAAACCGGTAATTAAAAATAATCGCCATTCAGAACTAATTTGTGGAAATTGCCCCAAAAGCCCAAGTAATACCCCAATAATTAAACAACCAAGCAAATTAGCAATTAAAGTCCCAAAAGCAAACGAAGAAAATACAGGATTAAATAACAATCCTATAGCCCAACGTAATGACGCACCTAATATTGCACCACAACTTATGAATAATAACTCCTGCATTAATCATCTAATCCAAATTGAGTTCGCAAATAACGAGCGACTGATTCTTCTTTATTTGAGCCAATAACATCTAACTCTGGACAAGATTTTTTTAAACGAATATCCGCATCTTGCATGATACAGCCTTTACCAGACCAAGAAAGCATTTCTACATCATTCATTCCATCACCAAAAGCAATACAGTCTTTTAACTCATATTCTCGTGATTCGAGTAAATATTTTAATGCGTCGCCTTTTGAAACATTCTTATTCATTACTTCCAAACAAGCTAATGCTGAATAAACAATTGTCGTTACGTCACCAAACTTATCTCGTAAATAAGTTTCTACTTCAACTAAATCTTCTGGAGTTTTACCAATAAAAAAGACTTTTTCTGTCCCACGTCCATGATGTTTGAAAAAATCAACTACGTTATAATCAAATCCAGATTCTTTATGGAACTGACGCATTGCAGGAATATCTTTATTAGTAAACCAACCTTCATCTTGATAGCTATTCATGCATACTTTGGAAGTATCAAATGGCGTTTTGTAAAGCTCGAGAACTAACTCTTCAGGCAAGCTGTTGCTATAAAGCAAATTACCCTGTAAATCCCGTACTCGAGCACCATTTGATGTAATCATAACCGCACGTTCCGCACCAATTTTTCCAAGAATGGATGACACATCAGTATGGTTACGCCCTGTTGCTAAAATGATATCCACACCGTTTTGCTCTAATGCTCTCAACGTATCAATGGTAAGATCACCGACTAAATGTTCAGGTGTTAAAAGTGTGCCATCTAAATCAGACACCATTGCTCGAAAAGGTAAATTCATAAAAACCTCAAAAAATAAATTGCGGTTATCATATCACTAAATATACAAATTGCCCTTGTCCAAGATCAATGTATAAAAAACCGTAATAAAAATAACCGCACTTTATTAAGGATTAAGGCATTAAATCAACCGATATATTTCCTTTCATTTGACAGCAGCACGCTAAAACATAACCTTGTTTAATTTCACCTTCTGTCAGCGGTCCATTTGAACTCACTTCATAATCACCACTCACTACTAAAGTTTTACAAGAACCACAAATACCTTCTCTACAGGCTGCAATAATCGGTGCTTTATGTTCTTCCAAAGCAGCTAACAATGTTTTTCCAACTGGTACAGAAAAAGTTTGAGGTACTGGATTAGTAATAGAAAGCGTCACTTGTTTACTATTATCTAACATACAATTTTCTGATGAAGAATGAAATTGCTCTAAAAAGAAACGCTCGGATGGGATACCAAGGGATTCTGTCATCGCACGTAAATCACTCATATAACTTTCTGGGCCACAAGTAAGCACCGTATAATCAGCTATATTGGGTACAAGGTCAGATAACATTTGACTATTTAAACGTCCAGCTATAAAGCCATCACCCGCATCAATAGAAGCATTAATAAATAATTTTAACTGTGGAAATTGTTCTTTCAGTAATGCCCATTCTCGTTTAAAAATAACATCTTTAGGCGAATGGACACTATAGAATACAACCACATCTACACCTGGTTTATTTTTTAATAACCAGCGAGTCATAGACATGATTGGCGTAACGCCACATCCACCAGCCACAAGTAAATATCGATCACTTACAATGCGGGTACAGGTAAATTTACCCATTGGATCGGATAGCCAAATTTGATCACCTTCTTTAATTTCGGATGTAATCCAATTAGAACCAACCCCGTTTTTAATACGACGAACGGTTAAAGTAACAAAACGGCTCATTCCTGGCGTAGATGATAGCGTATAAGCTCGTACAATATTTGGTGTATTACGAATACTCACTAAAGCATACTGACCAGGCTCATAAGGGTAAAAATCTTGTGCTATTAATTCAATTGTATAGACATCATCAGTTTCCTGATGAATAGAATGCACCTGCATTTCGTTATAACACAACGGATTCTGATTATTTGACATAGAATTTTCTCTTTGAAGATAGAAAAAAGTGCGGTGGATTTTTAAAATGTTTATAAAACTAATACTACAAATTAAAAAATCGACCGCACTTTTCTATGAAATGTTATTTAGCTAAAGCTTCTGCCATATCTTGTTCAGGTGTTGTCAAACCGCGCAAACCGAATTTTTCATTTAATAATGCCATCACATTATCATTTAAAAATGCTGGTGCAGTCGGCCCTGTATAGATATTTTTAACACCTAATGCCAATAAGGTAAGCAAAATAACAATAGCTTTTTGCTCAAACCAAGAAAGCACAAGTGTTAATGGTAATTCGTTAACGCTAATACCCAGTTTTTGAGAAAGATTTACAGCAAGCATTATCGCAGAATACGCATCATTACATTGCCCAACATCTAACAAGCGAGGTAACCCATCAATAGCGCCAAAATCTAATTTATTAAAACGATATTTACCACAACCTAAAGTTAAAATCGCACAATCTTCCGGTACTTGACGAGCAAAATCAGTGTAATAGCTACGTTCACCTTTGCTACCATCACAACCGCCCACTAAGAAAACATGACGTAATTTTCCACCAGCAACAAGATTAATCACCGCATCTGAAGCATCTAATAAAGTTTGACGACCAAACCCAACGGTAATTTTGTGTTCTAACTCATCATAAGGGAATCCTGCCATTTCTTGTGCTTTCGCGATAACTTGACTGAAATCACGATCTTCAATGTGCGTTACACCAGGCCAGCCCACAATGCTACGGGTATAAATACGATCTGCGTAATTACCAACATTAGGATCAATAATACAGTTAGAGGTCATAATTACAGGACCAGGGAATTTCGCAAATTCTTTCTGCTGATTTTGCCAACCACTTCCATAGTTACCAACCAAATGGTTATATTTTTTCAATTCTGGGTAACCATGCGCAGGCAACATTTCACCATGAGTGTAAATATTTATCCCTGTTCCTTCCGTTTGTTCTAAAAGTGCTTTTAAATCTTTTAAATCATGACCAGAAATTAAAATACATTTTCCTGCAACAGGCTTCACATTTACCGTTGCTGGAACAGGATGACCAAACGCTTCTGTTTCACCCGCATCTAATAAACTCATTACTTGAAAATTCATATTACCGATGCCAAGTGCCTTTTCTAACAATTCATTTAGATCACTTGGGTTCGTTCCTAGCCACGCCATAAACTCATGGAATTGACGATATACCTCATTATCAAATTTACCTAAAACATGAGCATGTTCCATATAAGCAGCCGCACCTTTTAAACCGTATAAACAAAGCATACGCACGCCATGTACTTCTTCCCCAATCAAAGTGTGGTCAGAATTTAGGGCAAAATTCGCAGCTTGTTTTGTTAAATCAGAAATCGTTGCACCTTCAAGCTGTAAATGAGCTAATGGATGGTTTATATCAATACTTGGATTTAATGTACGGCAACGTTTCATTAAATTATCGCGATAAGCTATGGCTTGTTGTGCATATTCAACTATACGTTGAGAATCAAAGTTTACATTAGTCAAGGTAGAAAAAAATGCTTGTGCCGTAAAAGCATCAATTTCATTATCGATAATAGCTAAATCTCTCGCTTGAATAGCCCAAGCAGATAAGCTTTGCAGAGTTGCAACAAGTAGGTCTTGTAAATCAGAAGTTTCCGCAGTTTTACCGCACATTCCTTGAGAGTAACTACAACCGTTACCCACTGGTGTACGCATTGTTTGTTCGCATTGTACGCAGTACATAATTAAGTCCTTTTGATTAGAATAGAAAGTTTCGTTATAAACCCGATAAAATCACTCAGATTTATAAAAAAATGATAAAACCTTTTTTCTATTAGATACAAAAGGAAATTTTGATTAATTAGAATTTGTTTGATCTAGATTAAAATACCAATAACAAGTTAATCTATTTTTATTTAAAAGAACATAAATTCTAACAATACTAAAAACCACGCAATAAAGTTCTATATATTGGCATTACCAGTTGAAAAACGATAACAAATTTCATTTTATTTCTCTTATAATGCAACTGTTCGAACGACAAGCAGTATCTCGAATGATGTATGTTTATTCCCCAATGGATAGTCAAAAAACAAGGAGATTATTATGGCTTTCAATATGAAAAATAGACATTTACTTAGTCTTGTTCATCACACAGAACGTGAAATTAAATATCTCTTAGATCTCTCCCGAGATTTGAAACGAGCCAAATATGCAGGCACAGAACAACAAAAATTAAAAGGAAAAAATATCGCTCTCATCTTTGAAAAAACCTCCACCCGCACACGCTGTGCATTCGAAGTCGCCGCTCATGATCAAGGCGCACAAGTCACCTACATCGACCCTAACTCCTCTCAAATTGGCCACAAAGAAAGTATGAAAGATACCGCTCGCGTATTAGGCAGAATGTATGATGGCATTGAATATCGTGGCTTTAAACAAAGTATCGTTCAAGAACTTGCTGATTATGCTGGTGTGCCAGTATTCAATGGTTTAACCGATGAATTCCACCCAACACAAATGCTTGCCGACGTACTTACCATGATTGAACATTGCGACAAACCATTAAGCGAAATTAGCTATGTATATATTGGAGATGCTCGCAATAACATGGGTAATTCACTTTTATTAATTGGCGCAAAATTAGGTATGGATGTTCGTATTTGTGGACCTAAAGCATTATTACCAGAAGCAAGTCTTGTGGAAATGTGCGAAAAATTTGCGAAAGAAAGTGGCGCTCGTATAACTGTAACTGAAGATATCGACAAAGCGGTGAAAGGTGTAGATTTTGTCCATACTGATGTGTGGGTTTCAATGGGTGAACCATTAGAAACTTGGGGCGAACGCATTAAATTATTACTTCCTTATCAAGTAACACCAGAATTAATGAAACGCACTGGTAATCCAAAAGTGAAATTTATGCACTGCTTACCAGCCTTCCATAACAGTGAAACCAAAGTTGGTCGTCAAATTGCTGAAAAATATCCTGAATTAGCTAATGGTATTGAAGTAACTGAAGACGTATTTGAATCTCCAATGAACATTGCATTTGAACAAGCAGAAAACCGTATGCACACAATTAAAGCAGTAATGGTTGCAAGTTTGGCATAAGGAGAACGTATGAGAATAGTAATTGCATTAGGCGGTAATGCGTTATTACGACGCGGAGAGCCGCTGACAGCCGAAAATCAACGACAAAATGTTCGCATTGCTTGTGAGCAAATTGCTAAGATTTGGCCAAATAATGAATTAGTAATTGCGCACGGTAATGGCCCACAAGTGGGTTTACTCGCCTTACAAGGCGCTGCCTATACTGATGTACCAACCTATCCTTTAGATGTATTAGGTGCAGAATCAGTAGGAATGATTGGTTATATGATTCAACAAGAACTCGGTAATTTAGTTCCATTTGAAGTGCCATTTGCAACTTTATTATCTCAAGTAGAAGTTGATATCAACGACCCAGCTTTTAAAAATCCAACTAAACCAATTGGCCCTGTTTATACGAAAGAAGAAGCTGAACGTTTGGCAAAAGAAAAAAATTGGTCTATCGCACAAGATGGTGATAAATATCGTCGCGTTGTGCCAAGTCCATTGCCAAAACGTATTTTTGAAATTCGTCCGGTAAAATGGTTGCTTGAAAAAGGCAGTATCGTAATTTGTGCGGGTGGAGGTGGTATCCCGACCTATTATGATGAAAACCATAATTTACAAGGTGTTGAAGCCGTTATCGACAAAGATTTATGTTCTGCTTTACTTGCAGAAAATCTTGATGCGGACTTATTCATCATCGCAACTGATGTTTCCGCAACCTTTGTAGATTGGGGAAAACCAACCCAAAAAGCAATTTCAGTTGCCTCACCTGAAGCAATTTCAGAACTTGGTTTTGCAGCAGGTTCTATGGGACCGAAAGTACAAGCCGCAATCAACTTTGCAAAACAAACAGGAAAAGATGCAGTAATAGGCTCTTTATCTGATATTGTGGACATTGTGAAAGGAAAAGCTGGTACTCGTATTACGAAAAAAGCTGAAGGCATATCCTATTATGCTTAAATAATAAAAGAACTTTGAGAAGTCATTCTCAAAGTAAAAAGTGCGGTCGGTTTAACCGATGTTTTTACCAACCGCACTTTAAACGTTACACATAAGGAGCTCGCTATGGATGCGTCCAAAAAGAAGAAAACGTTTAATTTCCCATCAGCGTTTACCATTTTATTTGCAATATTAATTCTCGCTGTTGGATTGACCTGGGTAATTCCATCTGGTTCATATTCAAAATTAACATATAACTCCACTGATAATGTTTTTGTGGTCAAAGCTTACGGCGTTGACGATAAAACCTATCCCGCCACAACAGACACGCTTGATAATCTCAATATCAAAATAAAACTCTCCAACTTCACCGAAGGCGTGATCAAAAAACCAATCGCTATTCCAGGTACCTATCAACGTGTAGAACAACACCACAAAGGCATTGAAGACATCACCAAAAGTATGGTGGAAGGAACCATAGAAGCTGTTGATGTCATGGTCTTTATCTTCGTATTGGGAGGGATGATTGGTGTCATTAACCGTACTGGTTCTTTTAATGCCGGTTTGATGGCTCTTGCGAAGAAAACCAAAGGCAATGAGTTTTTTATTGTATTCAGCGTATCTGTTTTAATGGTGTTAGGCGGTACAACATGCGGTATTGAAGAAGAAGCAGTGGCATTCTATCCAATTCTGGTGCCTGTATTCTTGGCTCTGGGATATGATGCAATAGTCTGCGTAGGGGCTATATTCCTTGCTTCATCTATGGGAACTGCATTCTCTACAATTAACCCATTCTCCGTTGTTATCGCATCAAATGCAGCTGGTATTCAATTTACTGAAGGTATTGGTTTCCGTGCTCTAGGTTTAGTTTTAGGCTCAACTTGCGTAATCGCATATCTTTATTGGTACTGTAAAAAAATCAAAGCTGACCCAAGTTTTTCTTTCACTTATGACGATCGCGAAGAATTTCGCCAACGTTATATGAAGAACTTTGATCCAAATGCAACTATCGCATTCTCAGCTCGTCGCAAATTAATCTTAACGCTTTTCTGTATTGCATTCCCTATTATGATTTGGGGTGTAATGGTTGGCGGATGGTGGTTCCCTCAAATGGCTGCATCTTTCCTTGCCATTACTATCATCATTATGTTTATCAGTGGCTTGTCTGAAAAAGATATTGTGGAATCTTTCACTGAAGGTGCATCAGAATTAGTAGGCGTATCATTAATCATTGGTCTTGCTCGTGGCGTAAACTTAGTGCTCGAACAAGGTATGATTTCTGACACCATCCTTGATTATATGTCTAATGTGGTTAGTGGTATGCCGGGTAGCGTATTCATCTTAGGCCAATTAGTCGTATTTATTTTCCTAGGTTTAATCGTACCGTCTTCTTCTGGTTTAGCTGTACTTTCAATGCCAATTATGGCGCCACTTGCTGACTCAGTGGGTATTCCACGCGATATCGTGGTTTCCGCTTACAACTGGGGACAATATGCAATGCTATTCTTGGCACCTACAGGATTAGTTTTGGTGACACTCCAAATGTTGCACATTCCATTTGATAGATGGGTTAAATTCGTGATGCCAATGATTGGATGCTTATTGCTAATTGGCTCCATTTTATTGGTAGTACAAGTATCTTTATATAGTGTTTAACTAATTAGTCAAATTGCCGCCTAGATCACAGTTTTTCTAGGCGGTTTCTTTTATAATAAGTTATCTTTTTTGTTAGCATAAAAAGGATTTACTATGCTTAAAAAATATTTCGATAATATCGATACTCGTATTCTTAAAGCATTACAACGAAATGGTCGATTACAAAATAATGAATTAGCTAACGAAATAGGACTCTCCAATTCAGCTTGTTTACGTCGAGTGAATCACTTAGAAGAAAGCGGCGTAATTGATAACTATGTAGCCTTATTGAATCCCAAGAAAGTAAATTGTAATCTTATCGTTTATGCATTAGGTTCTTTCTTTGAAGAAGATCCAGAATTAAAAGAGCGGTTTATTTTTGAGGTAAAATTAATCCCACAGATCATCGAATGTCATTTTATGGCAGGAACTTTCGATTTTCTTCTTAAACTTTGTGTATCAGATTTAGAAGAATTTAACCACATTAAAACCACCTATCTCAATTCCAGGCTTGGCATTAAAACCTTAAAATCAGAAGTTACTCTAAAAACGGTTAAGTCAACAACTGAATTGCCTTTATAAAAAAACTCGTATTATTAATACGAGTTTTTTTATAACAATTAACAAACTTCAGCCTGTTCTAATATAACTTTTTGTAAAACTTTAATTCCTGCTTCTATATCTTTCCAATCAGTAAATTCAAGAGGGTTATGACTAATTCCCAAATGAGATGGAACAAAAATCATACCTGTCGGACAAAGTGTTGCCATATGCATGGCATCATGTCCAGCACCACTTGGCATTATTTCGTAAGAATAACCAAAGGAATGTGCAGTTTCAGCTATTTGGTTTACCATATTTTCAGGTAATACTATAGGATTATCCTTTGAAATAAGTTGTAACTCAATTAATAATCCTCTTTTTTCTGAAACTTTACTAATTTCCTCTTGTAATAATTCAAATACAGAATCTCTAGCTTGTACATATGTACCTCGAATATCTACTAATAATTCGCAATATCCTGGCACAACATTCATTACTCCTGGTTTAGCTGTAATATTACCTACAGTGGCTACAGTAGAATGTCCAGCTTGAATGGCCGCTTTCTCAATAGCAAGTGATAATTCAGCGCCTCCTAACAATGCATCATGACGATAATACATTGCTGTTGCCCCCGAATGATCCGCTTGTCCTTTAATTTTAACAATTGCACGAATCGGAGCAGCAATACCTGTCACAACACCTATTGTTTTTCCTTCATTCTCTAAACGAGGGCCTTGTTCTATATGAAGTTCAAAAAAACATTTAAATTCCTTTGCATCACGTTTTGCTTGATTAACCAAATTAAAATTCATTCCTACTTCAGCCATAGCTTCTGATAAACCCTTTCCTTGTTTATCACGTAACGAACTTAATTTTTCTTGATTTACTATGCCGCACATAACTTTACTACCCAATGTAGCAAAATTAAATCTACTCGATTCTTCACAAGTAAAAATTATCAATTCTAAAGGATAACGAGTCTGAATATTCTGTTCACATAATTGCAAAAGAATTTCCAACCCAGCGACAGATCCCAAAGGACCATCAAATTTACCAGCATTCACAACAGTATCAATATGTGATCCGAATGCAACTGCAGGTAAAAAATCTTCTTTACCTGCCTTACGAATAAAAAGATTTCCAATTGAATCTCGACGAATAGATAAATCATATTCTTTACATAATTCAATAATCATATTATGGGCCTTTTCATCCTCCTCTGTAAAAGCTAAGCGAGTCAACTCGTTTGGTACTGATGAAATAAAAGCCAGTTTTTCAATTAAATTTTGAACACGATTAAGATTAATTGACATAGTTTTCTCCTGACACAGTTTATTTTTTGATATTCGTCAAACAATAATAATTTTTCGTTGAAAATTAACCTTTTCTAAGCTTAATATCGGTATTGCTAAATGCCTCTAAAAAGGAGTGGAAAATGAAAAACATGTTACTGCTCAGTAGCTCAAAATACAAGAACACAGGTTATCTTGAACACACCATACCTTGGTTACAAAATTTCTTGGCTGATTATCATGGTAAAACAATTGCTTTTGTGCCTTATGCTGGGGTACGCCGCACTTTTGATGAATATGAAAAAACTGTGAAAAATGCACTTTCTGATTTAGGGATGAATATTGTTTCCGTTCATCATGGTAAACAGCATCGAGATATCATTGAACAAGCAGATATCATCGCTATTGGCGGCGGGAATACATTTTGTTTGTTAAAACAGCTTTATGAACACAATTTGATTGATATCATTCGTAAAAAAGTGAATAACGGTACACCTTATTTTGGTTGGAGCGCTGGGGCCAATGTAGCTGGCGCATCTATTATGACAACTAATGATATGCCGATTACTTATCCTCCTTCATTTCAAGCATTACAGCTTTTTCCTCATCAAATTAATCCGCACTTTATTTCAGGTAAAATGCAAGACCACAATGGTGAAAGCCGAGAAGAACGTTTGGCAGAATTTTTACTCGTTAATCCAACTGCATTTGTATATGCCTTACCTGAAGGTTCTGCACTTCATATACAAAATGAAATGGCAACTGTGTTGGGTGAAAATCCTATTTTGTGCTTCAGTGAAAATATGGAATATGGCACATTTGACATCAATACAACTTTTTCTTATTAACTTAAAAGGAACATATAATGGAATTATTTAAATCCATCGTTGCAGTGATTGGCATTATTGCCACAATTTATTTTCTGATTAAAAAAGCCGAAACCCGAACCGTTTTGATTGGTGTCGGTTTAATAATGTCCATTCTGACGCTTAATCCAATGGGCGCATTAGATGCTTTTGCCAAAAGCATGACATCTGGCGGATTAATTATGGCTATCTGTTCTAGTATGGGTTTTGCTTACGTGATGAAATACTCTCAATGTGATACTCATCTAGTGCATTTACTTACCAAACCATTAAGCGGATTAAAATTCTTCTTAATTCCGATTGCAACAGTTATCACCTTTTTCATCAATATTGCTATTCCTTCTGCTGCTGGTTGTGCTGCTGCGGTTGGCGCAACATTAATTCCCGTTTTAAAAAGTGCGGGTGTTCGACCAGCTACTGCTGGTGCAGCTATTTTAGCAGGGACTTTTGGATCAATGATGAGCCCGGGTTCTTCTCACTCAGCAATGATTAGTGAAATGTCAGGCTTAACTATCACTCAAGTAAACCTTTCACATGCGCCATATAGCATGATTGCAGGAGCAATAGGTGCTGTAGTTTTAACAATTCTTGCGCTTGTTTTTAAAGATTATGGTGAACAACATCGCCAAGCTTATCTTGCAGAACAAAAAGAAAGTGAAATTAAAGTTGTTAAAGGCGTCAATGTACTTTATGCCCTTGCACCATTAATACCATTAGTTATTTTAGTAATTGGTGGAACCTCATTACAACAAGTACCAGGTCTTGAATGGACTAAAATGGGTGTGCCTCAAGCGATGCTTATTGGCGCAATTTACGGCATTATCGTCACTCGCATTTCCCCAGTAAAAATCACTGAAGAATTTTTCAATGGTATGGGAAATTCTTATGCAAACGTACTTGGTATCATCATTGCAGCCAGTGTATTTGTAGCAGGATTAAAATCTACGGGCGCAGTAGATGCTGCAATTTCTTTCTTAAAAGAATCCAACGAATTTGTACGTTGGGGTGCAACAATTGGACCATTCTTAATGGGCTTAATTACAGGCTCTGGCGATGCAGCAGCGATTGCCTTTAACACTGCTGTCACGCCACATGCTGTAGAGCTCGGTTACACTCATGTAAATCTTGGTATGGCAGCAGCCATTGCTGGTGCAATTGGTCGTACAGCTTCACCAATTGCAGGCGTAACTATTGTTTGTGCAGGACTTGCGATGGTAAGTCCAGTAGAAATGGTAAAACGTACCGCACCAGGCATGATACTTGCTGTTTTATTCTTAGCATTATTTATGTTGTAAAAATAGTAAAAAATTGACCGCACTTTTTTTAAGTGCGGTCTGTTTTTATAGACTTTTAAAGGAAGAAAAAAATGAACTTAGATTTAAATCAACTCATTAAATGGCGTCGTGAATTTCATCGTTTTCCAGAAATTGGCTGGAGTGAATTTTGGACAACTTCTCGCATTGCGGATTACTTGGAAGACTTAGGTTGTTTTGAAATTTTTCTTGGCAAACAAATTATAAATCCAGACTTTGTTCGTGGACGAAAACAAGCCGTAGTAGATAAAGGTTTAGCTAATGCAAAAGCCTATGGAGCCAATGAAAAATGGCTCGAAAAAATGGAAGGGTACACTGGTTGTGTAGCATTATTTGATTCAGGTAAACCAGGAAAAACTATTGCATTACGCTTTGACATAGACTGTGTGAATGTAACGGAAACTCGCTCATCCGAGCATATTCCAAATAAAGAAGGTTTTGCCTCAATTAACGATGGATTTATGCATGCTTGTGGACATGATTCACATATTACAATAGGTTTAGGCGTTGCATTATGGATCGCTCAGAACAAAGATAAACTCACTGGAAAAGTAAAAATTGTATTCCAACCAGCAGAAGAAGGTGTTCGAGGTGCAGCAGCCATTGCACAAAGTGGCATAATTGATGATGCAGATTATTTTGCTTCTTCACACATTAGTTTTTGCGCGAATACAGGCACAGTTATTGCTAATCCAAGAAATTTTCTTTCCACTACAAAAATTGATATTCGCTACAAAGGTAAACCTGCGCACGCAGGTGCTGCGCCCCATTTAGGTCGTAATGCCTTATTAGCTGCAGCGCATACGGTCACTCAACTTCATGGTATTGCACGCCATGGCGAAGGCATGACAAGAATTAATGTAGGTGTGCTAAAAGCGGGTGAAGGACGAAATGTTATTCCATCTTCTGCTGAATTACAATTAGAAGTGCGGGGAGAAAACAAAGCAATTAATGAATACATGACTGAACAAGTCATGCAAATAGCCAAAGGTATTTCCATAAGTTTTGATGTTGCATATGAAACTGAAATTGTAGGTGAAGCAGTGGATATGAATAACGATGTTGAACTTATAAAACTCATCGAAGAAATATCCCTTGAACAACCACAAATAAATAACGTAAATTCAGATTATGCTTTCAATGCAAGTGAAGATGCGACTATTTTAGGTAGACGTGTACAAGAACACGGAGGCAAAGCTATTTACTTCATTCTTGGTGCAGATCGCACAGCAGGTCATCATGAAGCTGAATTTGATTTTGATGAAAATCAATTGCTTACTGGGGTTAATATTTATACATCTTTAGTACAAAGATTATTAGCTTAATTAAATAAAAATATTTTTACTCCTTTCTTTTAAGAATCTCCTATTTTTCTTAGAATAAAGGCAATATCTACTCACCTTATAAGGAAAACTCAATGATTAATAGACGTCATTTTATTCAAATCGGTGCAAGCAGTATTCTTGCATTAAGTGCAAACCGTTTTGCGATAGCAAAAGGAAAGAGCGATGTTGATCTACGCATTGTGGCAACAACAGATATTCATAGTTTCTTGACCGATTTTGACTATTATAAAGATGCACCAACCGATAAATTCGGGTTTACTCGTGCAGCAAGCCTTATTCGTCAAGCACGTGCTGAAGTGAAAAATAGTGTATTAGTAGATAACGGTGACCTAATTCAAGGTAATCCAATTGCAGACTATCAAGCTGCACAAGGCTATAAAGAAGGCAAATCTAACCCTGCGGTTGATTGCTTAAATGCTATGCATTATGAAGTAGGAACGTTAGGTAACCACGAATTTAACTATGGTTTAGATTATTTAGCTGACAGTATCAAACAAGCTAAATTCCCGATTGTGAATGCTAACGTAGTAAAAGCAGGGACAGAAGAACCTTATTTCACACCTTATGTCATTCAAGAAAAATCTGTGGTGGATAATAATGGCAAAACACATAAATTAAAAATCGGTTATATCGGTTTTGTACCGCCACAAATTATAGTTTGGGATAAAGCGAACCTTCAAGGCAAAGTGGAAACCCGTGATATTGTAAAAACAGCACAAAAATATGTCCCTGAAATGAAGAAAAAAGGGGCAGATATTATCGTTGCATTAGCTCACACTGGCCCATCGGATGAACCATACAAAGAAGGTGCTGAAAACTCGGCATTCTATTTGGCAGACGTTCCACATATTGATGCGGTTATTTTTGGTCACTCACACCGTTTATTCCCAAATAAAGAATTTGCGAAATCACCAAATGCAGACATCGTAAATGGTACAGTAAAAGGTGTACCAGAAAGTATGGCTGGTTACTGGGCAAATAATATCAGCGTGGTGGATTTAGGATTAACAGAGCACAAAGGCAAATGGATTGTCACCTCTGGAAAAGCGGTTCTTCGTCCAATTTATGATGTAGAAACCAAAAAAGCCCTTGCAAAAAATGACCCAGAAATTACCGCACTTTTAAAACCAGTTCACGAAGCGACACGTAAATTTGTTTCTCAACCTATTGGTAAAGCAACAGATAATATGTATAGCTATCTTGCATTAGTGCAAGATGATCCAACCATTCAAATTGTAAACCAAGCACAAAAAGCATACGTTGAAAAAGTGGCACCAAGTGTGACAGAAATGGCTGGCTTACCTATTTTAAGTGCGGGAGCACCATTTAAAGCAGGCGGTCGTAAAAATGACCCAACAGGTTATACCGAAGTAAATAAAGGTGAATTAACTTTCCGTAATGCGGCAGACTTATATCTCTATCCAAATACATTAGTGGTTGTTAAAGCGACAGGTGAACAATTAAAAGAATGGTTAGAATGCAGTGCAGGTATGTTTAAACAAATTGACCCTGCAAGTGACGAACCTCAATCATTAATTGATTGGGAAGGGTTCCGCACTTATAACTTTGATGTGATTGATGGTGTCAATTATGAATACGATCTAACCAAACCTGCTCGTTACGATGGCGAATGTAAGTTAATCAACCCTGAATCGCATCGTGTAGTAAATCTCACTTATCAAGGTAAACCAGTTGATCCAAAAGCAGAATTTTTGATTGCAACCAATAACTATCGTGCTTACGGTAATAAATTCCCAGGCACTGGCGATCAACATATTGTTTACGCTTCGCCTGATGAAAGCCGTCAAATTTTGGCTGATTATATTAAAGCAACTAGTGAGAAAGAGGGTTCAGTCAATCCAAATGCGGATAAAAACTGGCGTTTTGTGCCTATCACAGGTAACGATAAATTAGATGTCCGTTTTGAAACATCGCCAAGCGAACAAGCGGCGAAATTTATCGCTGAAAAAGCACAATACCCAATGAAACAAGTGGGTACTGACGAAATCGGTTTTGCAGTGTATCAAATTGATTTATCTAAATAATAATTAGAAAAATAAAATGCCGTCTGAATATCAAAGTTTAGGCGGCATTTTTTTCTAAAGTGCGGTCAAATTTTTAAGTATTTTTATAAATCTATCTTCTTTATTTTACAAATTGCATTCGCTTTTCAATCCTTCTATTGCTTTACATTCCTCTTCATTATGTTCACTTTCGGTAACAATAGACTGTAAAAAATCTTTGATTTCTAATAATTGAGATATTTTATTTTCCACTTGGATCAGTTGATTCAGTACTAATTGATCCGCCTGATAATGATCTTTCATACTAAATTTAATACGATTGAGTGCCTTAATATTCTCTAAAGAGAAACCCAACGTTCGACATTTTTTGATGAATTTTAATTGTTCTACACTTTCTTCATCATAATGTCGATAACCATTAGCCAATCGCTTAGGTGGCTGCAATACTCCTTGCTTTTCATAGTAGCGGATAGTTTCAATATTAGTATGCGTAGATTTACTTAATTCGTTAATTTTCATTATTTCCTCAAGCAATTTTTTACTTTAATGAGAATGATCATTTAATAAGAAATTTGTATTACTATCATACAAAGATTTAACAGATTGAAAAACTGTGGACATACCGCTGTATAAGACAAAAAGACTTAAAATACCACTAGCGACTACATCAACCCATTGCCAATTTAACCAATAAGCACTTATGCCTGCAATAATAGCAACAACCGAACCAAATAAATCTACTAAAACATGCAAATATGCTGCACGAATATTCAAATTATGGCAATTACTTTTTAGCATAATAAAAGCTACCAACAAATTAATCCCAAACCCTAGTAAAGCTACACCTAACATTGGCAAAGCAGCTATTTCTATCGGAGCCTGCCAACGTGTTATAGCCTCGATGAAAATCCAAATGGCGACCCAAACTAATGAAATTCCATTGATTAAAGCGAACCATTTTTGCCATCTTAGACTTAAAAATAACCCAATCCATGCTAAAAAAATAGATAAACTATCATTTGCCATATGCCCAGCATCAGCCATCAAAGTAAGGCTGTTAAACCAATATCCCCCTAGAAATTCAACAACCATATAAAAGGTAATAATTGCAAAACTAATGCCTAATACCATTTTATTTTTAGAGATTTGACTATGAGGGCAAGATGCATGCTGCTGATATTCTTTAGGAGTATAATTTTTTACTATAGAAACTTCTTTCATTTTATTTCCTTAACTATTTGATTTGAAGGAAGCATAAAACCTGTAGTAACTACAAAGTCAAATCATAAAACTTACATTTAATAAAATTAATTGTTTAAAAAAACTAAATTATAGGGATTTCAATAAAAATTCATTTTTATCTGTGGATAACTCATAAATAATCTGTCATAAAACTGTTTTTACTCACTTGGTAACTTTGAGCAAAAATAAAATTGTTAATAACTTTCCATTTTACACACAAGATTTTTAAAGAAAATGATATCGTTTTCACAAGATCTTTGGATCCTATAACACCTGTTTCCATAAGGATCGAATAAGGTTACTCACAACCACAAAGGATCTTAATAGTAACAATAATAAGATCTTTCTATATAAAAAGAGATCTTCTTTACTAATACAAACCTGATCTTTCAAAGGATCAATAGATCCATTCTTTTTTTGTCAGGTGTTTTAAATTTCTGTAAAATAGCGCCAATTTTTGATCCGAATAAATAATAGAGATAGATATGTTTTACACTGAAACTTATGATGTGATTGTGATCGGTGGTGGCCATGCGGGTACAGAAGCCGCGCTTGCACCAGCTCGAATGGGATTAAAAACCCTTTTATTAACGCATAATGTAGATACTTTAGGACAAATGTCTTGTAACCCTGCAATTGGTGGGATCGGTAAAGGTCATTTAGTAAAAGAAGTAGATGCGATGGGCGGCTTAATGGCGCATGCTGCAGATAAAGCAGGGATTCAATTTCGTACTTTAAATAGCAGTAAAGGCCCAGCAGTGCGTGCTACTCGAGCTCAAGCGGATCGCGTGTTGTATCGTCAAGCTGTACGCATTACCCTTGAAAACCAACCGAATTTAGATATTTTCCAACAAGAAGCCACGGATATTTTAATCGAACAGGATCGCGTCACTGGTGTTACCACAAAAATGGGGTTAACCTTCCGTGCAAAATCAGTGATCTTAACGGCCGGTACGTTCTTAGCCGGTAAGATCCACATAGGTTTGGAAAATTATGAAGGTGGTCGAGCAGGGGATCCTGCGTCTGTAAATCTTTCACATCGATTAAGAGATCTAGGATTACGTGTAGATCGCCTTAAAACAGGTACACCACCACGTATTGATGCACGTACGATCAATTTTGATATTTTAGCTAAACAACATGGTGATGCTGTTTTACCCGTGTTTTCTTTTATGGGATCAGTTGAAGATCATCCTCAACAAATTCCTTGTTATATTACCCATACTAATGAACAAACTCATGAAGTGATCCGTAATAATTTGGATCGCAGTCCAATGTATACCGGTGTGATTGAAGGGATCGGTCCACGTTATTGCCCATCTATTGAAGATAAAGTAATGCGTTTTGCGGATCGTAATTCACATCAAATTTATTTGGAACCAGAAGGATTAACCAGTAATGAAGTGTATCCAAACGGGATCTCTACCAGTTTGCCGTTTGACGTGCAAATGGGTATTGTGAATTCCATGAAAGGTTTAGAAAATGCACGTATTGTGAAGCCAGGTTATGCCATTGAATACGATTATTTTGATCCACGTGATTTAAAACCAACATTAGAAACAAAAGCTATTTCAGGTTTATTCTTCGCAGGCCAAATTAACGGTACAACCGGTTATGAAGAAGCTGCGGCGCAAGGCTTATTAGCTGGGATTAATGCTGGTCTTTATGTACAAGAGAAAGAGGCATGGTATCCACGTCGTGATCAATCTTATACTGGCGTATTAGTTGATGACCTTTGTACACTTGGAACCAAAGAACCGTATCGCGTATTTACTTCTCGTGCAGAGTACCGTTTGTTATTACGTGAAGACAATGCAGATATTCGTCTAACGCCAATTGCCCATGAATTAGGTTTAATTGATGATGCTCGCTGGGCACGCTTTAATCAAAAAATGGAAAATATTGAACAGGAACGCCAACGCTTACGCAGCATTTGGTTGCATCCGCGCTCTGAATATTTAGAAGAAGCGAATAAAGTACTTGGCAGCCCACTTGTGCGTGAAGCCAGCGGTGAAGATTTATTGCGCCGTCCAGAAATGACCTACGATATTTTAACTTCTTTAACGCCATATAAACCGGCAATGGAAGACAAAGAAGCCGTAGAACAAGTGGAAATTGCTATTAAGTATCAAGGCTATATTGAGCATCAACAAGAAGAAATCGAAAAACAAAAACGCCACGAAAATACGACTATTCCAGCTAACTTTGATTACAGCAAAGTGTCTGGTTTATCTAATGAAGTACGTGCGAAATTGGAACAGCATCGTCCTGTTTCCATTGGCCAAGCAAGCCGAATTTCAGGTGTTACCCCTGCGGCAATTTCGATTATTCTGGTGAATTTGAAAAAACAAGGTATGCTGAAGCGTGGGGAATAATGTTTTCTTAATTTAAATGTAAAAGTGCGGTGAATTTTCACCGCATTTTTTTATATTACAAATTAAAAAGGTGTAATTAGTAGGCTAAATTTTTGCTGAAATAAAAACACTAAGGATTTTAACCGCACTTTCAAGTAGAATGACAACAAACAGACAAGATAGATAGAAAAATGAAAGCAAAGCTCGAAAATTTACTGGCTCAAGCAGAAATTCAATTAACCGATCTACAAAAAGATCAGCTGATTCAGTTGGTACAATTACTTCATAAGTGGAATAAAGCTTATAACTTAACCTCTGTACGTGATCCACAAGAAATGTTAGTCAAACATATTTTAGATAGTCTTGTAGTAAGTCCTTATTTACAGGGTGATCGTTTTATTGATGTCGGTACTGGCCCTGGCTTGCCTGGTTTACCTTTGGCAATTATTAATCCTTCCAAACAATTTGTCCTCCTTGATAGTTTAGGTAAGCGCATTAGTTTTATTCGAAATGCTATACGTGAGCTTGGACTAACTAATGTAACCCCTGTTTTAAGTCGAGTAGAAGAATATCAACCTGAAGATAAATTTGATGGTGTATTAAGCCGTGCTTTTGCTTCGTTAAAAGATATGACAGATTGGTGTCATCATTTACCAAAAGAAAATGGATATTTTTATGCATTAAAAGGTATTTATCAGGAAGATGAAATTAATGAATTGAATGAAAAATATACTATTCAAGAAGTGATTAAATTACATGTTCCAGAACTTATAGGTGAACGACATTTAATCGTTTTGCGTTAAATAGTTACAATTTTGTAAAAAATTTTCTAAAAGTGTGATTTAGTTAACGTTTTTCAGTGCTTTTTAAGTTGAATCTAATTTGATCAAATGTATAATTAGAACGTTTTAAGGTTTTAAAAATGTCGAGAATTATACAACAAGCGAAAGTTCAGTATCAAAAAGCTATTTTTATTGAAATAGTCATTATGCTGCTATTGGCTTGTTTTTTTGCTTTATGGCAAATGAAAAGTGCGCTTGATTTTTTATTCGGATTTCTTTCGGCATTAATTCCTTTCGGTGTTTTTGTGTATGTGGTTTTTTATAGAAAACAACATTTAGCCACAAAATTGACCGCACTTTATAAAGGAGAAGCAATAAAATTTGTTCTAACCATTGTTTTTATTAGTATTTCATTTAAATACTTTTCGGTTACAAATTTTATTATTTTTTTTAGTGGTTTTTTTATTGCATTAATGTTGAATAATTTAGTTCCATTTTTGCTTCGCCGAATTTGATTTTTATACTTGTACTAAGGGTTTATTATGTCTGGACTAACAACATCGGAATACATTAGCCACCATTTATCCTTTCTCAAAACAGGGGATGGATTTTGGAATGTTCATATAGATACGTTGTTCTTTTCTATTCTTGCTGCGGTTATTTTCCTATTTGTTTTTTCTCGAGTAGGGAAAAAAGCAACAACTGGCGTTCCAGGAAAAATGCAATGTTTAGTTGAAATTGTTGTGGAATGGGTTAATGGAATCGTGAAAGAAAATTTTCATGGTCCACGTAACGTGGTTGCGCCACTAGCATTAACCATTTTCTGTTGGGTATTCATCATGAATGCTATCGACTTAATTCCTGTTGATTTCTTACCTCAATTTGCAGGTTTGTTCGGTATTCATTATCTTCGTGCAGTGCCGACAGCAGATATTAGCGCAACTTTAGGTATGTCCATTTGTGTTTTCTTTTTAATTCTTTTCTACACAATAAAATCTAAAGGATTCAAAGGTTTAGTTAAAGAATATACGCTTCATCCATTCAACCATTGGGCGTTTATTCCTGTTAACTTTATTCTTGAAACCGTGACTTTATTGGCTAAACCAATTTCACTCGCATTCCGTTTGTTTGGTAACATGTATGCAGGGGAATTGATCTTTATTCTTATCGCTGTAATGTATTCCGCTAATATGGCCATTGCAGCATTAGGGATTCCGTTACATCTTGCTTGGGCTATTTTCCATATTTTGGTTATTACCTTGCAGGCTTTCATCTTTATGATGTTGACGGTTGTTTATTTAAGTATTGCTTATAACAAAGCAGATCATTAATCATTTTTTATTAACCGGCTCTAGGGCTAAAACTTAACTTCTATTGGAGAAAATTATGGAAACTGTAATTACAGCTACAATCATCGGTGCATCAATTCTTCTTGCATTTGCTGCATTAGGTACTGCAATTGGCTTTGCTATTTTAGGTGGTAAATTCTTAGAATCATCAGCTCGCCAACCAGAATTAGCATCTAGCTTACAAACTAAAATGTTTATCGTGGCTGGTCTTTTAGATGCGATTGCAATGATTGCTGTTGGTATTTCATTACTTTTCATTTTCGCAAACCCATTCATCGGTTTATTACACTAATCACCTTATTTGCTTATCAACGTAAAACAAGCATAGTAAGGAGGACGTTGTGAATTTAAATGCAACATTGATTGGTCAACTTATCGCATTCGCACTTTTCGTGTGGTTTTGCATGAAGTTTGTTTGGCCACCAATTATTAATGCGATTGAAACACGTCAAAGCCAAATTGCGAACGCTTTAGCGTCAGCTGAAGCAGCTAAAAAAGAGCAAGCAGATACGAAAAATCTTGTTGAACAAGAACTTTCAGCTGCAAAAGTACAAGCTCAAGATATTTTAGATGCTGCGAATAAACGTCGCAATGAAGTATTAGACGAAGTGAAGGCAGAAGCCGAAGAACTAAAAGCAAAAATTATTGCTCAAGGTTATGCAGAAGTAGAAGCAGAACGTAAACGTGTTCAAGAAGAATTACGTCTTAAAGTGGCTTCATTGGCAGTGGCTGGTGCTGAGAAAATTGTTGGTCGTTCTATTGATGAAGCGGCAAACAATGACATTATTGATAAATTAGTTGCAGAGTTATAAGAGGCTTAGCTTATGTCAGAATTAACTACAATAGCTCGCCCTTATGCAAAAGCTGCATTCGACTTTGCCATTGAACAAAGTGCGGTCGAAAAATGGACTGATATGTTAGGTTTTGCTGCAGCCGTAGCTGAAGATGAAACGGTAAAAGCTTACTTAAGTAGTTCTCTTTCTGCACAGAAATTAGCTGATACAGTAATTTCTATTTGTGGCGAACAATTGGATCAATATGGGCAAAATCTTATTCGGTTAATGGCTGAAAATAAGCGTTTGAGTGCTATTCCTGCGGTGTTTGAAGAATTTAAACATCACGTAGAGGAGCATCAAGCTATTGCAGAAGTTGAAGTAACATCTGCGCAACCATTGAATGCAACACAAATCGAAAAAATTGCAGCTGCAATGGAAAAAAGATTAGCTCGCAAAGTGAAATTAAATTGCAACGTGGATAACGCACTTATTGCTGGTGTTATTATTCGTACTGAAGACTTTGTGATTGACGGAAGTAGCCGTGGGCAACTTACTCGTCTCGCAAACGAGTTGCAATTATAAGAGGAATACAAGATGCAACTAAATTCAACTGAAATTAGTGAATTGATTAAAAAACGCATCGCTCAATTCGACGTGGTCAGTGAAGCGCGTAATACAGGGACAATTGTTTCTGTAAGCGATGGTATTATTCGCATCCACGGTTTAAGCGATGTGATGCAAGGTGAAATGATCGCCTTACCGGGTAATCGTTATGCGATGGCACTTAACCTTGAACGCGATTCTGTTGGTGCTGTAGTTATGGGACCTTACGCAGATTTAGCGGAAGGTATGGAAGTTCAATGTACAGGTCGTATTCTTGAAGTACCAGTTGGTCGTGGTTTATTAGGTCGTGTAGTTAATACGCTTGGTCAACCAATCGATGGTAAAGGCGAAATTGAAAATGATGGTTTCTCTCCTGTTGAAGTGATTGCGCCAGGTGTTATCGATCGTCGTTCTGTTGATCAACCAGTTCAAACTGGTTATAAAGCTGTCGATTCTATGGTACCGATTGGCCGTGGTCAGCGTGAGTTAATCATTGGTGACCGCCAAACGGGTAAAACTGCGTTAGCAATTGACGCTATTATTAACCAACGTAATTCTGGTATTAAATGTATCTATGTTGCGATTGGTCAAAAAGCCTCTACTATCGCAAACGTCGTGCGTAAATTAGAAGAACATGGTGCGCTTGCAAATACTATCGTGGTAGCCGCATCTGCATCTGAATCAGCAGCATTACAATATTTAGCACCTTATGCTGGTTGTGCGATGGGTGAATATTTCCGTGATCGCGGCGAAGATGCATTAATTGTTTATGATGATTTATCAAAACAAGCCGTAGCTTATCGTCAAATTTCATTATTATTACGTCGTCCACCAGGTCGTGAAGCCTATCCAGGTGATGTATTCTATTTACATTCTCGTTTACTAGAACGTGCTTCTCGTGTAAACGAAGATTACGTAGAAAAATTCACTAAAGGTGAAGTGAAAGGAAAAACAGGTTCTTTAACCGCACTTCCGATTATTGAAACCCAAGCTGGTGACGTATCTGCGTTTGTTCCAACCAACGTAATTTCTATTACCGACGGTCAGATCTTCTTAGAATCTAACTTGTTTAACTCAGGTATTCGTCCTGCGGTAAACCCAGGTATTTCGGTATCTCGTGTTGGTGGTTCAGCGCAAACTAAAGTTATTAAGAAATTAGCGGGTGGTATTCGTACCGCGCTAGCTCAATATCGTGAATTAGCAGCATTTGCACAGTTTGCATCAGATCTAGATGATGCGACTCGTAAGCAACTTTCTCACGGTGAAAAAGTAACTGAATTATTAAAACAAAAACAATTTGCTCCATTATCTGTTGCAGAACAAGCGGTTGTATTGTTTGCTGTTGAATTTGGTTATTTGGATGACGTGGAATTATCAAAAATTGCAAGTTTTGAGACCGCACTTTTAGATTATTCTAACCGTAATCACGCTGAGTTTATGCAAGAGCTTACTAAAACCGGTAACTATAATGACGAAATCAAAGATACATTAAAAGGTATTTTAGATAGTTTTAAAGCGAATAGTGCTTGGTAGTAACGGAGAGATAAGATGGCAGGTGCAAAAGAGATAAAAACCAAAATTGCCAGTGTACAAAGTACACAAAAAATTACTAAGGCAATGGAAATGGTGGCGACCTCGAAAATGCGTAAAACGCAGGATCGTATGGCTGCATCTCGTCCGTATTCTGAAACTATCCGTAACGTTATTAGTCATGTGTCTAAAGCAAGTGTCGGTTATAAACATCCGTTCTTAGTTGAGCGTGAAGTGAAGAAAATCGGTATCTTGGTTATTTCAACAGATCGTGGTATGTGTGGTGGTTTAAATGTTAATTTATTCAAAACCACACTTAACCAAATCAAAAATTGGAAAGAACAAAATATCTCTACAGATTTGGGCTTAATAGGTTCAAAAGGGATTAGTTTTTTCCGTTCCTTTGGATTTAATATCAAAGGTCAACTTTCTGGTTTAGGCGATACGCCTGCTCTAGAAGAATTAATTGGTGTCGCAAATACAATGTTTGATGCTTATCGTAATGGTGAAATTGATGCAGTTTATATTGCATACAATAAATTTGTTAATACGATGTCGCAAAAACCTGTTGTACAACAATTAGTTCCTTTACCAGAATCTAAAGACGATCATTTAAATGAAAGACAACAGACTTGGGATTATCTTTATGAGCCAGAACCAAAAGTACTATTAGATAGTCTTTTAGTTCGTTATTTAGAATCCCAAATTTATCAAGCGGTTGTAGATAATTTAGCTTCAGAACAAGCGGCTCGAATGGTAGCAATGAAAGCAGCAACTGATAATGCAGGTAATTTAATTAATGATCTGCGGTTGGTGTATAACAAAGCTCGTCAAGCAAGTATCACAAATGAATTGAATGAAATCGTAGCCGGTGCGGCAGCGATTTAAGAAAAGAGGAACGGTAATGTCAGCAGGAAAAATTGTACAAATCATCGGTGCGGTGATTGACGTTGAATTTCCACAAGATGCAGTGCCAAAAGTTTACGATGCATTAAAAGTTGAATCAGGTTTAACACTTGAGGTGCAACAACAATTAGGTGGCGGTGTGGTACGTTGTATCGCATTAGGTGCTTCTGACGGTTTAAAACGTGGTTTAAAAGTAGAAAATACGAATGATCCGATTCAAGTACCGGTAGGCACAAAAACCCTTGGTCGTATTATGAATGTATTGGGTGAACCAATTGACGAACAAGGTCCAATCGGTGAAGAAGAGCGTTGGGCTATCCACCGTTCTGCACCAAGCTATGAAGAACAATCAAACAGTACGGAATTATTAGAAACCGGTATCAAAGTTATCGACTTAATTTGTCCATTTGCAAAAGGTGGTAAAGTTGGTTTATTCGGTGGTGCGGGTGTAGGTAAAACCGTAAATATGATGGAATTAATCCGTAACATCGCGATCGAACACTCAGGTTACTCCGTATTTGCGGGTGTAGGTGAACGTACTCGTGAAGGTAACGACTTCTATCATGAAATGAAAGATTCTAACGTATTAGATAAAGTATCTTTGGTTTATGGTCAGATGAATGAGCCACCAGGTAACCGTTTACGTGTTGCGTTAACAGGTTTAACCATGGCAGAAAAATTCCGTGATGAAGGTCGTGATGTATTATTCTTCGTGGATAATATCTATCGTTATACCCTTGCTGGTACTGAAGTATCTGCGTTATTAGGTCGTATGCCATCTGCGGTAGGTTACCAACCAACATTAGCAGAAGAAATGGGTGTGTTACAAGAACGTATTACATCAACCAAAACAGGTTCTATTACCTCTGTACAAGCGGTATATGTACCTGCGGATGACTTAACTGACCCATCTCCAGCAACAACCTTTGCGCACTTAGACTCAACCGTTGTATTAAGTCGTCAAATTGCATCTTTAGGTATCTACCCTGCGGTTGATCCATTAGATTCAACTTCACGTCAGCTAGACCCACTTGTTGTTGGTCAAGAACATTATGATGTTGCTCGTGGTGTACAAGGTATTTTACAACGTTATAAAGAATTGAAAGATATTATCGCAATTCTTGGTATGGACGAATTATCTGAAGAAGATAAATTAGTGGTAGCACGTGCACGTAAAATTGAACGTTTCTTATCACAACCGTTCTTCGTTGCTGAAGTATTTAATGGTACTCCGGGTAAATATGTTCCATTAAAAGAAACCATTCGCGGCTTTAAAGGTATTTTAAGCGGTGATTACGACCATATCCCAGAACAAGCGTTCTATATGGTAGGTTCAATCGACGAAGCGCTAGAAAAAGCCAAAAATATGTAATCACTTCAAGTCATTTGAAGGAGAACAAAAATGGCGACATTTAATTTAACAATAGTAAGCGCAGAGCGAAAAATCTTTGAAGGTGAAGTAAAACAAATCCAAGCAACAGGTGTTGAGGGGGAATTAGGCATTCTCCCTGGACATACACCATTGCTAACGGCAATTAAGCCAGGGATTGTTAAATTTACCCTTCAAGATGGAAATGAAGAAGTTATCTATGTTTCCGGTGGTTTTTTAGAGGTTCAACCAAATATTGTTACGGTACTAGCAGATGTTGCTATCCGTGGTAGTGAATTAGATGCTGATCGTATTCGCGAAGCAAAACGTAAAGCTGAAGAGAACATTGTATCTCATGTATCAGATGTAGATCATGATTTACTGGTTGCGAAACTTTCTAAAGAGTTAGCAAAACTTCGAGCTTATGAATTGACTGAAAAACTCTTGAAAATAAGACGGTAATAAAAAAGTGCGGTGAATTTTTACCGCACTTTTTGTTTGTTTCCTTAAAGAAATTTTACATAGTTATTTCGCTTAAATTCAGGTCTAAATAATTCTTCTAGTTGCCCAAAATAGAGCAACAAATCCTGCTCTCCTGCTGCGTAAGGGGCGATTTCATAGACATCATAAATAAAATGTACACCTCTTGAATCTAAGTAAATATTGTTCGATAAATTAAAACTATCGACTTCAATAAGAGGTTCATATTCCTTATTGCTATTATTATATTGCTCCCATAAAAGTGTTTTTACTTTCGGTAAATCTTTTTCATTAAATAAATCATTTAATGTCAAAATATGGCGTGTAGTTAGATCAATTGTGAAATAGCGATTACCTTCTATCCCATGAGCACCGCCTTCATAGTCATAAAAACTAATAGCAAAAGTTGCAAGTTTTTCTTTTTGTGCAATAAAATCTGTCCACATAGAATGAGAAATACCAAAAGATGGCGTTTCTTTTACTTCTTTTTTGTCTTCCTCAAAAGCTGTTTGATAACGTGCTATAAATTGTTCACGAGAAATATTTTTCGTTTCTTCGTTTTCAGTCAATTTTTTCCATAATAGATCATTAAGCCAATCAATATTAGTTTTTATTGTTGAAATTGAATACTCAATTTTGGTTTCTTCAGGCTGGTAATCTTCTTTCGATTTAGGATGTTTAATAATTTCAGATTGATTAAATATTTCATCATTTTCCACAAAAATTGCTGGGACTGTTTTTTCTATTTGCTCTTTTAATTTGGTATTTTCAGTACTGAGTTGTGCTACTGTTTGATTTAGTTGTTTTATTTTTGCTTCAGTATCTTTATCTTGGCAGCCTGTGAGTAATATGACAGAACTAATTAATGCAGCAACGAGCGTTTTTTTCATACTCTTTTCCTTTTTAAATCATAAATCAAAAACATTCTTATCGCGCAGAATATGGTCATTGCCTTTGCGACGCAAAAAACCCATTCGGTCGAAATATTCCATCAGTTGAACGGTAAGTTTGCGCCCGAAATTCAATTTATCACGTACTTCATTTACTGATACTTTACCTTGTTTTTCAGCGATTTGTTTGATAAGCCTTGCATAAGCATAGATGGTTTCAGTTAAGAAAAATCTATCTTTCACGATTGGCGTGAGGTAACCCAGTTTCCCTGCTTTATACATAAAATTACGCATAATTGATTCATCAATAGCGAGTGCATTTGCCATATCGCGCACCCAAATTGCTTGACCGTTTGCTTTTTCAAACTCGTTTAATACATCTGTCCAATGTGATTTTTCTTCTGTATTAAACTGAATTTTGTGCTCTGGTAGATGAATCCAGCCACGCGTTTGTTGTAATCGTCCATCATCAAGCATTTCATCGATAAAATGATGAATTAGATTTTCTGGCTGATTCAATGTCGCCATTCGATATAATCTGGCTTTGCTTACACCAAGTTGATCATTATGTTGCTCGTGATAGGTATTAAGTGCGGTTAAAATTTGCTGCGTTTTTTCTTGTACGTAATTAGTATTAAAACACCAATCTTGATAACGTACGGCGTCCCGCTCGGCGAGTGCTTTATCTAATTGCAAGGAAGTCAGTTGTTCCGTCCACATTAATTGGCGTGCTGTTGTCGCATTATGTTGAAGGGTTAGTGCAATACGTTGCGAAGAACTCTCTGCCAATGCTAAATTCGCTAAGAAATTTAACCGCACTTCAGTTCGTTTATGACGTTTTGGCGAGTTAATTTCCAATACTCGTGCGCCGGCAATTAAGGTTTTTGTATCGCCACTGCGTAAAATAAGTTTGTCTCCGAAAGCCAAGAATAATGGTGAATCTAATATTATTTCAGCCAAAGTGCGGTCATTTTTAGCGGCATTTTTTCCCTGTAATAAGGTGAGCTTACCCGTAGTGCGACTCGCGCCGTGATAAATATGCACAGGTTGGCTTTCATTTAATGGTATTTCAGCCAAAATTTGTACACTGATGCGATCTGTTGGTGGAAGAGGATCATCCTGCAATAACCAATCGCCTCGTTTCATTGGCGTGCGGTCTAAATCAGCATTTAAATTTAACGCTAAACGTTGCCCCGCAATACCTTGTTCGCTTGATGTATTTTGTGCGTGAATCGCTTTTACACGAACTTTCTGTCCTGTGGAAAGGTAAAGTTCATCGTTTACTTTCACTGTTCCTGAAAAGGCTGTGCCCGTCACGACGGTACCCGCCCCTTTTACGCTGAATACTCGGTCTATTGCGTAACGGAAAGGTTTATGGGTATCAGCTAATTCAGGTAGATTCGCTAAGTAATGACGTAATTCATTAATTCCTTGCCCCGTTTCTGCTGAGGTAATGAAATGGTTGGCATCGCGTAAAAAACTGTAATTTTGTTTAATTGTTTGGATTAACGATTCTATTTGCTCTGAATTTGTACGATCTGCTTTTGTGATGACAACAATAATTTCGTGGAATTGAAGTTGGCGTAATATCGCTAAATGTTCTTTTGTTTGCGCTGCAACGCCTTCATCGGCGGCGACAATTAGCATTGCATAATGCACACCACCTAAACCCGCCAGCATATTTGACAAGAATTTCTCGTGCCCCGGCACATCAATAAAGCCAAGTACTTTGTTTTCTAAAGGCAGATAGGCATACCCCAAATCAATGGTCATTCCGCGTTTTTTTTCTTCTGGTAAATGCGCGGTACTTGTGCCAGTTAATGCTTTTAATAATGCTGTTTTGCCGTGATCAACGTGACCTGAAGTAACAATAATCATAGTTCATCCAATGTATTTAATAATGTTTCAATATCCGCAAGGCTACGTAAATCTAGCCAAATTTTTCCGTTTTCCATTCGCCCAATAATAGGTTGAGAAAGTTGTTTAAAACGAGCTGAAAGTGCGGAAAGTTTTACGTTTGTTTTTTCTGCAATAGTAACAGCCACGGAAGGGATTCTTTCCATTGGTTGTGAGCCACTGCCGATTTGTGCTTGGCTATCTTCAATTTGAATCTCAAATTGTGAATTTAAGCGAGATTCTAACAGCTCTTTTAGACGCATAGCATTTATTTTGAGTTGTTCTAATGGCTGTGTGAGTAAGCGCAGAGTTGGTAATTTTTCAGTTAATTTTTCAGGATTTAAATATAAACGTAATGTGGCTTCTAAGCCTGATAAAATGACTTTATCGCAACGTAATACACGCTTGAGAGGATGAGCTTGTAATTGTTCGATCCATTCTTTTTTACCCACGATAATGCCTGCTTGCACACCGCCAAGCAATTTATCGCCAGAGAAAGAGACCAAATCCACACCTTGTGCGACTTTTTCTTGCACGGTAGGTTCTTTTGGTAAGCCATATTGGCTTAAATCAACTAATGCGCCGCTGCCTAAATCGGTTACTACGGGTACCTTCATTTCTTGACCTAGTTCCGCAAGCTCTTCTTCTGAAACTGAAGAGGTAAAACCACAAATTTGATAATTGCTACTATGCACTTTCATTAAAAAAGCCGTATTTTCAGTGATAGCATTACGATAATCTTTCAGATGGGTACGATTAGTGGTGCCCACTTCCACTAAATGGCATCCAGCTTGTTCCATAATATCTGGAATACGAAATGCGCCGCCGATTTCAATTAATTCGCCACGAGAAATAATTACTTCTTTACCTTGAGCAAAGGTTGCCAGCATTAACAATACCGCAGCGGCGTTGTTATTCACTATGCAGGCTGCTTCAGCACCGGTGAGTTTGCATAATAATTCACTGATGTAATTATCGCGATGACTACGCTTACCTTCATCTAAATCATATTCAAGCGAAACATTTTTTTGCATCGCAGAAAGCGCAGCCTGTTGTGCTGCTTCAGACCAAAGTGCCCGCCCAAGATTTGTGTGTAACACTGTGCCAGTCAGATTATGCACCGCTTTGATTTGTACTTGGTTTTGTTTTTGTAGGGAAGAATGAATTTCTACAAAAGTGCGGTCAGAATTAGAAAAATATTCAGGTAGTTGATTATTTTTTTGAATAAATTGACGAGCTTGCGTTAATAATTCTCGACATATTGCCACGACAGCAGTGTGACCAAATTCAGTAATAAGTTGTAAGCCTTGAGGTGTTTTGAGAATTTTGTCAACGGAAGGAAGTTGTTGAAAAAGTGCGGTCATTTTTGAATCCGTTTAAAATAACGTTGAATTGCCGATTAATTTACGCTAAAGTAACTGCAATTTCAACCACGGAGGGGCGTCATCTCCGGTGAGGTGGCAGGATTTCAAATCCTGTTGAGGACGCCAGCGTTCTTGGGTGGGTTCGACTCCCATTCCCCTCCGCCAATCCATATAAGCCTGCATAAATCCACGTAAATAATCTACCAGCAAAACCCAGTTAGAATAAGGCTTTATTGTAATTTGGCGTAATCGAACGTAAACTACCAGCAACGATTTTTAGTAACATTTTTTGTACTATGTTTTGGCGATAGTACTATTTTTTTTGGATTTACTCCCAAATCTGGCTTAAATCTTCAAAAAATGATAGTACAAAAACTGAAATTCGCCTAAGTAAATCAATGTTTTAGAAATCGGTAAATAACAGCTATTCACTGTTTTTTGATGGTACTAAAATTTATGGCACGCATAATTCAACCCTTAACCGATACGAAGATTCGCACTGCTAAAGCAGACGATTTCCCCCTAAGAGATGGTAACGGCTTATCATTAGAACTTACAAATGCTGGCTCTAAGATATGGCGATTTAACTATCAAAAACCTTTCACTAAAAAACGCACCAACATTAGCATTGGCAACTTAAAAGAAATGGGTCTTGCAGAGGCACACATTAAGCGTGAGGAATATCGCGCCTTATTGCTTAAAGATATTGACCCTAAGGAATATGCAGACAATCAACAACAAGAGGTTAACGATAAATTAAACCGCACTTTTGAAAAGATGGCTCACTTATGGTTTGAGGATAGAAAACTAAAAGCTAACTTTACCGAGCGTACAGCGAAAGATACGTGGGCTTTATTTGAACGCCACATTTTGAAAGCGTTAGGGGCTTATCCAATCGACAGAATCACACCTTTAATTGCTATTAACGCATTTAAGCCATTAGAGCGAGAGGGGAAGTTAGAGACGGTGAGAAAAATCATTAATAACGTGAATTTTGTAATGCGTTACTCCTTGCATCGTGGACTGATTGAAACTAACAACCTTGCAAATATTGGCAATGAATTTGATAAGCCTATCACCAAAGGAATGAGCACTATACCACCTGAAGAATTACGTAGCTTTCTCGTTAAGTTTTATGAGGCAAGGGATAATAAGCGATTTTCGCCAATATCCTTTTATGCTGTGATGCTGACACTACTCACAGGCAGCCGACCAAGCGAAATCGCTAAAGCCAAATGGGGCGATATTGATTTTGATACAGGCATTTGGAGTTATTTAGTACAGAAAGGCAATAAGAATCGACCAGAGGGGCGATTACATACGGTTACACTTTCTCGTCAAGCTATCGCAATCCTTAACAAAATGAAGATGATTAATGATGCGTTAGGGTTTAATACGCCTTTTGTTTTTCCTAGCGCACAAGCTAAGGACGGACACCTTACTATTGAGGCAATAAGGCAAGCTATCGTTAAATCATATGGCGTAGGCAATCTAACCACGCACGGAGTAAGGCATTTACTTAGCACTGCATTAAATGAGCGAGACTATAACGCAGACTGGATAGAAAAGGCTTTATCGCATAGCGGTAAAAATGTAATTAGGCAGACTTACAATAAGGCGAAGTATTTACAGCAAAGGGCGCAGATGTTGCAAGATTGGGCAGATTTTGTAGAGAGCCAAGCACCTGCAAAAATAGTAGATTAAGCCACCACCGATAGCCGATAACAAGTAACGTTATCGGTTATTTTTTTGTCTATTTTTTTATATACCCCTTGTGATTTTTTTTATAAATCTTAATCACTTATTCACTTATTCACTTCTATTATTTATATCTTTTTGATTTTAAAGAAGAAAATAGAGTAAAAAGAGAAGTGATACACAAGTGATAAAGTGATTACCGAAATAGGAAAGGTTATTTTTTAACCAAAAAACAGGGAAATAAGGCTAATTGGAGAGTGAAGAATAGAGATGAAATTTCAAATGCTGGTGGCAGGTAAGGAAAGCGAAGATTTTTTATACTTGAACTGTACAAAATAGCAGGTAAAATAGTAAACACACAGCAACCGATAGAAACAGGCGTAAACCTAATAAGCGGTTGAGTATATAAAATTAAGTGCGACTAGGTGAGGACTAATTACCCACACCGAAAGAATAAAACCCTATTTTTATTTTGCCGCACTTCCTTTCATAAATAGGGGCAACGCATAGGGGCGTTTTATGATTGATATTCAAGGCGATCTATTACAGATAAAACAGCAACGAGAACAAACATATATTTCAATCGTTGAGTTATTGGATTTTCTAAAAAAACAAAGCCCAAATTCTTCATTTAAAGATATAGCAAAATGGTTACTTGTAAAACTAGAATTTAATGATAGTAGAAATGTTGATCTATTTAGTTGTAATGACCATGAGAATTGGGAGTATGAGTATGAAATCCCTAACTTTTGCGTACCGTTGGAAATAGAAGATAAACCCGTAGAATTACCCTCATCTTCTTTCTTTGATGCCTTAAGAGAAATTGGTGATGTTCCTTTGTTTGGGCGAGGAATCTCCTCTTATGATTATCTACCTATAGATAAGTCCGATATTTTCCTTGAGCGATCCAGAATAGAGAAGTTTTTAGGATTTAGCACTATTAATAATGCGTCTAACGAAATATTTATTGAGAAGAATTGCGCAATAGAAAAAGCCCAAAACACACAGCTACAAGCTGAAAATGAACGCTTAAAGGCAGAATTAAAAGCACAACAAGATAGAATGGCAGAGCTTGAACAAAAGCTACAACAAAGTGCGGTAGATTCTGAATCAGTTTTAGAAAATGGCAAGGCAACACGAATTAGTAAAATTCAGAGAGATATTTTTACCTTGCTTATATTGAAAAACTATCAAGGAATGGAAAGTAGAAATGCGCTTTTTGATGTAATCAATGCAGATCTAAAAGAGCAAGGAATCAACAATAAGGGCGCAAGCTATCAAACCTTTGATAATCTAATTGATGAAAATATCCGTTTAACTAAAATAGGTTTAGATGGAAAGCAAATATCACACAGCCCGTTTCCTAGCAAAATTACAAAGTAACTTTTAAATTAAGCCCTTTAATGTTTTAAATTAAGGGCTTTTTTATTGCTATTCTTTTAAATTAAGCCTTAATTTAAAACCACTTTCTTAATAACAAACCAACAAATAGAACCCGCCTAAATAATTCCACACAATACCCCCGAACCGCATAGAACAAGCGGATTATTTCAGTTTATAAACACAAGGGGGATAAATGGAAAACCTATCACAAGCAGATCAAAACCGTCTCATTGCGATGTCAGAAATTCGCACGCTATCGGGCGGACTTTCTCATACCTACATTTACAAGCAAGTTAAAGCAGGTGCATTACCACCACCGGTAAAAATCGGTCGTTCTTCACGTTGGCGTTATGCAGATGTGATGACGTGGCTTAGTAGTTTTAAACCTGCAGCATAAGGCGGAACTATGGCAATCAATACGACTAGCGTTTATGAGCAACAGAAATACATTTTACAGCGCTTATATGTGCGCCCGCATAGTACCAACGAACTACGAGAGCTAGGAATTTACTTTCCACCCGCACGCATTAAGGAACTCAGAGATAAAGGGTTTCATATTGATACCTTTTACCGCAAAGAAACCGATTCAAGCGGATTAGCGCACCGTGTGGGTGTGTATGTACTGCACCAAAATGAAGTAAGCCAAAATCATCAATATAACGACTAAGGAAAAATTAAAAATGACCGATTGCAAAGACTGCACAACAGAACAAGGGCGTAAAGATTTAATTAATACCCCGATTTCAATTACTTATTCAAAGGCGCAATTTCCGCATTTAACGGCTACTTCTGAAGATTGGGGGGTAAATACCGTTTTATGGCTTGATGTGGGCGATTTTCTACCCTTAGGCATTGATGCTGACACGATGCAAGAGGCGTTGATCATGATTGCTTTTCTTCAACAAAGCACAAAAGCCACGTTACTGATTGATGAGGAAATGCAACAAGAACTTACCGCACTTTCTGAAAATGGCATGGCATTTAACCCGATGAAAAAAGCAAATGGCGCACTTATTCCACTTGCTGAAATCCTCTCCACTGATACCAAACAAGAAACCATGCGACACCTTGAACAACAATTTTGCCAAGATGAAAAACTGACATTTACCGAAATGGGCGGAATGTTGAATTAAACGAGCAAAGAGCGACTGAAAAAATGACTGATACAAATCAACAGACCAACACCGAAAAACGCGAGTATGCAACGCTATGGAGTATTTACCGAGCTATTGAGGAAACTTACGAAATAGCAGATGCAACATTAGATGGCAAAATTACCAAAACAGCCACCGCCGAAGATGGGGAGAAAGTACAAATCCCATTCACTCACAAAGACGGCTTAGAGTTTGTTTTAGATAGATTAAGTGTAGTGCTATCGGATATTGACGACTTAAAACGGCAAATCGAAGTACTGGCTATTCATCAAGAACACAAAGCCGATGCGAATTATTTACCGCGGGTGGATTAACAAGAGTTTTCGGAGCAGTACGCGCGCGCGAGGGTGCGCCCAAATTTAGGCATACCCAAAGATAAGAGGTTAAAAAAATGAGTTACGGAAAAGAGATACAAAGCGAGTTTGCCAAAGCCTATGCCCGAATGGGTAACGCTAAGCACGCTTTATTGGCGGTTTTAGGTGATGAGCGAGCTAATCGAATGAAACCGCACACACTACGAGCAAGAGCCAGTGACCTACTGAATCATTGCCGAGTATGGGAACAAATCGAGCAGGAAAAAGCAGAGATGCAACAACGTGGGGAGACTTTACCGCATTACAGAGGGAGAACATGGCGGGCGGATTTAATTAGTGATGAAGTCTATGAGCCGATAAAGATACCGCCCCGCCCTTTTGTTATTCCTCGTGGAATGAAAGGGTTGTTTAAAGAGATGGGGCGGTTAAAAAGATCCACTATGAAAACCCTGACATTTTTTTAATTGGGAACAAAAAGATCCGCTAATAAAAGGGTAAGTATTTAATGAAATGCACCATAGCAAAAAACAATCTTTTTCTACTTAAAGAAGCCATTCAACACTATAGAAAATCGCATCAAATCTTCACGTTTATGAGCCTATACAGCGATAACGAGCCATACCCGATAGATGAGGTCATTCAAGTGTTAGAACAGCGCCTTGTAGCGATTCAGTGCGAAATAGACAACTTCACGAAGATGACAGCAGGGCTACGGAAGAATGAGCAATTAGAAACGAGTTTTTACACCACGAAAAAACACTTAGAGATGATGAGAAAAAGAAAACAGGAGTTAGGCAATGAAATGTAATGCAACTGCAGAGCCATTAATGCAAGAAATATCAATAGAGCAAATTTTTAACTTAGATTTACCCATTACGAATGAAAAAGACGGTGCAGTGTTTGCGCATAAGTTTAAAGGGGATTTAGTGGCAATGACAACCTCTCTTATTGTGGCGAAGTACTTTGACAAACGACACGACAACGTTATTCAAGCAATCAAAAATTTAGACTGTTCAGACGAATTTAACGCCCTTAATTTTCAGGCGGTTAAATATGTTGATGAAAAGGGCGAAAAGCGACCGATGTACCGAATGACCCGAGACGGCTTTATGTTTTTGGTGATGGGATTTACTGGCAAAAAGGCGGCGAAGTTTAAAGAGCGGTTTATCTCGTTATTCAACAAGATGCATAGTTGGATTAATCAACGTGTGAAATTATCCAGTAACCAGCACTTACTCAATGATGCGATTCAATTTGTAGAACTGCAACGAGGTGAAAAGGATGAGCATAGCCACGCCCGAGAAAACACGCTGATTTATATGATTGCTTTAGGCTCAAGCAAAAAGAAATGGCTAAGGGTAAATGGTTATGCGCCTGATGATGATATTCGCGCCCACCTCTCAGAATCACAGCTTGAACTATTGGATTTATTGATGAGTGAAAACGCAGTGATGTTCAAATTAGGCTTGAGTTATCTAGAGCGTGAAAGCCGATTAAAAGATACCGCACTTTTCTTTTGGGCCAAACAACAGCGCAAAGCGGCATAAGGAAAAACACAATGAATGACTTTACCGAAATTCTTCAATTTCTAATCTTTATCGCCTTATTGCTGGTGGCTTTTAGCCTTGCATCAACCCTATAAAACAAAACGCCATAGGGAAATAACTAACCCTAAGGCGTAACTAAGGAATTATTTTATGCAACCAATTAAACTAGGAATTAATATGAAGTTAATTCACAAGCATTATAGCAAAACATTGTGATTTATAAAATCATTACTATATCAGTATCAGAACACAGGAGAAATTATGATCGTAAAAGACAATTCAAAAAGACTTGTTAAAAGCGGACAATATTCTGCTCTGTTGGTTGAGATAAAGCCTATAAAGTCAGGCTATGGCGAACGGTTGGGCTTTCTATTTGAAATCAATGAAGGATTTTACAAGGGGCGAAAATTAATGCGAACTTGTACGCCTATTTTTAAATCAGGCTCAAACCTTGCAGAAATAGTCGAGAGTTTAAACCGCGCTACATTAACTGCTAAACAGGTTGAACAAGGTATTGACCTTGAGCAGTTTAAAAATAAACCCTACCAAATCACGGTAACAAAACGAATCGGAAAAAATGGCTTTCCATATAGCCACATTGAAAAAATTAACTGATTCTATCCAGTTCATTACCAAAAAGCGGAGCTAAAAGGGATGACAAAAAAACACTCAAAAGCGGGGCAATATTTCCAAGCTGATTTTGATTTAATTCAACAGGCTAGCCAATTAGGCAGTTTTAGGTTACTTGCCTCTCTTCTCGTATTAATGCGCTATACAAACGGCAAGCCCAACACCCCACAAGAAAAACCATTCACTCAAACTTATGCGGGCGCAGACGCTATTCGAAAAACCTTACAATGCCGATGGCAAGACGGCAGGTCGCTACTCGTTACACTAAGCCAAAATAACTTTATTTCTCGGCACATACATCAAGGCAAAACAGCTTATACCGTTCATAACCACCAGCTAAATATAGATTTACCTATAGCGATAGTTGATGGGGCTAATAATGCCGATTCTGCACTAATGCGAATAAATGGCGATAAAACGCTCACAGAGCAAGAAAAGCTAGATACCCTAATAATCTTACTAACTATCTACAAAAATCTCTCTATGGCTCGTTTTGGTGGGTTTAATGACATATTTCAGGAGTGGGATATAACCAGCTATGAAAATTTAGATGATTTACCACTTTGCGGAATCAGTGCACGGAATTATAAAAATGGCGATACCGCTCAAATTACCCCTTTTTCTACTTACTGCAAATTTATCAATGAATCGTTAGGCTTGCCAATAAACGAAGAGATGACACTTGAAACAAGCAGGCGGTTTTGGAATGGGGTTGGAAAATTAAAAGCACTGAGGCTAATTTATGGCGTGATTGTGCTGATGAAAACCAACACCGCAAACAAGCAAGAATTTATGTTCACAATTAGAGTAAACGACTATCACGCAGACAAAGGGGCTGATCTCTCTTTTATTGAGCTTGTCTCTGATGGGGAGGTTGCTTTTTACGGCACTAGTGCGCCCATAGAGGAAGAGATTGAATATGCTGATTTCAATGATACGGAAAAGGAAGATAAAGTGATTCGCTTAACCTTGCCTAAATTACCCAATAAGGAAGAGTATCAAATATTTTCTTTTTGCCGTCCAAGATTTAGAACGTCTAATACTGATACTGGCGAATGGATGACGAAAGAAAGAGAAAATTTAGAGGCAACCATAAAAGAAATTGAAAAGGCTCTGTGGGGATAAACGAAGAAATGAACTAATTAAAATCTCTCTCTGCAGAAACACGCCGAAGGCGTAGCGATGTGAATGTTCAGATGAATCAAAATAGACAAGTAAAATGCTTGTCTTTTTTTGTGTTTTTTCATTTTGCATTTTTGCTCTGTTTTTTTTCGTTTTTTTGACGTACGTTCTACTTATATGTATTATTCGTTCTACTTATACATATTACGTTCTAGATATATATTTACGTTCTACATATATGTCTATCCGATAAAAATTGAACAAAAAACAAACAGCAAAAATGGGGAAAAAACAAGGGCAAATTTGTCTATTTTTAGGTGTGAAATGGCAATCCCGAAAAAGTAGGGAGTTCCCGAAATAATAGGGAGTGATGCTTATTATCAAATGATGAAACTCTAAAAGAAAAAGAAGCCATAAACTCACATAGTGCTTGGTTCACAACTGGCACCTGCTTAACGTCCGTAACGTGCTATGCCCTATCGTTTATGGCTTGCGGATATTCTAATTATTCTTCCTGTTCTGTCAAACCTCTTTACAACCTCATCACAAGATGGCATTATTTCCCTGCAGTCGAAAAAAACGATTGCCGAGCCTGGAAACTCGACTTATTTACAATTGGCGCAGAGCACGCCCAAAGCGTGTTTTTTTATGCGTAACATTCGCACACCTCAAAATAAATTGCGGATTTTGTTTCAACATTTATCAACAATTTATTCTTCAATGGTAGCGTGTAGCGGTAAAGGTTCGCCCTTTGCTGTGTTCCAATTGTCGCAGTTTTCCAGACCGTTACACGTTACCGCCAAAGCCTGGAAACTTTCCGCGGTAACTCTCAAGTGTTTACAATTGGAGTTACGCAAAATGTATCAATTCATTTTCGCGCTTATTCGCGCACCTCAAATCAAAATCAGACTTCTTGCCGATAATGAACAACAAGCACGCTCACGTTTTACCGATGGTGACACCTTGTTATTTGTTGGCCGAATTAATCAAAACCCACTCAAAAATAACCGCACTTTTTCAACTAATGGAAAAAATCACAGCTTGCCAGTAGTGCATAAAGTCGCTATGATTTCCCCGCAATCAGAAAAAGTGATTGCCAGCCGTGAGAAGCTGAACTATTTACCAGAGGCGAACGATAGCACGCCATTAAACCGTGCTTTTTTTGTTCGTAACATTCGCACACCTAAAGAATATGCGGATTTTGTTTTCAATCTAAATCCGATCATTCTCTCAATGGTAGAGCGTAATGGGCCGTCTTTGACGGGCTGTCTTCCTTTGGTGGCAGTTTCTCACCCTGTTATGCTCTACCGCCCGACCGTGAGAAGTCTAGCGGTAGTTCTTATAAATCAACCAAAGGACACCGCAGAAATGATCTACAAATTTCTTTGCGTCAATCGCACACAATCGCATTTTAACTTATGCGTCATATCCCTTAATTCTACCACCGAAGAACAGGCACGTTTGAGCCTATCTGCTGATTATCGTTTTATTGCGGTGGTGGCGAGAATCAATCCTCAAAATGACCGCACTTTGGCCGCGTGCTCTCCTATTTCTGTAAATAATCACAGCTTGCCGAAATGTGAAGATGTAGGTAGTATTGAAAGCACTACTACTATCGAGGGCAACCGCAACCCTTATCAATGCGGTATTTTTTTACCTAAAATTCATTCCTTGCACGTTCCTAAAAAATTAGGTGCGTTGTCTTATATCGAATTTGCGGTACAGATGATAAGCCGAAATAAGGCGGAGTTTATCCGCACGAATAAGGCTAGCCGTTCGATAGCGGTAGTTGAGTCTGTATCGCACCCAATTCAGGGCAATACTCTTACATTAACTAAATCTATCGGAAATCCAACAATGAAAATCTACCCCAAAAATAACCGCACTTTAGCGGCACTTCCTACCCTTTCTGTATCTGCTGAAATGGAGGTGGCACATGGCTAATCAAATTCCTACACATTGCGCTATTCCAGTGGCAGAGACGGGCAAAATTCAGAGTTCAATCCGTAAAGCAAAAGCGATTTTGGAATTAATTCGGAACGATGGCGGCGATATGGATTTAGACGGCTTTTTTACAAGCGAAGAAATTATCCAAACCGCCTTGTCTGCGATTAATGATTATTTAGAGCAAGCAGAACAATCCTCAACAGTAGATTTTTATTTCACGAAAGGGGGCAAATGATGATTAAACAAGTGAACCTACCCTATCAATTAATCTTTGTCTATGACGATGGCGACCAATTTATAGCGGGCAAATATGGCACGCTTAGAGAGGCGTTACAGGCAAAAATCAGATGTAAGCACGAAATAGGACAAACCGATATTTGCGGCCGAGTGTTAGAAGTGATCACGGTTTTGAAAGGGGGAGACAATGAAACTAACTAATGCAATGGCACAGCTTGAGCAATGGAAAGCTAACCACCAGCAAGGAAAAATAAATCAGTTCGTGAACGAAATGAACCAAACCCATTTAGAGGCGGTTAAAAACTGCGAAAGTGCGAAACAATTTACGAAAAACTTAATTTCTCCACAAACCCTTGTAAATACTGGCGTTGTGAATGAAAACTGCGAAAGCAAACTGCGAAACTCTGAAGCAATTTGCGAAAAGAGCAAAGCGGTTAAAAATACGCAAGGAAACGCACGTAGCGAGGTTAAAAGCAAATATCAAGGGAAACTATATGCTAACCCTTTAGCCTTTCAATTTGCCCAGCTGACGCGCCAATTTAAGCTAATTTTAGACAGTAACCGTAAGTGCTTAGAGGTTTACCCCGATGATTTTCATCATAAGCTAAAAATGCGTGATGAAATGATGGACTTAATCGACCGATTAAAAGCTGGTGGCAAGCTCTTTAATGCGCTGGCTAAATCTCAAGGGATAACATTTTGCCGAGACAATCAAGCCGCCCTAAAAGACTTTAATCAAGCTAACGGCTATTTGATTCATAAGTTTGAAGAAGTGATCACACAAATAAACCGCCTTAATATTGAACGAGTTAAGAGTGAGAAATTACAGGGGGTGAGCAATGAGTAAAACCGCCTTTATTTTAACTGCTGGCTATCACGTTTTTGAGGATGCTTTTATGCCGATTGTTGTCGCAATGCGAGAAACCAAAGGGGATATTTTAAGTCTTCATCACATCTATGCTAAACAAGGGAAACTCACAAATATCAGAGCCATTAATTTAAACCATTACACACCACGCGCGCCTATTATTCACGCAGAAGGGAAAAGAAGTCGTGCAGATGCTGAGGAGGCGATTGCACCTTTCAAAACACTCTACCCTACTGCACAAATTAGAGTGATTCAGTTCAAGGACGCATTTTTATTTAAGCAATGTGCAGGAATTGGATTAGAGATTGATGCAGAGCAAGGGGGCAAGAAATGGCTAAATTAATCAATGCCCCTTACGCTAAACAGCAAGACCCCACAGGGCAAAGCATTGTTACTATCTGCATAGGCACGCAAGCACAAGCCATTGCAAAGCATTTTAATGAAATGGGTAAAAGTGCGGTAGAGATTGAGCTAGAAAACACATTAGGCGAGCAAGGGAAATCATTCCCTTGCGTGGTGATTGATAGTGAGATTTTAGAGCATATAGAACGCTATCGCATTGTGCCCAAAAATACCCAGTCTATCCGCTTAATACAGGCTAATAATGGCGTAGTACTCTCAAATGAAACGCTTGAGCGCATTTATTTAAATATCGTGCAGACCACCAGCGCAGAGAATGTGATTTATTGCAATGAGGCGGGCGAAATACTGGAAGATGTAAGCCGATATATTCAACGGTTACGCAATGGGGAAACCTATCACGGCAACATTAAAGAAGTTGATGAGTGTTACGCCAAAATGTTCGACCATTTAAGCGATAATCTCAAAGTGAGGGATTTTTTAGCGTGGACAGGCGAAACTTTAAAGGTTGATAGTGTTAATACACTGGCTTATTTATGGACTGGCAAAAAGTGGCAATTCCTCACGGATAAAAAATTAGGGCGAGAAGTAAAAAGATTCTTTGAGGAGAAAGAGATTGGTTACAGCAAGCGCAAAATAGAAAATATGGTAGGGCTTATGCTGGATTATTATCTTGAGCCAATGGGCGAGCGCAGAAAGAATTTGTTGGCATTTTCTAACGGTGTACTTGATACGAAAACAGGGGAATTTTTACCGCACTCACCTGATTATTATCTTACTTCCTATATCGATATTGATTACAGCGAAACGCCAATCTTTACGCCTAATTTTGACAAATGGCTTGATTGGGTAAGTGGTAACGATGAACGCAAGGCTAAGCGCATTTTAGCGGCACTCTACATGGTGCTAACCAATCGCTACGACTGGCAATTATTTTTAGAGATTACAGGCGTGGGAGGTAGCGGTAAAAGTATTTTTAATGAGCTGGCTAAGATGTTGGTTGGTGCGGATAATACTGCCTCAATTACCCTCAAAGAATTAGAAAATATTAACCATAGAGCGAAACTCATTGATAAAACATTAATCTATTCAAGCGATCAAGAAAACTATATAGGCGATGGCGCAGAATTAAGGGCGATAACAGGGGGCGATACTATTAGCGTAAGATTGCTTTATCGAGACCCTTTCGATACGACTATCAATGCGGTGTATATGATGACAAACAACAAGAGCGCAACATTCAAGGAGCATAATGGGGGTATTGCTCGTAGACGCGTAATCTATCATTTCAACAAGGCAGTACCTGAATCAATGATTGATACAAAGCTGGTGGATAAACTGCTTTCAGAATCGGCTGGCATTGTGCGCTTGTTATTAGATACATTCAAAGACCCGAAAGAGGCAAGGGCATTACTACTTGAGCAGAGGGAATCAATGGAAGCCTTAGAAGTGAAACAGAAAGCCGACCATATTCTAGATTTCTGCCGACACTTTACCGCACGAGAAGAAATGAACGGCTTGTATATGGGCAATGCAAGGGCGCAAATTAAAAACGCTGAACGGCAATATCTTTACGCATCATATCTTTTCTATTGTGATTGCATGGGCATCAATAAACCACTAGGGCGCAGTCGTTTTCTTGATTCGTTTAGACAGGCAACTAAAGAAAGCAAATACCCCCACGAGTTCAAAAAGCGATTAAAGGACGGTAAGAACGTTACCAATATTTACTACATAAACATAGGTCAAACTATGGCAGAGTGGCAAGAGTAACCGCAGATGGATAATTAAAAGGCTTAGTGCAGTGCATTGAGCCTTTTTTATTGAGTTTCGGGATCAGTACGCGCGCGCGAGGAAATGAGCAATAAAACATTTACTTCATACCCTTAAAGCGTATAATTAGCAACAAATAACATTTACCCTATTTATCGTGAAACTATCGTTTATTGAATTACCACCCTTTGAGCGTTACAGAAAAGTGCATTTATCTGATGATGAATATCGGACTTTTCAGAATGAGCTATTAGAAAATCCCGAAAAAGGCGATGTGATACAAAATACAGGCGGATTGAGAAAAATTAGGATTGCAGATAATGAGAGAAATAAAGGTAAACGTGGTGGCGCAAGGGTGATTTATTACTACTTTTTAGACGGTGCGCAAATATGGCTTTTTAGTGCTTACGGAAAAGGAGAAAAAGCAGACTTAAACGAAAGCGAGAAACGCGCATTTAAAGTGGTATTAGAGAATTTAAAGGCAATGGCAAGGGGGAAAGAATGAGCCGTTTATTTGACGATTTAATGGAAGGCGCGCAAGCTCTTGAGCAACATTTACAAGGTAAAATCACACTACGCACAGAAACGCGTGAACGAATTGAGCCAGCAAGCATTACGGCAGAGGAAGTGAAAGCAATTAGAGAGAAATTAAACCTTTCTCAAGCTGTCTTTGCGCAGAAGTTACGAACCAGTGTAAGAACCTATCAAGGCTGGGAGCAAGGTAAAACCAAACCTAGCGCACACGCCTCTTTATTGCTGCGCATGGTGGATAAAGCCCCGCAAACCTTTGAGCTTATCGCTGGGATATAATAAACAATCATCAACGCTATTAATGATAGAACGCCTACTTTAGGCGTTTTTTTATTGAGTTTTTTGACCAGTACGCGCGCACGCGCGCGAGAACTATAGACAACCTTGAAAAAAATGCGTTAACTAACGCAATATTTAAAAATTGCGTTCCTTGAGTTATGAAAGTATCTAAACCCAAACCACTTGTAGAGTTATTAAAAACAGAGCTTACACAGGCTGGTAAAATCAATCACTATTCTTTTACTTATGATTTAGAGAGAATAACGCAACGCGTAAATGATGATTTTGACACAATACCAAATTTAGCTAGTGCGGAGGATATAGAACAATGGCTAAATCAGCAGGGATAGGATAAATTTTTATACATTAAGCGTATAATTATACATAGAGAGTATAAAATAATATAAAGAGGCTAAAATAACGCCACTTTATTCCTTCCCTTTGTGAATTAGAAAATTTGTCAAATAGATCGCATTTTTCTTTTTTGCTGGTGGCTAGAAGTGATTAAATGGCAAAAAAAGTGATAAATCACTTTCATTAATCACTTTATCACTTGTGTATCACTTGTTAATCACTTGTCTTTTTGTCTTTTATAATCAAATGCTTACAGTGAAAAATGACCGTTAGAAGTGAATAAGTGATTAAACTTCACAAAAAAAATCTCCCGCGAAAATTTTTATTTTTTACTATAAAAGATAGTGAGCTATCATTACGTGGTTAAGATGTTTAAAGTTTGATTTTTGGCACGGGTAAATCATCATTTAGGGTTGCTTTCAAATTTGATTAAAAAGTAATCAAAAATCAACGAAAAAAATTTTTTAGTACCATATTTTGTACTATATTTTTGATGCTAAAAAATAATATCCTTGTCTTTCATTATGTTAGAGATGAAATTCAACTCCCATTCCCTCCGCCAATTCTATATATTTCATTTTTATCATTTCTATTGTCTATAAAAATAAAAGCGGTCAAAACCGTTTTTAATTTTGACCGCCCTTTTCGATTAATACTAGATTACTTTGCTGGAATGTCCGCTAATACTCTCGTCAATAAATCCCAATAGGTTTGCACCGTTGCAATTTCCACTTTCTCATCTGGTGAGTGAGCATTTCGAATTGTTGGCCCGATAGAAATCATTTCTATGTGTGGATAATGTTCCTTTAAAAGACCACATTCTAATCCTGCGTGAATGACTTTCACTACAGGTTGCTCGCCTAGCACTTCAGCATAATGTTTGCGAGTAACGTCCAAGATAGTTGAATCATTTACAGGTTGCCAGCCCGGATAAGGCGCAGAAAACTCAACTTTTGCATTTGTTAAGATTGCAAGTGAGCTAAGCATTTCTGTTACGTAATATTTACCGCTTTCAATTAATGAACGAACTAAAATGGTGCTTTTTACAACATAACCTTCTGTTTTCAATACGCCAACGCTTAATGAACTTTCTACAACATTTTTAACTACATCACTATTGCGGATTACGCCGTTTGGTAATACGTTGAGTGCGTTAATTACCGTTTGAGTACTTTGTGCGGTGAATACGGTAGGGGCTTTTTCTGCTGATTCTACAAAAAGTGTGAAATTAGGTTCTGCAATTGCTAATTCTTCTTTAAGAACAACCGCTAGATTTTCTACCGCACTTTCCATAGCTTTTATATCACCATTAAAGGCTAATACGGCTACAGCTTCTCGAGGAATTGCATTACGAATTGAGCCACCACGAATTTCAGAGAGAGTAAAGTGCGGTTCATTTTGAGAGAGTTTTGCTAATACTCGTGCTAATACTTTGATTGCATTTGCACGCCCTGTATGGATATCGCCACCAGAGTGGCCGCCACGTAAACCTTTAAGGGTGATTTGTGCGCTGTGCTCAAACGGATTGGTTTCATATTGAACTGGAATTTCAAAGTTTGCGTTAATCCCGCCCGCACAACCAATGTAAATTTCGCCAATTTCTTCGGTATCTGTATTAATTAAAATTTCAGATTGTAACCAGTTATGACGTAAACCTTTTGCTCCATCCATGCCGGTTTCTTCAGTCATTGTTAAAAGCACTTCAAGAGGTGGATGAGCTAAATCATTGCTTTCTAGTACCGCTAACGTAGAGGCTAAACCGATACCATTGTCAGATCCTAATGTTGTACCTCGCGCTTTCACCCATTCCCCGTCAATATAAGGTTGAATAGGATCTTTGGTAAAATCATGTGGGTTGCCTTCATTAGCCTGAGGCACCATATCTAGATGGGCTTGTAGAACAACTGGCGTGTGATTTTCCATTCCTTTCGTAGCGGGTTTACGAATGAGGACATTCCCCACTTCATCACGTTCAACAAAAAAATTCTTTTCTTTCGCGCAATTTACAATAAAGTTAGCTAACGCATCTTCATGATGAGAAGGGTGAGGGATTGCACAGATTTGATCGAACCATTTCCACAGTAATGCTGGTTTAAGTGTTGTAATTTCAGACATAGTCACTCCTTTTTACTGAAAAATTTCGTGAAATAATAGCATAAAACGCCATTTCGGGTTATCCTTACGCAATTTTTATTTATCGATAAATTTCTAAGGTGCAATTATGAGCGAAAAATATGTGGTGACTTGGGATATGTTCCAAATGCATGCCCGCAAATTATCTGAACGTTTACTTCCGGCTTCTCAATGGAAAGGTATTATTGCGGTGAGTCGCGGTGGTTTATTTCCAGCAGCTGTTTTGGCTCGTGAGTTAGGTCTTCGCCATATTGAGACTGTTTGTATCGCAAGTTATCACGATCATAACAATCAAGGTGAATTACAAGTTCTTCATGCTGCTAAAGTACCAAATGGCGGTGAAGGGTTTATCGTGGTAGACGATTTAGTTGATACGGGTAATACAGCGCGTGCGATTCGTCAAATGTACCCTAATGCAAAATTTGTGACTGTATTTGCAAAACCTGCAGGTGCAGAATTAGTGGATGATTACGTGATTGATATTCCACAAAATACTTGGATTGAGCAACCTTGGGATTTAGGTTTGACCTTTGTTCCACCTCTCTCTAGAAAATAATTTTTATACAGATACAAAATAAAAGAGCGGTCAAAATAAAAGAAGTTTTGACCGCTTTTTTGTATGAGAATTAATTTATAAATTATTCTTCATCTTCTTTTGCCCATTCTAATGAGCGTTTAACTGCTTTTTTCCAGCCTTTGTAGCGACGTTCGCGTTTTTCATTGTCGCTGTCCGGACTAAAGGTGCGTTCTACACGGGCTTTATCGCGAAGCTCGTCTAAATCTTTCCAGAAGCCTGTTGCTAAACCAGCAAGGTAAGCGGCACCTAGAGCGGTTACTTCTTTCACGACAGGGCGTTCAACATTTACATCTAAAATGTCAGCTTGGAATTGCATTAAGAAGTTATTGTTGGTTGCGCCACCATCTACACGAAGATATTGTAAGCGTTCACCAGAATCTGATTGCATAGCCTCTAAGACATCACGGGTTTGGTAAGCAATAGATTCTAAGGTTGCACGAACAATATGATTACGGTTTGCACCGCGAGAAAGGCCAAAAATTGCACCGCGCGCATATGGATCCCAATATGGTGCACCTAAACCTGTGAAAGCTGGAACAACATATACGCCATTACTATCAGTCACTTTTTGAGCGAAGTATTCAGAGTCAAAACTATCGTGAACAATTTTGAGTTCATCACGGAGCCATTGGATTGATGCACCCGCGATAAATACAGAACCTTCTAAGGCATATTCTGGTTCGCCTTTTGCATTACAAGCGATGGTTGTGAGTAGTCCATTTTTGGATGTAATAGCTTTGTTACCTGTGTGGAGTAACATAAAGCAACCTGTGCCATAAGTGTTTTTGGCTTGACCTGAATGTACGCAAAGATGTCCGTAAAGTGCAGCCTGTTGGTCACCAGCAATCCCAGCAACAGGAATACGAACACCGCCTTTACCACCGATATTGGTTTGGCCGTAAATTTCAGAAGAATTACGCACTTCAGGTAACATTGAACGTGGAATATTCAAGATTTCAAGCATCTTGTCATCCCATTGTTTGGTGTGAATGTTGAATAACATGGTACGAGATGCATTGGTATAATCGGTTACGTGCACTCGGCCTTGAGTCAGTTTCCATACAAGCCAAGTATCAACGGTACCAAATAATAATTCGCCTCGTTCTGCTTTTTCTCTAGCACCTTCAACGTTATCCAAAATCCATTTTACTTTTGTACCAGAGAAGTAAGGGTCAACCACCAAGCCTGTGGTATTACGAATGTATTCTTCATGGCCATCGGCTTTTAATTTATCGGTAATGTCTGCTGTACGGCGACATTGCCAAACGATAGCGTTATAAACAGGTGTACCGGTTGCTTTTTCCCATACAATGGTGGTTTCACGTTGGTTGGTGATACCGATAGCAGCGATTTCATCAGATGTAATGCCTGCTTTGGCAACGACTTCGTTTAAGGTTGAGCTTTGAGTTGCCCAAATTTCCATTGGATTATGTTCTACCCAACCAGCTCGAGGGTAGATTTGGGTAAATTCACGTTGTGCAATTTCAACCACATTCGCATTATGATCTAATAATACTGCGCGAGAGCTTGTTGTGCCTTGGTCTAATGCAATGATGTATTTTTTGTCTGTCATAGTATTACTCCTTCAAATAATTATTCGCAGCCGCAATTACAAGGTAAATTGCCGCCAATTGCTTTTTTGTATAACCATGCACCAGCTAATGCGCCTAAAACAGGTGCAACCATTGGAACGATAAAATAAGGGATTTCACGTCCGCCAGTTAAAGCGAGTTCGCCCCAGCCAGCGAGATAAGCAAAGAATTTTGGTCCGAAGTCACGTGCTGGATTCATGGCAAAACCTGTCAATGGGCCCATGGCACCGCCGAGAACTGCGATTAATACACCAATTAATAATGGCGCAAGTGGACCACGAGGTACACCGTTTCCATCGTCAGTTAATGCCATAATTAATGCCATAAGAATTGCAGTAATCACAAATTCCACAGCAAAGGCTCCACCAATGCTTAAACTTGGATGAGGATAAGTGGAGAATGTACCCGCAAGGCTTAAACTTTCTTGTGTACCACGAACAATGTTGTGGGCTGTTTCATAATCAATAAAAACATTGCGGTATAAGGCATAAACTAATGCTGCAGCAAAGAATGCGCCGAGCATTTGTGAAATGATGTAAGGAATTACTTTTTTGCCGTCAAAGCAAGCAAATTTCCAAAGGGCAATGGTTACTGCTGGGTTTAGATGTGCACCAGATAAACCAGCTGTTGCATATACTGCAAGTGCAACGCCCATCCCCCACATAATGCTGATTTCCCACAAGCCAAAACTAGCGCCTGCTACTTTTAGTGCTGCAACGCAGCCCACACCAAAGAAAATCAATAAGGCTGTACCTAAAAACTCGCCGATACAGTTCGCTTTTAATGATTTATCCATAGATCACTCCTTAGAAGTGCGGTTGAAATGAAGGGTGTTTTCCCTAAATAAAAGGGAAGAAGAATCTATTAAAAAAGAATACGGAGTGTTTTGAAATAGCCTCCTTATTTGAATTCTAGGTTAGAACACCTAGATTGACTATGATGTCACTCTGTTAGAGTAACTTTTGGCTTCTACGATATGGAAACCTAGTTAACCGTGGGTATGTTTACCCACGGTTGTGAGGGATATTATTTTTTCCCTTTTAAGAATTCCACTCCAGTATCTGGGAAATCAGTAAATACGCCTGTTGCACCTGATTTATTCAATAATGCATCGTACATTTGATTTACATCTGTGAAGAATTCTGGCAACGCGTCTTTACGCACTGTATATGGATGAAGTTCAACTTTGTATTGAGCAAGCTCTTTTACTAATGGTGTGTATACAATGTTGCCTGGTTTAGATTGTTCTTTATCTACTAACATATACCAACCCGGACCAACACCATCAGCATATTTTACCACTTCTGCCATTGCACCTGGTTTAAACATCCAATCGTAATCGTAGTTTACCCATTTACCTTTCGCATCTTTTTCTTGCGTTTCTTTCCAATCCGTATAAGCCACTAATTGAACTAATTTCAAATCCATGCCCATTTTTGGAAGTAATTCTGTTTTGATACGTTTTAACTCATTAAAGTCGAAAGTTTGTAAGTAAACCATATCGGTTTTCTTATCATAGCCATATTTTTTCAATACTTTGAGCGTTTCAGCGGCAATATCTTTGCCATTTTGATGGTGGAACCAAGGTGCTTTGATTTCTGGATAAATCCCTACTTTTTTGCCAGTCGATTTTTCTAAGCCTTGGATAAATTCAATTTCATCTTCAAAGGTGTGAATTCTGAAGTGTGATTTCCAAAGTGGGAAACGACCAGGATAAACTTGTGCTTGTTTGCCATCTTTAGTTTCAAAGTTTTCTGTCATTTCTAAACTTTGAATTTCTTTTAAGGTAAAGTCGATTACATAGTAACGACCATCTTTGCGGTGACGATGTGGGAATTTTTTCGCTACATCAGTCAAACCATCTAAAAAGTGATCGTGAATAACCACTAAACGACCATCTTTAGTCATTGCTAAATCTTGCTCTAAATAATCAGCATGTTGTGCAAACGCAAGTGCTTTAGATTCTAAAGTATGCTCTGGTAAATAACCGCTGGCACCACGGTGAGCAATAATGATTTTGTCTGATTTCATTTGGGTGTTTGCCATGCTTGATGAATGGCTGCTGCAACCGGCAAGTACACCAGCTGCTAATAGAGAAAGTGCTAAAGTTTTAAGTTTCATAAGTATTTTCTCCTTAAGAGTGCGGTAAATTTTTTAGATTTTAGTTACAAAAAAGGCGACTAAGCAATTTGCCCGTCGCCTTTTTTAAGCTAATTATTTAGTACCGTAGGTATCGCCTAATTTCGCTTTGTGTTTTCCTTCTTCAACCATTACGATTAAGAGTAATAACACCGCTAATACACCACCGCCGATCATTACGTAGAAACCACCGTCCCATCCGTAATGTTGAGCAGCCCAACCGATAACTGCAGATGCAGAAACTGTACCACCTAAGTAACCGAATAAACCGGTGAAACCTGCTGCAGTACCTGCTGCTTTTTTCGGTGCTAACTCAAGAGCATGTAAACCGATTAACATTACAGGACCATAGATTAAGAACCCGATTAAAGTCATTAAAATGAAGTCAGTTAATTGGTATGGGTTTTGATACCATGCGCTGTAGTTTGCTAATTCAGCTTCTGGTGTAGCTGGGTTCATCCAGTACGCAACAACTGCTGCAGTGGTTAAGATCATGAAGATGAAGCCGGTTAAACCACGTTTACCTTTGAATACTTTATCTGATACCCAACCACATAATAATGTACCTGGAACCGCTGCTAATTCATAGATGGTGTATGCCCATGCGGTACCTTTGATGTTGAAGTGTTTTACTTCGCTCAAGTAAACTGGAGACCATTTTAATACGCCGTAGCGGATTAAATAGACGAATACGTTAGCAATCGCGATGTACCATAACAATTTGTTTTTTAATACATAAGTTACGAAGATTTCTTTTGCAGTTAAATCGTTTTCGTAAGTTTTTTCGTTATAGTCATCTGGGTAGTCATTACGCCATTTTTCAATTGATGGTAAACCACAAGATTGTGGAGTATCACGCATGACGAAGTACACAGGAATTGCACAGATCATTGCTGCAATACCAGGGTAGTATAAAGATTGTTGCCAGATGTCTTTTGCTTGTGCTTCAATACCGTGAGTGCTGAAGAAAATTGCACTAGCTAATAACACCATTGCACCAGGCATCATACCACCGATATTGTGCGCAGTATTCCAAATTGACACGATAGTACCGCGTTCAGATTTAGACCACCAGTGCACCATAGTACGGCCACATGGAGGCCATCCCATACCTTGGAACCAGCCATTTAAGAAGATCATCGCCCACATGATAGCGATGCCAGAGGTTGCCCATGGGAATAGACCCATTAAGGTCATACATAAACCAGATAGTAATAAACCAAATGGTAGGAATACACGAGGGTTAGAACGGTCAGACATACCAGCCATTACGAATTTTGATAAACCGTAAGCAAGACCAGCTGCAGAACCGATTACACCAAGCTCAGCTTTTGTATAAAGACCAGCTTGAATTAAACCAGGTTGTGCTAAGTCAAAGTTTGCACGCACGAAATAGTATGCGGCATAACCAAAGAAGATACCTGCGAATACTTGCCAACGTAAGCGTTTATACGTGGAATCAATTTTTTCCGCTGGAAGTTCCGCAATATGCGGAGCGGGTTTGAATGGTCCAAACATAATTTTTTTCTCCAACTTTTAATTATGTGTAAGTTTTATTCACCCTTTATTAGACAGTAAGGGATAGGCGCATAATAAAAGAAAATAAAAAATAAGGAAGTAAAAAAAGTAAAAAATGTGAAGTGTTTCACAAAATTTTTACACCATTTGAGCGAATGCGAAAATTATTGTGATCGGTATCACAAAATTGTTTTCTTTTGCGCTCAAAATGTTGTTAATTTGGCCGCACTTCTCTACAATGCCTGTGATTTTTATATTACTTTTTTGTTAAATTTTGGGAATTGGGGGTAAACATGGGATTATCGCCTAGCATGTACAAAGATGTTGGAGATTTTTCGCCACTTAGTACCGATGTCATTATTATCGGTGGTGGCGCAACGGGGGCTGGTATTGCGCGTGACTGTGCACTTCGTGGCATTGATTGTATTTTATTGGAACGCCGAGACATCGCAACGGGTGCGACAGGACGTAATCACGGATTATTACATAGTGGTGCGCGTTATGCCGTGAACGACCAAGAATCTGCTGAAGAATGTATTAAAGAAAACCGCATTTTGCGCAAAATTGCGCGTCATTGCGTAGATGAAACGGAAGGCTTATTTATCACGTTGCCTGAAGATTCTCTCGACTATCAAAAAACCTTCCTTGAGAGCTGTGCAAAATCTGGAATTGATGCGCAAGCCATTGATCCTGATTTAGCTAAAATTATGGAGCCCTCTGTAAACCCAGATTTAGTGGGAGCTGTTGTTGTGCCAGATGGTTCGATTGATCCATTCCGTTTAACTGCCTCTAATATGATGGATGCGACAGAAAACGGCGCAAAAATGTTCACTTATTGCGAAGTAAAAAATTTGATTCGTGAAGGTGGGAAAGTGATTGGTGTGAATGTGTACGATCACAAAAATCGTAGAGAACGTCAATTTTTTGCACCGCTTGTTGTGAATGCTGGTGGTATTTGGGGACAAGGGATTGCAGAATATGCCGATCTCAAAATCAAAATGTTCCCTGCGAAAGGTGCATTGCTCGTAATGGGCCATCGCATTAATAAACTTGTAATTAACCGCTGCCGTAAACCAGCTGATGCGGATATTCTAGTTCCAGGCGATACAATCTGTGTTATTGGTACAACGTCAAGTCGTGTTCCTTATGATCAAATCGATAACATGCAAGTGACGCCAGAAGAAGTGGATATTCTTTTCCGTGAAGGTGAAAAACTCGCACCGAGCTTGCGTCATACTCGCGTATTACGTGCTTATGCTGGGGTGCGTCCATTAGTTGCAAGTGATGATGATCCATCAGGTCGTAATGTGAGCCGTGGTATTGTGTTACTTGACCACGCAGAACGCGATGGCTTAGATGGCTTTATTACTATCACTGGCGGTAAGTTAATGACTTATCGTTTAATGGCTGAATGGGCGACCGACCTTGTTTGTAAAAAACTTAATAAAACGGCTCGTTGTGTGACTGCGGAGCAACCTTTGCCAGGCTCTACTGAAAGCCGTCAAGAAACCAACCAAAAAGTCATTTCATTACCAAGTACAATTCGTTATTCTGCTGTGTATCGTCATGGTTCGCGTGCTACTCGTTTGCTTGAAAAAGAACGTTTAGATCGTTCAATGGTTTGTGAATGTGAAGCGGTGACGGCGGGCGAAGTGCGCTACGCGATTGATGAATTGGGTGTAAATAACATTGTGGATTTACGCCGCCGTACTCGTGTTGGTATGGGTACTTGCCAAGCTGAACTGTGTGCATGTCGTGCTGCAGGCTTAATGAACCGTTTTGAGGTGGCAACACCAACTCAATCAACCACTCAACTTTCTGCTTTTATGGAAGAACGCTGGCGTGGTATTGAGCCGATTGCTTGGGGTGAAGCGATTCGCGAAGCCGAATTTACATCTTGGATGTATGGTAGCGTATTAGGTTTAAATGATGTGAAACCGCTTGATGAACAAGCACAACAAGGGACGGATAGCAATGAATTTTGATGTAGCCATTATTGGCGGTGGTTTAGCGGGTTTAACCTGTGGCATCGCCCTTCAACAACGCGGCAAACGTTGCGTGATAATCAACAACGGTCAAGCAGCCATTGATTTTGCATCCGGCTCTTTAGATTTATTAAGCCGTATGCCATCAACGCCAAATGGAGAAGGTCGCGCGGTAGAAAATTTAAAAGAAAATATCACCGCACTTCGCAATGAATTACCTGCTCACCCTTATAGCTTATTGGGCACAGAGAAAGTGCTTGCTAAAGCGCAAGATTTTGAACGTTTAGCTAATGAATTAAATCTTGATTTAATTGGTTCTACGGAAAAGAACCATTGGCGTGTAACAGGCTTAGGTAGTTTACGTGGTGCGTGGCTTTCACCAAATAGTGTGCCAACTGTACAAGGTAATGAACGTTTTCCGCATAAACGTATTGCGGTGCTTGGTATCGAAGGTTATCACGATTTTCAACCTCAACTTTTAGCGGCGAATTTAGTGTTAAACCCACAATTTGAGCATTGTGAGGTGACTAGTGGTTTCTTAAATATTCCACAATTAGACGAGCTTCGTAAAAATGCTCGTGAGTTCCGCAGTGTAAACATCTCTCAACTTCTAGAGCACAAACTTGCGTTTAATGATCTTGTTAAAGAAATTATTGAATCAGCGCAAGGTGCAGATGCCGTATTTTTACCGGCTTGTTTTGGTTTAGAAAACCAAGAATTTATGACCGCACTTCGTGAGGCAACTAAGCTCGCATTATTTGAATTGCCAACGTTGCCACCATCATTACTCGGTATGCGCCAGCGTATTCAATTACGCCGTAAATTTGAATCCCTTGGTGGTTTAATGATTAACGGTGATAGTGCATTGAGTGCAACATTTGAAGGAAACCAAGTGCGTTGTGTCAACACTCGCTTGCTCGAAGATGAAGAAATTACTGCAGATAACTTCGTACTAGCTTCAGGCAGTTTCTTCAGTAAAGGACTCATTTCTGAATTCGATAAAATTTATGAGCCGGTTTTTGAATCCGATATTATCGGTGTTGAAGGGTTTAACGATAAAGATCGTTTTACTTGGACTGCTCATCGTTTTGCTCATCCACAACCTTATCAATCTGCTGGTGTGGCAATTAATGCTCAATGCCAAGTGCAAAAGAGCGGTCAATATTTAACGAATTTATATGCCGTCGGTAATGTGATTGGTGGGTTTAATGCCCTTGAGCTTGGTTGTGGTTCGGGTGTCGCAGTTGTAACTGCCTTGGCGGTTGCTGATGAAATCTTGGCAAAATAAGGGGGAATAATATGGATAATAATATTCAACGACTCATTGATAGTGCAAAACAATCCCTTAATTCACCTGAAAGCCATAAATATATCGACGAAAGTTTTGAAAGCTGTATTAAATGTACGGCTTGTACCGCTGTTTGTCCGGTTTCACGCAACAATCCGCTTTATCCTGGTCCAAAACAATCTGGCCCAGATGGTGAGCGTTTACGCTTAAAATCTGCTGAACTTTACGATGAAGCACTTAAATATTGTACCAACTGTAAACGTTGTGAAGTGGCTTGTCCGTCTGATGTGAAAATCGGTGATTTAATTGTGCGTGCACGTAATAACCACTTAGCACAATCTAAAAAACCGTTAATGAATAAATTGCGTGATGCGATTTTAAGTAACACTGATGTCATGGGGAAAATCAATACGCCATTAGCGCCGATTGTAAACACTATCACAAGCCTAAAAGCTACCAAATTTATGTTGGAAAAAACGCTTAAAATTAGTAAAGAACGTACTTTACCTAAATATGCGTTTGGCACGTTCCGTAGCTGGTATATGAAAAATGCGTTACAAGACCAACAAAAATTTGAGCGTAAAGTCGCGTATTATCATGGTTGCTATGTGAACTATAATAATCCGCAGCTTGGTAAAGAATTCCTTAAAGTGTTCAATGCGATGAACATTGGGGTGATGCTATTAGAAAAAGAAAAATGCTGTGGTTTACCATTAATGGTGAACGGTTTCCCAGAACGTGCACGTAACATCGCACAGTTCAATACCGATTACATTGGAAAAATGGTAGATGAAAATGGACTAGATGTGATCAGTGAAGCATCAAGCTGTTCACTTAATCTGCGTGATGAATACCATCATATTTTAGGCATCGACAATGCTAAAGTACGTCCGTATATTCATATGGTGACACCGTTCTTATACCAGCTTTTCAAAGAAGGTAAAACATTACCGCTGAAACCACTTAAACTTCGAGTGGCTTATCACACTGCTTGTCACGTAGATAAAGCAGGTTGGGCACCTTATACTTTGGAAGTGTTGAAAAAAATTCCTGGTTTAGAAATCATTATGTTACCTAGCCAATGCTGTGGTATTGCGGGGACTTACGGTTTTAAATCAGAAAACTATGAGGTTTCACAATCTATTGGTAAAAATCTATTCGACAATATTAACGAAGGCGGGTTTGATTACGTCATATCGGAATGCCAAACCTGTAAATGGCAAATTGATATGTCATCTAACGTGACCTGTATTCACCCATTAACCTTACTCTGTATGTCGATGGATGCTTAAAAATAAGAAAAATGCACTTTGTAATGAAAGTGCATTTTTTATAAGTAGAAAAAAGTGCGGTAAATTTTATTTGTATCCAAAAAGCTAGACTAAACAAACCAACCATTGAGGTGGAGATTTTATTATGGGTAAACATTACACAATCAAATTTAAAATAGGTTCTCCAACCAATTCTGAATAGGAAAGTGAGGTATCAGCAGATACTGCTAGTTTTTATAATAAATAAGATCAATGGTTCAAACCAAGGCTGGCGTATTAAATGGCGACTTATCGATGAATTCAATTGAAATTAAAAGGACTGAATTCGACACAATATCGTCATCAGTCCTTAATTAAAGAGTCTAGGTTTTGGGGTAAATCAATTTACAGAATATTTGAAAATTCCTCTAACATTTCTTTTGGCCATACGCTTGATTGTACTTCACCGATATGTTTTTTACGAAGTAAAAGCATCGCTAAGCGAGATTGACCGATACCGCCTCCGATAGTTAATGGTAATTTTCCGTTTAATAAATCTTGGTGCCAATCCATCTTTAAGCGGTCTTCATCACCTGTTAAGCTTACTTGTAAACGTAATGCACTTTCATCTACGCGGATACCCATTGAGGAAAGTTCAAAGGCTTTACCTAATTGGTCGTTCCATACCAAAATGTCACCGTTTAAGCCTTTATAGCCGTTTTCAGATTCAGTTGTCCAGTCATCATAGTCAGGTGCTCGACCATCATGAGGTTTGCCATCTGAAAGTTTACCGCCAATCCCAATTAAGAATACTGCACCGTATTCTTTACAAATTGCGTTTTCACGTTCTTTACTGCTTAAATCAGGATAGCGTTTTACTAAATCTTCGCTATGCACAAAGGTAATGTGTTTTGGAAGAATCGAAGGGATATCAAAACGTGCTTCTACGGCTAATTCTGTTAAACGAATAGCACGATAAATAGAATTTACCGTTTCTTTTAAGTATGCAAAATTACGACGACCTTCAGGAATCACTTTTTCCCAGTCCCATTGATCCACATAAACAGAGTGCGTTGGATCAAGAGAATCTTCATCTGGACGTAATGCTTTCATATGAACAAACAAGCCTTCGCCTTCTTTAAAGTGGAAGCGAGCAAGGGTATGGCGTTTCCATTTTGCAAGAGAATGTACTACTTCAAATACCGCATTTGGAATACATTTCACGTTAACTTGAACGGCTTTTTCAATGCCAGATAAGTTATCTTGCATTCCGTTACCCACTTGGCTCAAGATAGGACCTTGTACTTCAATAATGCCAAGTTGTTCAATAAGATTTTGGGTGAAGGTATTCTTCACAAAACTGATTTCTTGTTGTTGTAAAATAAATGTCTTTTTCATTTTGATAACCTTTTTTTAAGAAAAATAATATTTTTGAGTATTATTCAGTAAATGATGATTTTATTTCAAGTATTTTGTTTACTTTCTTTTCTTGGTTGAATATTATCTAATTCGTTAGGAAAAAATTAAATAAAATCTAAAGGAGAAGATTTTATGCACAACATCGATAGTTTAGATCAGCAAATCTTACGTGTACTAACCAAAGATGCGAGAACTCCCTATGCCGAAATGGCTAAAAACTTTGGTGTCAGCCCAGGAACGATTCATGTGCGGGTAGAAAAAATGCGCCAATCGGGCATTATTGAAGGCACGAAGGTGATCATTGATGAGCGTAAATTAGGTTATGACGTATGCTGTTTTATCGGCATTATTCTAAAAAGCGCAAAAGATTATGAGAAAGTGATCAAAAAGCTAGAAAGTTTCGATGAAGTGGTGGAAGCCTATTATACAACGGGCAATTACTCGATTTTCTTAAAGGTGATGACACACACAATCGCAGAATTACATTCTGTTTTGGCGACCAAGATTCAGTTAATTGATGAAATTCAGTCTACTGAAACCTTGATTTCAATGCAAAATCCAATTTTGCGAGATATTAAACCTTAAGAATATAGAAAGTGCGGTGAAATTTTTATTCAAATTTATCCTGATGTTTAAATTTCAATAAATCTCTCCGCTCTTTTTTGTTTGGGCGACGATCTGGATGGGGCATTGAAAGGGAGTTATTTTTTCTTGCCCATGCTATTTCTTCTCTTTTTTTCACGCTATTTTCGGTTTCTTGATAAAGTAATTGTGCTTCTGGTGCACCTCGACGCTGATCGCTTAATGCAAGGATTTGAATTTCTTTTTCTTCATTTCCTTGACGAAGTTTTAACATTGCGCCTACTTCCACAATTTTACTTACTTTCGCGCGTTGGTTGTTGTAATGCACTTTGCCACTTTCAATCATCGCTTTAGCAATGCTACGTGTTTTGTAGAATCGCGCAGCCCACAACCATTTATCTAATCTGACTTCTTTTTCTTCCATTTATGAATTTCTCTTTTGCTTTTTTGTGGTACAGTTTGTTCCAATCCTATCACAAAATAAAGGAAAACTTATGTTATCCGATTCATCCAAAAAATTACCTAAAATTCTTACCGCACAAGTCGTTGCTAAATCTCGTTTATTTGAAATTCAGTCTGTTGATTTGGCGTTTTCTAATGGGGAATTACGTACTTATGAGCGTTTCAAACCAGGCAATCAACAGGCTGTTATGATGGTTCCCATTGATGGGGATGATCTTTTATTGATTCGTGAATATTCAGTTGGCACAGAACGTTATGAATTAGGGTTTCCTAAAGGCGGAGTAGATAAAGATGAAGAACCGAAAGATGCAGCAAATCGTGAATTAAAGGAAGAGTTGGGGCTGGGGGCCAATAAAATTGATTTCTTGCGTACGGTGATTACCAATCCAAGTTATATGCGCAGCATTATGCATATTTTTGTTGCTCAGGATTTTTATCCTTGCCAGTTAGAAGGTGATGAGCCAGAGCCGTTAGAAATTGTTCGCTTTCCATTGTCGAAAATCGATGAATTACTTGCAGATCCAAGTTTCAATGAGGCTAGAAATTTAACCGCACTTTATTCTTTGAAAGATTATTTAAGCCAAAATAATGGGCTTAATTGAATATCGTTCTCTTATTTTCTCTTTTTTAAAAAGAGGAAAATCATGGCTAGCCAGATGAACATCACCCTGAGTTAGCCTTTTTCTCTTATCTATAAATAAAATATCATTCAAATATTCCCCTTTTTATTAAATATTTTCTAATAAGCTCAAATTTCCCTTTAAAAAACTTGAAAAAATACTCGATTTTTGACAATGTTTAGGTGTTTTCTTTTTTTACTCAAGGAACATTTTTATGCATAACGAAAACTTAAAAGAATTGACCGTTCGAGGGATCATACTCGGCGCATTGATTACAGTGATTTTCACTGCATCCAATGTATATCTCGGTCTAAAAGTGGGGATGACATTCGCGTCATCTATTCCTGCGGCCGTCATTTCTATGGCTGTGCTTAAATTTTTCAAAGATTCCAGTATCCTTGAAAATAACATGGTGCAAACACAGGCATCTTCAGCGGGGACTCTTTCTTCTGTGATCTTCGTCTTACCAGGCTTATTAATGATGGGTTACTGGCAAGACTTCCCATTCTGGCAAACTATGTTGATTTGTGCAGCTGGTGGTACTTTGGGCGTGTTATTCACCATTCCATTACGCCGTGCGATGGTGGTAAATAGTGATTTACCTTATCCTGAAGGTGTAGCGGCTGCTGAAATCTTAAAAGCGGGTAATCATGCAGATGGCGATAGCGGTGTGAAAGATATTGCTTACGGTGGTGTTTTAGCGGGATTAGTTGCATTTGTAACGAACGGTTTACGCGTGATGGCTGATGGTGCAAGCGCTTGGATTCAAACTGGTAAAGCGGCTTTCCAATTACCAATGGGCTTCTCCCTTGCCTTGCTTGGTGCAGGTTATTTAATTGGTATTGTCGGCGGTATTGCGATGTTAATCGGTGTTATTTTGACTTGGGGTGTGGCTGTGCCATATTTCACGATGTCAGGTGATATCGCGGCAGACGCAAGCTTAATTGATGCTGCAATGGTGGTTTGGAAAACGAAAGTACGCTTTATTGGTGTGGGTACGATTGGTATTGCGGCGATTTGGACATTACTTATTTTAATGAAACCAATGATTGAAGGGATGGTACATTCTTTCCGTATGTTGAAAGGTGGACAGGCTGAATCTGAGCATCGTGTTGATATCGACCTTTCTCCAAAAACAATGATTTATATCTTAATCGCGACAGTTGTGTTAATTGTTATTTCATTACACCACTTTATCGCGGCTGCACCTATTTCACCTGAGCTTTCCATTTTATTAGTTGTAGTTTGTACTTTCTTAGCGGTATTTATCGGCTTCTTTGTGGCTGCAGCTTCTGGTTATATGGCAGGTTTAGTAGGTTCATCTTCAAGCCCAATTTCTGGTATCGGGATTATTTCTGTTATCGTGATTTCATTGGTATTGGTGTCAATCGGTAATGCATCTGGCTTATTTGAAACCGTAGATGGTCAGAAATTTTTGACCGCACTTACACTCTTTACAGCGTCAATTGTATTAACCACCGCAACAATTTCTAACGATAACTTGCAAGATTTAAAAACGGGTTTATTAGTGGATGCGACACCTTGGCGTCAACAAGTAGCATTAATTATCGGCTGCTTTGTCGGTGCGCTTGTTATCGCGCCAGTATTAGAAATCTTATATCATGCGTATGGTTTCAGCGGTGCATTGCCACGTCCAGATATGGATCCTTCACAAGCCTTATCTGCGCCACAAGCAACATTAATGACTACCATTTCTCAAGGTATTTTCACAAATAAATTGGAATGGACTTATATCTTAACTGGTGTAGGTTTAGGCGCTGTGTTAATTACGATTGATGCATTCTTGAAAAAAGTCAGCAACAAGGTCTTTGGCTTGCCAGTTATTGCTGTGGGGATTGGTATTTACTTACCACCATCAATTAATATGCCTGTGATTGTGGGTGCATTCTTAGCGTGGATCATGACTCGCCATATTGCAAAACTTGGTAACAAAGAAGTATCAGCTAAAGCAGAACGTTTCGGTACGCTTTTCTCTGCAGGTTTAATCGTAGGTGAAAGCTTAATGGGTGTGATTTTAGCATTCATTATTGCGGCCTCTGTTACCACCGGTGGTTCTGAAGCGCCATTATCCTTAAATCTTGAAAACTGGGATACTATTGGCGAGTGGTTAGGTTTAATCGTATTTATCGTGGGCATTGTGATTTTTGCATCTCGCGTATTACGTGCGAAAAAATCTGATTAATCCTTAAATTTATTTTAGAATAGGCTACCTTTTGGATAGCCTATTTTTTTATTATGAAATCTTACTTAAAAACACTTATTTTTTTCCCTCTAATTTTACAAGTAATCGTCACCGCACTTTTGATTTGGTTTGATGATGATTCAAGTGGCGTTATTGTTCCTTTTTCTAGCTATGCTCTCACAGCATTTCTTCTTGCCACCATTCCCGCATTTTTAACCGCACTTTTAGCTGCAAAATTCCGTTACACACGTTATAACATAGCTTCGATTGTATTAGTTTCATCGTTCATTTCATTTGTTTACTGCAATATGGCATCTTATTTTTATTTGTTATTGCTTGGCGAACAAGAAACGTCCTTTTGGGGTTGGTTAACCGAAGGGGGATTATCCCTCGGGTTAATAAGCACATGCGGAATGGTATTTTATGCTCTATTTGTGATGCCGTGGTTGCTGCCAAAAACAAGAGAATAATTTTATGCTGACGCTAAACGAACACTTACTTAACCAAGTATTGCTGATTGCTTATCAAGCGGGTAAGCATTTGCAACAGTTTTATCAAAAACAGGTTCATGTTGAATTGAAAGAAGACAATACGCCTGTGACAGAAGCGGATCTTTTTGTGAGCCAATTTTTAACAGAAAAATTGACCGCACTTTTCCCTAATGTTCCTGTTCTTTCGGAAGAAAATTGCCATATTTCCTTTGAAGAACGTAAAAATTGGAAAGAATATTGGTTGATTGATCCTCTTGATGGCACACAACAATTTATTAATCGTACCGATCAATTTTCTGTTTTGATAACCTTAGTTCGTAAAAATAAACCAGTGTTAAGCGTTATTCATGCGCCAGTTTTATCGACAACTTATTATGCAATGGATAATTTCGGAGCGTTTAAAAAACAACTGGATCAGGTAAAAAAACTCACTAAAAACACGACAAATTTTGACCGCCCTTTACGAATTGCTGTAGGTGCAACCACTTCACAAGAAAAAGTGCGGTCGATTTTACCGAAGGATTTTCCTTGTGAATTTGTTGTGGTTGGTTCAAGTAGCTTAAAAAGCGGTTTGGTGGCTGAAGGTGCAGTAGATTGTTATGTTCGTTTAGGACAAACAGGCGAATGGGATACCGCTGGCACAGAAGTGTTACTGGGTGAAACTCACGGTGCCATTTTTGACTCTCATTTTGAGCCTTTAACCTATAACCAACGAGAAACCTTGATTAATCCGCATTTTGTCATGGTGGGCGATCAATCGCTCGATTGGCGTTCTATCTTTCAATTTAATTGATTGGTTCGATTGGTTTTTTTCTCTAGAATACGGCATTATTTTCCAATATTACTCGGAATCTTATAAGGAATAATTATGCAAACTGATAATAACTGTATCGTCATTTTTGGCGCGTCTGGTGACTTAACTCACCGTAAACTCATTCCTGCTCTTTATAATCTCTACAAAATCGGGCGTTTGAGTGAAAACTTTTCCGTTCTAGGTGTTGCTCGCTCTGAGTTAAATGATGAAACTTTCCGCGAAAAAATGCGTGAGGCTTTAATTAACAATGAAGAAACAACACCTGACACTTTAGATGCTTTCTGTTCTCATCTTTATTACCAAGCAGTGAATACATCTGATGCTCAAGATTATGGAAAACTTGTTCCACGCTTAGATAATCTTCATGATAAATATAAAACTTGTGGTAACACCCTTTATTATATGTCCACTCCTCCAAGTCTTTATGGCGTGATTCCTGAGTGTTTGGCTGCACATGGTTTAAATACGGAAGAATACGGCTGGAAACGTATTATTGTTGAAAAACCGTTTGGTTATGATGAAAAAACAGCGCAAGCATTAGACGTACAAATCCACCGTTTCTTTGAAGAACACCAAATTTATCGTATCGACCATTATTTAGGTAAAGAAACCGTTCAAAACTTGCTCGTATTACGTTTCTCAAATGGTTGGTTTGAACCGCTTTGGAACCGTAATTTCATTGATTATGTAGAAATTACTGGTGCAGAATCTATAGGCGTGGAAGAGCGCGGTGGCTATTATGATGGTTCTGGCGCAATGCGCGATATGTTCCAAAACCATTTGTTGCAAGTACTCGCGATGGTGGCAATGGAGCCGCCAGCGATTATTAATGCGAACTCCATGCGTGATGAAGTAGCAAAAGTGATGCATAGTTTGCGTCCATTAACTGCCGAAGATATGGAGCATAATCTCGTTTTAGGTCAATACACTGCGGCTGAAATTAACGGCAAAATGGAAAATGGCTATTTAGAAGAAAAAGGCGTACCGTCAGATTCTCGCACTGAAACCTACATCGCATTGCGTTGTGAAATTGAAAACTGGCGTTGGGCTGGTGTGCCGTTCTATGTCCGTACGGGTAAACGCTTACCGGCTCGTGTGACTGAAATTGTGATCCATTTTAAAACTACGCCACATCCTGTATTCAGCCAAAATGCACCAGAGAATAAATTGATTATTCGTATTCAACCTGATGAAGCGATTTCAATGCGTTTTGGTTTGAAAAAACCGGGTGCCGGTTTTGAAGCGAAAGAAGTATCAATGGATTTCCGTTATGCAGATTTAGCAGGCGCACAAGTATTAACTGCTTATGAACGCTTATTGTTAGATGCGATGAAAGGCGATGCAACTTTGTTTGCTCGTACTGATGCTGTGCATGCTGCATGGAAATTTGTGCAACCGATTTTAGACTACAAAGCTAATGGTGGTCGTATTCACGAATATGAAGCCGGTACTTGGGGCCCTGTGGCAGCAGATAAGTTAATTGCAAAACAAGGCAAGGTTTGGCGTAAACCGACAGGTTTAATGAAGAAAAAAGTTTAATTTATCTAATATAGGGTGGGCTTTAGCCCGCCTCTCTTAATATCGAACATAATAATGGTGGACTAAAGCCCACCCTACGGAAAATCAATGAACACTATCATCTTCCCAACGGCTCAACACGCAGTCGATAAAATTGCCCAAGAATTTGTGATTTATAGCCAATTAAATCACCCTGTGCATATTTCCCTTTCTGGTGGTTCAACGCCTAAGTTGTTATTTAAAACCCTAGCAAAATCACCTTATGCTGAACAAATTAACTGGAAAAATCTGCATTTTTGGTGGGGAGATGATCGTATGGTTCCGCCATCTGATCCTGAAAGTAACTATGGCGAAGTGCAAAAACTTTTATTCGATCATATTCAAATTCCAGCAGAAAATATTCACCGAATTCGTGGTGAAAATGAACCGCACTTTGAGTTAAAACGCTTCGAAGAAGAATTGAGTGCGGTCATTCCAAACGGTATTTTTGATTGGATCATTTTAGGTATGGGGACAGACGGTCATACCGCTTCTCTCTTCCCACATCAAACCAATTTTGATGATGAAAACCTAGCTGTCATTGCTAAGCACCCTGAAAGTGGTCAAATTCGCATTTCTAAAACAGCTAAACTCATTGAACAAGCCAAACGCATTACCTATTTGGTAACGGGTGAAAGCAAAGCAGATATTTTAAAAGAAATCCAAACGACTCTAGCGGAGAACTTACTGTATCCGGCAGCCAAAATTCACGCGAAGAATGGCGTGACGGAATGGTATTTGGATAAAGCGGCGGCAAAATTGCTATAACAAATTGAGTATCGCAGGCTTGCAAAATGATAGACTACAAAGTGAATGAACCAATTGCAGTTAAACAATTTATTGAATTGTTAAATAAAACAACGCTCGGGGCACGCCGTCCGTTAGAGGATGAAAAACGCGTCGCAGCAATGTTGCACCATGCGGATTTATTAGTGACCGCTTGGGATGGTGAACAATTAGTGGGTGTGGCACGTTCCGTGACGGATTTTGCCTATTGCTGTTATTTATCTGATTTAGCAGTTGATGAACAATATCAAAAACAAGGTATCGGTTTACAGTTAATTGAACATACTAAACAAGCCTTACATCCTCAAGCAAAAATTGTGCTTTTATCAGCTCCACAAGCCGTAGATTATTATCCGCATATTGGATTTACTCAACATATGAGTGCATGGACGAAGAGTTAAGATGACCGAACGTGGAGTTATTGGATAGTATTTCCCATGCTATTTTAAAATTAAATAATGAAAAAATATCGTTTAACAAATAATACTATTGTTTATGAAGGAAGAACACTTTATCAAATAGAAGCGCTAATAACAATTTACCCTTATGATGACGAAGAAGATAACTATTGGGATCCCCCGATTGTTGAAGAGGGCTCTCTCGGAGGATATATTGAAAGTGAAAATAATTTATCACATATAGGCAAAGCTTGGATAAAAGATAATGCAAAGGTTCTTGGAAATAGTAAGGTTCTAGATAATGCTATGGTTTCCGAAAATGCTATAGTTCGTGATAATGCAATGCTCATCCATAATGCAACAGCCTCTGGGAATGCTATAGTTTGTGAAGATTCATCTGTTGAAAATAACTCTTCGGTATACGGAGATGCTATGATTTTAGGTGCATCTACAATTCGTGGAGACTCAGACATCTTAGATAAAAGTAAAATTTGTGATTCTTCAATTAAAAATTCAATTATCTTTGATGATGCAATTATAGAAAACTCAGGTATTGTTAATGGACATATAGGTAAACATGCTCACATTCGATCATATAAAGATGTAATTTCTATATCCTACTCTGGTTTTTTAAAACTAAATCTAACCGCATATAAAACTGAAGATAATGTTTATATTGCAACAGAAAGTTATCCTAACCACGTTCGTGTTTTAGAAAGCAAAAACTTCTTTAACTTCTTATATGACTATGAAAAAAGAATATTAGATAAGAAATCCGAAGTTAAAAACAAAAATATTGCATATATACTTGATAATATTAACTCAACACTTAAAACAAGCTCTAATATTGAAGATAAAATAATCTTTAATTTTTTAATGGCTGTCTTTTTATCTTTTCAAGAGCTTTTAGAGGATAAAATATATCAATAAATATAGCATGAAATTTAGCTATACCAACATATTCAATCGGTACAAAGACTTGTACCTCACAAACAGGAGAAAACAATGTCAGTAAAAGGCGACATCGGTGTTATCGGCTTGGCCGTAATGGGGCAGAACCTCATTTTAAATATGAATGATCATGGCTTTAAAGTCGTGGCATATAACCGTACCACATCTAAAGTGGATGAATTTTTACAAGGTGCGGCAAAAGGCACGAATATTATCGGTGCATACTCTTTAGAAGATTTAGCTTCTAAATTAGAAAAACCACGTAAAGTGATGTTAATGGTGCGCGCGGGTGATGTAGTAGATCAATTCATTGAGGCATTATTACCGCACTTAGAAGAAGGCGACATCATTATTGATGGTGGTAACTCAAACTACCCAGATACCAACCGTCGTGTAAAAGCGTTGGCGGAAAAAGGCATCCGTTTTATCGGTTCGGGTGTTTCAGGTGGTGAAGAAGGTGCGCGTCATGGGCCATCTATCATGCCAGGTGGTAACCAAGAAGCGTGGCCATATATTAAACCAATCTTCCAAGCAATCTCAGCTAAAACCGAACAAGGCGAGCCTTGCTGTGACTGGGTTGGTGGTGAAGGTGCTGGCCACTTTGTGAAAATGGTTCACAATGGTATTGAATACGGCGATATGCAATTAATCTGTGAGGCTTACCAATTCTTAAAAGAAGGTTTAGGCTTAAGCTATGAAGAAATGCAAGCTATCTTCGCAGAATGGAAAAAAACTGAACTTGATAGCTATTTAATCGATATCACTACCGACATTCTTGGTTATAAAGATGCAGATGGTGAACCATTAGTTGAAAAAATCTTAGATACAGCTGGCCAAAAAGGGACAGGTAAATGGACGGGTATCAATGCATTAGATTTCGGTATTCCATTAACCTTAATCACTGAATCCGTCTTTGCTCGTTGCGTATCTTCATTTAAAGATCAACGTGTTGCAGCAAATCAATTATTCAATAAAACAGTTGTTCCAGTTGAGGGTGATAAGAAAGTTTGGATTGAAGCAGTGCGCAAAGCTTTATTGGCGTCAAAAATCATTTCTTACGCACAAGGCTTTATGCTGATTCGTGAAGCCTCTGAACAATTTGGTTGGGATATTAACTACGGTGCAACGGCGTTATTATGGCGTGAAGGTTGTATTATTCGTAGCCGATTCTTAGGCAATATTCGTGATGCATATGAAGCAAATCCAGATTTAATCTTCTTAGGTTCAGATAGTTACTTCAAAGGCATTTTAGAAAATGCATTAAGTGACTGGCGTAAAGTGGTGGCGAAATCTATCGAAGTGGGTATTCCAATGCCTTGTATGGCATCGGCTATCACCTTCTTAGACGGTTACACTTCAGCACGTTTACCAGCAAACTTATTGCAAGCTCAACGTGACTACTTCGGCGCACATACTTATGAGCGTACTGATAAACCACGCGGTGAATTCTTCCATACCAACTGGACAGGTCGTGGTGGGAATACCGCTTCTACCACCTATGATGTGTAGTTAAAAATGTCTCTAAAAATTACCGCACTTTGAGATATTAAAGTGCGGTATTTTTTTATCTTTTTTCTGTTTATATTTGGGAAATAAAAAACGGTGCTATTTCAGCACCGTTCTTTGTTATCGAATCACATTTTAAAGAATAACGTGAGAAAGACCTAAACCGATTAATAAGCAGAAAAGCATGCTCAATAAACCAGGAAGCATAAAGCTGTGGTTTAAAATGTATTTACCGATTTTGGTTGTGCCCGTAGTATCGAAGTCAATGGATGCAATGATTGGACCGTAATTAGGAATAAAGAAGTAACCATTTACTGCCACAAATACACCGATTAATACTGGTGCAGGGATACCTAATGCGATACCAAGTGGGAACAATGTTGCAACTGTTGCACCTTGGCTGTTTACTAATACTGAAAGTACAAATAGCGCGAAAGCAAATGCCCATGGTGCAGTTTCAACTAAGCCTTTCACCATTTCTTTTACTTCGGTCATGTGAGCTTGCATCAATGTATCGCCTAACCATGCAATACCGAAGATTGCAATTACTGCACGCATACCTGCGTGGAATACAGAACCTTTAGTGATTTCAGTGCCATCTGGTTTACAAGTTAAGATAATTAACGCACCAATCGCTAACATAATGATTTCGATAGTGTGTGCCATACCCATTGGTTTACCATCAAATACTGGACGTAAAGATGGAACCGCACCCATGATTACAACAAGTAATGAACCAAATAAGAATAAAGAAACAGAAATTTTAGCTGTTTTGCTCACTTCTACTTCTTTGACTGAAGTGGTAGAAGCAAAAGTATCTGCATATTTTGGATCATTTAAACGACGTTGATATTCCGGATCATCTTTTAATTCTTTACCCATTTTGTTTACAAATAAACAAGCAATAAAAATACCTAAGATGGTTGAAGGAATAGTTACCATTAATACGTCGCCAAGATGGATGCCTTGAGGTTCAAGGTAAGCCACGACCGCTACAACAGCTGCCGCAATAGGGCTTGCTACGATAGCAAATTGTGATGCGATTACCGCCATTGACATTGGACGTTCTGGACGGATACCGTTTTGACGGCTCACTTCAGCGATAACTGGTAATACAGAATATGCTACATGGCCAGTACCTGCTAAGAAAGTGAATAACCAAGTTACTGCTGGAGCGATAAACGTAATGTGTTTAGGATTACGACGTAAGATTTTGGTTGCGATTTTGATCATGTAGTCTAAACCGCCAGCTGCTTGCATTGCTGCCGCGGCAGCCACTACAGCCATAATCATAAACATAACATCAATAGGTAAACCTGCTGGTTTTAGACCAAAGCCAAAAGAAAGAATAGCAAGGCCTAAACCACCAAATACACCTAACCCGATACCACCTACACGTGCACCCACAAAGATACACAATAATACGATGGCAAATTGTAGTAAGAACATTGCAGACATACTGCCCCCTAAGTTAATTAAAAAACATCTTTGTTTTATTTGTTAAAACAGTGCTTAATATAGCAACAAATAGGTATCGATTCCATAACATGGATCAATAAATTGTAGTCAAAAGTACAGTTATTTCTAGTTTAGTTATAGAGGTATAATTCAAGGTGTTTAATGTTCATAAGAATTTTTTTGAAAGATAACCCAAGTGCGGTTATACTTGAGCCCTATTTTGACGTACTTGATTAGTAGAGAAAACAATGCAAGAATTTATCCCAATGGCAACAGAGTTTGCTCAAAAACATTCTCTTTTAGCGGTTTCTTGGTTTGCGATTTTCGTGATGGTAATTTATACCTTCTATAAAGGTGCAACGAGTAAATTTAAAGTAATCACTCACAATGAGGTAATTCGTTTAATAAATGCGGATGAAGCTATTGTGGTGGATTTACGTAGTATTGAAGAATTTCAACGTGGTCATATCATTGATAGCATTAATTTACTTCCAAGCGAAATTAAAAATCAAAACATCGGTAAAATTGAACAACACAAAGAGAAAGCAATTGTGTTGGTAGATATTAACGGTGTTTCCGCACCAGCTTCAGCTACGCTTTTAGCGAAACAAGGTTTTAACCGCGTGTTTGTGTTAAAAGAAGGCATTTCTGCATGGGCGGCGGCAAATTTACCTTTAGTTAAAAAACATAAATAATAAGGAATAGAAAATGTCAGAACAAAAACAAGACGTTGCAGCAACAGAAGAACAGCAACCCGTTCTTCAAATTCAACGTATTTATGTGAAAGATGTGTCTTTTGAAGCACCAAATCTGCCACATATTTTCCAGCAAGAATGGAAACCAAAACTTGGTTTTGATTTAAGCACCGAAACAACCCAAGTTGGTGATGACTTATATGAAGTAGTATTAAACATTTCTGTTGAAACTACACTTGAAGATAGTGGTGATCTTGCATTTATTTGTGAAGTAAAACAAGCGGGTGTATTCACTATTAGCGGTTTAGAAGATGTTCAAATGGCGCATTGTTTAACTTCTCAATGCCCGAATATGCTTTTCCCCTATGCGCGTGAATTAGTGTCTAACTTAGTAAATCGCGGTACGTTCCCTGCGTTGAATTTATCTCCAGTAAACTTTGATGCATTGTTTGTTGAATATATGAATCGTCAACAAGCAGAAAATGCAGAAGAAAAATCTGAAGAAGGTCAAACTAAACACTAATTAAGTAGTAAAACAAAAGGCAAGCTAGGAATCCTAACTTGCCTTTTTTGTTGTTAAAGTGCGGTCAATTAATAGCTTGAATTGATTAACACTTCTTCACCGTAGCCACCTAAAGTCGGCATTGGTTGATAAGTTGAGTTTGCTGCACGCATTAAACGAATACCACGAATACCCGCTTCTTTAGCTGCTAACACATCATCATCGCTGTCGCCATAGTGAATGCTAACTTTATGCGCAATAATGCCCGGGGTTTTGTTGTATTTAGTTGTGCGCTCACGTCCGCCCATAAATTCAACAGGGTGTATATTTTTAATATCAAACGCTTTTTGTAATACAGGTGTTACGCCATCCACGTTCCCTGCTGTACGACCTGTAATAAAATAAATTTGGTCTCCGCGTTCTTGGTGCATTTTGATCAAATCAGCAGCGATTTGTTTTGGAATGGAATATTTATCACAACCTGCGTTAACTTCATTCCAGAAATCTTGGTTTTTCAAATAGTCTTGTTTACCTGGAGAATATTTTTGTTGACCATAATAGAAACAAGAGCTGGTGAAAAGTACGGTGTCATCAATATCAAAGCTGACATTAATTGGACCTTTGCCTTCTAATTCTTTTTTGATTTGATCTACTGAGATCCAGTGAATTGGTTGTTCTTGCAACATTTCACGTGCATTTGTACCTGATTGAGTATAAGGCTCAGTTTTTCCTGCCATAGCTGGAATTGCTGCTGCGGTTAATAAAGCTACAACAGATAGCTTAATCATATTTTTCATAAAAACTCCTAGTTGGATGGTCATTGAATGCCATGTATCATACACATTTTATGTTTTATATCAATTTAAAGCAAACGTTTGCTATCTTGAAGTATGATCAGGCTCACATTTTTTGATTATTTTTGGCGAATAAATCATCAAAAGACTATTTTCCCTTGAATTTTGTTAATTTACCGCCATATAACGAACAACTTTTCACTTTATAAAGGACAGAACAATGACAACGATTGTAAGCGTACGTCGCAATGGGCAAGTCGTCGTAGGTGGTGATGGACAAGTTTCTTTGGGTAATACCGTAATGAAAGGCAATGCACGAAAAGTGCGCCGTTTATATAATGGCAAAGTGATTGCTGGTTTTGCGGGTGGTACTGCAGATGCATTTACACTTTTCGAATTATTTGAACGTAAACTTGAAATGCACCAAGGGCACTTACTAAAAAGTGCGGTGGAATTAGCAAAAGATTGGCGTACAGATCGTGCACTCCGTAAGTTAGAAGCGATGCTAATTGTGGCGGATGAAAAAGAAAGTTTAATCATCACGGGTATTGGCGACGTGGTTCAACCAGAAGAAGATCAAATTTTAGCAATCGGATCTGGTGGTAACTATGCGTTGTCTGCAGCACGTGCGTTGGTGGAAAACACCGAACTTTCTGCTCGTGAAATTGTTGAAAAATCTTTGAAAATTGCTGGTGATATTTGCGTGTTCACAAATACCAATTTCACTATTGAAGAATTACCGAATTAAGGAAAAAATATGTCTGAAATGACTCCTCGCGAAATAGTTTCTGAATTAGATCAACATATTATTGGTCAAGCCGATGCAAAACGTGCTGTGGCGATTGCATTGCGTAACCGTTGGCGTCGTATGCAGCTTCAAGAACCTCTGCGTCATGAAGTAACCCCAAAAAATATTTTAATGATTGGTCCAACTGGTGTGGGTAAAACTGAAATTGCGCGCCGTTTGGCAAAATTAGCTAACGCGCCATTTATCAAAGTAGAAGCAACGAAATTTACCGAAGTGGGTTATGTGGGGAAAGAGGTAGATTCCATTATTCGTGATTTAACGGATAGTGCGATGAAGCTTGTTCGCCAGCAGGAAATTGCGAAGAACAGAGCAAGGGCTGAAGATGCAGCCGAAGAGCGTATCTTGGATGCTTTACTTCCCCCAGCTAAAAATCAATGGGGCGAAGTTGAAAGCCATGATAATCACAGCAGTACTCGCCAAGCGTTCCGTAAAAAATTACGCGAAGGTCAATTAGATGATAAAGAAATCGAAATTGATGTGTCTGCAGGCGTGTCTATGGGCGTTGAAATTATGGCTCCTCCAGGCATGGAAGAAATGACAAATCAACTGCAATCATTGTTCCAAAATTTAGGTTCAGATAAAACGAAAAAACGCAAAATGAAAATTAAAGATGCGTTGAAAGCGTTGATTGATGATGAAGCAGCGAAATTAATTAACCCTGAAGAACTTAAACAAAAAGCGATTGATGCGGTAGAACAAAATGGTATCGTTTTCATCGATGAAATTGACAAAATTTGTAAGAAAGGTGAATACAGTGGTGCAGATGTATCGCGTGAAGGTGTGCAACGTGATTTACTTCCGTTAGTGGAAGGCTCGACCGTTAGTACCAAACACGGAATGGTTAAAACTGATCATATCTTATTTATTGCATCGGGTGCATTCCAAGTTGCTCGTCCTTCAGATTTAATTCCAGAGTTGCAGGGGCGTTTGCCGATTCGTGTTGAACTTACCGCATTAAGTGCGGCTGATTTTGAGCGTATTTTAACGGAGCCACATGCCTCTTTAACCGAGCAATATAAAGCCTTGATGGCAACAGAAGGGGTGAATATTGAATTTACAACCGACGCAGTGAAGAAAATTGCTGAGGCCGCATTCCGTGTTAATGAAAAAACGGAGAATATCGGTGCACGCCGTTTGCATACGGTAATGGAACGTTTAATGGATAAAATTTCTTTCAGTGCAAGTGACATGAATGGTCAAACGGTCAATATTGATGCGGCTTATGTAGCGGATGCACTTGGCGAAGTGGTTGAAAATGAAGATTTGAGTCGTTTTATTCTTTAATGATAAAGATCTTACATATAAAAGTGTGGTGAATTTTGGATCTATATCCCAAAATTGAACAGTTAATCAAATACTGAGTTCCGTATTGTACGGGACTCAGCTTTTTTATAAGTCTATTAATGGGACAAAATAGAGTTTATTCTGCCCAACTCGAAATTCTATTACATCGGCGCGAACTGTTTTTGATTCAATTCGGTTACACTAAAATCCTAATTAAAACGAAATTAGTAAGAATCGGACATCATCTGCACCTTAAATAGGCATCCTGTTTTTGGGGAAGCTCAAGGTTCACCGCACTTTTTTGTTAGATAAGAAACTTAAAGAATCGTTAAGAGCTGGGCAAAATCATCAAACACCCAATCTGGATTGGATTCACTGATAGGGATATTGTAATTGTAACCGTAAGTTAAACCAACAACTGCACAGCCAGCAGCGTGGCCTGCGATAATATCATTTTTAGAATCACCCACGAAAAGCACTTGGCGTGGTTCAAAACCAAATTTTCCGCATAAATAATAAAGCGGACCTGGATGTGGTTTAATGGCAGGTAAAGATTGCCCCCCCAACATTTCACTAAATAAATGATCAATGCCAAATGCAGCCAATACCGGTTGAACGTGCTTCGTCGGTTTATTGGTAACAACTGCTAAGACATAACCTTTTTTTTTCAAAGTTTCTAATGTTTCTTTTACATTCGGATACAGGCGACTGACATTACATAAATTCTCGCCATAATAAAAATTAAAACGTTCTGTTACTTGCTTAACCTCTGTTTCAGTTAACTCTTTTCCTGTTTGTTTTTGCGCCCAATCTAACGCACGGGCAATTAATACAGGCGCACCATTACCGATCCAAGTTAACACTAATTCTTCTGGCGCTTTCGGTAAATCAAATTCAGCCAAGGCAGAATTTACGGATAACGCTAAATCAGGCAAGCTATTTACCAACGTACCATCTAAATCAAAGCCAATAAGTTTAAATTGTGTATTCATTGTTTTTCTCTGTTCTATTGCAATCGCATTTCATTAAAATGACAGTTATGCGCCTACATTCGCTAACTGTGTACGCATTTGGTCAATTACTTGTTTATAATCTGGCTTACCAAAAATTGCGGAACCTGCTACGAACATATCAGCACCCGCTGCAGCAATTTCTGCGATGTTATCAACCTTCACGCCGCCATCTACTTCAAGACGAATGTCATAACCACTTTCATCAATAATCTTACGAGCCTGTTGTAATTTCTTCAATGCTGCTGGAATAAAAGATTGTCCGCCAAATCCAGGATTCACTGACATTAATAAAACCACATCCACTTTATCCAAAACGTAATCTAAATAGCTCAACGGTGTCGCAGGATTAAACACTAATCCAGATTTACAACCACAATCGCGAATAAGCTGCAAAGAGCGGTCAATATGTTCGCTAGATTCTGGGTGGAAAGTGATGTAGTTCGCACCTGCTTTAGCAAAATCGGGAATAATACGATCTACGGGTTTTACCATTAAATGCACATCTATCGGTGCGGTAATGCCATAATCACGTAAAGCTTGACATACCGCAGGCCCAAAAGTGAGATTAGGTACATAATGATTATCCATTACATCAAAATGAATAACATCCGCACCCGCATTAAGTACGTTTTGTACATCATCACCAAGACGAGCGAGATCAGCAGAAAGAATTGAGGGGGCGATAAGATAAGGTTTCATAAAGGTTCTCCGTTGAGAAAATGAGTGCATTTAGTTTACTCACTTAAGTTCAAAAAACCAATAGTAATCCTTGTATGAAATAATAAGATAAACAAAGAAAGGGCACTTGAGTGCCCTTTCAGTTATTAATATAAATAGACGGAAATTTACACGTCCAAATTTGCTCTTAACGCATTCAGCTCAATGAACTCACGGCGTGGCTCAACTTCATCTCCCATTAAGGTTGTGAAGAGTTGATCCGCTGCAACAGCATCCTTAATAGAAACCTTCAACATACGACGTGAATTTGGATCCATTGTGGTTTCCCAAAGTTGGTCTGCGTTCATTTCACCAAGTCCTTTATAACGTTGTACTTCAAGGCCTTTACGAGATTCTTTCACTAGCCATTCAACGGCTTGTTCAAAGCTACGCACTGGTTGTACTTTTTCACCGCGTGTGACATAAGCGCCTTCTTCTAATAAACCATTGAGTTGTTTATTAAGAGAAACAATTTTCGCGTATTCATTGCCATGAACAAAATCAAAATTCAAGAAATAATCGGTATCAATACCGTGTTTACGAACAGTAATCACCGCTTCATACACTTGGCGTTCCGCGTTAAATTGTGTACGCACTGAATATTGATGCGCTTCTGTTTCTTTTGCTGTCAGTTGTTCAATAAAAGATTTACCCCAATTTTCAACCGCACTTTCGTTTTTCATCATTTCAACAGAAATTGGCGATTGATAAATTAATCCTTGCAACACAGGAGTTGGATAATGGCGACTTAAACGGCCGATAAGTTTTTGTACGCTGTTATATTCTGCCACCAATTTTTCAAATACAAGGGCATTCATTGCTGGTGCATTTGCGCTAATATGTAATTCCGCGCCATCTAAAGCAAGCGTTAATTCATATTGCTCCATTTCATCCGCATCTTTAATGTAGCGTTCTTGTTTTCCTTTTTTCACTTTGTAAAGTGGCGGCTGAGCAATGTAAACATAACCACGCTCAATAAGCTCAGGCATTTGACGATAGAAAAACGTTAAAAGCAATGTGCGGATGTGAGAACCATCCACGTCAGCATCAGTCATGATAATGATATGATGATAACGTAATTTATCTGGATTATATTCATCACGACCAATACCGCAACCTAAAGCTGTAATTAATGTGCCCACTTCTTGGGAAGACAACATTTTGTCGAAACGTGCTTTTTCTACGTTTAAGATTTTACCTTTCAATGGCAAAATTGCTTGAGTTTTACGATCACGACCAACTTTTGCAGAACCACCCGCGGAGTCTCCCTCCACCAAGTAAAGTTCAGAAAGTGCAGGATCTTTTTCTTGGCAGTCTGCAAGTTTACCCGGCAACCCTGCAATATCTAATGCCCCTTTACGGCGCGTCATTTCACGAGCTTTACGTGCGGCTTCACGCGCACGAGCAGCCATAATAATTTGGTTTACGATGATTTTTGCATCTGCAGGATTTTCCAATAAATATTCCTGCATTTTTTCATTCATCGCAGATTCCACCGCACTTTTAACTTCTGAAGACACGAGTTTGTCTTTAGTTTGCGATGAGAATTTTGGATCAGGCACTTTAACTGAAATAATCGCCACCAAACCTTCACGCGCATCATCGCCTGAAGTCGCCACTTTTTCTTTTTTCAGCATACCCTCGTTTTCCATGTAGCTGTTTAAGCTACGGGTTAAAGCCCCACGAAAACCTGCTAAGTGAGTACCACCGTCACGTTGAGGAATATTGTTAGTAAAGCAATACACGTTTTCATTTACACCATCATTCCACTGCAAGGCAACTTCTACACCGATGCCATCTTTCTCAGCCGTAAAATAAAATGGTTTAGGATGAATTGGGTTTTTATTTTTGTTCAAATATTCTACGAATGCTTGAATACCGCCTTCGTAATGGAAATGATCTTCAGAGCCATCACGTTTATCAATTAAACGAATAGATACGCCAGAGTTCAAGAAAGAAAGCTCGCGTAAGCGTTTTGCTAAGATTTTGTAATCAAAGGTTGTGATAGCAAAAATATCCGAGCTTGGCCAAAAACGAACAGTTGTCCCCGTTGCCTCTGTGTCACCAATCACTGTTAATGGCGCTTGTGGCTCACCTAAATGATAGAATTGCTCATGAACGTGACCTTGACGACGAATGGTTAACTGTAATTTATCAGAAAGCGCATTCACCACTGATACGCCCACACCGTGTAAACCGCCTGATACTTTATAAGAGTTATCGTCAAATTTACCACCAGCGTGAAGCACGGTCATGATAACTTCTGCTGCAGAAACGCCTTCTTCAGGGTGAATATCCACAGGAATACCACGCCCATCATCTTGCACCGATACTGAATTATCATCGTGAATTGTCACGATAATATCGGAACAATGGCCAGCGAGGGCTTCATCAATGGCATTATCCACCACTTCAAATACCATATGGTGCAAACCAGTACCGTCATCGGTATCACCGATATACATACCAGGACGTTTACGCACCGCATCAAGGCCTTTTAATACTTTAATGCTCGATGCACCATAGTTATCATTGGTCGTTTCTGACATAATTTATCTCATTCTTTTGTAAATAAAAATTGGGCGGAATTATAGCAAAAAATCGCCGTTTTGGCGATGCTTTTCGGGAAAGGAAAGATATAAAAAAAGGGCGAATAATCTCGCCCTATAACTTGTTATTTTTTCCAATTTTTTAGCGCATCAGCAAAGGCATTGCCCATCACATTATTACCTCTTGAATTACGCTCCTCTCGCTGCGTATTTCCACGAGGTCTTGCGGATAAAGTGCGGTCAGATTTGCCGTCATTTTTGACCGCACTTTCATCTAATCGCATCGTCAACGCGATACGTTTACGCGGCACATCTACTTCCAACACTTTCACTTTCACGATATCTCCTGTTTTCACCACTTGATGTGGGTCTTCTACGAATTTATCGCTTAATGATGAAATATGTACTAAACCGTCTTGGTGAACACCGATATCCACAAATGCGCCGAAATTAGTCACATTAGTGACGGTACCTTCTAAAATCATACCTGGTTTTAAATCTGTGATTTCTTCCACGCCTTCTGCGAATACCGCAGTTTTAAACTCACCACGCGGATCGCGACCTGGTTTTTCCAATTCTTTGAAAATATCTTGAATGGTCGGTAAACCAAATTGCTCATCAATAAATTGTTTTGCATCAAGCTGACGTACCACACCGGCATTGCCCATTAAATCTTGAATAGATTGCGCAGTGGCTTGCAAGATTTTTTCGACCACAGGGTAAGCTTCAGGGTGAACACCTGAAGCATCAAGTGGATTTTTCCCGTCTGCAATACGCATAAAGCCTGCACATTGCTCAAAAGCTTTTGGTCCTAAACGCGGCACTTTTTTCAATTCACTGCGACTTTCAAAACGGCCATTTTCATCACGGTATTCCACAATGTTTTGCGCTAAAGTTTTCGTCATTCCAGCCACGCGAGCAAGCAATGGTGCAGATGCTGTGTTCAAATCCACACCCACCGCGTTTACACAGTCTTCCACCACCGCATCGAGTTTACGCGCAAGTTGGGTTTGGTTTACATCGTGCTGATATTGCCCTACACCAATGGCTTTCGGTTCGATTTTCACTAATTCTGCCAATGGATCTTGTAAACGACGCGCGATAGAGACCGCACCACGTAAAGACACATCTAAATTTGGAAATTCATTTGCGGCAAATTCAGAAGCAGAATAAACGGACGCGCCTGCTTCGCTCACTACAACGGTTTGAGGTTTATTTTCTTTGATTTCTTTAATCACTTCTTTCGCAAAACGTTCGGTTTCACGAGAAGCGGTACCATTACCAATGGCAATTAATTCCACGTTATGTTTGCGAATTAAGCTGAAAATCGCCACTTGTGCTTCCGCTTCACGCCCTGTGTGTGGATAAATGGTGGTGGTATCTAATAATTTACCTGTGTTATCCACCACCGCGACTTTAACACCTGTGCGTAAGCCCGGATCCAAGCCCATAGTGCTTTTCGCGCCAGCTGGTGCGGCCATTAAAAGTGCGGTCAGATTTCTAGCAAAAACATCAATGGCTTCTTCTTCCGCTTTTTCACGTAAACTTGCCATTAATTCTGTTTCTAAATGCAACGAAACTTTGATTTTCCACGTCCATGCAATCACTTGTTCACGCCATTTATCCGCTGGCTGACCCGTGAAACGGGCATCTAAATAATCACGAATAATCTCTTCACAATAGCTTTGGCGACTACCCTCTTCTGCATCAGGATCAGCATTTAAGCTTAATTGTAAAATGCCCTCATTACGTCCACGGAACATGGCTAATGCACGGTGAGAAGGTACATTTTTCAATAATTCTTGGTGGTCGAAATAATCTTGGAATTTTGCGCCTTCCGTTTCTTTGCCTTCGATCACTTTAGATACAATAACCGCATTTTTCGCTAAATAATCACGGACCTTAGCTAATAAACCCGCATCTTCAGCAAAACGTTCCATTAAAATATAGCGTGCACCGTCTAACGCAGCTTTGCTATCAGCTACGCCTTTTTCAGCATCAACAAAGGAAAGTGCGGTTGATTCTGGATCATTTTTTGGCTCGTTCCAAAGTAAATCAGCCAATGGCTCAAGACCCACTTCAATCGCAATTTGCCCTTTAGTACGACGTTTCGGTTTGTATGGCAAATACAAATCTTCTAATTCGGTTTTGCTTTGTGTCGCATGGATTTTGTCACGCAATTCATCGGTCAATTTCCCTTGCTCTTCAATAGATTTCAAAATGGTTTGACGACGATCTTCTAATTCACGTAAATAAATTAAACGAGTTTCAAAATGACGAAGTTGGGTGTCATCCAAGCCACCAGTGGCTTCTTTACGATAACGGGCAATAAATGGAATGGTGTTGCCATCATCTAATAATTGAATGGCGGCGAGGATTTGTTGGGGTTGAACGGTTAATTCTGCCGCAATAATTTGGCTAATTTGTTGATTTAACATTGTCATACTTCTTTGTTATGAAAGGATTCGAGAAAAAACAGGGATAGAATACTGGTTTTAGGCTATTGGCTCAAATATAATTCGAAAAACTTTCTTTTATTTTTATTATGGCAAAATCAAATTATATTACCCGTCAAGGCTGGAATGAGCTTGATCAAGAACTCAAGTTTTTGTGGAAAGAAGAACGCCCCAAAGTAACCCAAGCTGTTTCAGATGCTGCCGCTCTTGGTGACCGCAGTGAAAATGCAGAATATATTTACGGAAAACGTCGCTTACGTGAAATTGATCGTCGTGTACGTTTTTTAACTAAAAGATTGGAAGCACTACAAATTGTCGATTACAACCCAAAGCAAGAGGGAAAAATTTTCTTTGGCGCATGGGTAGAATTGGAAAATGAAGATGGTGAAATCAAGCAATATCGTATCGTCGGTTGCGATGAATTTGCCCCTGCGAAAAATTGGATATCCATTGATTCCCCAGTTGCTCGAGCTTTAATCGGAAAAACATTAGACGACGAAGTGCGGGTAGAAACGCCCTCAGGTTTTATCACACTTTATGTGAATAAAATTTGGTATGAGAAATAACTCGGAAAAATAAAAGATAGTGAATATCTAAGCACAAAGAGAAAACTAATAGGCTAGATATAAACTATCTTACTTGCCTCTTTCCTTATTCGCTGCAAAATCAGCGCCTTTTGCAAGCATTCTCAACTGCAAAATTACTCTAGCTTTAAGTTGCTCACGTTCAGCTTTACTCATATCTAAAGCATTAGCCCCAGCAGTGAATACGATTGTTACGATACCTTCCGCTTGAACATAAGCAACATATTGTGAATATTGATGTTTGTAGGAAATATATTCTGCTAACTCATCAACAAAATGCTTAATTTCACGTGCTGCCGCAGTACGAAAAGCTTGAGAAGTGCCTGAACTTTCACGTAATAGCAAGCGAAAAACGTTCGTACTGTTAGTGATAAATTCAAAAAATGTATCCACAGAAACAGAAATAACGCTACCGCCAGCATCAATACGTTTACGCGCTTGACGCATTAATTGGCGCAACATCAAACCAGCTTCATCCACCATTTCTAAGCCGAGTTCATCCATATCGCTAAAATGACGATAGAAAGATGTAGGCGCAATTCCAGCCTCGCGGGCAACTTCTCGCAAACTCAAATTAGAAAAACTTTTTTCTGCGCTAAGTTGATTAAATGCCGCATCCACTAAAGCTCGACGAGTCTTTTCTTTTTGAACAGCACGAACACCAGCCATTATTTCAACCCACCTAGAATAGATTTAACTTTATCGCTGACCGCACTTGCTACACGCTCGTAACGATTACGCAATGGTGAACCAGGACGATAAACCAACGCAATGGTGCGTGATGGCTCAGGCGAATAACAAGGAATATATTTCACACCTTTTCGCGTGCCTTCATTTAGTACTGCCAATTCAGGCATAAAAGTGATACCAGCATTTGCTGCCACCATATTACGCAAAGTTTCAAGGCTAGTCGCTTGGAAATGGGAATTTTCTTTTGCACCAGCAGTGAAGCAATAATCTAACGCTTGATTACGCAAACAATGGCCATCATCAAGCATTAACATTTCTTGACCATTTAACTGGTTCATTGAAAGTTTACTTTCTTGAGCCCAAGGATGATGCTCAGATACGGCAAGTAACATTTTCTCGTTGAAAATAGGTACTTCAATAAAAGCCTCAGTTTCAGGAACAGTGGCAACGATGGCACAATCTAAGCGTCCCGTTTCCAATTGTTCTAATAGTTGATGCGTTTGAGCTTCATAAAGAAAAACTTCTAAATCAGGGAATGCCGCTTTTAACGTTGGTACAATATAAGGGAGCAAGTAAGGACCAACTGTTGGAATTAAACCGATGTGTAATGGCCCGGTCATTTCTTTACCTTGATTACTCGCCATTTCTTTCAATAATTTTACTTCTCGAAGAACTGTACGAGCCTGATCAACTAACAACATCCCAGATTGAGTAAACAACACCTTACGACTGGTGCGCTCTAACAAGATAATACCGAGCTCATCTTCTAATTTACGAATTTGACCACTTAATGTCGGTTGACTCACATTACAAGAATCGGCAGCACGACGGAAATGTTTATATTCAGATAAGGCAACAAGATATTCTAGATCACGGATATTCATGAGATTTTCCCTATAGAAAAATTCAATTAAAAGAATAGAATTAATTGATTATGACTATATCATAATTTTCCCTATAATACAGCGCGTAAAATTTAAATTAACAACCAATAGGAGAAAAAAACAATGTCTAATATGGAAGGAAAAAAAGTCCCTCAAGTGACATTCCGCACTCGTCAGGGTGATAAATGGGTTGATGTAACTACCTCTGAATTATTTGATAACAAAACAGTGATCGTGTTCTCATTACCAGGCGCATTCACTCCAACTTGCTCATCATCACACTTACCACGTTACAACGAATTAGCACCAGTATTCAAAAAATACGGTGTAGACGATATTCTCGTTGTATCTGTAAATGATACTTTCGTAATGAACGCATGGAAAGAAGATGAAAAATCTGAAAACATCACTTTCATTCCAGATGGTAATGGTGAATTTACCGAAGGTATGGGTATGTTAGTTGGTAAAGAAGATTTAGGTTTTGGTAAACGTTCATGGCGTTATTCTATGCTTGTGAAAAACGGCGTAGTTGAAAAAATGTTTATCGAACCAAACGAACCAGGCGATCCGTTCAAAGTATCCGATGCTGACACTATGTTGAAATACCTTGCGCCACAACACCAAGTGCAAGAGTCTATTTCAATCTTCACAAAACCTGGCTGTCCTTTCTGTGCAAAAGCAAAACAACTTTTACACGATAAAGGCTTAAGCTTCGAAGAAATCGTATTAGGTCACGATGCAACAATCGTGAGCGTACGTGCAGTTTCAGGTCGTACTACTGTTCCACAAGTGTTTATCGGTGGTAAACACATTGGCGGTAGCGACGATTTGGAAAAATACTTTGCATAAGCAGGCAAGTATTTAGCTGATTATTATTTGGGAATGTAATTTAAAGGGCGCATTAAGCGCCCTTTTCATTTGAACGAATTTATTGCAGAAATTAATAATGGGGCGGTGGCGTTTCTTCAGATTGGCTTGCAATGTTAGAGGGTTGAAAATCTTTTAATTTATTTGCCATATAACGCAATTGGACTTGCATTTTATCTATATCAAATTGCTGTTGAACTAAAGCGTGATTTAATTCATCTAATAACTGTTCCTGAAATGCAATTTTCGTTTCAAGTTCTTCGATGCGATTTTCTAACATTTGTTGAATTTGCATAAATTTTCTCTAAATTCTAAAAAAAAGTTGAGAATAGATAGAAAGCCATTTAATCTATTCCTCGTATTATTCCATTCATTATAAAGGATTAACTCATATGTTAAAAATTCAAAAATTATCTATCGCAGCATTAATGGTAAGTGCGGTGATTTCTGGCCAAGTTTTTGCAGAAGATAGCGCATTCGATGAGAAAGCGGCATCTTATGCCGTAGGTACACTCATGGGCGGTCAAATGAAAGATCTTGTAGATTCACACAAAGAAGTCATCAAATATGATAATGCGCGTATTTTAGATGGTTTAAAAGATGCCTTAGAAGGTAAAGTGGATGTTCGTAAAGATGAAAAAATCCAAAAAACCTTAGAATCTATTGAAGCAAAATTAATGGCTGCGTCAAAAGCAAAAGCAGAATCTATTGCTAAACAAGCAAAAGAAGAAGGTGATAAATTCCGTGCTGAATTTGCTAAAGGTAAAGATGTAAAAACTACTCAATCTGGTTTAATGTACAAAATTGAAAACGCAGGTAAAGGCGATGCAATCAAAGCAACAGATACCGTTAAAGTACATTACACGGGTAAATTACCAAATGGAAAAGTATTTGATAGCTCCGTAGAGCGCGGTCAACCTGTAGAATTCCAACTTGATCAAGTAATTAAAGGCTGGACTGAAGGTCTTCAATTAGTGAAAAAAGGCGGAAAAATTCAATTAGTCATTGCCCCTGAATTAGGCTATGGCGAACAAGGTGCTGGCGCATCTATTCCACCAAATTCAACATTAATTTTTGATGTGGAAGTATTAGACGTCAATCCAAAAGCTGCAAAATAATTAATGAATTTAATAGCGCGCGTTCTTTAACGCGTGCTTTTTATTATAAAAAACAAGCGGAATTTTTACCGCACTTTTAACCTAACACTATGACTTTAAACGACAAATATCCTTTCACCGACGAAGATCGCACTATCATAAACTCCTACAAAGCGGTCGTTGATGGTGTAAGCGCACTGATTGGCGAACATTGTGAAATCGTGCTTCATTCTCTAGAAGATATTGAACATTCTGCTATTTGTATTGCTAACGGACATAACACTAATCGACAAGTTGGTTCACCAATCACCGATCTTGCCTTACGTTCGCTACGAAATATGCAAAGTGAAAGTGTTTCAAAGCCTTATTTTACACGAGCAAAAGGCAGCGTACTGATGAAATCAGTCACTATTGCCATTCGTAATAAAACTCAGCGTATTATTGGTTTGCTTTGTATCAATATTAATTTAGATGTACCCGTATCTCAATTTTTACAATGCTTTATGCCAATGGAGCATACGAATGAAACATCTTCAGTGAACTTTGCGAGTTCTGTGGAAGACTTGGTTGCGCAGACTATTGAAAAAACAATAGAAGAAGTCAATGCGGATCGCTCTGTTGCCAATAATACTAAAAACCGACAAATCGTCCTTTCTCTTTACGAAAAAGGTATTTTTGATATTAAAGATGCGATTAATTTAGTCGCAGAACGTTTAGATATTTCCCGACATACGGTTTACCTGTACATCCGCCAAATCAAACAAGAGCAAGAATAATGCGCTATGTTATCGCCGTCAAAAGCCCTGTTTACGGAAAACAAGGGGCGTTTTTAGCTTATCAATTTGCAGACGCCTTAATCAAAAAAGGACACGAAATCTCACAGATTTTTTTCTTTCAAGATGGAGTGAATAACGGAAATGCATTAGTGTATCCAGCTAATGATGAAGTTAATTTACAAAAACATTGGCAAATGTTTTCCATCACCCACAATGTTCCTTTGCATTTATGTGTTGCAGCATCTCAACGACGAGGTGTTGTTGATAACTTAACAACATCAACCACAGATCACTACAATCTTGCAGAGGGATTTACGATTGCAGGCCTTGGTGAATTTATGGCAGCAAGTTTAAAAGCAGATCGAGTAATAACCCTATGAAGATAGCCTTTTTATTTCGCACATCTCCACATGGCACATCCATTTCACGAGAAGGCTTAGATGCAATTCTTGCCGCAACAGCTTTTTGTGACCCAGATGACATTGGCGTATTTTTTATAGATGATGGTGTACTAAATCTTATTAATCATCAACAACCTGAACTCATTCAACAGAAAGACTTCATTCGAACCTTTAAATTATTAGATTTATATGATGTAGAACAACGCTTTATCTGCATAACGTCTTTACAGAAATTTAAGCTAGATAATGAGCAGCTCATCCTATCTTGTGAAAAAATTGACCGCTCTTTATTAATAGAAAAGCTTAATCAAGCAGAAAAATTGTTTACTTTCTAAGGAATATTATGCTTTATACATTTTCCCAGTCAGATTACCCCAAAACTGAACTAGATGATTACTTTTCATACGTTACAGAAAAAGATGCGATAGTATTATGGCAAGATGGTGTGTTATTGGCAGTAAAATACCCTGATTATTTTGCCAAATGTAAAGGGAATTGCATGATATTGAAACGAGATATTTTAGCAAGAAATCTCACCGCACTTTTACCTCAAAACAGCAAGATAAAATTAATTTCAATAGAAGAACTTGTTGGAATCACTGAAAATTATTTACCGCAGCTATCACTATAAAATCAAATAATCTAGTAAATACTTAAGCGAAATATCAGACACAGAATAAACAAAAAGTGCGGAACGTTTTCCCCGCACTTTTCTTTTGTCTTCTTTCTGTCTCTAAGACATTTAAGAATCCATCAATTATTTGATGATTTTCGCTACAACACCAGCACCTACTGTACGGCCACCTTCACGGATTGCGAAACGT
>NZ_QQGD01000006.1:0-112925 GCF_003490935.1 Haemophilus haemolyticus | reverse complement strand
TCGGTAGTTTTAATACTCATTATTGGGGAATTAAAGCCGGTTTTGATTGGTTGAATTTAAGAAATAATTGGATTAATTACAACGGAATTTCAGTCGAGAATCTAAATGCTTCCACATACCCTAAACGCTTTGAAGGTAAAACAAAAATATCCGGTAAAGGCATTGGTATTTATTCTACCTGGTTAAATAAAAATAATGATATTTACATTGATTTAGTCGGTAAGATGATGCGGTATAAAGGAAAATATGACATTGTGAATTATTCTAATGAAAATGTTAAATCAAATAATGCAAATATTAATTCTTACTTATTATCTATTGAGACTGGGAAAAGATCTTATCTTTTACATAAAAAAGAAAAAGCATTTTATATTCAACCTGAAATGCAATTGATTTATCAATTTGTAGATGATTATATACTTCATTCTTCAAATGGTTTGAAATCAATGGCTAAAAATTCAAATAGTTTAATTGGACGTATTGGATTTAGAGCTGGATTAGATTTTTATGGCGATAGTGTGTTAAGCCCTTATATTAAACTTATGTATAATAAGGAATTTTTAGGCTCAGTCCTTAATGATCTAAATACAGCTAAAATAGAAATGAATAATAAGGATGATTGGTTTAATTACGGAGTAGGTATCAGCCATGAAAATAAGAAAAAAGGAAGACAGATTTACTTGGATGTTCAGCGTTCTAATAAACATCTAATTAGACAAGATTGGCAAGTTAATTTAGGATTAAGATACAGCTTCTAATTTGACTAGTTGAGATAAATCATTCTACGTTCTATGCTAATAGCCTTTCTTCGGAAAGGCTTTATTTTTCCCTAATGATTTTTTTCTTCAGCGTATTCCGTTATAATCGCCCGACTAAAATCAATCTAAAAATCCACCGTACTTTATGAAACTTTACGCGAATAATAAATGTCTTGATTTAAGCGTTCCCCAAATTATGGGGATCCTTAATTTTACTCCTGATTCTTTTTCTGATAGCGGACAGTTTTTTAGTTTGGATAAAGCGCTTTTTCAAGTTGAAAAAATGTTGGAAGAAGGTGCGACAATTATTGATATTGGTGGTGAATCTACGCGCCCTAATGCAGATGAAGTATCTGAACAAGAAGAATTGCATCGTGTTGTGCCAGTAGTGGAGGCGGTGCGAAGCCGTTTTGATTGCTGGATTTCTGTCGATTCTTCAAAAGCAGTTGTGATGCGTGAAGCAGCAAGTGTTGGAATGGATTTGATTAATGATATTCGTGCTTTGCAAGAGCCAAATGCGTTAGAAACGGCGGTAAAACTGGCTTTACCTGTTTGTATTATGCATATGCAAGGGCAACCTAGAACGATGCAGGTAAATCCTCATTATGAAAATGTCGTACAAGATGTATTAGCTTTTTTACAGAAACGTACTAATGAATGTCTTTCTGCTGGTGTTAAAAAAGAAAACTTAATTTGGGACATGGGATTTTGTTTTGGTAAGTCTGTACAGCATAATTATCAATTATTACAAAATCTGGATGAATTTTGTCACATAGGCTATCCAGTATTAGCGGGATTATCTCGCAAATCAATGATTGGCGCTGTGCTTGATAAACCCGTCGATCAGCGAGTGATAGGTAGTGCGGCAGGTGCGCTTATTGCAGCGCAAAAAGGTGCAAAAATTTTACGCGTACATGATGTTGCTGCAACATCAGATATGCTCAAAGTTTGGCAGGCAACAGAAAATGCCTGATGGTTTTATAACGATAAAAAATTAAAGGAATTTTATTATGGCAAATCGTAAATATTTTGGAACAGATGGTGTACGTGGAAAAGTGGGCACTTATCCAATCACACCAGATTTCGCATTAAAATTAGGCTGGGCTGCAGGAAAAGTATTGGCTTCCCAAGGTTCTAAAATGGTTTTAATCGGTAAAGATACCCGAATTTCTGGATATATGTTGGAATCAGCCCTTGAAGCAGGTTTGGCTGCTGCGGGTTTATCTGCTGCATTTACTGGCCCTATGCCTACACCTGCTATTGCTTATTTAACCAGAACTTTCCGTGCTGAAGCGGGTATCGTGATCTCAGCTTCACATAATCCTTATTATGATAATGGGATTAAATTCTTTTCAGCAAAAGGGACTAAATTACCTGATGAAATTGAAGAAGCAATTGAAGCGATGTTAGAGCAACCTATGGATTGTGTGGAATCTGCTGAATTAGGTAAAGCAAGCCGTATTAATGATGCGGCAGGACGCTACATTGAGTTTTGTAAAGGCACATTCCCCGCTCATTTAGGCTTGGAAGGTTATAAGATCGTGGTAGATTGTGCGAATGGTGCAACCTACCATATTGCGCCTAACGTGTTGAGAGAGCTAGGTGCGGAAGTCATTGAAATTGGTACAGATCCAAATGGTTTGAACATTAATGAAAAATGTGGCGCAACTGATGTGACAGCATTACAAGCTAAAGTTGTTGAGACTAAAGCTGACGTTGGCTTAGCTTATGATGGCGATGGTGACCGCATTATGATGGTCGATCATTTAGGAAATAAAGTCGATGGTGACCAAATTCTCTTTATTATTGCGCGTGAAGCATTGCGATCAGGTCAATTAAAAGGCGGTGTCGTTGGCACATTAATGAGTAATATGAGCTTAGAGATTGCGTTGAAAATGCTTGGCGTTCCTTTCTTACGTGCAAATGTAGGCGACCGTTACGTATTGGAAAAAATGGTTGAAAACGATTGGACGCTTGGTGGTGAGAATTCAGGACATATTATCATTGCGGATAAAAATACAACTGGCGATGGCATTGTTGCGTCATTAGCTGTATTGGCGGCGATGGCACAGCATAAATTATCATTAAATGAATTAGCGAGTGCGGTTAAATTATTCCCTCAAGTGTTAATCAATGTACGTTTTGCAGGTGGGGAAAATCCACTTGAAAGTGACGCCGTGAAGTCTGTTGCCGCAGACGTTGAAAAACGTTTAGAAGGCAAAGGTCGTATTTTATTGCGTAAATCGGGTACAGAACCACTTATTCGCGTTATGGTGGAATGTCAAGATGCCACACTTGCACAACAATGTGCAGAAGAAATTGCAGAAGCAGTTAAATCTCATTAATTTTTTAACCGCACTTTATTTAGTGCGGTTTATTTTTATCAAATACTTAGGAAAGCAAAATGAATATTTTTATTATGCGTCATGGCGAGGCTGAAGTAATGGCTAATAGTGATAAAGCTCGTCGCTTAACTGCTTATGGTATTAAACAAGCTTTTTCTCAAGGAGAATGGTTAAAACAGCATTTAAGTACGCTATTAATTAATTCACTAGACCGTATTTTAGTGAGCCCTTATGTCAGAGCTCAAGAAACCTTTCATCAAGTTAATCAAACGTTTGATTTGGAGTTAGAAAATAAACTTGAAACTTGGGAGGGAATAACCCCTTATGGCCATGCTAATTTAGTCATTGATTATTTAGAAGTGCTGAAACATGGTGGGGTTAAGTCTGTGTTGATTATTTCTCATTTACCTTTAGTTGGAGAAATCGTTGCTGAACTATATGGAAAACGAAATCCAATACCATTTTATCCTGCAACTATTGCTCAATTATTATGGGATGGTAATAAATCAGAAATATTGATGCATCAAGCATCTAGAGAAATTCATAAGATTGATTAAATCTAAAACATATATTCATATACATTTCTTTATAAAAAATAAAAATTTTCTATGGAACTTTTTTAAAATATATTTAATATCAATGTGTTAATGCTATTTTTTACACTTATGTATTTATCAGAAATGTAAATTTTTTTATTAGCTATTTTCTTTTAATAAAATTTCCGTAAACTACGCCATATCAAAGCAATTGGGCTTTGCCGTAATCAAGATTTATTCTATGGAGAAAATTATGAAAAAATTAACACTAGCATTAGTTTTAGGTTCAGCTTTAGCGGTAACTGGTTGTTTCGATAAAGAAGAAGCGGCACAAAAAGTTGACGCTGCTAAACAAGCGGCAACATCAATGGTTTCTGAAGCAAAGGACGCAGCAACTAATGCTGTTGCTGATGTTAAAGATGCTGCTAAACAAGCTTCAACTGAAGTGAAAAACACTGCAGTAGAGAAAGCTACTGAAGTTAAAGATGCAGCAATGGCACAAGTTGAACAAGTAAAAGATGCTACAGCAGCTAAAGTTAGCGAAATGAAAGATGCTGCTACTTCTAAAATGACTGAAGTTAAAGAATCCGTTTCTGAAAAAGCAACTCAAGCAGCTGATGCAGTAAAAGAAGCTGCAAAATAATGCTTTAATCAATTTAATAAATGATAAAATCCCTGTTAAAGAAATTTAATAGGGATTTTTTATTTAGGAAAACAAAATATGTTATGTGCTATTTATAAAAGTAAAAAGAAACCGGGAAGCTATCTGTATATTGCGAAAAGAGAGGATTTTTCTCAAGTGCCAGAAGTGTTGCTGAGCCACTTTGGAAAACCAGAATTAGTGATGATGTTTAATTTACTTGGGAGCAAGCCTCTACATAATGTAGATTGTAATGAGGTATTGGAAAAAATTAAACAACAAGGATTTTATTTGCAAATACCAAAACAAGATGATGGTTTATTTAATAGCTTGAGTGAGATCAAATAAATTGTTTATTTTTGATACGAAAAAGAGAAAATTTGCGTTATCTCAAATTTTTAAAGAAAAAATTCTTTTAAAATCCACCGCACTTTTTAAAGGAGAGAAAAATGAGCAGCTTTTTTGTTGCGGGGACAGATACAAATGTGGGAAAAACCACGGCAACCCGCGCGATTATTCAAGCCTTGCAAAAACAAGGTGTGCAAGTGGTTGGCTATAAACCCATTGCTTGTTGCGGTGAGGAAAGTATTTACCCTGCGATGCAAGAAGAAAATACATCAGATTATGATAATTTATCAAATTCAGATGTATTAACATTAATGGATTCAACCAAAGAAAATGTGTCCTACAAGGATATTAATAGTTATACCTTTAGCCATAGCGCGCCGATGCTGACACAAGATAGGACGCGTATTAAGTTAGATAAAATTAATCATGATTTAACTCGATTAAATCAAAATTATCAGTCTGTGGTGGTTGAGGGGTCGTTTGGTTTAATGACTCCAATGGCGGAAGGAAAAAGTTTTGCTGATTGGGTTGCACAACGAAAAATGCCTGTAGTTCTTGTGGTTGGTATTAAAGATGGTTGTGTGAATCACGCGTTGTTGACTGTGCAAGCGATTCAACAGCTAGGTGTGCCTCTATTGGGCTGGATAGCTAACCGTGTTAATCCATTATTAAGCCATTATGCAGAAATTGTTGATTTGCTTGTTGAGCATATTGATGCTCCACTTTTAGGTAAAATTCCTTATTTGCATAAAGCAGAAGAGCAAGAATTGGGACATTATTTGACGGATATTGATCGATTAATGTATATGCAAACAGAGTTAGTCAAATAATAAAGTGCGGTTAAAGTTTTTTATATTTAGATAAGGGCGTAAATAACGCCCTTATTTCATGGAAGAAAGATATCTTATCTTTAAGTTATTCTGGTCTTACACCTAACATATGACAAATTGCATAAGTTAATTCACTACGATTTAGTGTATAGAAATGGAAGTCATTCACTCCTTCGCGAGATAAAATTTTCACCATATCCATTGCAACACTTGCTGCTACAAGATTACGAGTAGTTTGATCATCGTCTAATCCTTCATAAGCGTTAACAAGCCATGCAGGAATTTTCACATTAGTGAAAGAAGCCATTTTTTGTAATTGCTTAAAGTTAGTTACAGGTAAAATACCCGGCACGATTTCAGTATCAATACCAATTGATGCACAACGATCACGGAAACGTAGGTAGTTTTCAATATCAAAGAAAAATTGAGTGATAACATGATTTGCACCTGCATCAATTTTACGTTTTAAATTAATCAAGTCTGCTTGTGCTGATTTTGCTTCTGGATGAACTTCTGGATAAGCTGCTACAGAAATATCAAAATCAGCGACAGAGCGGAGTAATTCCACAAGATCTGACGCATAAAATGGTTTTTTAGCATATCCTTTAGGTTCGTCACCGCGTAACGCAACGATGCGACGAATACCACTGTCCCAGTAATCTTTAGCAATTTGTTTTAATTCTTCAGGTGTGGCATCAATACCAGTTAAATGCGGAGCCGCTTCTAATCCAGTTTCTTGTTTGATTGCTTTTACAATGCTATGAGTGCGGTCACGTTCTCCAGAGTTTGCGCCGTAAGTAACAGAAACGAATTTAGGTTTTAACACTTTTAAACGATGAATCGAATCCCATAAAAGCGTTTCCATTTTTTCATTTTTTGGTGGGAAAAATTCAAAAGAAACATTAATTTTTTTATTGAAGTCAGCGATGTGCTGGTTAAGCGTGTCAATTTCTTTAGCGTAGCTCATAAAAATTCCTATAGCTAGTATGATGATATTTGAGTTAACAATAAAATAACTTTATGTATGAGTCAATTTTAATAAATTCATTAAAAATATTAATTTAGTTAATGTAAATAGGTTTCAGTAAAAATACTAAAATTTTGCATAAAAAATTAGCATATATGAAATAAATATGTATAATACACCGACCCTGTAAATGTGCGAATTCCCATCGTACATTATTTTATCGAGATCTCATTCGAAGGGGTGACGATTAAGATCAATGGTTGTGTTCGTAAGAACACTGGGTATCAAACTAATTTTTGGTAATTAATTAATGAAAACTTTTGTAGCAAAACCAGAAACGGTTAAACGCGACTGGTACGTAGTAGATGCGACAGGTAAAACTTTAGGTCGTTTAGCGACTGAATTAGCACGTCGTCTTCGTGGTAAACACAAGGCTGAGTACACTCCGCACGTAGATACTGGTGATTACATCATCGTTATCAACGCAGACAAAGTGGCAGTAACTGGTCGTAAAGAAACAGATAAACTTTACTACTGGCACACTGGCTATGTAGGTGGTATTAAACAAGCGACTTTCAAAGAAATGATCGCTCGCCGTCCTGAAGCAGTGATTGAAATTGCGGTTAAAGGTATGTTGCCAAAAGGTCCATTAGGCCGTGCAATGTTCCGTAAATTAAAAGTGTACGCGGGTGCTGAACACCAACACGCTGCACAACAACCACAAGTATTAGATATTTAATCACGAGGTTTAGAAAATGGCAGAGAATCAAAACTACGGCACAGGCCGCCGCAAAAGCTCTTCAGCTCGTGTATTTATCAAACCGGGCAGTGGTAAAATCACTATCAACCAACGTGAATTAGACGTTTACTTCGGCCGTGAAACTGCACGCATGGTAGTACGTCAACCATTAGAATTGGTTGAGTTAACTGATAAATTAGACCTATACATCACAGTTAAAGGTGGTGGTGTTTCTGGTCAAGCGGGTGCGATCCGTCACGGTATCACTCGTGCATTGATGGAATACGATGAAACATTACGCCCAGCACTTCGTGCAGCTGGTTTCGTTACTCGTGACGCACGTCGCGTTGAACGTAAAAAAGTGGGTTTACACAAAGCACGTCGTCGTCCACAATACTCAAAACGTTAATTTTTATTTTCGTTTCGAAAAAGAAAAGCAGAGAAAAATCTCTGCTTTTTTGTTATCTAACTTATTGATTATAAAACAATAAAAAAGAATTATTTGGCAAATGACTTACGCTTTGTGGTAGAATACACACCCCTTATAAAATATAGAATATTTTTGGATCTTCGGAGGAATAAATGTCCAGCGCATCAAGTAAACGTTCAGTAATGACCCTTTTTTCAAATAAAGATGATATTTACTGTCATCAGGTAAAAATTGTTTTAGCTGAAAAAGGTGTACTTTATGAGAACGAAGAAGTTGATTTGCAAGCATTACCAGAAGATTTAATGGAATTAAATCCGTATGCTACGGTGCCTACGTTAGTTGATCGTGATCTTGTTTTGTTTAGTTCACGAATTATTATGGAATATCTTGACGAGCGTTTTCCGCATCCACCATTAATGCAAGTGTACCCAGTTTCTCGAGCAAAAGATCGTCTTTTGATGTTACGAATTGAACAAGATTGGTATCCAACTCTCAAGAAAGCAGAAAATGGTACAGAAAGTGAAAAAGCTGAAGCGCTCAAACAATTAAAAGAAGAACTTTTAGCAATCACACCAGTTTTCCAGCAAATGCCTTATTTTATGAATGAAGAGTTTGGTTTAGTGGATTGTTACGTTGCGCCATTGTTATGGAAATTAAAACATTTAGGTGTGGAATTTACAGGTCCAGGTAGTAAACCAATTAAGGGATATATGGATCGTGTATTTAGTCGAGATTCATTCTTGCAGTCTGTAGGTGAAGCTGCACCAAAAAATTTGATGGATGATAAATAATGGAATATAAATCTTCCCCTAAGCGTCCTTATTTATTGCGCGCCTATTATGATTGGCTAGTAGATAATAGTTTCACGCCTTATTTAGTTGTTGATGCGACTTACTTAGGTGTGAATGTTCCTGTTGAATATGTAAAAGATGGGCAGATTGTATTGAACTTGTCTGCCAATGCTACGGGCAATTTACAACTGACAAATGATTTCATCCAGTTTAATGCGCGCTTTAAAGGTGTTTCTCGTGAGCTGTATATTCCGATGGGCGCAGCGCTTGCGATCTATGCTCGTGAAAATGGTGATGGCGTGATGTTTGAGCCAGAAGAGGTTTACGATGAACTTAATTCTGAGCCAGATACTGAACAACCAACTAGTTTTCATGAGGCTGTAGATAGCCCTAGAAAACGAGAAGAAAAAAAGAAAACAAAATCAGTTTCCCATTTAAGAATTGTTGATTAAGAAAAAACGCGATGAAGTTACCATCGCGTTTATTTTTATAAATTGTCCTGTTTTGCAATAAAGTTGAGAATTTTGTCTTCAATTCCTTTTGAATCTAATCCCAAATCTTTTAATGCCTCTTGCTGTGTTGCTTGTGGAATAAAATAATCTGGCAAACCAAGCTGTAAAAGTGCTGTTGATTTTCCAGATGAATTTAGTACTTCAGCAACCGCAGAGCCAGCTCCACCTTGAATTGCATTTTCTTCTAATGTAACTAAATAATCATGAGTTTGTGCAAGCACATTAATCATTTCAATATCAATCGGTTTCACAAAACGCATATCGACAACTGTTGCATTGAGTTTTTCTGCTGCCTCTAACGCAGATGGTAACAGGGTACCAAAGTTTAAAATCGCAATTTTTTGACCTTCTCGAATTAAACGTGATTTACCGATAGGAAGCATTTCTAAAGGTGTTAGTTCAACACCAATGGCATTTCCGCGAGGATAACGCACAGCCGCAGGTTTTCCACATTGATAACCTGTATAGAGCATTTGACGGCATTCATTTTCATCACTTGGTGTCATGATAATCATATTTGGAATGCAACGCATAAAGCTGAGATCAAATGCCCCTTGGTGTGTTGGGCCATCAGCCCCTACGATACCTGCGCGATCAATCGCAAATAATACAGGGAGATTTTGAATGGCAACGTCGTGAATTAGCTGGTCGTAAGCACGTTGTAGAAATGTTGAGTAAATCGCAACTACAGGTTTATATCCACCAATAGCAAGTCCAGTGGCAAACGTGACGGCGTGTTGTTCAGCAATCGCCACATCAAAATATTGTTCTGGGAAACGTTGGGAAAACTCCACCATGCCAGAACCTTCGCGCATTGCTGGTGTGATACCAATAATTTTGGAGTCTTTTTCTGCCATTTCGCATAGCCAATCACCAAAAATTTTTGAATAAGTTGGTTTGCTATTATTTTTAGGCAATTCTCCACTGATTGGGTCAAATTTTGGTACGCCGTGGAATCCAATCGGATCTTTTTCTGCGGGCTCGTACCCTTTACCTTTTTTCGTTTTGATATGTAAGAATTGTGGTCCCTTCAGATTACGCATATTCGTAAGTGTTGCCACTAATTCGTCAATGTTATGCCCGTCTACAGGGCCAATATAATTAAAACCGAGTTCTTCAAATAATGTACTTTCTGGCGAGAACATCACTCCTTTCATATGTTCTTCGGTTTTTTTCATAAAGTTTTTTACAGGTGGAACTTTATCGAGAATTTTTTTACTTCCATCTCGTAATGTGGAGTAGATAGAACCAGAGAAAATACGAGCGAGGTGATTATTCAATGCGCCAACATTTTCTGAAATAGACATTTCATTGTCATTTAAAATGACCAGCATATCGGTATGAACCGAACCTGCGTGATTCAAAGCTTCAAAAGCCATTCCTGCAGTAATTGCGCCGTCACCGATTACGCATACCGTTTTTCTACCTGCATTTTCTCGTTCTGCGGCGACAGCAATACCTAATCCTGCACTAATAGAAGTAGAGGAGTGGCCAACGCTTAATACATCAAATTCACTTTCTTCACGCCAAGGAAAGGGATGAATGCCGTCTTTTTGGCGAATTGTGGACATTTGATCTCGACGACCGGTTAAAATTTTATGTGGATAAGCTTGATGTCCAACATCCCAAATTAACTGATCAAATGGTGTTTTATATACGTAATGTAGTGCAACGGTTAGCTCTACAGTGCCTAAACCTGATGCTAAATGCCCGCTAGTTTGACTAACAGATTCTAAAAGATAACCTCGTAATTCTTGGCAGAGTTGTGGTAGCTGATCTTTATTTAAAAGACGCAAATCTTCTGGTGAATTAATCAAAGATAATAAGGGGTAATTGTTCATATTGTTAGTCATTTTAAAAACGTTATAATTTTTGACCGCACTTTGTGAGCATTGATGCGGTCGGTATTAACTTTTTCTAGTAATAATGAATTCAGCTAATGCACGAAGTGCGGTCGTATCAAAAGGAATTTTTTCTAATTCAGACAAAGCACTTTGATATAGATCTTGCGCTTTTTGTTTTGCGCCGCTTAACCCAAGTAATTTTGGATATGTACTTTTATCTAAATCAAGATCGGCGCCGACTTGTTTGCCAATTTCTGCGCTATCACCCTCAATATCTAAAATATCATCTTGAACTTGAAAGGCTAAGCCAATGGCTTCCGCATATTGTGTTAAGGATTGTTCTAACGTTTTATCGGTAAAATGCGAAGAACAAATGAAACCTAATTTTAATGCAGTAATCAGCAATGCGCCCGTTTTGTTACGATGGATTAATTCTAATTCGCTTAAGCTAATTTGTTTATGCTCAGAAATAAGATCTAAACTTTGCCCTAAGCACATTCCTTGTACGCCAGAGCCTTGCGCTAAAATTTGAACTAAAGCCAGTTTTTGTTCAGAAGAAATATTTGGCGTTTTAGTTAACATTTCAAAAGCAAAACTTTGCAGCGCATCGCCCGCAAGAATAGCCGTAGCTTCATCAAATTGGATATGACAAGTAGGATGCCCACGACGTAGATTGTCATCATCCATTGCAGGTAAATCATCGTGAATTAAGGAATAGGCATGAATGGCTTCAATAGCAGCGGCAGCGTAATCTAAGGTTTGTTTCTCAGCCCCAAGCATTTGACCTGTTGCGTAAACTAAAAAAGGTCTAACCCGTTTACCACCAAGTAATAATGCGTATTTCATCGCGTCAAGCAAAGGTGCATTATAACTTTCAATACCCTCAAATTGGGCTTCTAAAAAGCGATTGATACGAGTTTGAACTTGCTGTAATTCTTCAGAAAAGTTACCCATTAAGCATTCCCTTCATAATCATTCAGTGGGGCATCTTCAGTTTTTTGCAATAAGATCTGAATACGTTGTTCTGCTTGTTGTAAACGTTCTTGCCCTAACTTAGCCAGTTGCACACCTTGTTCAAATTCTTTTAACGCTTCTTCTAACGGCAGATCGCCATTTTCTAAATGTGTAACAATATTTTCTAACTGTGCTAACGTTGTTTCAAAATCTTGTGAAGATGCGGGTTTACGCGCCATGGAATTATCCTTTTTCACGGTAAAAATTGCTTGCCATTGTACTGTATTTTACTTGCGTTGTTAAAAAATTATTTCAAGCTAGGACCAGTGGACTTTTCACTATCTTTGCGTAAAATACTCGCCACTTTAAATACCCAAGAAATACCCAAGCTATTCATATGAAATTTATCGTTAAACTTTTTCCTGAAATTATGATTAAGAGCGAAACTGTTCGTAAACGTTTCGCAAAAATTTTAACCTCTAATATCCGCAATATTTTACAGAAATATGACGAAGAAACCGCGGTTGTACGTCACTGGGATTACATTGAAGTGCGGTCAAAAAATGAAGAAAATCGTGAAGAATTAATCGCCTTATTACAACGTATTCCTGGTATTCATCATTTTTTAGAAGTTGAAGAAAAACCGTTTACCGATTTACATCATATTTTTGAATTGACGCTTGCTGACGTCGCTCAACAACTTCAAGGCAAAACCTTTTGCGTTAGAGTAAAACGTAAGGGGAAACATAAATTTAGTTCGATTGAAGCAGAACGTTATATCGGCGGTGGATTAAATCAACATATTGAAAGTGCAAAAGTGCGGTTGAAAAATCCAGATGTGACTGTTCGTATTGATATTGAAGATGACAAAATGATGTTAGTTAAAGCACGTCACGCAGGGATTGGCGGTTATCCGATTGGGACGCAAGAGGATGTGCTTTCTTTGATTTCTGGGGGATTTGATTCAGGGGTATCGAGTTACATGCTGATTCGTCGTGGTTCCCGAGTTCATTATTGTTTCTTTAATCTTGGCGGTGCCGCCCATGAAATTGGCGTAAAACAAATGGCTTATCATATTTGGCAACGCTATAGCTCTTCACATAAAGTACGCTTTATTGCGATTAACTTTGAGGGGGTTGTCGGTGAGATTTTAGAGAAAGTCGATAACGGCCAAATGGGGGTCGTATTAAAACGGATGATGGTGCGAGCCGCAAGTAAAGTCGCTCAACGTTTTAATATTGAAGCGATTGTGACAGGGGAGGCTTTAGGGCAAGTTTCTAGCCAAACTTTAACCAATTTACGCTTGATTGATGAAGCCGCTGATGCCTTAGTATTACGCCCGTTAATTACGCATGATAAAGAACAAATTATCGCGATGGCGAAAGAAATTGGCACTGACGATATTGCAAAATCTATGCCGGAATTTTGTGGAGTGATTTCAAAAAATCCTACAATCAAAGCGGTTCGTGAAAAGATTCTAGAAGAAGAAGGACATTTTAATTTTGAGATTCTTGAAAGAGCGGTACAAAATGCGAAATATTTAGATATTCGCCAGATTGCAGAAGAAACAGAAAAAGAAGTGGTAGAAGTTGAGGCAATTTCTGTATTAGGTGAAAATGAAGTAATTTTGGATATTCGTAGCCCAGAAGAAACAGATGAAAATCCATTTGAATCGGATACACATGAAGTCATTCAAATGCCGTTCTACAAACTTTCCTCTCAATTTGGTAGCCTTGATCAAAGTAAAAATTACGTGTTGTATTGTGAACGTGGTGTGATGAGCAAATTACAAGCCTTATATTTGAAAGAAAATGGTTTCTCAAATGTACGTGTATTTGCAAAAAACATTCATTAATTAGGACATAAAATATGCGTAATCAAACTAAACAGCATCTTGAACAGCTTCAAATTACCATGCAGCAGCTTAATCTATGGCAAACGATGCCACCTGCTGCAGAGGCCTTTTTAAGTGAGGAGCCTTTTTCAATTGATACGATGTCTGCCGAAGAGTGGCTACAGTGGGTATTTATTCCACGCATGCAGGCATTGTTAGAAAGCGGTGCTACTTTACCAAATAAAATTGCTATTTCTCCTTATATTGAAGAAGCAATGAAGGAATTTGATGAGTTACAAAAACTATTAACTCCTTTGGTTGCTTTAGAAGAACTTCTGAACAAGAAAGAATGTTAGAAATTTTATATCAAGATGAGTTTCTCGTTGCGGTGAATAAGCCTGCTGGTATGTTGGTTCATCGCAGTTGGTTAGATCCTCACGAAACTCAATTTGTGATGCAAACCTTGCGAGATCAAATTGGCCAACATGTATTTCCTATTCATCGTTTAGATCGACCGACATCTGGCGTGTTGTTATTTGCATTAAGCAATGAAATTGCGAATTTAATGTGTGAACAGTTTGAACAAAAGTGCGTTCAGAAATCTTATTTGGCTGTAGTACGAGGGTATCTACAGGGAAAAGAGCGGATAGATTATCCACTAAAAATTCAATTAGATAAAATCGCAGATAAATTTTCTCAAGAAGATAAAGAGCCTCAAGAAGCTATTACTGATTATGAAGGATTAAAAATAGTCGAAATGCCTTATCCTGCTGGGCGTTATCAAACGGCGCGTTATTCTTTAGTTAAATTAATCCCTCATACAGGTAGAAAACACCAATTACGTCGCCACATGAAACATATTTTTCACCCAATTTTAGGTGATACGCAATATGGTGATTTGCATCAAAATCGTTCGTTAACTTTGCATCTTGGCTGTTCTCGATTATTTTTACATTCTAATAGTTTGTCTTTTATTCATCCAATAACGAAAGAGCAAATAACAATTACAGCAGGTTTAGATGAACAATGGCATCAATTAATGAATCAATTTGGGTGGGAAAATGTTTGATATTAACTTAACACACGAACAGCAACAAAAAGCAGTTGAACAAATTCAAGAACTTATGGCAAAAGGGATTAGTAGCGGAGAAGCGATTCAAATAGTGGCGAAAGCACTACGAGAAATTCATGAAAATGATAAAAAAACTCCAGAAAATTAAATTTTTTGTGATCTACTTATCATTTTTGAATATTGCTGATTGCATAACCGATCAAAATATTTGAATATAACGTCCATACGAGGTGATAAGGCGATAGTCTTATTGATTTATTGTTTTAGTAGGCGAAGCCTAGAGAGGTCTTTTATGGAAATTGGTGTTGTGAAATGGTTCAATAATGCAAAAGGATTTGGTTTCATTTCCGCAGAAGGCGTGGATGCCGATATTTTTGCACATTATTCAGTGATTGAAATGGACGGTTACCGTTCATTAAAAGCAGGTCAAAAGGTGCAATTTGAAGTTATCCACGGAGACAAAGGATCTCATGCCACGAAAATAATTCCACTTGTGGATAATCAAGAGTAATGCGAATACTCTAAATTTTTTCTCTATTAGTCCTAACTCAAAAAGACAAGAATTGCAGCTTGTCTTTTTTATTTTAATAAATTCTTTAAACTAGTTTTCATTGCTGCCATTTGATTTTCAAATTGCGCTTTGCTTTCTCTTTCGTCAATCATATAGGTAATTGTTTCTGAAAGTGTCATTTTCATTTTGCGAGAATATTTAGAAAGACGTAGCCAAACCGCATATTCCAAATCAATGGATTTTTTCTTTGTATGTTGTTTTTCTCCATTAAAAAAGCGTTTACGGCGTGCACGAATGGCTTGATCAAGCTTAATTGGTAAGGCTGGAGAAAGATGATTATTAATCCATTCTTCAATTTTTTCTGGATAATTTTGGGATTCTAATAATTCTTGCGCTTTGGCCTCTTGTAAACTGCGTTCTTCATAACGCGTGATATTTTCCCCTTCGCGATGTTTACGAATTAGGTAAATCCATTTCCAATTTGCTTCTTGATTTTCGAGTTTTTGGTATTTCATTTTTTTCATTGAGTGACGTGGTAACTGCATTAATATACGTGTTTTTATGCTGATTTTCTAGTGGATTTTCACAAGGCATATTAAATATGCGATAATGTGGCTAATTTTTCTAGAAAGAGACCAGCCGTGAGTTCATTATTTTCTCAACAACAAGCTATTGAGCAATCTTTAAATTGGCAGGCATTGCAACCTGATTTGGCCATTCAAGATTTTCCTTTAGAACCAGTGGATTTCTGGGCATTACAACCGAATGCCAAACAGGCTATCGATTTATTTTTACGCCATCCAACGCGTTCCTTATTGATGATGAAAGTAGGTGAGCCAGTTGAATATGCGGAGTTATTACAAAACTTTATATCGCAAAACCATCATAAAGTGCGGTCAATTTTCGGTGTGAATTATGTGATAGAGCAAGGCGACTCTTTTTCTTTTCCTCATGTTTATACTGAGCCAGCGAAATCTTTAGATGATAATTTTGCCAGTCAAGGGGAGGCGTTAAGCGCGTTGTATTGCGATCAATTCCAGCTTTTTGGTAGTTTTCGGATTCATCCTAGTTCACAAGATATTCAATTAGTGCCAGGATTAGTGCATAAAGCTAATGGCGGAGTTTTGATTTTAAGTGCGGCAACATTGTTATCTCAATTTGATTTATGGGGGCGATTAAAACAAATTCTGCAAACCCAAACTTTTGATTGGTATTCAGCTCATCCATTTAAAAATTTACCTTGTGATATACCAAGTTATGCGTTGAACTTAAAAGTGATTGTACTTGGTAATCGTACCGAATTAGCCACTTTGGCTGAGTTAGAAGAAAACCTTTATTCTTTCGCCGATTATGCTGAAATTGAAAGTTATGTTTCTGTGGCTGAAGTGGGGGAACAAAAAAACTGGGCGGGTTATGTTCACCAAATGGCTCAAGAGCAAAATATTGAGCTAGATTTTTCGGCGTTAAATAAACTCTATCAATTATTAGTTCGTGAAAGTGAAGATCGCTTTTTAATTAACGCGTCTCCTCTAAAATTGAAAGAAATATTACAAGATGCCTCAACTTTTGCTGAAAAAACAGCATTAAGTGCGGAGGATTTTGAGGATATTTTTCAACAAAAATTGGCGCAATATGGTTTCCTAAAAGAACAAACTTATGCCGATATTTTAAATGAACAAGTTTATGTCGAAACGCAAGGCGAAATTGTTGGGCAAATTAATGGCCTTTCGGTGATTGAATATCCTGGTACACCAGTATGTTTCGGCGAGCCTTCACGTATTAGTTGTATTGTGCAATTCGGCGAAGGGGAAGTGATCGACGTTGAAAGAAAAAATGAACTCGCTGGAAATATTCATGGTAAAGGCATGATGATTGCGCAAGCTTGCCTTTCCAATATATTAGATTTGCCATCGCAATTACCATTTTCTGCCTCATTAGTGTTTGAACAGTCTTATGGTGAAATTGATGGTGATAGTGCATCTTTGGCGATTTTCTGTGTGTTAGCAAGCGCTTTGTCCGATTTGCCTTTGCCTCAAAATATCGCAATTACAGGAGCGATTGATCAATTTGGACTTGTTCATTCTGTTGGTGGTGTAAACGATAAGATTGAAGGCTTTTTTACTATTTGCCAACGTCGTGGTTTGACCGGAAAACAAGGTGTCATCATCCCAATGACGACTATTCAGCAACTGAGTTTGTCTGATGAAGTGAAAAGTGCGGTAAAAAATGGTGAATTTTTTATTTATCCGGTGGAAGATATTTATCAAGCTTGCGAATTATTATTTAATCGTGATTTGCTAGATGAAAACAAAGATTATACAGAAAAAAATGAGCCTTTATCTCGTCTCATTCAACGTCGAATTGAGGGGAGAGCTGATTCAGAAAGAAAAGGTTTTTGGAATTTTTTCCGTCCTTAATAGATAAAAAGCGAACATTTGTTCACTTTTCTTTTTTCTATAATATATCAAAGTGACTGCTCCGACAAGTTTTGCGAACAAGTGTTAGCTATTTACACTTTGTTATGTTCTCTTTAGAATGTTTTATATCAGTTTAAAACTGAATTTATCATATATAAAGGAACCTAAAATGCAAAACACTTGTACACCTAATAAAAAAAGTAGCTATTCTTATGATGATTTGCTTGCGTCAGGTCGCGGCGAATTATTCGGTAAAGAAGGGCCACAATTACCCGCACCGACCATGTTGATGATGGATCGCATTATCGAAATGAATGAGGAAACAGGTGATTTTAGTAAAGGGTATATTGAAGCTGAACTTGATATTAAACCTGAATTGCCGTTCTTTGGTTGTCATTTCATTGGCGATCCAGTAATGCCAGGTTGTTTGGGATTGGATGCTATGTGGCAGCTTGTTGGGTTTTATTTAGGCTGGATTGGTGGCAAAGGAAAAGGGCGAGCATTAGGGGTTGGCGAAGTAAAATTCACAGGGCAAATTTTGCCGACGGCTAAAAAAGTGGTGTACCGAATCCATATGAAACGAGTTATTAATCGTAAACTAGTTATGGGAATGGCTGATGGTGAAGTTGAAGTAGATGGTCGTGTTATTTATACAGCAACAGATTTAAAAGTTGGGTTATTCCAAGATACCTCAGCATTTTAATTTTTCTTTATTAATTCATACAAAAGTGCGGTGAAAATTTTTCTTAGATTTTCACCGCACTTTTTTATCCTTCTATCAATAAGCAACGTTCAATTACATCATACGAATGTTATTAGAACATGCTCGTCTCTAAGGAAAGTTGTCCTTTTTCTATACGGATTTCTTTAGCAAATTTTTTTATAAGCACATCACGCATATTGTTTTTATCTAATGTATAAACAGGAATATGTTCCAGTAATTTAGCGACATTTTCATTTAAAAAAGGCATGATTGTTTGCATTTGTTGCATATATTGTTGTGGTTCTCCTGACCAACGTAAAATACGCATTTTCTTTAAGTAAACCGCGCCTTCTTCGGGATTATAATAAGGAATTGTATCGAAGGTCAGATTTAATTTTCCTGGCAATTTTTTATTGCCAAATTGAAATAAACCCTCTAAAGTACCGCTCATTTCTACACGTTTATCATTAGTTTGCCCAATTTGGGTACTCAAATTTCTTACTTGATAATCAAGAAAAAATAATCCTGGTAAGCCAAATTTATCCGCAATAGCGCCTTTCTCTTGTAGATATTGATTAATTTGATATTCAGTTATTGAAAAAGGTGAAGCCGATATATTAGGGGATACCGTTAAAGTTAAAATAGACGTTAACGTAAGAAATAATAATTTAATTTTTTTCATATTTAATTTTTAGTTAAGTTAAAAGCAAAATAAAAATAGTGGATAAATATACCACAAATAGCAATGGAGTGATGTAGTAATGAGCCCTGAATTTAAAGAATATGTTAACCAATTAGTTATAGCACATCGTGATGAAAGAATTTATCCTTTTCAATATGAAGGCAAGAAATTTTGGTTGAAGCAACCTGAAAAATTGAAAGGGATTTGGTTATTATTGAAACCGTATCCGAAGCAATCTTTTAAAAATGAACTACAAACTTTGTTAAATCTTGCTGAAAAAAATGCACCTGTTCCAATAGTCTCTTATCATGATGAGGATTTTTTTGTTTTGGAAGATGCGGGAGCCACTGTATCACAATGGCTATGTGATAAGAAGATAGATGATCAGCAAAAATTTTCGATTATTTATGACGCTTGTCTCGCTTTGATTGATTTACATACTAAAAATCTGGTGCATGGTCGTCCTGCTATTCGAGATATTACTTGGGATAAGGGAAAAGTTACTTTTCTTGATTTTGAATCTCGTTCAAGTAGTCAAAATCAAAATTGGTTAATCGTTCGAGATATGCTATTTTTCTTTGATAGTTTATGTCGAGAAGAAGATATTTCAGATGATTTTATTCAAAAAGTAGCATTGTATTATAAAGCACATTGTGAGGTACAAAATTGGCATAATATGATTATGTATTTGCAGCGTTTTCGCTGGATTTACTATCTTTTGTTACCTTTTAAACCTATTGCAAAGACAGACTTAATTGCCGTTTATCGATTATTTGAAATTTTATTAATAAAGTAAAAATGATGAAGAAAACACTTTTTATTATTGTATTATCAAGCATATTAGCTGCTTGTACTGTAGGTGGTGGCGTCAGCGCTGGTGGCGGAAGTAACGGCGTTGGATTAGGACTAGGGATTGGCTCTGGTATTCGATTCTAGTGATGATGAAAAGTGCGGTAAGTTTTAGTAAAGTTTTTAAGGAACTTAGTAAAACTTCTTGCATTTTAAATTTTTACCACTATAATGCACCTCATATTTCGGACGCGGGGTGGAGCAGCTTGGTAGCTCGTCGGGCTCATAACCCGAAGGCCGTCGGTTCAAATCCGGCCCCCGCAACCAATAATAAGTTCAGTAAAAGAACCCCAGTTTTGGGGTTTTTTTCTATAAGAAATTTAATAAAAACTGGGCTTAGGTTCCTGTGAACCTAACCCTTTTTTTATGCCTAAAATTTTTTGTAGAAGTTTTTAGATTAATCAAAAGAAGTAATTTTGACTAAAAACTGACACTACAGTATAGGAGTAGAAATTGGCTACATTAGAACAAAATTTACAAGAAATGCTACAAGACGCAGTAGAGGATTTAGGTTGTGAACTTTGGGGCATTGAATGTCAACGCGCAGGTCGTTTTATGACTGTGCGTTTATTTATTGATAAAGAAGGTGGCGTAACTGTCGATGATTGTGCTGATGTAAGTCGTCAAGTGAGCGCAATTTTAGACGTGGAAGATCCAATTGCGGATAAATACAATCTAGAAGTGTCGTCACCAGGTTTAGATCGTCCACTATTTACCTTACCGCAATTTGAACGCTATATTGGGCAAGATATCGCAGTGCATTTGCAAATTCCAGTGATGGAACGCCGTAAATGGCAAGGTAAGTTAGAGCGTATTGAAAATGATATGGTTACTTTAATCGTTGATGGACAGGAACAAGTTTTAGTCTTTGGTAACATTCAAAAAGCGAATGTTGTTGCAAAATTTTAAAAGGAGCAAAAGAAAAAATGAGTAAAGAGATTTTACTGGCGGCAGAAGCCGTATCCAATGAAAAGTTATTACCACGTGAGAAAATTTTTGAAGCGTTAGAAAGTGCAATTGCGCTTTCTACTAAGAAAAAATATGAATACGAAACAGATATTCGTGTATCAATCAACCCAAAAACAGGTGATTTTGATACTTTCCGTCGTTGGTTAATCGTTGATGAAGTCAAAGTGCCAACGAAAGAAATCACTTTAGAAGCGGCACAATTTGAAGATCCAAATCTTCAACTAGGCGATTATGTAGAAGATCAAATCGAATCTATCGCATTTGATCGTATTGCAATGCAAACTGTACGCCAAGTAATCAGCACTAAAATCCGTGAGGCTGAGCGTGCAAAAGTTGTAGATCAGTTCCGTGCTGAAGAAGGCAAAATTGTAACGGGTACTGTGAAAAAAGTAAGTCGTGACAGTATCATCTTAGATCTTGGTAATAAAGCAGAAGCGATGATTGCTCGTGAAGATATGTTGCCACGTGAAAATTTCCGTCCAGGTGACCGTGTTCGTGGTGTACTTTATAAAGTAAATCCTGAAGGCAAAACTGCACAATTATTTGTGACACGTTCTAAGCCAGAAATGTTGATTGAATTATTCCGTATTGAAGTGCCTGAAATTGGCGAGGAAATGATTGAAATTCGTGGTGCGGCTCGTGATCCTGGTTCTCGCGCTAAAATTGCGGTGAAATCAAACGATAAACGTATTGACCCTGTTGGCGCTTGTGTGGGTATGCGTGGTGCGCGTGTTCAAGCCATTACCAATGAACTTGGCGGTGAGCGCGTAGATATCGTGCTTTGGGATGATAATCCAGCACAATTTGTGATTAATGCAATGGCACCAGCTGATGTGTCTTCTATCATTGTTGATGAAGATAATCATTCTATGGATATTGCAGTTGAAGCAGCTAATCTTGCGCAAGCAATTGGTCGTAATGGTCAAAACGTGCGTTTAGCAACACAATTAACAGGTTGGACACTAAACGTAATGACGACTGATGATTTAAATGCAAAACATCAAGCAGAAGATAACAAAGTTTTAAACTTATTTATGAACGCATTAGAACTTGATGAAGAATTTGCACAAATCCTTGTAGAAGAAGGCTTCACAAGTTTAGAAGAAATTGCTTATGTGCCAATGAATGAATTGACAGCAATTGATGGTTTAGAAGATGAAGATCTTGTCGAAGAGCTTCAAACTCGAGCTAAAAATGCGATTACAGCTGCAGCAGTTGCTGAAGAAGAAGCATTGAAAAAAGCGAATATTGAAGATCGCTTATTGAATTTAGATGGTATGAATCGCCATGTGGCATTCAAATTAGCTGAAAAACAAATTACTACTCTCGAAGAACTCGCCGAACAGGGTGTAGATGATTTAGCAGATATTGAAGAATTAACAGCAGAACAGGCAGCAGATTTAATTATGGCTGCACGTAATATCTGTTGGTTTGGCGAAGAATAAGGAGAGCAGTAATGACTGAAGATGTTAAGGCTGATGCGCCAAAAAAATTAAGCATTCAACGCAGAACAAAAACAACAGTTAGCAGTACCACAACTAGCGGTAAAAGCAAAGAAGTACAAGTAGAAGTACGTAAAAAACGAACAGTAAAAACTGATATTGCTCAACAAGAAGAAGTAAAATTAAAAGCACAGCAAGAAGCTGAGGCGAAAAAAATTGCTGAACAAAAAGCAGCAGAAGAAAAAGCTCGTTTAGAAGCTGAAAAAGCGGCAGCTAAGAAAGAAGCTGATGAAAAAGCAAAAGCTGAAAAAGCGAAAGTAGAAACAGCTAAGCCAGCAAAAAGTGCGGTAGATTCTAAAGCTAAATCTGTTGATCCTGAAAAAGAGAAACGTAAAGCAGAAGAGGCTGAACTTCGTCGTAAGGCTGAAGAATTAGCTCGTCAAAAAGCTGAAGAACAAGCTCGCCGTGCAGCAGAAGAAGCAAAACGTTACGCTGAAGCAGATGATTCAGACAATGAATCTTCTTCAGAAGACTATTCTGATTACAACTTAAGTTCAAGATATGCACTTGAAGCTGAAGATGAAGAAGATCGTCGTAACGAAAATCGTGGCCGTGGCAAAAATAAAGTAGCGAAAGCGAAAAAAGGCGGTCGCGACGATGAAAATAGCAAAAACTCGAAAAACGAGCGCGAATCTAATCGTAAAAATCAAAAAGACGCTAAGTTTGGTAAAGGTAAAAATGGCAAAAAAGGTGCCGCACTTCAACAAGCCTTTACTAAACCAGTTCAAGCTGTAAAAGCAGATGTTGTCATTGGTGAAACCATCACCGTTGCTGAATTAGCGAACAAGATGGCTGTAAAAGCGACTGAAATCATCAAAACGATGATGAAGATGGGCGAAATGGTTACTATCAACCAAGTTATCGACCAAGAAACCGCTCAATTAGTAGCGGAAGAACTTGGTCATAAAGTAATTCTTCGCAACGAAAATGAGCTTGAAGAAGCAGTATTAGGCGATCGCGATGTAAACGCAGAAAAAGTAACGCGTGCGCCAGTTGTAACCATCATGGGTCACGTTGACCATGGTAAAACCTCTTTACTTGACTATATTCGTAAAGCGAAAGTTGCTGCAGGTGAAGCGGGTGGTATTACCCAACATATCGGTGCGTATCACGTAGAAATGGATGATGGAAAAATGATCACCTTCTTGGATACTCCGGGGCACGCCGCATTTACTTCTATGCGTGCACGCGGTGCAAAAGCAACAGATATCGTTGTTCTTGTTGTTGCTGCCGATGATGGTGTGATGCCTCAAACTATCGAAGCAATTCAACACGCAAAAGCAGCGGGTGCACCTTTAGTGGTTGCAGTAAATAAAATCGATAAACCAGAAGCAAACCCAGACCGTGTTGAGCAAGAATTATTACAACATGATGTAATTTCTGAAAAATTCGGTGGTGATGTGCAATTCGTTCCAGTATCAGCGAAGAAAGGTACAGGGGTTGATGAGTTATTAGATGCAATCTTACTTCAATCTGAAGTACTTGAATTGACCGCTGTAAAAGACGGCATGGCAAGTGGTGTAGTCATTGAATCTTACTTGGATAAAGGTCGTGGCCCTGTGGCAACTATCTTGGTTCAATCAGGTACATTACATAAAGGTGACATCGTACTTTGTGGTTTTGAATACGGCCGTGTGCGTGCAATGCGTGATGAAAACGGAAAAGAAGTGGATGAAGCTGGTCCTTCAATTCCGGTTGAATTATTAGGTCTTTCAGGCGTGCCTGCTGCGGGTGATGAAGCAACCGTTGTACGTGATGAGAAAAAAGCACGTGAAGTGGCGTTATATCGTCAAGGTAAATTCCGTGAAGTGAAATTAGCTCGTCAGCAAAAAGCGAAACTTGAAAATATGTTTAGCAATATGTCTGAAGGCGATGTGGCTGAATTGAACGTTATTGTGAAAGCAGACGTACAAGGCTCTGTAGAAGCGATTGTTCAAGCGTTAAATGAACTTTCTACCAATGAAGTAAAAGTTAAAGTTGTTGGTTCTGGTGTAGGTGGTATTACTGAAACTGATGCAACTTTAGCAGCAGCATCTAATGCTATCATTGTTGGCTTTAACGTTCGTGCTGATGCATCTGCACGTCGTGTCATTGAAGCGGAAAACATTGATTTACGTTACTACTCAATCATCTATGAATTGTTAAATGAAATTAAAGCAGCAATGAGCGGTATGTTAGAGCCTGAATTTAAACAAGAAATTATTGGCTTAGCTGAAGTTCGTGATGTATTCCGTCATCCGAAATTTGGTGCAATCGCAGGTTGTATGGTGACCGAAGGTGTAGTGAAACGTAACAACCCAATCCGTGTATTACGTGACAACGTCGTTATCTTTGAAGGGGAATTAGAATCTCTTCGTCGTTTCAAAGATGATGTATCTGAAGTTCGTAACGGTATGGAATGTGGTATCGGCGTGAAAAACTACAACGATGTAAAAGTCGGCGACCAAATCGAGGTGTTTGAAGTAGTTGAAGTTAAACGTTCAATCTAACCTTTAACAAAACAAAGGGCGGTTAAAAATCATAGTGTTTTTAATCGCTCTTTTTGTATCAGCCTTATGAAATAAGGCTTATTTTCGATAAAAGTATCTCTTATGGTTATATTCAATTTCTTTACAAACAGCATCATGCTGAAAGGGATTTTTGCGTGCTAAATCCAATGATTTCCAGTAGAATGGAGCGCTTTTATAAATAAGGAATAACTATGGCAAGAGAATTTAAACGTAGCGATCGCGTCGCTCAAGAAATACAAAAAGAAATAGCAGTCATTTTACAACGCGAAGTGAAAGATCCCCGTATTGGTATGGTGACAGTTTCTGATGTGGAAGTGTCGAGTGATTTATCTTACGCAAAAATCTTCGTGACTTTTTTATTCGATCATGATGAAACGGCAATTGAGCAAGGTATGAAGGGCTTAGAAAAAGCATCGCCTTATATTCGTTCGTTGCTAGGCAAAGCGATGCGTTTACGTATCGTGCCAGAGATTCGCTTTATTTACGATCAATCCTTAGTGGAAGGGATGCGTATGTCAAATCTTGTGACAAATGTTGTGCGTGAAGATGAGAAAAAACACGTTGAGGAAAGCAACTAATGTCTAGACCTCGTAAACGCTGGCGTGATGTTGATGGTGTGTTTTTGTTGGATAAGTCACAAGGCATGTCATCAAATGACATTATGCAAAAGGTAAAGCGTTTATTTCAAGCGAACAAAGCTGGGCATACTGGCGCGCTCGATCCGTTGGCTACAGGGATGTTGCCGATTTGCTTGGGCGAAGCAACTAAGTTTTCACAATTTTTGCTTGATGCAGATAAGCGTTATCTTGTTACAGCAAAATTAGGCGAACGTACTGATACTTCCGATGCGGAAGGGCAAGTCGTGGAAACTCGTGAAGTTCATGTTGAAACTCAGCAAATTTTGACCGCACTTGAACAATTTCGTGGCGATATTTTACAAGTGCCGACAATGTTTTCTGCACTAAAACATAACGGTAAACCGCTTTATGAATATGCGCGTCAAGGTATTACGGTTGAGCGTGAGGCGCGTCCAATAACGATTTTTGAACTCAATTTTATTGAATATCACGCACCTTATTTAACCTTAGAAGTGCATTGTTCAAAAGGCACTTATATTCGCACTTTAGTAGATGATTTGGGTGAAGTGCTAGGTTGTGGCGCGCATGTGACAATGTTACGCCGTACAGTCGTAGCGGATTACCCCGTAGCGGAAATGATGCCAATCGATGAGTTACAACTGCTCGCTGAAAGTTTTCCATTAAGTGAGTTAGATCGTCTATTACTACCAACCGATACTGCAGTAAGTAAATTGCCTGCTTTTCATTTGAATGCAGAGCAGAGTAAAGCGATTGGTTTTGGTCAGCGAGTGAAATTTGCTAACGACGAGCAATTAAGCGGTCAAGTGCGGTTATTTTCAGCGGAGAATTTATTCTTAGGCGTGGCATTGATCGATGGAAATATCATTCGCCCACAACGGTTAATTACGCAATCCACATAACTTAATTGCCTTTCCTATAAAATTCTAGTAATCTCATCTGTAATTAATTTTTTACAATATATGTAAACTAAATTTTTCAGGTGAGTTTTATGGAAGCCCTAAAGGATTTACGTTCTGAAATTGATTCGCTTGATCGCGAACTTATCCAACTTTTTGCTAAACGTCTTGAGTTGGTTTCTCAAGTCGGTAAAGTTAAACATCAACATGGATTACTTATTTATGCGCCTGATCGTGAAATAGCAATGCTCCAAGCGCGTCGTTTAGAAGCTGAAAAAGCAGGCATTTCAGCCGATTTGATTGAAGATGTTCTACGTCGTTTTATGCGCGAATCCTATGCCAATGAAAACCAATTTGGCTTTAAAACCATCAATCCTGATATTCACAAAATTGTTATCGTGGGCGGTTATGGTAAATTGGGTAGTTTATTTGCCCGTTATTTACGTGCATCTGGCTATCCAATTTCTATTTTAGATCGTGAAGATTGGACGGTAGCTGAAAGTATTTTAACAAATGCTGATGTTGTGATCGTTTCCGTTCCCATCAATATTACTTTGGAAACGATTGAGCGACTAAAACCTTATTTAACGGAAAATATGTTGCTTGCAGATTTAACTTCTGTTAAGAGAGAACCGTTAGAGAAAATGCTTGAAATCCATACTGGTGCTGTTTTAGGTTTACATCCAATGTTTGGGCCAGATATTGCAAGTATGGCAAAACAAGTGGTTGTACGTTGTGATGGCCGTTTCCCTGATCGTTACGAATGGTTACTTGAGCAAATTCAAATTTGGGGCGCAAAAATTTATCAAATCGATGCCACAGAACACGATCATAATATGACTTATATACAAGCCTTGCGCCATTTTTCAACTTTCGCGAATGGTTTACATCTTTCCAAACAGCCCGTTAATCTTGCTAATTTATTGTCGCTTTCTTCCCCTATTTATCGCTTAGAACTTGCGATGATTGGTCGCTTATTTGCGCAAGATGCAGAGCTTTACGCAGATATTATTATGGATAAGCCAGAAAATTTATCGGTAATTGAAACACTAAAACAAACTTACGAAGAAGCTTTAACTTTCTTTGAAGATAATGATCGTCAAGGTTTTATTGATGCTTTCCATAAGGTACGAGACTGGTTTGGCGATTATTCAGAACAATTCTTAAAAGAAAGCCGTCAGCTATTGCAGCAGGCAAATGATTTGAAGCATGGGTAAGGGAAAGTGCGGTGAAATTTCACCGCACTTTTCTTTTACTGTCTCGCCAATCTTAAATTTTCAGGTAAATTATCAAAATTAGAACGGAATGGGTTGATATCTAATCCGCCACGACGAGTATAGCGTGCGTAAACAGTGAGTTTTTCTGGTTTTGCGTAGTGCATTAAATCGCAAAAAATACGTTCAACGCATTGTTCGTGGAATTCATTGTGTTGACGGAACGATACAACGTAACGCAATAATTTTTCGTGATCGATTTTTTTACCAACATAATGAATATGTAATGTTCCCCAGTCTGGCTGATTGGTAATCAGGCAGTTAGATTTCAATAAATGGCTGACTAATTTTTCTTCGACAATTTCATCAGATACGCAATCTTTCAGCCAATCAGCGTTAAATTCGTAGCTGGTAATTTCAATATCTTGTTTATCAATACAATCGCCTTGTAAATGATCAATTTTTTGAGAATTATAAACTGCCACTGGATTTAACCGCACTTTTACATCACCTTGCGCACATTCACTTAAATCGCGTTGCATAGTTTGTTGAACAGCATTGAAGTCGGCAAATTTGCTTTGGTTGAAGCTATTTAAATAAAGTTTAAAACTTTTTGATTCAATCAAATTTTGGCTTTGATAATCCAGATAAATGTCTGCGATAGCCACTTGTGGCAAGCCTTTTTCGTTGAGCCACGAGATTTCATAAGCCGTCCAAATATCGGCGCCGATAGTAAATGGTTGGTTTTGAGTAATGCCCAATCCATCACGATTTAACGCACGTGGCACAGGCTGTAATAACGTGCGGTCATATTGAGAGGCGTATTCCGTTTTTTGACCGAGTTTTAAGGATTTTAAGCTGTTGTCTTGGTAATTCATCTTTTCTCCGATTAGGTGTTCGAGTTTTGCAAATTTCGACACTTTATAAATTAATTACAAAAAATTCCACGATAGATTCGAAACTAATCGACAGGTATCGCATTTAAAATGAAAAGTATCAAAAATCGCGTTTTTTAGACCCCAGTTTGCACCACAAGAAGGGCAGCAACGGGATTTTTCAGATTCTAAAGATTGCCCACCTACACGATATAAATAATAGTAAGTCGGTATGCCGGTTTCTTTTTCTATTTCTTGAGCTAAATATCGTCCGTGTTTTGAAAGCGTGCTTTCATGATCCGAAATTTCTGCCAAAGATTGTTGTTCTAATACCGCACCATTCATTTGTAGTTGATCACAGGCTTGCCAATTTTCTTGCCATTTAATCAGATCTTGGCTTAAGTGCGGTTGATTTTTCAACTGTTTATACAACGGAATTGGTGCGAAATTTTCTCCGCTATGAATCGGCGAGCAACTTTGTAAATGGGTTGTGTAAAGCACTTGCCAAGCTGGCGACGCATTTTCTGCCGTTTGATCTGAATTGAAATCATCGCCCACAAGTTGAAAACCATCAAAAATTACACCGCACTTTTCTGCTTCTTCTAATGCCCGATTTACTTCTGCGTTATTATTTTGCGGGAAAAGACTATCTTGCTCAGGGCAAATGACACGCATAGCAAAGCCTTGCGCACCATCTTCTTCCGCTAAATATAAAGGAATTTCACGTCCGATAACTTGCCCGTTATACCGCCATTGATCGATCGCGGCATTGAGTAAACGGCTTTGTGATTCAATGTTATTTTCAAGGGCAGTTAGGCGAAAATAGGTTTCGATTAAATACATAAATTTTTTAATTGCTGTCCGATTTGGTTTAACCCGTTTAAACGCGTTTCGCTTAAACGTTGTGAAATGCCGAGTTCGCTAAAAAATGCAGTAATATCAAATTTATTCAATTCATCCGCTGTTTTGCCATTGATTTGATTGAGTAAAATTGAAAGCAAGCCATTCATAATTCTGGCTTCGCTAAATCCGTTGAATTGAAAAGTGCGGTCATTTTTAGGCATAATTTGAAACCACATTTGTGCTTCGCAGCCAGTAATAGGTTGCATTTGAGCAAGTTCATCATCGCTTGGGCGAGATAAATGTTTGCCAGCTTGAATAATCAAGCGATAGCGATCTTCCCAATTTTTAGCTTGTTTTAATTGTTCTATCATTGTAATAAATCCAGAGCTTTATCTAAGGCGGTAAAAAATGCCTCTGCATCTTCCTGTGTATTATAAGGAGCAAAAGACAGGCGCAATGTGGTACGTTCGCCTAAGCGTGCCAAATAAGGCTGGGCACAATGTTCTCCCACACGAAGCGCAATATTTTGTTCGCTTAAGAGCGTTGAAAGATCGGAACAGTCAATGCCGTCAAATACAAAGCAAACGACAGTGCTTGGTTGAGGAGAATTGAATAATCTGCAATTCTCGTAAGATTTTAACCGCACTTTGACGGATTCAGCCAAAGATATAGCATGCTGTTCTGCTGCGGTAAAATCCCATTTTTGTAGCCAATTCAGTATGGCATTAAAGCCAATAACCCCAGCAATATTGGGTGTGCCTGCTTCTAAACGATAAGGTAATTCGGCAAAAGTAATACGATCATTTGATACACGATCAACCATTTTTCCACCGAAAAAGAGCGGTTGAAGTTGAGAAAGTGCGGTCAATTTTCCTGTTAAAACGCCAAGCCCATTTGGGCCATAAATTTTATGGGCAGAAAATGCGAGGAAATCAGCATCTAAATCTTGTAAATCGATTTTAATATGACTAATCGCTTGTGCAGCATCCACTAAAACCAACGCATGACTATGTTTTCTAATAAGTTGAATCAGACGTTTAATCGGCTGTTCTGTGCCCGTGACATTTGAAACAAAATTCAGCGCAACGAGTTTTGTTTTTTCAGAAAGGGCTGATATAAGCGCATTTTCATCAATTAGCCAATTATCTAAAATCGGTAAAACTCGAATTTTTGCACCGCACTTTTTCGCCGTTTCGTGCCAAGTGACAAAATTAGCATGATGATCTGCTTGGCTAATCAGAATTTCATCTTCTGCGTTTAATTGCGGCAGCAATCCATTTGCCACTAAGTTAATTGCGTGAGTTGTACCCGAAGTCCAAATAACAGCGCGTTTATCTTCAGCATTAACCCATTCTTTAACTTGTGTACGAGCCTGTTCATATTGCGCAGTTTGGGCCGCCTCATATTGGCTGCGATGCACCGAACCCGCAGAAGCATAAAATTCGACAGTGCGATCAATTAACACTTGAGGTTTCAACGCAGTGGCGGCGTTATCTAAATAAACAACCGCATCTTCACGTTGGAAATAGGGAAATTCTTGACGGAAAGTTTGATAATCAAAAGCCATATTGATTTTTCTCTTGTCTGCGCCATTGACTTGGTTCAATCGGATTATTGTCCGCCCAAAGACCAATTCGTTTGGCTTGTGCATTTTCTTGTGCTTGAAGATAAATCGGATCATGGGAATATTGCTTATAGGCCCATGCCATACCTTGTTTAACCATTTCTAAATTAATATTTTTATCTTGATAATAAACAATCGCCAATGTGCGTTGATAGCGATCTTGGCCTTTTAAAGAAAGACGCACATCACGAAGATAGACCATATCAGACAACGCTTTTTTAGATTTTTGTCCAAAAGCTTGTTTTTTCTCTGGTGCATCAATTTCAGCTAGCCGCACTTTGATTTGTCGATTATTTTTAGCAAGGCAGGTAAGTGTATCGCCGTCACTAATGCCAACGACACGGCAAGTATTTTCTTCACTAGAGCACGCCGAAAGTGCGGTAAAAATTAGTAATAGAATAGCAAATAGCGATTTTCGATTTATCATTTTGCAAGGTTCTTGATCTAAGTCTAGTTATTTTACCGAAAAAAACTGGTCAATTCAGAAAAAAAAAGCGTAAAATAATTTTGAAACATTGTGAGAAAAGTTGAAAAAAAAGGTTGTATATGATTCAAAAATCATTTTTATTGGTCCGTTCGTTGGTCATTTTATACATTATGTTATATCTCGGAAATCTTATCGCTCATTATGTGCCGGCCGGTGTACCTGGGAGTATTTGGGGATTGTTATTGCTCTTTTTAGGTTTAACGACACGATTAATTCATTTAGATTGGATTTATTTAGGCGCGAGCTTATTAATTCGTTTTATGGCGGTGCTTTTTGTGCCAGTGAGCGTTGGAATCATTAAATATTCAGATTTATTAATAGAACAAGTGAATATTTTACTGATTCCTAATGTTGTCAGCACTTGCGTAACTTTGGTCATCATGGGCTTGTTAGGGAATCATTTATTCCATTTACAATCTTTTACACATAAACGTAAAAAAGTGATTAAACGCCGTGAGAGCCAAGCTAAACAAATGAATGAATCAGCTTAATATAGTGGGAAAGTTTTATATGCAGCAGTACATTATTTATCTTTATACATTTTTGACAATTTTCGGATTTTGGCTCGCACTACAAATTAGCAAACGTTGGAAATCAATGATTTTTAATACTTTTATTTTAACAGTATTAATTTTGGTTGCGATTTTAGTGATAGGTAAGATTCCTTATGATGATTATATGGCAGGAAATGCGCCTATTAATAATCTACTTGGCTTGAGTATCGTCGCTCTTGCATTACCTCTTTATGAACAACTTCGCCAAATTGCTAAACAATGGAAGATTATTTTATCTATTGTGGTGATTGCGTCTTTTTTCTCGATGTTAAGCGGGGCGGTATTAGCGCTCATACTTGGTGCATCGCCTGAAATGGTGGCGACGGTATTACCAAAATCAATCACTACACCAATTGCGATGGAAGTTTCGCATAATCTAGGTGGGATTCCGGCCGTAACCGCCGTTGGGGTCGTTGTTGCAGGTTTGCAAGGCTCTGTATTTGGTTATTTAGTGTTGAAAAAATTACGCGTTAAACATCAAGAAGCGATTGGATTATCTGTTGGGGCTGTGTCCCACGCACTTGGTACGGTAAGTTGTATGGAAACTAACCCAACCGCAGGCAGTTACAGTTCTATTTCTCTTGTGCTTTGTGGGATTATTAGTTCTATTCTCGCCCCATTTGTATTTAAGCTCATTTATTTCTTTGTTTAAATATCAATAAAAATTAAACTGCACTTTATTCATTCTAGATTTTATTTGTTCCAGATAAAGTGCGGTTGTTTTTTGTGCTAAATGATTAGATAATGCAGAAAAATGAAATAAAACAAAGCGATATGAAACCACTTATCATTGATTCTTCTTGGACAGAACGTTTTCTCCCCGATCCTCCACGCGAAAAAGATAATCGTCCACCATTTCGTCGCGATCGTGGGCGAATTTTACATTCTGCCGCCTTTCGTTGCTTACAAGCGAAAACTCAAATACACGCGATTGGTGAAAATGATTTTTATCGCACTCGCTTAACTCACTCCTTAGAAGTTGCACAGATTGGTAGTAGTCTCGTTGCACAGCTTAAATTTTTAGAAACCTTTGAAAGCCTTTCGCGAACATTAAATATTGATAAAAACGAGTTGCAAAAACAATTAAAACCGTTATTGCCGAGTAACGATCTTATCGAAAGTTTGTGTTTTGCGCATGATATTGGGCATCCACCTTTTGGGCATGGTGGCGAAACGGCATTAAATTATATGATGGCAGAGCAGGGCGGTTTTGAAGGCAATGCTCAAACCTTTAGAATTTTAACGAAACTTGAGCCTTACACTGAAAATGCAGGGATGAATCTAACGCGTCGAACACTATTGGGGGTAGTGAAATATCCCGCGTTGTTAGATGTGGCCTCGCCTCAGTATTCAGAACTTAATTTTTCTCGCAATATTGATCCGCGTTTTGTGCGTATTCATGATTGGATTCCGGGAAAAGGCATTTTCCGCGATGATTTAAAAATGTTTAATTGGTTGCTGGAAAACCTTTCTGAAAATGACCGCACTTTATTCTGTCAATTTAAAAAAGTACGGGAAAATCTAGCTGAATCTTTACATACTCGGTTTAAATCGCTGGATTGCAGCATAATGGAATTGGCGGATGATATTGCCTATGGCGTGCATGATTTAGAAGATGCTATTGTGACTGGCGTGGTAAATCCTCATCAATGGCAAGCGGCATATTCCGCATTAAAACAAATTCCGTCAGCTTGGTTGCATGAAAATATTGATTCAATTAGCCAACGACTTTTCTCTGATAAACATTTTGAGAGAAAACAAGCTATTGGCGCATTGGTGAACTTTTTTATTACCAATGTGCGGTGGAAATTAACGGCAAATTTTGATGAACCTTTGTTACGTTATAACGCAGAGTTGCCACCTGAAGTGATTGCTGCACTTGGTGTATTTAAAAAATTCGTTTGGGATTATGTTATTCGCAATGTGAATACTCAACGAATCGAATATAAAGGGCAGAGAATGTTGACAGAAATGTTCCAGATTTTTGAATCAGACCCAGAGCGTTTATTACCGCGAAATACTGCAAATCGTTGGCGTAATGCACCAGAAGAAGGTAAGAAGCGGATTATTTGCGACTATATTGCAGGTATGTCGGATGCACACGCATTGCGGGTATATCAACAACTTTGATTTAAGAGAGAATCCCATTGAATTGATGGGATTTTTTATGCAAACCGTATAGAATAGTGCGGTTAATTTTCACTGAATTTTATGGGGCAGTTGTGGCATTAATTAGTTTAACCAATGGATATCTTTCCTTTAGTGATGCACCTTTATTAGATCACGCAGAACTACATATTGAACCGAATGAACGCGTTTGTTTAGTTGGGCGTAACGGCGCAGGTAAATCAACTTTATTGAAAATCATCGCAGGCGATGTGCTTATGGATGATGGCAAAATCCAATACGAAAAAGATCTTGTGGTTTCTCGTTTAGAGCAAGACCCACCGCGTAATGCGCAAGGCAATATTTTTGATTATGTCGCGGAAGGTGTGGGTCATTTAACGGATTTATTGAAGGAATATCATCATATTTCTGTTCAATTGGAAGAAAATTACAGTGATCAAATTTTAAGTCAATTAGAGCAAGTTCAAGCTAAATTAGAACATGCTGATGGCTGGCGATTTGAAAATAAAATCAATGAAGTGCTGTTAAAACTGGGCTTAAATCCAAACACAAAATTATCCGCACTTTCGGGCGGTTGGTTGCGCAAAGCGGCACTAGCACGAGCATTGGTGTGCGATCCTGATGTGTTATTACTTGATGAACCAACCAACCACTTGGATGTGGAAGCTATTGAATGGTTGGAAAATTTCTTATTGGATTTTCAAGGCAGCATTGTATTTATTTCCCATGACCGTTCTTTTATTCGAAAAATGGCAACACGCATTGTGGATTTAGATCGCGGTCAATTAGTGTCTTATCCAGGCAATTACGATCTATATTTAACCACGAAAGAAGAAAATCTACGCGTTGAAGCTTTGCAGAATGAATTATTTGATAAACGCCTTGCGCAGGAAGAAGTGTGGATTCGCCAAGGTATCAAGGCTCGCCGTACAAGAAATGAAGGGCGAGTGCGAGCATTAAAAGCGATGCGAGAGGAACGCCGTCAACGCAGTGACGTAATGGGAATAGCTAAATTACAATTAGATACCTCAAGCCGTTCAGGCAAAATTGTCTTTGAAATGGAAGAGGTGAGCTATGAAATCGCAGGAAAAACCTTGTTAAAAGATTTTTCAACAACGATTTTACGTGGAGACAAAATTGCGCTTGTTGGGCCAAATGGCTGTGGGAAAACCACATTCATTAAATTATTGTTGGGTGAAATTCAGCCAACATCAGGAAAAATTCGTTGTGGTACCAAATTAGAGATTGCTTATTTTGACCAATACCGTGCTGATTTAGATCCTGAAAAAACTGTAATGGATAATGTGGCAGATGGTAAACAAGATATTGAAGTCAATGGTGTAAAACGCCATGTGCTAGGGTATTTGCAAGATTTCTTGTTCCCGCCAAAACGTGCAATGACGCCAGTTAAAGCCTTATCGGGGGGAGAACGAAATCGTTTATTGCTTGCAAAATTGTTGCTCAAACCAAATAATTTATTGATTCTTGACGAACCAACCAATGACCTTGATGTAGAAACATTGGAGCTTTTAGAAGAAATTTTGACTGATTATCAGGGCACATTGTTAATTGTGAGCCATGACCGTCAATTTATCGATAATACTGCGACAGAATGTTATTTATTTGAAGGTGAAGGGCGTTTGAATAAGTATGTGGGTGGATTCTTTGATGCTAAGCAGCAACAAGCCAATTTCTGGGCAAGCAAAGCAGTGGAAGAGCAGGCTAAAGCTAAGAAAACTGAAGCGCTAAAAGAAGAAAGTGCGGTGAAAAATGACCGCACTTCTAAGCCTAAATCAGTGAAACTTTCTTATAAAGAACAACGTGAGCTAGAACAACTTCCACAACTTTTGGAAGAGTTGGAAACTAAAATCACCGTACTTCAAACTGAAATAGCCGATCCAGCATTTTTCCAACAGGCTCATGATATTACCGACGCTAAATTAAAAGCATTAGCAGATACTGAAGCCGAATTAGAAACAGCATTTTTACGCTGGGAAGAATTGGAAGAAAAGAAAAATTTGGCTGAAGGTAAAGCTTAAAAAAACAACGCCCGAAAGGGCGTTTTTTTATGTATTTTCAAGATGATCTTTTTTCAAAATATTTTCTTCATCAAGTATTGATAAACGAGCGATAGCGTTTCGATAGGAAATTTCAAGGGTTTCTCTACTGGTTGCCATTACGCCTTGATCCACTAAAAATCCATCATTTACATCATATACCCAGCCGTGCAATGAGAGTTTTTGTCCGCGTTCCCAAGCACTTTTTACAATTGATGTGCGCCCTAGATTGTAAACCTGTTCCGCTACGTTAATTTTAGTCAACATATCCGCGCGTTTTTCTGGGGAAAGGTTACCGAGAAGATGACCGTGTTTAAACCAAATATCACGAATATGAAGAAGCCAGTTGTTGATAAGTCCTAAATCTTTATCTGCCATAGCTGCATGAATACCACCGCAGTTGGTGTGGCCACAGATAATAATATGTTCAATTTTCAGCACATCGACGGCATATTGCACAACAGAAAGGCAATTAAAATCTGTGTGAATCACTTGGTTAGCAACATTACGGTGTACAAAAAGCTCGCCCGGTTCAAGATTCGTCAATTTCTCAGCGGGTACACGGCTATCAGAACAACCAATCCAAAGGTAATGTGGTGTTTGATGATCCGCTAGTTCTTTGAAATAAGTAGAATTTTCTTCCTTCATTCTTTGCGCCCAACTGTAATTGTTGGCAAAGAGTTGTTTAATTTTATCCATTTTACTTTCCTTAAAATTCTGAAAAAATTGACCGCACTTTGGCGTAAGTGCGGTCAATATTAACGTTAAATTGAATTAGAAATTCGCATTTCTTGGCGCGCGAGGGAATGGAATTACATCACGAATGTTTTGCACGCCAGTTACATAGACGATTAAGCGTTCAAAACCAAGACCAAAACCAGAATGTGGAACGCTACCATATTTACGAAGATCGCGATACCACCAATAATCATCTGGATTTAATCCCATTTCTTCCATACGTTTATCAAGTACATCTAAACGTTCTTCACGTTGCGAACCACCGATGATTTCACCAATTCCTGGTGCTAACACGTCCATTGCCGCTACAGTTTTTCCATCATCATTTAAACGCATATAGAATGCTTTAATGTCTTTTGGATAGTTTTTCACTACAACTGGTGATTTAAAATATTCTTCCGCTAAGAAACGTTCGTGTTCAGAAGAAAGATCGATACCCCAAGAAACAGGGAATTCAAATTTCTTACCAGATTTTAATAACACATCAATGGCGTCAGTATAGTCAATTTGCGCAAAATCCGAGTTCACAAAGTTTTCTAGACGCGTAATAACATCTTTATCTACATGTTTTTCAAAGAATTGTAAGTCGTCTTTACGCTCAGCTAATACTGCACGGAATACGTATTTCAACATATCTTCGGCAAGTTTTGCGTTATCTGCTAACGTTGCAAATGCTACTTCGGGTTCAACCATCCAGAATTCAGCTAAGTGACGGGTAGTATTAGAATTTTCTGCACGGAATGTTGGGCCAAAAGTATAAATTTTGCTTAATGCACAAGCATAGGTTTCTCCGTTTAACTGACCTGAAACCGTTAAAAATGATTCTTTACCGAAGAAATCTTGGCTGAAATCAACTTTTCCATTTTCACCACGTGGAAGATTTTCTAAATCAAGAGTAGAAACACGGAACATTTCACCCGCACCTTCAGTATCTGATGCAGTAATTAATGGTGTTGCCACCCAATAGAAACCTTGCTCATGGAAGAAACGGTTAATTGCTTGAGATAAGCAATGGCGAACACGTGCAACTGCACCAATAATATTGGTACGAGGGCGTAAGTGAGCAACCTCGCGTAAATATTCAATAGAGTGGCGTTTTGCTGCCATTGGGTAAGTATCAGGATCTTCAACAAACCCTGTCACTTCCACTTTTTCTGCTTGTAATTCAACTGCTTGTCCTTCTGCAGGTGATTCAACGACTTTACCTGTTACAATTACAGAACAGCCTGTTGTTAAACGTAAAATTTCGCTTTCGTAATTTTCAATATCGTTATTAATAATTGCTTGAATTGGATCAAAGCAAGAACCGTCATAAACCGCTAAGAAAGATAAACCTGCTTTAGAGTCGCGACGGGTACGAACCCAACCACGCACAGTGACGGTTTCACCAATCGCCACTTTTCCTTGTAATACATCAACAATAGATGCCACTTTAGACATATTAAACCTCTGTAACTGAATGTAATTCACATAAAATTGGCGATAGTTTACCTTAATGAAGGAAATTTTCCATAAAAATATAGTGTTGGTGCGGGCTATTAACAATTAAATAGCCTTAAAAATGAGCCCTAAATAAAATAGGGTAAAGCCTTATTAATATTGAATATACGCGATTTTATGCTAAAATCTCGGGTCAAAATCATTATGGCTAATAATAGGAAAAAATATGAAAGTTTTAGAAGGCTCAGTCGCAGCACCTAATGCAAAAGTTGCAGTAGCAATTGCTCGTTTTAACAGTTTTATTAATGAAAGTTTATTAGAAGGCGCAATTGATGCATTAAAACGTATCGGCCAAGTGAAAGATGAAAATATCACTATCGTGCGTGCTCCAGGTGCGTATGAGTTGCCATTAGTTGCTCGTCGTTTAGCTGAAAGTAAAAAATTTGATGCGATTGTGGCATTAGGTACAGTTATCCGTGGTGGTACTGCGCACTTTGAATATGTAGCAGGGGAAGCAAGCAGCGGTTTAGGAAAAGTTGCAATGGATGCCGAAATCCCAGTCGCTTTTGGTGTATTAACCACAGAAAATATTGAACAGGCGATTGAACGTGCTGGTACTAAAGCGGGTAATAAAGGTGCAGAAGCAGCCTTAACCGCACTTGAAATGGTTAATCTTATTCAACAAATTGATGCGGCATAAATCATGACAGAACAAAAACAAGTGAAAAAGCCTTCTGCTCGTCGTCGTGCGCGTGAATGTACTGTTCAAGCCTTGTATTCTTGGGCGGTATCTGGCAATACTGCAGAGCAAGTTGAATTAGCCTTTGTGTTAGATCAAGATATGGATGGGGTAGATAAACCTTACTTCCGTAAATTATTTCGTCAAACAGTAGAAAATATTGAAGCCGTTGATTTTTCAATTTCGCCTTATATTGACCGCGCTTTTGATGAGCTTGATCCTATTGAAACTGCAATTTTGCGTTTGGCTGTCTATGAATTGCGCTTTGAATTAGATGTTCCATATAAAGTGGTTATCAATGAAGCGATTGAAGTAGCAAAAGTATTCGGTGCAGATGAAAGCCATAAATATATCAATGGCGTACTTGATAAAATCGCACCAGCATTAGGGCGTAAGTAATCCTTTTAAACTGAAAATGGCGCGCGTTTTTAACGCGTGCCTTTTCTTTTATAAGATAGGTGAAAATGGCAATGGGTGAATTTGATTTAATTAAACGATATTTTCAGCAACAAATATTAGTTGATGATTCCGTTCAATTATCTATTGGCGACGATTGTGCGCTGGTTTCCATGCCAGAGAATTATCAACTTGCCATTACGACGGATACCATGGTGGAAAATACACATTTTTTACCGACCATTTCGCCTGAAGATTTAGCTTATAAGGCTGTTGCAACAAATTTAAGTGATATTGCTGCAATGGGGGCACAGCCAAAATGGGTTTCTCTGGCATTAACTTTGCCAAATGTAGATAAAAATTGGATTTCAATATTTAGTCAAAGTTTATTGCACACGTTAAAACAATACAACGTCACATTAATTGGTGGCGATACCACAAAGGGCAACTTATCTATTACGATTACAGCACAAGGTTTTGTCGAAAAAGGTAAAGGAATTTGTCGGCATAAAGCGCAAGTTGGTGATTTAATTTATGTTTCAGGCACTTTAGGCGATAGCGTATCAGGTTTAACACAAATTTTATCGGGCAAAAGTGCGGTTGATTCTGATGATGTTTTTCTGCAACAACGTCATCTTAGACCCACACCTAGAATAGAACTTGGACGGGCGTTAATTGATATTGCTCACGCTGCCATTGATCTTTCCGATGGGTTAATCTCTGATTTAGGGCATATTCTTGAACGAAGTCAATGTGGCGCAGAAGTTGAACTTTCTGCTTTACCTCTTTCATCCGCGATTTTGCATAAATATGATCGCGCTCAAGCGGAACAATTTGCCTTAAGTGGTGGAGAAGATTATGAACTTTGTTTTACCATACCGCCCGAATCTAAAGATGAATTAGAATTACGCTTGAAAAAACTGAACGTGTCTTGTACTTGCATTGGTAAAATCACAGAAAAGTGCAGCGACTTTTCGCCACGTTTTTTACGTGATGGAAAACCTATGAATATAACTTTTTCAAGTGGTTTCGATCATTTTAAGGAATCAAAATGACAGAAAATAATCCTCTTAAAAAAATCTCTCTTTTAAATCCTATTCATTTGCTTGCCGTTGGTTTTGGCTCGGGCTTAATTCATCCAGCTCCAGGCACGTGGGGGAGTTTAGCCGGAACAACTTTAGGCGTGATTTTGCTTTCTTTGTTAGGTGTAAAAACCTTTTTAATTTTCACTGCACTTTGTTTTCTACTCGGTTGCTACCTTTGTCAAAAAACCACAGAAGATATGGGCGTACACGATCATGGTTCTATCGTCTGGGATGAATTTGTCGGTGTATTTATTGTATTAGCGGCGATACCGTCATTATCTTGGCAATGGATTTTGGCTGCTTTTGCGTTATTTCGCTTTTTCGATATTTTAAAACCGTTTCCAATTCGTTATTTTGACGAAAAACTCGAAAGTGGTTTTGGCATTATGGTCGATGATGTATTAGCGGCAATTTATGCCGTGATTATCGTATTTGCTATTCAGTATTGGATGTTGTGATGCTGAATTTAATCATTGTGCATTTTTTTGGATTAATGACGCCAGGGCCTGATTTCTTCTATGTAAGTCGGATGGCGGCAAGTAACTCTCGTCGTAATACAGTTTGTGGCATTTTAGGCATAACGCTTGGCATCGCCTTTTGGGGAATGCTTTCTATGTTGGGATTGGCGGTGTTATTCGTTACTATTCCTGCATTACATGGCGTTATTATGTTGCTAGGCGGTAGTTACCTAGCATATCTCGGTTTTTTAATGGCTCGCAGCAAAAAACACGCTCAATTTGAACCGCACTCTGATACTGAATTTAATCAGCAAACCACGATCAAAAAAGAAATTGTGAAAGGGCTTTTAGTGAATTTATCCAATGCAAAAGTCGTGGTGTATTTTAGTAGCGTGATGTCGCTTGTATTAGTAAATATCACTGAAATGTGGCAAATTATCTTGGCTTTTATGGTAATTGTGGTTGAAACATTTTGTTATTTTTATGTGATTTCATTGATTTTTTCACGTAATATTGCCAAGCGTTTATACAGTCAATACAGCCGTTATATTGATAATATGGCAGGTATTGTATTTTTATTTTTTGGTTGTGTGCTTGTTTATAGCGGCATCAACGAAATAATTCATTAATAAAAAAGGAAGTAACATGACATTAAAAATTGCAATCGCAGGTGCTGGCGGAAGAATGGGGCGCCAATTAATTCAAGCGGTTCATTCTGCGGAAGGTGTAGAACTAGGTGCAGCTTTTGAACGCAAAGGATCATCTCTAGTCGGGACGGATGCGGGAGAATTGGCGGGAATTGGTCAACTTGGTGTAACAGTTTCAGACGATCTTGAAAGCCAAAAAGATAAATTCGATTTATTAATCGATTTTACTCGACCAGAAGGCACCCTTGAACATATTGCATTTTGCGTAGCGAATAATAAAAAAATGGTGATCGGTACAACAGGTTTTGATGAAAATGGTAAAGCGGCGATTAAAGCAGCTTCAGATAAAATTGCTATTGTGTTTGCATCAAATTTCAGTGTTGGCGTGAATTTAGTCTTCAAACTTTTAGAAAAAGCGGCAAAAGTGATGGGGGATTATTGTGACATTGAAGTGATTGAAGCACATCACCGTCATAAAGTCGATGCGCCATCTGGCACCGCACTTTCTATGGGCGAACATATCGCGAAAACCTTAGGTCGTGATTTAAAAACGCACGGCGTATTTTGTCGTGAAGGAATCACAGGCGAACGTAAACGTGATGAAATTGGTTTTTCTACTATTCGTGCTTCGGATGTTGTGGGAGAACACACGGTGTGGTTTGCTGATATTGGCGAGCGTGTAGAAATTTCCCATAAAGCATCAAGTCGTATGACTTTCGCTAATGGTGCAGTGCGTGCTGGTAAATGGTTAGAAAATAAAGCGAATGGCTTATTTGATATGACAGATGTATTAGATTTAAATAATTTATAAATCAATTTCAATGTCACTTTCTACGTGACAGCAGCATAATAAAATCTCATCAGGTTGAATAAAGGCAAGGGGCGTATCTTTATAGGATACCTTGCCTTTTTTGATCTTCACACGACAAGAACCACAATAGCCACTACGACATTGATATTCATGATGAATATTATTTTTCTCGAGATGATCGAGTAAACTTGTTTCATTATTGAATTCTAATGTGGTTTTACTGTAGATTAGATGAATTTTCATAATAACAATGCAGTGAAATTTGCTGGGCATTATATAAGGAAAATCCATATGTTAAAAATACTGTGTTTTATAACCGCACTTTTTATTACGGCTTGTGCTTCTATTAGCAAAGAACCCGTGAAGACAGTGGATGTTTATATCAAACCTTATTATTCTGCGGAAAATGGAAAAGCAGAAAATGTATTTGTACATAAAGAAATTGATCCTATGCTACGTGAAAATACGGTAAAAGGTTATGAAAGTGCGGTGAAATTTGTAGAAGAAAATCCAGCTCGTATTTCACCCATGACGATGTTCACGTTAGCTGCGCGGGCGTACGATTTTGGCTTAAGAGATGAAGCTGTTACTTGGTTTTATCGTGGGCAAAATCGTTTGATCACCGCACTTTATGTGTTAGATTTGCCAAAACAAACGGTGCAAGATAATACAGGGTTTAGCCACGTAGTGGGGCAGTTTGTTAATGCTTATGCGTTTTGCAATTTTGATAAACAAAGTATTGCTGCCCAAAATGCGGTGAAATGGACAATTGTGCATCCTTATGAAGTGATTTTCTTACCAGCATTGCCCGCAAAATTTGCAGATCGTCAAAAAGCGTTAAAAGAAGCAGAAGAAAAATTAATTCAACGTTTACAGGAACAAGCACGTTTTTTTGCCAATCCAAACAATAAAGAAAAATGGCAAAAAGAGCGGTCAGAAAATTTTGTGAATGAACGATTTTGTTGGTAACAAGAAAAAATGGAATAGCGATAACGTTATTCCATTTTTATTTTTGATAAACCAATGATTTTTCGTATTATTCTTTTACTTTTTAAGTACTTGGTATTATCATTACTCGGTTTTTTATTTTATAGAGAAAAGAGAAGCAGGGGAAACTATGCAACATCTGAACGAGCTTGTCGAGAAAGCGAAATTAGCGATTGAATCCATTCAGGATAAAAGTTTAACGGCGTTGGATGAAATCCGTGTCGAATATTTTGGTAAGAAAGGGCATTTTACTCAATTAATGCAAGAATTGCGTAACGTGTCAGCTGAAGAACGTCCAGCTATGGGCGCAAAAATTAACGAAGCAAAACAAGCTGCGTTAGAATTTTTAAATGCAAAAAAAGCGGAGTGGGAACAGGCTGAACTTAACGCAAAATTAGAAAAAGAACGTGTAGATGTCAGTTTACCTGGTCGCAAAGTTGAAACTGGTGGTTTACACCCAGTTACCATGACGATTAATCGTGTAACAAAATTTTTCTCAGAACTTGGCTTTTCAGTTGAAAATGGTCCTGAAATTGAAAGTGATTATTACAACTTCGATGCGCTAAATATTCCTAAACATCACCCTGCACGTGCGGATCACGATACTTTCTGGTTTAATCCAGAATTATTACTTCGCACTCAAACTTCTGGCGTGCAAATTCGTACTATGGAAAAAATGCAGCCACCAATTCGTATTATGGCTCCAGGACGTGTATATCGTAATGACTATGATCAAACGCACACGCCAATGTTCCATCAAATTGAATTGCTTTATGTGGATAAAAAAGCAAATTTCACAGAATTGAAAGGTTTATTGCACGATTTCTTACGTGCTTTCTTTGAAGAAGATTTACAAGTACGTTTCCGTCCATCTTATTTCCCATTCACCGAGCCTTCAGCCGAAGTGGATGTGATGGGTAAAAACGGTAAATGGTTAGAAGTGTTGGGCTGCGGTATGGTGCACCCAAATGTGTTACGTAACGTGGGTATTGATCCGAATGAATATTCTGGTTTTGCCGTGGGAATGGGCGTTGAGCGTTTAACAATGTTACGTTATAACGTAACAGATTTACGTGCGTTCTTTGAAAACGACTTACGTTTCTTAAAACAATTTAAGTAATTTCTCGGATTTGAATTAAAAGGATAACAACAAATGAAATTTAGTGAACAGTGGGTAAGAGAATGGGTGAACCCTGCGGTGTCCACCGAGCAATTATGCGAGCAAATTACCATGCTTGGCTTAGAAGTCGATGGCGTGGAAAGCGTTGCGGGTAAATTTAATGGTGTCGTTGTGGGTGAAGTGGTGGAATGTGCACAACATCCAGATGCGGATAAATTACGTGTAACTAAAGTGAACGTAGGCGGTGATCGTTTATTGGATATCGTGTGTGGTGCACCAAATTGTCGTCAAGGCTTAAAAGTCGCTTGCGCAACAGAAGGTGCGGTATTACCGGGCGATTTCAAAATTAAGAAAACGAAATTACGCGGTCAACCATCAGAAGGAATGCTTTGTTCATTTTCTGAATTAGGTATTGATGTTGAAGCTGACGGTATTATTGAATTGCCACTTGATGCACCAATTGGTACAGATTTACGTGAATATTTAGGTTTAAATGATAATGCCATCGCAATTAGCTTAACACCAAACCGCGCGGATTGTTTGAGCATTGCGGGTATTGCGCGTGAAATTGGTGTGGTAAATAAACAGCCAGTAAATCAACCGCACTTTGAAGCGGTGCCAGCAACAATTTCTGATAAAGTTCAAATTGATTTACAAGCACCAGAAGCGTGCCCACGTTATTTATTGCGTGTGGTGAAAAACGTTAATGTGAAGGCTGAATCGCCAATGTGGATGCAAGAAAAATTGCGTCGTTGTGGTATTCGTTCTATTGATCCTATTGTTGATATTACTAACTATATTTTGCTTGAGCTTGGTCAGCCAATGCATGCGTTTGATGCGGCTAAAGTTGCACAACCTGTTCAAGTTCGTTTAGCAAAAGAAGGTGAAGAATTAGTATTATTAGATGGCTCAACTGCAAAACTTCAATCAAATACTTTATTAATTGCCGACCAAAATGGGCCTTTAGCAATGGCAGGGATCTTTGGTGGTGCAGCGAGTGGCGTAAATAGTGAAACGAAAGATGTGATTTTAGAATCCGCATTTTTCGCTCCATTAGCTATTGCAGGCCGTGCAAGACAATATGGTTTACATACTGATGCATCACACCGTTTTGAACGTGGTGTGGATTTTGAATTAGCGCGTAAAGCAATGGAACGAGCAACCGCATTATTACTTGAAATCTGTGGTGGTGAAGCGGGTGAGATTTGTGAAACAAGCAGTGAAGCTCATCTTCCTAAAGTTAATACTGTTCAACTCCGCCGTAGTAAATTAGATGCACTTTTAGGTCATCATATTGAAACAGAAAGCGTAACAGAAATTTTCCATCGTCTTGGTTTCGATGTTACTTATGCAAATGATATTTGGACGGTAACTTCTGCAAGCTGGCGTTTTGATATTGAAATTGAAGAAGATTTAATTGAGGAAGTGGCGCGTATTTATGGTTATAACAGTATTCCAAACAATGCGCCATTAGCGCATCTCCGCATGCGTGAGCATAAAGAATCTGATTTAGATTTAGCTCGAATTAAGACCGCACTTGTGGATGCTGATTATCAAGAAGCCATTACTTATAGCTTTGTGGATCCAAAAATTCAAAGTTTATTACATCCACATCAAGAAGCACTTGTATTACCAAACCCAATTTCTGTGGAAATGTCAGCAATGCGCGTGTCTTTGATTAGTGGTTTATTAGGTGCTGTGCTGTATAATCAAAATCGTCAACAATCTCGTGTTCGTTTATTTGAAACTGGATTGCGTTTTGTGCCAGATGCCAATGCTGAATTTGGCGTGCGTCAAGAATTTGTTTTAAGTGCGGTGATTACTGGAACGGCAAAATCTGAACACTGGGCAGGTAAAGCAGAGTCTGTTGATTTCTTTGATCTTAAAGGCGATTTAGAATCAGTACTTTCTTTAACAGAAGGTGGTAATAGAGTTCGTTTTGTTGCAAAACAATTTGATGCATTACACCCTGGCCAATCTGCTGCTATTGAATTAGATGGTCAAGAAATTGGTTTTATTGGTGCAATTCATCCATCTATTAGCCAAAAACTTGGCTTAAATGGCAAAACTTTTGTATTTGAAATTCTTTGGAATGCAATTGCGGCACGTAATGTGGTGCAAGCAAAAGAAATTTCTAAATTCCCAGCAAACCGTCGTGATTTAGCTTTAGTCGTAGCAGATAGCGTACCAGCAGGGGAATTAATCGCGGCATGTAAACAAGCAGGCGGCGAAAAATTGGTGCAAGTGAACTTGTTCGATGTATATCAAGGTGTGGGCGTCGCTGAAGGCTATAAAAGTTTAGCGATTAGCTTGACTGTCCAAGATAATGAAAAAACACTTGAAGATGAAGAAATTAATGCAGTGATTTCAGCAGTATTAGCGGAGGTAAAACAACGCTTTAATGCTGAATTAAGGGATTAATATGGCTACGATAACCAAAATTGATATTATTGAATATTTAAGTGATAAATATCAGTTATCTAAACACGATACGAAAAATGTGGTGGAGAATTTTTTAGAAGAGATTCGTTCATCACTAGAATCTGGTCATGATGTGAAATTATCAGGATTTGGTAATTTTGAACTACGTGATAAGTCATCTCGCCCAGGGCGTAACCCAAAAACAGGTGATGTTGTGCCAGTTTCTGCGCGCCGAGTGGTGACATTTAAGCCAGGGCAAAAGTTACGTGCTCGCGTAGAAAAAACTAAATAGTAAGCAACAAAAAGTGCGGTGAATTTCTACCGCACTTTTCATATGAAAAGGTATGAAAGTATATAAATCATTTTTAATCGCTACTGCCTCGCTGTTTTTATTCGCTTGTTCTAGTTTTCAAAATGATGATTATGCGATGAACTATAAAGGCCAAATCGGTGATCCTATTATGGCCATAGCCATGTTGAGCGAACAACAACATGAATGGGCGGGTACACCTTATGTGCTCGGCGGTGTTTCACGCCGTGGCGTAGATTGTTCTGGTTTTGTGCAGAAAACTTTCTTCGATCGTTTTAATCTTCGTTTGCCAAGAAGTACAACTGAACAAGCCAATTATGGTAAACATGTACGCAAAGAAGATATTCAAACTGGCGATTTAATTTTCTTTAAAACTGGTCGTGGCCCTAATGGCTATCATGTGGGAATTTATGTAAAAGAAGACAAATTCCTTCATGCTTCCACCAAAGGGGGAGTTGTCTATTCTTCAATGAATAACCCTTATTGGTCGAAAGCCTTCTGGCAAGTCAGACGGATTTAGAAAGTATAATGCTGGAATTTTCCAGCATTTTTTATAATGATTTTTTTCAAATTTGGGAGATAAAATGTCCTCAAACTTAACCGCACTTCAAATTCAACTTGAAATTTTACGCCTTATTCCGAAAACACGTTTTATTATTGCAGAAGAAATCTTACAAAAACTTGCTGATATTGGCGTTCAACGTGATATTCGTTCAATTCAACGCCAGCTAGAAAGTTTGTCTCAACAGTTTGAAATTGAACGTGATATGCGTGATAAACCTTATGGCTACCGATGGAAATCAAATGCTAAAGGATTAGATTTACCGATTTTAAATGAACAGCAATCACTTGTGCTTATGCTTGCTAAACAATATCTCAATGGCATTTTGCCTTCTAGCATTATGAGTTCAATGGAGGCATTCTTTCAACAGGCCGAATATAATTTGGTTTATGACAGTCATAAAAAATCAGGGGCTGAATGGCTTAATAAAGTTGCTATTGCGCCAACTAGTCAGCCTTTATTACCTGCCAAAATCAATCCAGAAATTTTTTCTCAAATTAGTACCGCACTTTACCAAAATCGATTTTTAAAGGTGCATTATCGGAGTATTCACGGTAAAGAACATAAGGCACAGGTCAAGCCATTGGCTTTGGTACAACAAGGGCCAAGTAGCTATTTAGTCGCACAATATGAGAATGGCGATATTTTACACCTTGCTTTGCATCGCTTGCTTAAGGTAACAGTGAGTACAATGATATTTGAACGCCCTGATTTTAATTTGAAATCTTATGTAGAAAGCCAAAAGTTCGGTTTTACCTATGGTCGAAAAATTCGATTAACTTTCCGCATTAATAAAGATATTGGTGGCTTTTTAACAGAAACACCATTATCAACAGATCAAACAGTAAAAGATTCTGGCGATGATTATGAAATTTCAGCAACTGTGATCGAAAGTCAAATGCTGGAGTGGTGGATAGCTCACTTTGGTGAAAATTATCAAGAAATTGGGCGGGTATATTTAGAAGAAACAGTATAACGACATAAATTGTCGCTTTGCGCTTTATGATAAATCTATCTGAAGAGAGGACATTCAAATGAAACAGATTGTGTACATTGATATGGATAATGTGATGGTAGATTTTCCATCAGGTATTGCAAAACTAGATGATAAAACCAAGCGAGAATATGAAGGTCGATATGATGAAGTTGAGGGTATTTTTAGCTTAATGGAACCCATGCCGAATGCGATTTCTGCTGTGCATAAATTGATGAAAAAATATCATATTTATGTGCTTTCTACTGCTCCTTGGCATAATCCTTCCGCTTGGAGTGATAAAGTAAAATGGATTCAACATTATTTCGGTGAAGAAAAAGGTTCAGCCTTATACAAACGATTGATTTTATCCCATCATAAAAATCTCAACCAAGGTGATTATTTAATTGATGATCGCACTAAAAATGGTGCTGGCAAATTTCAAGGCGAACATGTTCATTTTGGTACAGAACAATTTGCTAATTGGAATTGTGTCTTATCTTACTTAGGCTGTGGGCCTTTTACACCAAGTGATGTGTTGCAAGATTGTTTGAAAAAGCCAGCCGCCCTAGTTCAAGTTGAAACTGAGGAGCAAAGCCGAGTCATTGGTGCTTTTGCAGATCGCTATAAATGGCAAGTGTTTAATTTGGCATGTGTTTATACGGATGAAACAGCAACCGAACAGAAAACGGTCTATTTAATTATCAGTCCTGATCTCAGTGATGAATTTAAAATGCGTATTGAAGCTATGTGTGCTCATATTCAAGCGGAATATGAAGTGCTATTACGCTCAAAATCACAGCTAAAACAATATTTCCAACGCCTTTCAGAGAAGCCATTCTTGTACATTGAAAGCTATACTTATCAACCCCTTTATAAAGCGGGGAATATATTTGGCATGATGGCTAGAGATAGACAGGTTGATGAAATTTTAGAACAAACAAAAAGGAGCCTGAAAAATGACAGCAAAAAATAAACCAATTTGCGTAGTATTAACCGGTGCTGGCATTAGTGCCGAAAGTGGTATTCCTACTTTTAGAGCGGAAGATGGATTGTGGGCTGGGCATAAAGTAGAAGAAGTTTGTACGCCCGAAGCCTTAAAGAAAAACCGTGCAAAAGTATTAGAGTTTTATAATGAACGACGTCGTAATGCTCAAGCTGCAGAGCCTAATACAGCACATTTGGCTTTGGTTGAGTTGGAAGAGTTTTATGAAGTTCATATAATCACTCAAAATGTGGATGATTTACATGAGCGAGCAGGAAGTACTAACGTACTCCATTTACATGGTGAACTGAACAAAGCTCGCAGTAGTTTTAATACCGATTACATTGTTCCATGTTTGGGTGATCAACGATTAGAGGATAAGGATAATCACGGTCATCCAATGCGTCCACATATAGTCTTTTTTGGGGAAAATGTACCCCTGTTTCCTAAAGCAGAAAAGTTAGTGAAAAAGGCAGATATTGTGATTGTTATTGGCACTTCATTACAGGTTTATCCCGCTAATGGATTGGTAAATCTCGCTCCATATGGTTCACTTATCTATTTGATCGATCCGAATCCCAATACAGGATTTGTCCGTAAGAAAGTGATTGCCATAAAAGAAAAAGCGGGTGAGGGTGTTCCGAAAGTGGTCGCCGAGTTATTGGAGAAAATTAAAAAATCATAGAAAAACAACCGCACTTTTTAAACAAATAGCGACTTCGGTCGCTATTTATCATTTTTTCTCTTGCTTAAGCATATGCATAATAAGCCTAATAAGCGTTTCTTTTTGTTTCGGATCAGATTCTGCAACTAATAAAGTGAGTGCTGCAAGTCCAGTATCATTGATAACTGGATGCCCATTATGATCCAACAAACGCCCATTTCTATGTAAGAAATCCACAAATAAAAATGCGCCACTACGTTTATTACCATCTGAAAAAGGATGGTTCTTGACGACAAAATAAAGTAAATGTGCCGCTTTTGCTTCAATGCTTGGATAAGCAGGTTCACCAAATACACTTTGATCTAAATTACCTAGAATCGCAGATAAGCCATTATCTCGTTCACGTCCAAACAGATCACTTGCTTCACCTTTTGCCATCAGCTGTAATTTTAACTCTGCTAGTGCAGAACAGGCCTCAGCATAAGTCGGTAATGTACCGCCTTGCTGTGTTTGTGGTTCGGTAAGTAAACCTTCATCATATTGTTGTAGCCATAAAAACGTATGCGTATAACGGCTGACAATATCCACTAATCCACGACCACTTTCTAGCGTTAATTCCGATGAATTTGCCGTTTTTTGAATAAGCGCAAGTGCTTGTTCTAATTCGTGAGCATTTTGCTGCAAACGCTTTTGGTTAATGGTATAGCCTTGAGTCAGATATTCTTTTAAACGTGCAGTTGCCCAACGGCGGAAACTAATGCCTTGTTTAGATTTTACTCTATAACCAACAGAGATAATCATATCTAAATCATAATGCTCAATTTCACGATTGACTTGGCGTTTACCTTCTTGGCGAACTATCCGGAATTTCCGGATAGTTGATTCTTTCTCAAGTTCTTCGTCATCAAATATATTGGTAATGTGCTCATTAATGGTGCGAATATCTTTACCAAATAACATAGCCATCTGCGCTTGGGAAAGCCAAACGGTGTCATTTTCAAATCTTACTTCCACTTGCGTTGTGCCATCTTGAGCTTGGTAAATTTCAATCGGATTTTGGTTATTCATATTTTTTCCTTAATAAAGTTGTATGTATATATAACCAGATAAATATGCATATTGCAATAAGGATAATCTTATTTGTAAAAGATCTTTTAAAAATAACCGCTTTCAACATTCGCAAACGACACAAATTGTCGCTTCCTTTCATATAATTTCTCCATAAAGAGAAATTCTTTACTTCTTACATATTTATAAAGCCTTTAATTAAGAAAAAGGAGCAAATAATGGCAATGAAAGTAATTATGGCAAGAGATCCACTTTTTGAGGATGTAAAAAAATTTGTGCAACAACAAAAAGTTGCATCTTGCTCGATGATTCAACGCAGATTTATGTTAGGTTTTAATCGAGCTGGACAAATTTTAGAACAGTTAGAACAAGCGGGTATTATTTCACCAATGAAAAATGGACAGAGAAAAGTATTATGAAAAATGATTTAAATTATGCAGTAGAACTTATCCGCAAAGCGGATGGCATTTTAATTACAGCTGGTGCGGGTATGAGTGTGGATTCTGGGCTTCCCGATTTCCGCAGTGTTGGTGGATTTTGGAATGCTTATCCTATGTTTAAAGAACATAATATATCTTTTGAAGACATCGCGACGCCACTAGCTTATAAGCATAATAAGAAACTTGCCTATTGGTTTTATGGGCATCGATTAGTTCAATACCGAAATACTATTCCTCACGAAGGGTATCAGATTTTAAAACGCTGGGCGGAAGCTAAATCTCACGGATATTTTGTTTTTACCAGTAATGTGGATGGGCATTTTCAAAAGGCTGGTTTTGATGATAGCCATGTTTATGAAGTACACGGTACTTTGGAACGTCTTCAGTGTGTCAATAATTGTCGAGGATTAAGTTGGTCTGCATCAAGTTTTCAACCTGTCGTGGATAATGAAAACTTATGTTTAACCAGTGAAAAACCACATTGTCCTTATTGTGGGGGCTTTGCTCGTCAAAATGTACTAATGTTTAATGATTGGAGTTATGCAAGCCAATATCAGGATTTTAAAAAAGTGCGGTTAGAATCGTGGTTAAAAGAAGTGCAAAATCTCGTCGTCATCGAACTGGGTGCGGGGAAAGCCATTCCAACTGTGCGTCGCTTTTCTGAACGTACGGCGAAAGCAAAAAAGGGCGGATTTATCCGTATTAACCCACAAGATGCAGGCGTGCCGAAAATGCACTTTTTAAGTCTCGAAATGAAGGCCTTAGATGCGCTAAAAGCGATTGATCGCCTGCTAAATCCTTCTCAACAAGCGGTTGAATAATGGAAAATTTTTGCGAAATTACCTTCTGCCAACAAATTGGTAGCAACAAGCGACACAACCAAGATGCCCTTTTTAATGGCGAGGCGGTGTTTCAATATAAACTCAAAACGGCTGAAAAACGTCTTGAAAACCGACCGCACTTTATTGTGGGCGTGGCAGATGGTATTTCTAATAGCAACCGACCTGAAAAAGCGAGCAAGTTGGCTATGCAATTATTAAGCCAAATGGAAAGCCTAAGTCGCCAAACGATCTACGATTTACAATCCTATTTATCAGCAGAATTAGCCGAGGATTATTTTGGCTCAGCAACCACATTTGTGGCAGCTGAAATTGATCAAATAACTCGTAAAGCCAAAATTCTCAGCGTAGGCGATAGTCGAGCTTATTTAATTGATGCCCAAGGAAAATGGCAACAAATTACCCAAGATCATTCTATTTTGTCTGAATTATTGGCGGATTTTCCCAATAAAAAAGAAGAAGATTTTGCCACGATTTATGGCGGTGTTTCTTCTTGTTTAGTTGCGGATTATTCCGAATTCCAAGATAAAATTTGTTATCAAGAAATTGAAATTCAACAAGGGGAAAGTTTATTACTGTGTTCTGATGGATTAACAGATGGATTTTCTGCTGAGGTAAGAGAAAAAATTTGGAAACAATATGATAATGATAAATCTAGATTGACGGTGTGTCGTAAATTAATTGAGAAACAAATAGCTTATGATGATTTATCGGTTATAATCTGTACATTTTGATTTATATTATAAAAATATTCTAAGAGATCCCAATTATTATGAGTGAAGAAAAAGCAAAAATACTCAAGATTGATGATGTATTCAAATTAAATTTGAGTATTCCAGACTATCAAAGACCATATAAATGGACAATAAAACACGTTCAACAATTACTTGATGATTTACTTACCCATTTTCGTAATCAGGAACAAGTTTATCGTATCGGGACAGTTGTGATACATAAATATGGAAAAAATTTTGATATTGTTGATGGCCAACAACGTTTAATTACGCTTTCATTATTACTTTATTATTTGAATAATGAAGAAAAATTCACGGATAAGTCTTTATTAGATAAAAGTGTAGCACATACTCTTAGCGAGAGTAATATAATTAATAATTATAATTTTATTAAAAATTATTCTATTTCCAATAAGGAAGCATTTAAAAAATATATTTTAGAAATTTGTGAGATAGTTTATGTTGAATTAGATGATTTAGACGAAGCCTTCCAATTTTTTGACTCACAAAACTCAAGAGGGAAACCTTTAGAATCTTATGATTTGCTGAAAGCTTATCATTTACGAGAAATGAAAGATAAGCCCAAAGAGATTGTTCATCACTGCGTTGAGCGTTGGGAGAAATCTGCACTTTCTCAAGAAATTAATAACTTAGATAAAATTATCAACTATATTCTTTTTAGATTACGCCGATGGCACTATCAAGAAAGCGGAGAGGTTTTTACATCGGACGAGCTAGAGACATTTAAAGGTGTATCAGAAAGTACTAACTATCCTTATCTTAGCCCACTGTTTGCAACAAAGGCTGTAGAGAAATTAGCACAACAAAATCCTATGCTTTATCATCCAAGATTTGTGAAGACAAGTTTTCAAACAATACAAACTCTAATAAATGGAGAGCAATTTTTTGATTATGTTCAGTATTATTCTGAGCTCTATGAAAAATTATTTAAAGAAGGAAGTGGACTTGTTGATAAAGTGACAAAAATTAACGGTAAAGATCTAGGGAAAGGCGTAAATACTTTTCTCAATAATCAAGATTATTGCTATCGAGTAGGGGATAAGTATTTAAAAAATTTATTTGAATGTATAGTGTTATTCTATTTTGATAAGTTTGGTAAAGTACATTTAGATGAATTTATAAATAAAGCATTTTTATGGGTTTATCGAATTCGTTTTGAATATCAGCGTATTACTTTCAAAACTATAGAAGATGAAGCTCACTCAAAAAATGGATTATTTAATCATATAGAGAAATCCTCTACACCAATACAAGTGCTGAGATATACCTCAGCAATACGTGAATATAAGTTTAGTAATATAGATAATAAAATAAAGGAAGTTTTTTAGGTAAAAAAATGAGCAATGCTAAAGAATATGTAAAAATATTAACCGTGTCTGATTTATTTGATAATGAGAATAAATGTAACTATATTATTCCAATCTACCAACGTAATTATGCTTGGGGTGACGATGAAATTAGTTCATTACTTCAAGATATAAAAAATGCTTGTGAAAAAAATAAAGAACAAGATAAAAATTATTATATTGGAAGCTTAGTTGTTTATTGCCGAGACAATGGTGATTTTGAAGTAATTGATGGCCAGCAAAGACTAACAACACTTACGTTAATAATGCATCATCTTGACAAATTAGTTTTTAGAAATGTTTCTTTTGAACATCGAGATGAATCTGAACAAGCATTATCTAATCTTAATTCTGAAACCTTACTAAGCAATTTCTCACAAGCATTAAAAACAATTAAGAAAGTATTTGATGAATGGGGAAATAATAAAGATGAAATTGTAAAATTCCTTTTGGATAAAGTTGAAATTATCCGAACTGAAGTGCCTGAAGGTACAGATTTAAACCATTATTTTGAAATTATGAATACCCGTGGAGAACAGCTTGAAAAGCATGAAATTCTAAAAGCTCGTTTGATGAAAGTGTTGCCAACACCTATTGAGCAATCATTATTTGCAAAAATCTGGGATGCATGCTCAGATATGAGTCGTTATGTTGTGATGGGGCTTGATTCTGAATTAAGAGAAGTCATTTTAGGTGGTGATTGGAGAAAAGTACGTGGATTTTTTAAGACTATTTTGAGTGAAAATCCTGTAGAACTTGAAAATCCTGTAGAACTTGAAAATCCTGTAGAACCTGAAAATCCTGTAGATAGTATCGTAAAACTTATTAAGGGCGAGGTAAAAATAGAAAAAAATGAAGAACAATCACAGGATAAATATGATGGTGAATTTACTTCAGTAATTGATTTTCCTAATTTCTTAATGCACGTTTTACGAATTTATTTAGAAATGTTTGATAAATGTAAATATTCTATCCAAAATGATCCATGCAATGTTCCATTAGATGAAAAGTTACTATTAAAATCATTTGAAGGTAAGTTTGAAGGAAACCCTAAAAAAGTTAGAGTGTTTATTTATACATTATTGGTTTGTCGTTATTTATTTGATTTATACGTGATTAAATCTAATATGATTCGAACTGATTATGAAAACTGGTCGTTATGGAAAATAGTTAAAGGAAAATCAGGTTATTACTACTATAAAAATGCATTTGGTAATTATAAAAATATGTCTGTTGACGATAGTTTAGATAAAAATGATGATGAATCACTTAATGATTCAGATCCTACAAAAAAAACTGTGATGTTACTTTCAATGTTCCATGTCTCTAATCCATCTCGTATTTATAAAAACTGGTTATACGCTGTGTTACGTTGGTTATTTGATAATAGAGACAATATTGAACAAAGTGATTATATTAAATTTTTAGAAGAACTTTGTGATAAATTCTATTTTGGTAATAACTGTCAAGGAAAAGATATTACAGAAATTATATTAGAAAAAGTGGAATTTGAATTAAACTCAGGAGATAAAAAAGATTGGGATGATGGAGTAAATGTTCCTAACTTTGTATTTAATCGATTAGATTATCAGTTATGGAAATTTTTCCACGAACAAAAACAAAAACAAAAACAAAAAGTAGAAATTTTGTCAGAAAATGACAAATGGTTAACTATTAAAAATAAAGATGCTATTTGGAAAAAGTTCAGATTTACCTTTAGAAGTTCGGTAGAGCATCATTATCCACAGCACCCTTCAGAAGAACATGGGTTAGAGAGATTAGAGAAAAAAACTTTAGATAATTTTGGTAACTTATATTTGCTATCTCAAAGTAAAAATTCTCGTTTAAGCAATTTAACACCCAAAGCCAAATGCAGTTATTATGAGAAAAATGAAAATTACGATAGCTTAAAACAAGCCATAATGATGAGTTATGATAAATGGACAGAAGTTGAGATAAAAGAGCATGGAGCAAAAATGCTCGAAATTCTAAATAAACCTTTATCCAAAGCTGATTTCTAACGACACAATCTGTCGCTCCACTTCTTAAACTATGCTCAAACCCATTAGGTTTGAGCATTTTTTATTGGAGTGATGATTATGTCTAAATTCAAACTTAACCCACCATTAGTTTCCCCTTATACCGAAAAATTAATGTTGCAACTTTTATTAGAATATCAAGGATTCTCAGAGGTTTTTAATGAAAATGTTTGGCACTATGACAATATTGCAGCGGCTTTAGGTTTACCGAGTGAAATGGAGCATTGCGATGATTTTCGTTCGAAAGTAAAAAAATTATTACAAGCACGAAATAAAACGTTGCCAAAATTGACCGCTCTTTATGCAAACGAGAATCCAATTATTCAACAAAATATTGATACGCTGACCCAATTATTATCATTGAATACTACTGAGCAGACGCTTTTCCGTTTATCAGTTCAGCTACGCTTAGATGAGCCGTTGAAAAAATTGAGCGAGGCATTACCAAAATCTAATTTGATAGGGGTAAGTGAGTTATTATCAAATTTATTTGGTTTGCCAAAATCGGACATTATTTCTGCCTTAAAAGATAAGGGAAAACTATTAGGTTATGGCTTGCTTGAACGAAACTATAATCCGGATAGGTTCCATGACTATTTGGATTGGGGAAAAATGTTAGATTTTGATGAATTCATCTCAGAACCATTAAATGAACAGGTGTTATTAAAAGTTTGTACAAAACCAGCTATTGAGCCTAGTTTGAGTTTAGAAGATTTTGCTTATTTAAACGAGATGAAAACAATGATGCTGGATTATCTTCAGTCCTCATTTGCTACTCATAGAAAGGGGGCGAATATTTTAATTTATGGTGCGCCAGGTACAGGCAAAACGGAGTTGGCCACTTTGTTGGGGAAAGTGTTGAGCGTTTCGGTAAATAATATTACCTACATGGATGAAGATGGGGATGTGATTAGCGCTGAAGATCGTTTGAATAAATGTCGTTTTGCGCAAAAGGTATTAGAAGGGCAATCTTCGTTATTGATTTTTGATGAAATAGAAGATGTTTTTCGTGCTGGTTTCTTTGAGTGTTCAGTAGCGCAGAAAAATAAAGCTTGGATGAATCAGTTATTGGAAAATAATAACGTGCCGATGATTTGGTTATCGAATTCGGTTTCTGGCATAGATCCTGCTTTTTTACGTCGCTTTGATCTTATTTTAGAAATGCCAGATTTGCCATTGAAAAATAAGTCAGCACTGATTACGCAACTGACTGAGGGAAAATTAAGCCCGGCCTATGTGCAGCATTTTGCTAAAGTGCGGTCATTAACGCCTGCGATTTTAAGTCGCACAATTCGGGTGGCAAAGGAACTCAATACATCAAATTTTGCTGAGACTTTGCTCATGATGTTTAATCAAACGTTAAAATCGCAAAATAAACCGAAAATTGAACCGCTTGTTTTAGGCAAAGCCGACTATAACTTGGATTATGTAGCTTGTAATGACAATATTCATCGTATTAGTGAAGGGTTAAAGCAGTCGAAAAAAGGGCGAATTTGTTGCTATGGCCCGCCGGGAACAGGAAAAACTGCTTGGGCAGCATGGCTTGCAGAACAGTTGGATATGCCTCTGTTGTTAAAACAAGGCTCAGATTTACTTAATCCTTATGTGGGCGGGACAGAACAAAATATTGCTCAAGCCTTTGAACAAGCGAAAGCGGATAACGCATTATTAGTGTTAGATGAAGTGGATACGTTCTTATTTTCTCGAGAGGGTGCAAATCGAAGCTGGGAACGTTCACAAGTGAATGAAATGTTGACACAAATTGAACGCTTTGAGGGCTTGATGGTAGTATCGACAAATTTAATTGAGGTACTCGATCCAGCTGCCTTACGTCGTTTTGATTTAAAATTGAAGTTTGATTATTTAACGTTGCCACAACGCTTAGATTTTGCTAAACAACAAGCTGAAATCTTAGGGTTGCCGTTGTTATCGGAAGAGGATTTAAGTCAGATTGAATCGCTTAATTTATTGACGCCTGGAGATTTTGCTGCAGTGGCTCGTCGTCACCAATTTTCCCCTTTTCAAAAGGTGCAAGATTGGCTGATGGCACTACAAGGGGAATGTGAAGTGAAGCCAGCGTTTTCTGCAACAACAAGACGAATAGGATTCTAATCAAAGTGCGGTCAAAATTTTTATGGTTTTTTGACCGCATTTTTATTGGTTTTTCAACTGACATAAAATAAAAACCATTGAATTTATCCTCAATTATTATTTCTGTGATCCACCTCACAATCTTAATATGACAATTATCATAACCCTTTAGAGAGCGTTATATTATCTTTACGCTATGTTGATCGATATAGGGAGGACAACATATGCTCATGACGATACTCAGCTTCCTCATTGTAACTGGTGTGGTTGCTTATATTTCTTGGTTAAAAACAAAAGGGGATGATTTAAGTACATCCAAAGGGTATTTCTTAGCTGGCCGTGGTTTAGGTGGGTTAGTGATAGGGTGCTCAATGGTATTAACTTCACTCTCAACAGAACAACTTATTGGCGTAAATGCGGTCTCTTATAAAGGAAACTTTTCAATTATAGCATGGACCGTTCCAACGGTTATTCCGCTTTGTTTCTTGGCGCTTTATATGTTGCCGAAATATTTGCGTAACGGTTACACAACAGTGCCAGAATTTTTTGAAAGCCGTTTTGACCGTCAAACACGCTTGATTATGTCAACATTATTCTTAGTGTTTTATCTTTTCATCGTAATTCCAACCGCACTTTACACTGGTGCAATCGCCTTCAATAAAATCTTCAACTTAGAAACCGCATTTGGCTTAAGCTATGGGGCAGCCATAACTTACACGGTCATTGCCATTGGTGTTGTAGGGGCTATTTATGCGATTTTTGGTGGTTTGAAAGCAGTGGCGGTATCAGACACGATCAATGCGGTGATTTTAGTCATTGGCGCATTGCTTGTACCATTCTTTGCTTTGATGTATTTAGGCGATGGCAGTTTCTCCGAAGGTTTACACACAATCACAACAACGCACATTGAAAAATGGAATGCGATTGGTAGCGAAACCGATGCCACACCTTGGCCAACGATTTTCACCGGTATTATGGTTGTTCACTTTTTCTATTGGACAACTAACCAAGCTATCGTACAACGTTGCTTAGGTGCGAAAGATTTGCAATCAGGTCAAAAAGGTATTTTGATCGCAGCATTATTCTTATTAACTTTACCGATCATTTTAAACCTTCCTGGTTTATTGAGTTTCCATATTTTAGGTGAAGGCGTAAATCCAATTGATGCGTCTTATCCATTATTAGTAAACAAAGTATTACCAACTTGGTTACAAGGTTTCTTTATTGCCGCATTATTTGGCGCAATTTTAAGTACCTTTAACTCATTCTTAAATTCAGCAGCAACCATTTACTGTAAAGACTTATTACCTTCTATCAGCAAAAAAGTGCGGTCAGAAGAAGAATTAATTTCTTATGCGAAAAAAGTTTCTACCATTATGGCCATTGTCACTATGATTTTCGCTCCGTTACTCATGTTTGGTACAGATGGTATTTTCTTAATTACTAAACGTTTCGCAGGATTTGTGAATATTCCAATCGTTGCTTTATTTGCCGTAGGTATGTTTAACAAAACTGTATCTGGCAAAGCAGCACGTATCGCTTTACTTGCTCACGTTATCTTGTACTTCTGTATCGTTTGGGTGTTTAATGTCAAAATCAACTTTGTGTATGTTATGGGCGGATTATTTGTATTTGATGTCGTATTAATGCTCATCTTAGGACAATTCTTACGCCGTGAACCTTACATTGAAAACAAAGAAAACTTAGGTAACGTAGATTTAACTAACTGGAAATACTTAAAAGTAACCAGCGTGTCTTTAATCTTAGGTTTACTTGCGCTTTACACTTTCCTTTCGCCACTTGGTATGGCATCAGAATCTGGCAATCCATCAATGGTGCTTGGCGTATGGGCGGTGTTACAAATTATCGTGTTATTTGTTGTACGAGATAAAGAGGCTAAATAATGAACATTATTTATATTCTACTGGATCAAATTCGTAAAGATATGTTGGGGCCTTATGGTCACCAAATTGTGAAAACCCCGAATTTAGATCGTTTGGCAAAAGATGGCGTTCGCTTTAATAACGCCTTCACTCCAGCGTCTGTTTGCGGTCCTGCACGCACTTCACTTTTTACCGGATTAATGCCGTCGTCTCACGGCATTATTAAAAATGGGGAAAAAGGTGGTACAGGTGAAATTAGCCAAGAAAAACCGAATATTGGTAAATTGGCTGGCTATAATACTTATGTTGTAGGGAAGTGGCACGTAGGTACTAAATCTGTACCCGAAGATTACGGGATTAAAGGCCATAACTTTGATGGTTATGGCTATCCCGGCAGTGGAGTATATAAAAATTTAGTCTTCAACCAACCGCCAACACATTCCAATCGTTATAAAGAATGGTTAGAAGAAAAGGGGTATGAAATCCCAGAAGTAAGCCGCGCCTACTTTGGTGATAACCCACATTTAAGAGTACAAGAACTTTGCGGTTTACTCTCAGGCACAAAAGATCAAACTATCCCTTATTTCATCATTGATGAAGCGAAAAAATATATTCAAGAATCACTAGATGAAGGCAAGCCATTCTTTGCATGGATAAACTTCTGGGGGCCTCATACGCCTTGTATCGTGCCAGAACCTTATTATTCTATGTACCGAAAAGAAGATGTGGTGCTTGATAAAAGTTTTTTTAAACCGTTAGAGGGCAAACCAGGTCATTTCCGCACAATTTCAAAAATGTGGGGAATGTGGGAAGCGAGCGAAGATCATTGGAAAGAAGTCATCACAAAATTCTGGGGGTATATCACCTTAATTGATGATGCAATCGGTGAATTATTCGAATACTTAGAAAAAAACGGTCTTTATGACCGCACTTTCTTGGTTGCCACCGCAGATCATGGTGATGCAATGGGCGCTCATCGAATGATTGAAAAAGGTGAATTTATGTTTGATGCCACCTATAACATTCCGATGATTATCAAAGACCCAAATTCAGACCGAGTAAATCAAGAAGATGATAACTTTGTCTATCTTCACGACTTAACCTCGACAGTTTTTGATTTAGCTAATCAAAAAGTACCTGAAAGTTTTGAAGGGCAGAGTATTCTACCAATTATGCGCCAACACCAAGATAACCAAAGAAAAGGTGTGCTTGGTCAGCTAGCAGGGCATTTTGTGTATTTTGAACAACGCATGTGGCGTCGTAAAGATTACAAACTCGTATTTAATGCGACTGATGTTTGTGAACTTTACAACATCCGTAACGATCCAGAAGAAATGCATAATTTATTCTATGATTCACAATATAACAGCATCAAAAAAGAGATGTTGGAAGAAATGCGCGCTGAGATGAAACGTCTGAATGATCCACTGGAAAATTGGGTTTATCGAATTATTGACGAAATTTAACCAAAGTCGTAGATTAAGGGCGTATCTGATACGCCCTTTGTTATCTCTGAACCTTATTTATCTTTTAAAACTACAGGAATAAACATGAAAACAACATTACTAAAAACACTGACACCAGAGCTTAACCTTGTTCAACATAACGACATTCCAGTTCTTCACTTAAAACATGTGGTTGGAGAGGCAAAAATTTCCCTACAAGGGGCACAGCTTATCAGTTGGAAACCGCAAAATGCGAAGCAAGATGTATTATGGTTAAGTGAAGTAGAACCATTCGAAAATGGTAATGCTATTCGTGGTGGCGTACCGATTTGTTATCCTTGGTTTGGTGGTGTAAAACAACCTGCACACGGCACAGCTCGTATTCGCATATGGCAGTTGAGTCATTACGATATTTCAGCGCATAAAGTGCGGTTAGAATTCGAGTTATTTTCTGATTTAAATATTATCGAAGCTAAAATTGTAATGGTGTTCACAGACAAATGTCATTTAACCTTCACACATTATGGCGAAGAACCTGCGCAAGCAGCATTACATACCTATTTCAATATTGGGGATATCAATCAAGTGGAAGTACAAGGTTTACCTGAAACTTGTTTTAATAGCTTAAACCAACAACAAGAAAACGCTCCGTCACCGCGTCACATTTCTGAAAATGTTGATTGCATTTATTCCGCAGAAAACATGCATAATCAAATCGTAGATAAAAGTTTCAATCGTACGATTGCACTGCATCATCATAATGCAAGCCAATTTGTTCTTTGGAATCCTTGGCACAAAAAGATGAGTGGAATGAGTGAAACAGGCTATCAAACGATGTTGTGCTTAGAAACTGCTCGTATCCATCACTTACTTGAATTTGGCGAAAGTTTAAGCGTAGAAATTTCACTTAAAGGCTAAATTTTGTTGCATAAGTGGTGTGAATACTATAGAATTCGCGGGATTTTGCTCGTTCCTTGCGGACAACAAATTTGAAATCTTTTATTTTTAGCGAAAAGATTTTTACTATTAACCAATAGAAGGAATACGATTATTAAAACCGTAAAAAAAGCGCCGGCAGTAAATCGCCCAAACCGTATCAATGAAGAGATTCGTGTAAAAGAAGTTCGTTTAATTGACCAAGATGGTGAACAAGCAGGGATTGTTTCTATTCAACAAGCCCTAGAAATGGCAGAGCAAGCAGAGCTTGATCTTGTTGAAATTAGCCCAAATGCAGAGCCGCCGGTTTGTCGCATTATGAACTACGGTAAATTCCTTTACGAAAAAAGTAAAACCGCTAAAGAACAAAAGAAAAAACAAAAAGTTGTGCAAGTTAAGGAAATTAAATTCCGCCCAGGCACAGACGAAGGTGACTATCAAGTTAAATTACGTAGCTTAATCCGTTTCTTAGAAGAAGGGGACAAAGCGAAAATTACCGTGCGTTTCCGTGGTCGTGAAATGGCTCACCAAGACATTGGTTTTGATGTGTTAGAGCGAGTAAAAAATGATTTAGCTGAAATTTCTGTCGTTGAATCTGCACCAGGTAAATTAGAAGGCCGTCAGGCTGTAATGGTGTTAGCACCTAAGAAAAAATAAGAATTTTGCTGAGATTTCTCAGCAAATCTTTTTGTTTAAGTTTGACTTAAATGAAAAGACAACTGCATGTTGGGCACACTACGCAGCCTAACTGCTTTTGAAAAGGCAATTTAATTTGCCTTATGATGGAAATGATCAGTGCTTCCAAGTAACTTTTTAAGTTCGCCTGATTATGTTGTTTTAAACGAAAAATGCGGAGTTATTTTAACAATGCCTAAAATCAAAACAGTACGCGGCGCAGCGAAGCGCTTCAAAAAAACTGCTTCTGGTGGTTTCAAGCGTAAACAATCTCACTTACGTCATATTTTGACTAAAAAAACAACTAAACGTAAACGTCATTTACGTCATAAATCAATGGTTGCGAAAGCAGACCAAGTTTTAGTAGTAGCTTGCTTACCATACGCATAAGCCGTTATTTAAGCAAAACGTACGATTAGTTCATTTTAGAAAAATATTACATAGGAGATTAAATAATGGCTCGTGTAAAACGTGGTGTTATTGCAAGAGCACGCCATAAGAAAGTTCTTAAGGCTGCTAAAGGTTATTATGGTGCACGTTCACGCGTGTATCGCGTTGCTTTCCAAGCGGTGATCAAAGCTGGTCAATACGCATACCGTGACCGTCGTCAACGTAAACGTCAATTCCGTCAATTATGGATTGCACGTATCAACGCTGCAGCGCGTCAAAACGGTTTATCTTACAGCAAATTCATCAACGGCTTGAAAAAAGCATCTGTTGAAATCGACCGTAAGATTCTTGCTGATATCGCTGTATTCGACAAAGTAGCGTTCGCTGCATTAGTTGAAAAAGCAAAATCTGCACTTTAATTTTTTAAAGTTTAGATAAAAAAGAATTAGGACGCTGAAAAGCGTCCTCTGACTACCGACAAACCCACCTTGCAGCCTAGCTGTCAAAGGTGGGTTTATTTTTGTCGTTTTACTTTTTTTCTTACATGTCACTTTAAATAGCCATGATCTGTCCCCAAAAGTTGGACTAAACAACCAACTGATTAAGGTGTAGATTTTTGATGAATAAATTCAACCAATCATTCAAACAACAAGTGAGCGATTTTTATCTTCAACATGGTAAAAATCGTTCTCTCACCAGACTGCATTTTCAACTTGCAGAACAAACATTAAATCGTTGAATTGAACAATTTAATCAAAACGGAATCAATGGGTTAGAAGTAAGAGGCAAGAAGAAACAAACGTATTAATAGGGAAAATCCTATTTTACACTCTGATCAAGGGTGGCAATATCAAATTAGAGGGGATCAAGCAATCCTCTTGAAATACGGTATTCGACAAAGTATGTCTAGAAGGAAATTGTTTAGATAATGCGGCGATGGAGAGTTTCTTTGGATGGTTAAAAACAGAGCGCTATGAGGGGAAACAATTTGATACTTTCGAACAACTCAAAAAACGATTCATGAGTACATTCATTATTACAATCATGAGCGTATTCAGTGTAAACTAAAAGGACTAAGCCCTGTAGAATACAGAACTCAGTTCTTGATTTAACAGTCTAACTTTTTGAGATCTGATCAGAAAAGATTATCTTTTTATTCTATAAAATGTTTTGTTGGAACTTAACTAATTGTTCTACTTGATGTAAATTTGGATTATAGACCCATTCATTATCAAAATGAGTTTTTAATCTATTTTCCATAAATAAATTACCAATCACTAAAGAGTGAAATTGGTTTCCTTTTTCTCTTTGTTTTTTTATGTCGCTAAGTAAAGTTTCAGACAATGACCCCATTACAAAATCAGAAATCATTAAAATATCTGCTTTTTCATAATTCTCCGATTGGCATAGCGATAAAGCGTATCGTAATGCAGGAGCAGCATCAGTCCCACCGTGGAACGATTTACTCAAGAAAGAAACTAAATCAGCAATGCCTTTTGTTGCACTAATTTCAAACGTCTCAATACCTGTTGAGAAATTAATAACAAAACATTTTCTTTGTTCTGCTTTAGCTTTATTTCCCAAATACAAAGACATCGCTTTAGCAATATTTTCAGGTATACCGCTCATTGAACCACTTGTATCCACACACAAAATCATTGGACCAAGTTTATTATCTTCTTTTATTTCTATTTCGGTAGTAATCTCTTGTTGTTCATCTTGAAATGCTGTTCCTTGTAATTCAAAACAAACTAATTTTGATTCTAAATATTTTAAGTCAAATAAAATAGCGGTTTCAGGATCTGCCATTAGTGCCAATTCGGAAGGAATAACATACTCTAGATCTTTGCCTAATTTAAGACCAATAATTTCTTCTTTAGAATTAACATCAGTAACAGGCACGGGCACACTAATTGTTTGAGTAATAGTTTCTACCTTTGATGACTGCTCAATTTGTCGCATTTTACCTAATAAATCTGCGATTTTTTGTGCTTCTTTATCTTGTGAAAAATAATTTGCCCAACGAGTAAGTTCTTTAATTGATTGTGGGGTTAAAGAACCTAAACTATCATCAAACCAGATTCCAAAATCTAAGCCCAAAGGAGAAAGTTGTCGATCTAATTGTTGAATAAGTTCCAACCATTTTTCCAACTCTGTAAGGAATTTTCTTCTTGCAAGTTCAATCTGCTTTAATTCCCATTGAGCCTGTGATTTATCTAGATTTTTTTGCCATTCTTTCAATAATAAACTAGAAGCAATTCCTTTTTCTTTATTATTACTTTCTAATTTTTTATACCAAAAAGAATAATCAAAAGGAATACCTACGAATTTACAAAAAGCTTGGCATTCTTGGATAGCTTTATCATTTAAAACAGATTTATTTTTATGAAATTCGCTATTCCATATTTTCCATTTTTTTCGGAATTTTGGAAATGGGTTTTCTTGTTGAATAAATTTATCTGTTTTCTTAAACCAATTACGGATATGATCATTTAAATATTCAGCAAGTTGTGGTCTTTGAATAAGCTCTTCATATTTTTCAGAAAGGGATTTTTTGATAATCCCTTTTTCTGATAACAAGTTTATTGGCATAATGACTCCAAACGCTCACAGTCTGTAATTCGTAATTTAAGCTGTTCTATTTGTTTTAAAATACCACTTACTGCTACATTAATTTCATTTTCAGTAACAAATGGGCTTTGCAGTTGTTTTTTATAAGATTTATTTTTATCTTCAATTATAACTAAAGTATTACTTAAAATAGATCTAACTTCTTTTATTGCCTCTGAAAGTGATTTAATCAGCCTTTTATTCACTTTTTGTTTTCTTTGACCTTTCTTGAATAAAGGTTTAGGAGAGAATCTTAAGTTTTCATAATTATCATTTAACATCAATATGCAACTTCCTTGTTGGTCAAATTTATATGAAACATCTTTGATAAGATTACCTTGAGAATCTACAGGATGGTACTCCTGCGATGTTTTCATATGTTTAAATGGTATATTTAATATGAATTTTCTATTCATATTGCTATAACTATTATATTTATAGTTAAAATTAGCTTCAATTTCAAAATACTCATCTCCATTTAGGTTATAAGTATCATAAATATCTTCAGAATAATATAGCTCGTTATGAATTTCTTTATCTAATTTATCTTTTTCTCTATCTAAATCAGCCAAATCAACCCCACTGTCAAAACCGCATTCTTTGATTGCATTCATTACTATATTTTCTACTGCTTCACGATTTTCAGGAGTAGTCCATAAACAATATTTTAATAAAACAACATCACTATGGTTAGTTTCTTTACGTCCATTACAGAATGCAGATGCCTTTAATAACAATGCAGCTCGTTGCCAACGTCTGTCTGAAACATATACTTTCAACTCCTCAAATTTATCTGCTAATTCTTGGCGAATATATTTGATAATTAACAGAGTATCATCACTAAGTGATACATTATGTAATTGCTCTCGCCATTGCATAAGTTCTTTAGAACGAATAACTAATTCGGGGCTTATGCTTGGTTTTTCTGAACTCGCTTTACTATTTAATAGTTGGTTGAAATTTTTATTTTCTTGAATTGGAGGAACAAGAAGACGAAGGATAAAACGGTCATATAAAGCATCTAACCCCTGATTTTCTGCAGGAACTTCATTGGAAGCTGAAATAAGAGATTTTAATGGAACATCAATTCTCTCAATACCATTTTTAAAAATATGTTCATTAATAATAGTTAAAAGGTTATTTAAAATAGCAGGACTTGATTTCCAAATTTCATCTAAAAAAGCAAAATCAGAGGTTGGTAAATATCCTTCAACTTGGCGAACATAGCGATCAGCCTTTAATTCTTTAATAGAAATAGGACCAAAGATTTCTTCTGGTGTGGTAAAGCGATTCATCAAGCATTCAAAATAATTTGATGTTTCAAATGCACAAGCTAATCTCCTTGAAATTAAACTTTTTGCAGTACCAGGTGGACCATACAGAAAAGTATTTTGACCAGAGATAGCTCCTAATAAAGTAATGGCTAATATCTGCTCTCTTTCGTGCATATTAGCATTTAGTTGCTTTAATAAATTAGATATGCGCTTTTGCATAGCTATTTCTTGAGCATTGATAACTTTATCTAGTTCTTGAGAAGCTCGGTTTTGTTCTAATTTTTTATTCATTTGAAAAATTTCCTTAATCTTAAAATATTTAAAAATAATGCTAATGACGAAACCATTATACGTTATATATTTACAATATATAGCAAAATGTCTAACAAGGGATTAATTATTTCCAATCATTATAATCAAGGCTTTTAGGCTTATTTTTAGGGACTGACGTAGATTAGCAAGTATGCTAGTCTATAAAAATTAAGATAACTCATTATAAATTAAAGAAATCTATACAAAATAAAAGCGCCTTGAGCTTTTTGTATTAGAAGTTACAGCCCGAGCAGCAGCTGATTTATTCGATATACAAGCCTCAGCGATTTTGTTTTACCGAAAAATTCATGAAGTCATTAACTATCATTTAGCCCTTAAAGACGATTAGGTTTTTGATGGTCAAATTGAGATTGATGAAAGCTATTTTGATGGCATCGTAAAGGAAAACAAGGTAGAGATACAGTAGGAAAAGTTTCCGTATCTGGTTTGTTAAAGTGACAAAGAAAAGTATTTGCGGTGGTGGTAGAAAATAGCGAAACAGGACATTATTAATTGTAGAAGATCAAACCCAATATGATGGTCTCCCGTTTAAAAACTCGTGCCTGTCATCTTAATTTAAGCTTAGATTCTTTTCTACTAAAATACGTTTCCCATCAAATAATGTTTCCATCGGTGTTCTTTCACAACACATTTTACCTTGATGGGTACAATAAGGGTTATAATACAACATTTATTCATCTAATAAGTCTGTTTGTAATGTATCTAAATCCGTATAAATTCTCTTTCTAAAGGCAACCTGATAAAACTCCTGCAAAATCGTTTTGTGGAAACGCTCGCAGATGCCATTGATTTGCGGATGTTTGATTATCGTTAATGGCCAAATAAAGCTCATCATCGTGATTTTCCACTTTTCCACCATATTCACTACTGCGGTCAGTTACAATGCGTAACATCGGTAATTCTTTGCCTTCAAAGCAAGGGAGTACCTTGTCATTAAGAATATCTATGGCACTAATTACGGTCTTCATCGTATAAAGTTTTGCAAACGCAACTTTACTATAAGTATCGATAAAGGTTTGCTGGTAAATGTGTCCTACGCCTTTGAGATTACCTACATAGAAGGTATCTTGAAACCCGAGATAACCTGGGTGAGCCGTTTCAATTTCTCTACACGCAGGGACATCTTCTTTTTTTGCGCTCTAGGGCTTATACTTGCGATTCACTTAAGATAATACCTTTTTCGGCAACCAACTTCTCAAGTGCAGTTAATTTTTGTTTGAAATTAGCCAGATTATGTCTTAACCAAATAGAATGCACGCCTCCTGCTGAAACAAAAAACTTGTTTACGTAATTCATTGCTGGCACGAACCTGTCCAAAGGCGGGATTATCTAAGGCGAATTGTACCACTTCTTGTTCAACTTTCTAATCAACACGATTTTTCAGGTTAGGCACGCGTCGATTTTGATTAAGTAAGGCTTCAACTCTACCTTGTTCTGCTTGTTGATAGTGATAAAAGGTTCACAACCCATTCCCATAATTTTATAGGTTTGTGAGATGTTACCTAACTCTTCCGATAAATTAAGTAAACCGGTCTTGTGTTTAATGATAGAGTTGTAAGTAATAAAACATGTGAGTTTCCTTTTTTGTTTAGATTGATTTTGACACTCATATTCTAAATGGGGAAACTCTCACTTTTTATTGTAATTTGTTAGATTAAGTCTGATCTTCTGCAAATTAGGACGCTGAAAAGCGTCCTTTTTTTGCATTTTTAACTTCAAATTATTGTAGAATAACGCCATTAGTTCTCATCTGTTAAAATCTATGGCCGAAACAATCCCACTAAATCCTATCACGTTGCCTTTAAATCAAATTAGCTTAATCGAAGCATCTGCTGGTACGGGGAAAACCTATACTATTGGTTCTTTATATCTCCGACTTTTATTAAAGGCTGGAGAAAATAACTTTTCTCGTCCGTTAAATGTGGAAGAAATTCTGGTGGTAACCTTTACGGAAATGGCGACAGAAGAACTTAAGAAAAAAATTCGTGAGCGTATAACAGATGCGATTCATAAACTCACAGCCTTTGCAGAAACCCAAGATAAATCCGCATTTAAAAATGATGAATTTCTTACCGCACTTTGTCAGGATTTGGATATTTTTGAGGCTATTCATCACTTAAAATTAGCTGAGCAAAATATGGATTTGGCGGCGATTTATACCATTCACGGTTTTTGTCGCCGCATGTTGATGCAATATGCTTTCCATTCTGGCATTCATTTCAATTTAGAATTAATTAAAGATCAATCTGATTTATTAGTTCGTTTTGCTAATGAATTTTGGCGAGAACATTTTTATCCGTTGCCTTTTGAAATGGCTGATTTTATTGCGAATGGACTAGGTTCACCAGATTACGTATTATCCCTATTAGAATCGAATTTAGACAAAAATTTAATTGTTGATTTGGAGAACCAACAGGCATTATCTATTTCTATTACAGAATTTTTACATCAATATCTTGGTGAGTATTTTAAAGATATCAAGGCACTAAAACGCTTTTGGTTAGAAAGTGCGGGTAAAATTTCTGAATTAATTACAGAAGAATTGAATAAAGATTATGCAAAAGGTGAGCCTAAATCCTTAAGCCGTCGAAGCTATAATACATCACGTTTGGCGAAATGGATTGATCAAGTAAACGCCTGGGCAAATGATCCCCGTGATTATGTATTAAATGAAACCTTAATGTCATATTTCACTCAATCAGCTTTAGGTGAAAAAGGTGAGGAGGGCGCATCCCCCTTTATTGCCCAGATTTTTACTGAATTAGAAGAGCGTGCAAGTGCTTTAATGTCTCCAGATTTACTTCGCAGAATCATTCTTTATCATTATCGACAAGGCTTACAACAAAAACTTTTAGACTATAAACTAAATCATCAAGAAAAATCCTTTGATGATTTATTGCGCTTGTTTTGCGAAGCCTTGCAAGGCCCACAAGGGAATGAATTAGCGGAAATGATTCGTTTCCAATATCCTTTTGCGATGATTGATGAATTTCAGGATACGGATTCACAACAATACGCTATTTTTTCAAAAATTTATCGTGATAATCCCGAAAAAAATACTGGTTTTATTATGATTGGTGATCCGAAGCAGGCGATTTATCGTTTCCGTGGCGCAGATATTTTTACTTATCTAAAAGCATCGGATGAAGCCCAATCTCGCTTTGAACTCACTAAAAATTATCGTTCAGAGAAGCATTTGGTTGATGGCGTAAATGCTTTATTCGATTTTCCTCAATCGCCATTTATTTATCAAAATATTAAATTTACTGCGGTTGATTCTCGTGATGATCATCTGCAATTTTATTTAAACGGTAAAGCCGAACCAGCTTATCGTTTTTATCTAACCGAAAGTGACAAAGTGAATAAAACTGAAATGGCAAAAATATGTGCTATTTCTATTCAACATTGGCTGAAAAGTGCGGCAGAAAATCAGGCAGTTTTTCAAAATGAAGATACCTGTAAAACATTGCAAGCGGCAAATATTGCTGTACTTGTAAAAAATCGTTATGAAGCCGCGGATGTTATTCAAGAGCTACAAAAACTTGGTATTGCCTCCGTTTATCTTTCAGATCAAAGTAGTGTTTTTGATAGCCATGTGGCGGTGGAATTACTCAGAATTTTAAAAGCTTGTTTAAATGTTGCTGAACGTCCAATTTTGAATGCGATTGCGACCGCACTTTTCGGTTTAAATGCAGCGTATATTCATCAAATTCAGCAAAATGAGGCAGACTGGCAACGTTGGGCAGATAGCTTTGCTCAATACCAACAAACTTGGCAACGCCAAGGAATATTGGTCATGCTTCACCAAATTTTATTGGAACAAGGCATTTCAGAACGCTTATTAAGCCAAGCAACGGGCGAGCGAGATTTAACGGATTTCCTACATTTGGCAGAAATTTTACAACAAGCTGCCACGCTACACGAAAGTGAAGCGGCATTGCTCAGTTGGTTTGAAAAACAAATTCAAGGCGAAGGTCGGCAAGAGGCTCAAATTCGTTTAGAAAGCGAACGCCAGTTGGTAAAAATCGTGAGTATCCATAAATCCAAAGGCTTAGAATACGATTTAGTTTGGCTACCATTTTTAGCTGTACCAAGCAAAATTCCAACGGCTGGTGACATGAATGTTTATTATTCTAAAGAACGAGATGAAACCTTATGGGATATGGAAAATCGTAATTTAAACGCACTTTATGAAGAAACTTTTGCGGAAGAGTTACGTTTACTTTATGTGGCTTTAACGCGTGCCAAATATCAAATGGCATTCGCTTTGCCTGCGCAATTTGATAAAAAATGGAATGCCTTGCATTATGTACTAAGCCAAGGTGAAATAGGCAAGGAAATAGCCTTATCAGCGCCTAAAGATACAGAAACATTGTTGCAAACCTTCAAAGAAAAAATGCAAGATAATGTGGAAATCTGCACTAAGCCAAATCTAGAGGCTTTTCCGGCTTTATCAATCAATACAAAAAATGATGAGCTTAAAGCCGCAGAATTTACGGGCAATATTGAGCAAGATTGGCGAATAACCAGTTTTACTTCAATTGAACAAGCACATCGCCGCCAGCATTATTTCACTGAAAGTGTGGGTAAAAAACACGCTGTTTTTGATGACGCAAAAGATTATGACAGCCAAAATGCTATTGAAATTTCGACCGCACTTTTAAACGAAAATGAATCAAACATTTTAGATTTGCCAAGAGGTAAACAAGTCGGGACGGCATTGCATCGCCATTTTGAAAATTGCTATTTTTCTGATTTAGCAAATACCGAAGAAATTGACACATTAAGACAATCCCTACAATTAGATGAAACCTTTACAGAACCTCTACAAAATTGGCTACAACAGATTTCACATACACCACTTTCTAATGAAATAGGAATAGCATTAGCTGATTTGGCAAATAAAGATTGCATTAAAGAAATGCCATTTTATCTGGCTATTCGGGAACATTTTGATGTTGCAGCGTTTAATCACGCGTTGAATGCCTATCATCATTTACCAAGCGAGCCACTTCAATTTGAGCAAATTCAAGGCATGGTGCGAGGTTCGATTGACTTAGTTTTCCGCCATAATGGGAAATATTATATTGTCGATTATAAATCTAATTTCTTAGGTTCAAGTCTCGCTGATTACAACGAGAATGCATTGAAAAAAGAAATGTTACACAGTCACTATGATTGGCAATATTTAATTTATACGCTGGCATTACATCGTTATTTACAAAGCGTTGTGCCTGATTATGATTATGCGCGAGATTTCGGTGGGGTATTTTATCTTTTCTTACGTGGAATGAATGGGGAACCACAATCTGGCGTATTTTATGATCGTCCAAGCGTTGAATTAATCACAGAATTAGATGGGGTGTTTTAATGTTATCCGTATTACAAAAACTTAAAGAGCAGGGCATTCTTTCTCAAGGTGATTATTATTTTGCTAAGTTGATAGCTGATAAACAATGCCATACGGATTATGCAGAACCAGTCAAAAATTTAGCTATATTATTAGCCGCACTTTGTAGTTGGCGTTATACGCAGGGAAATACTTGCAGCCAATTAGATCGCTATTTAGAACATAATTTATTTGGCTTGGCTTATCGTACAACGGAAGAAGATTATTTAGCTGAAATTCGTGAAAAAATTGGTTATTTACCTGTGGAAGATTGGCAATGTGCGTTGTACGGGCATATGGCATTTACGCAAGATCCCGTCAATCAAATTGCGCCAATGGCATTTCAATTTGGTGCGTTGTATTTCTATCGCGCTTGGCAAGATGAATATCGCATTGCGCAATATATAAAAAACACCTTAAAAAAACACCGCACTTTAGCCTTTTCTTATGATGAAATTCGTCAAAAATTAGATAAATATTTCCCTGAAAAACAGGAAAAAACAGATTGGCAAAAAGTGGCAGTAGCAACAGCGATTAAAAGCCCATTTTCGATTATTACAGGCGGCCCAGGAACAGGAAAAACCACGACAGTTACGCGTTTATTGCTCGTTCTACAAGAATTATTTGATTGTAAATTACATATCAAATTGGTTGCGCCGACTGGCAAGGCAGCCTCTCGTTTGGAAGACTCGATTAAAAATGCGTTAGGTTTTATGCAAGAAAAAATGAATTTATCCGATTCACTTTTCAATGCGATTCCACAAAAAGCCAGTACTTTGCATAGTTTACTGGGTGTGAATGCCTTTAATGATTACACGCGCTATAACAGTCATAATCCTTTGCAGTTAGATGTATTAGTTGTCGATGAAACATCAATGATTGATTTACCGATGATGGCAAAACTTATCAATGCGTTAAAGCCTGAAACTCGATTAATTTTATTAGGCGATCAGGCGCAATTAGCCTCTGTTGAGGCGGGGGCTGTATTGGGGGAATTGGCACAATTTGTTAATCAACCTTATAGTCATGAACAAGCTGCATATTTGCAAGCGACGACAGGATACGAAGTAAAAGGTACTGATTGTTCAAATCCAATACGTGATTGCTTATGCCATCTAACAGAAAGTCGCCGTTTTGATAAAGATTCAGGTATTGGCAAGTTGGCTGAATTCATTCAAAAAGGTAAAGCAGACGATAGCCTTGGGTTATTTGAGCATTATCCGCAGGAATTGCACTTTAATGCTCTAAATGATGAAAGCGATGCGGTCAATCAAGTGGTGAAAAGTGCGGTGGAAAATTACCGCACTTTCTTAAAAATGTTGGACGATTTACGTAAACAAAAAATTGATCCTAACGCTAAAAATGAACAAGGCATTTCCTATGCCGAGGCTATTCAAGCACAATTTAATTCTGTGAGATTTTTAACCGCACTTCGTAATAACAATTTAGGAGTTGAAAACCTCAATAAAGAAATTGCGTTAGCGTTGCGAGAGGAAAAATTGCTTTGGTTCCGTAATGAACAAGATTGGTATATTGGCAAGCCAATTATGATTACTGAAAACGATCATAACGTTCGCCTTTATAACGGCGATATTGGACTTTGCTTGGCAAATGGCAAAGTATGGTTTGGCAATCGAGAAGTGCTGACAAGCCGAATTCCAGCACATGAGCCCGCTTTTATGATGACGATTCATAAATCTCAAGGTTCCGAATTTGAACACACTGTAATGGTTCTTCCAACAGAAGTGAATCCAGTACTGTCGCGAGAATTAGTTTTCACGGGCGTGACTCGTGCGAAAAAAGAACTCACTGTATTTGCCGATGAAAAAATATGGAAAACAGCAATTCGCCAGACAGTGAGACGCCAGAGCGGATTGGGGAAATTATTGGAAGAGTTGAATTAGTCAAAAAGGCGGAATGAATCCGCCTTTAAATTTATAAGTCCATCACTTATTCATCAACAATATCAGTAAATTCAGCACCTAATACCTTTGCTAAATCTTGTGGCGCAATTTCTACGCTTAGCCCCCGTTTTCCGCCTGAAACATAAATCGTTTGAAACTCAAGTGCGGTTGAATTTATCACCGTTTTCACGCGTTTCTTTTGACCGAGCGGGCTAATTCCCCCCACAAGATAGCCTGTACTTTTTTGCGCCGCATCTTTATCCGCCATTTCGACTTTTTTTACACCGATAGATTTCGCCGCTTTCTTTAAATTTAGCATATTGGCCGTTGCAAGCACAAAACAAGCGAGTTTTTTCTGATCGCCATTTTCCGCAACAAGTAAGGTTTTAAAAGAGCGGTTAGGATCAATGCCTAGTTTTTCTGTGGCTTCATCACCAAAATGTTGATTGTTTGGATCATGCTCATAAGTATGCAAGATAAAAGGAATTTTTTGTTTTTTAAGTAAATCAATTGCAGGTGTCATTATTTCGTTCCTGGTTTTGGTGTAAAATAATGTCGATTATTTTACAGCGGAGAGAAAAATGGACGCAACCTTAAATATTGCGATAGCAGCAGAATTTGAATTAAGTGAAAAAATTGTAGAGCGTTTAGAACAAAGTGCGCTTGAAATTAGCAGCGTTTCTATTGTTGAAATAACACCTTTTGAAGAAGAACAAAATATTCGTTTTCGCAATAAAGGCGTTGAACAACTTTCGCCAAATGAAGTTGAGTGGGCTGATTTTAATTATGTCTTTTTTGCAGGAAAACTTGAGCAAGTTTCCCATATTGCGCAAGCAGCAGAGCAGGGCTGTATTGTCATTGATATGTTAGGCGTTTGCAGTGCGCTTTCGGATGTACCCGTTGTTGTTCCAACGGTAAATGAATCACAATTATTGGAACTGAGACAACGTAACATTGTCAGCTTGCCTGATCCACAAGTAAGCCAACTTGCCTTAACGCTTGCACCGATTTTACAAGAAACGAACCTTAATCAAGTATTTGTCACCTCTTTATTGCCAGCGTCTTATACAGATGCAGAAACTGTGACGAAACTTGCGGGACAAACAGCCCGTTTATTAAATGGTATTCCATTGGATGAAGAAGAAACGCGCTTAGCGTTTGATGTTTATCCACATCAAATACCTAGTTTATCTAATCAATTACAACGAATTTTTCCGCAACTAGAGCGTGCTACATTCCACGCAATCCAAGTGCCTGTATTTTATGGATTAGCGCAAAAAGTTACCGCACTTTCAGACTATGATTTCGACTATCAGCCTCAAAATAGCGAGCTTGTCGCTTTAGAAGAAACCTTAATTACGCCTGTGCTTAATGGAGAACAAGAAAATGGCGAAGAATCAGTAAAACTTCATTTAAGTCAAATAAGTGCGGTAGAAAATGGCGTAGAATTTTGGTCTGTGGCAGATGAACAACGATTTAATCTCGCCTTACTTTCAGTGAAATTGTTGGAAGGAATTTATCAGCAAGGTTATTAATACCCAGGAAATTAAGGAGAAGAGTATGCAAAATATTCTATTTATTATCCATTCATCCCCTTATGGTGACGAACATTTTTTTAGTGCATTACGTTTGGCGTTACAGTTGCAAGAGCAACATAAAAGTGCGGTTAATTTAAAAATATTTTTAATGTCTGATGCGGTAACTGGCGGTTTAGCAAAACAAAATCCAGCAGAAGGGTATCATTTACAACAAATGTTGGAAATTTTAACGGCACAAGGAGCGACAATTAAACTTTGTAAAACCTGCACAAATGCTCGTGGTATCACTGAATTACCGTTGGCGGAGGGCGTGGAAATCGGCACGTTAGCAGAGCTGGCAGACTGGACAATGGAAGCCGATAAAGTATTAAATTTTTAATTTTTCCGATAAAGAAACCCGCCATAAGTGCGGGTTCTTTTTTGCTTATTTTGTTGCGGCTTTCATTGCTTGAACAAATTCAGCTAGTTCAGTTAAGCATTGCTCGTGATTATCTAAATTCCGCTCAATGATTTTCACCGTTGCAGAACCTGAAATCGCACCCGCTGCCCCCAAACTTAATGCTTCTTTTACTTGCTCTGGTTGAGCAATGCCGAAGCCTTGTAAAATTGGCGGGGCATTATGTGCTTTAAGCTGTTCTACAAGGGTATCTAAATTCGCTGCATGGGCTTGATTTTCAGCACTGGTTACGCCTGCGCGTGAGACTAAATAGGTATATCCTTCGCTATTTTGTGCTACACCTTGGATCGTTTTCTCGTCCGCATTTGGCGGGCAAATAAATACTGGTTGAATGCCATGTTTTTTAGCTGCTTGTACATAATCTTCCTTTGCGAGTAACGGAATATCTGCTACAAGTACAGCATCAACACCGACTTCTGCACAACGTTGATAAAAATAGTCTAGGCCTTTGGCAAAAATTAAATTGGCACAAAGTAATAAGCTAATCGGAATCTCTGGATATTTTGACCGCACTTTTTCTAATAACTTAAAGCTATCTTCAGTACTATGGCCCGCAGTTAAAGCTCGATTATTCGCAGCTTGAATAACGGGGCCATCAAGTAGCGGATCGGAAAAAGGAAAACCAAGCTCTAAAGCATCTGCACCGTTATCCACAAGCGTACAAATAATGTCAAAAGAGCGGTCAAAAGCAGGGTCACATAAGGTGACGAAAGGAACAAATGCCCCTTCATTTTTTGCTTTAAGTGCAGCAAATTGAGTTTCAAAACGGCTCATTAGTTTGCTCCTCCATTTAAAATTTTATCAACGGTAAAAATATCTTTATCGCCTCGTCCTGAAAGATTAACTACTAAAAGTTGTTCTTTTTCAGGATTTTGTTTAATCAATTTCAAGGCATAAGCCAAGGCGTGTGAGCTTTCTAATGCAGGAATAATACCCTCATGTTTAGCTAACTCTTGGAAAGCATTCAATGCTTCATCATCAGTAATACTTGGATATTCTGCTCGTCCAATACTTTGTAAATAAGCATGTTGAGGCCCAACAGAAGGGAAGTCTAATCCGGCTGAAACAGAGTAGGATTCCTCAACTTGACCATCTTCCGTTTGCATTAAAGGAGATTTCATCCCGAAATAAATGCCAACCTTTGCATGACCTAATGGTGCGCCATGTTCACCGCTTTCAATGCCTTTCCCCGCAGGTTCAACACCAATTAAACGCACATTGGGTTCATCAATAAAATCAGTAAACATACCAATTGCATTTGAGCCGCCACCGACAGCAGCAATCACTGCATCAGGTAAACGACCTTCTCGTTCGAGAATTTGACGTTTCGTCTCAATCCCAATCATTTTTTGAAATTCTCTTACAATCGTTGGGAAGGGGTGAGGGCCAGCAGCGGTTCCTAGTAAATAATGGGTGTTTTCATAATTTGCTGACCAATCACGCATAGCTTCACAACAAGCGTCTTTTAAAGAGCAAGAGCCTTTTTGTACAGGAATCACTTCCGCACCCATTAAACGCATACGAAATACATTCGGCGATTGACGCTCAACATCTTTTGCGCCCATATAAATACGGCATGGCATATCTAACATGGCACAAGCAAGGGCAGTTGCGACACCATGCTGACCCGCACCAGTTTCGGCAATAATACGTGTTTTACCCATACGTTTAGCCAATAAAATTTGCCCTAATACTTGGTTAGTTTTATGGGCGCCACCATGTAATAAATCTTCACGTTTAAGATAGATTTTTGCTTTAGTGCCTTTTGTTAGGTTGCGACAAAGGGTAAGTGCGGTCGGTCTTCCCGCATAATTTTTGAGTAAATCTTGAAATTCACGTTGGAATTCAGGATCGTCTTTCGCTTCTACAAAGGCTTTCTCAAGCTGTTTAAGCACTGGCACAAGTATTTCAGGTACATACATACCACCAAACTCGCCAAAATAGGGATTTAAAAGAGTCTCTGACATTGTGTTTCCTTATTATTTTAATTTGAATTTCTTGCCACATTTAGTGGTGCAAAAGTTTGTGCAGTTGGCATCACTTCAATGCGATTAATATTAACGTGTTCTGGTTGCTGATTGAGCCATAAAACCATATTCGCAATATCTTGTGGCGTAACGTATTGCACATTTTCATAGAGTTTTTCTGCTCGTTCATCATCACCTTTAAAACGCACATTAGAAAATTCTGTTCCACCACAAAGCCCAGGTTCTACGCTAGTAACACGGATATTTTTCCCCGCCAAATCTGCACGTAAATTTAAGCTGAACTGTGTCACAAAAGCCTTTGTACCACCATATACGTTACCGCCAGGGTAAGGGTAGGTGCCTGCAATTGAACTTAAATTAATAATATGGCCCGTATTTCGTTCTACCATTTGAGGCAAAACGAATCGAGTAATATTCACCAATCCTTTAATATTGGTATCAATCATTTGTTCCCAATCATCAAGATTCGCTTTATCGGCAGATTCTAAGCCAAGAGCCAATCCTGCGTTATTAACGAGTAAATCAATATTTTTCCATTGCGTAGGTAAAGATTTGATTGCTTCTTGAGTTGCTAGTCGATCAGATATATCGAAAACAAGAGGCAGAAATTTTTCACCCAATTCAGCTTTAAGTGAAGTTAAACGCTCGGTACGACGACCAGTACCAATTACAAAATATCCAGCTTGAATAAGCGTTCTACAGATTGCAGTACCAAATCCTGCAGTAGCACCAGTAATAAGGGCAATTTTAGACATCATTCTCTCCTTTTTATTTACGATATTTTTATACTACTACACTAGTACAAAAAAATATAGGAGTTTATGAAGAAATTTGAAGAAAAAGAAAGGAAAATAAAAGCAAAAAGTGCGGTGAAATTCCACCGCACTTTCAAAATTAATGATGATGGTGTTCTGGTTTTGTTGGTAGTTTAGCTAATCCTTTACCAACTGGTAAAATTAATGTGCTATAGCTTGCAGATTGCTGACAAATTTGTTGATCTGCAAATGGTGTTTTATGAATAACTTTGATTTTCCAAATACCATCAATTAATGGAATGATATTCACACGTCCTTGACTATCTGTTTTACCTGAAAAACCTTGTGGTTCACGATGGCTTGTACTTGCTTCAAGATCTTTCACGACAATAGTATCTGCTGTTGCAATTACAGTTTCGCCTGCTAATGGCTGATCTTGGTAGAAAATTTGAACAGGGAACGGTTCGCCTGATTTTACTTTGCTTGGATCACGCAGAGGAACAATTTCAAGTGGTAAACCAACTCTTGTCATTGCCATTTCTGCATTTAATGGTTTTTTACCAACTGTAACAAGACTTTTACCAAACATTTGAGTTTGTTCACAATAAGTTGGATTTTCTAATCCTTTCAAATTATCCATCTTCCAACCTTCAGCATTTTGTGACCAAAAAGTTGGTTTATAAGTCGCTGTCACCCAATAAGAACCATCAAACAATGCTTTCTCTGATTGATATTGATAGTTTTCACCTTTTTGAACTAAGGTTTGTTTTTCACCATCTTGATGAATAATTTCCATTGGAGCAAAAATTTTTAAACGCGCTTCAGGAATTTTTTCTACGTAAGGGTAATCCCCATAAGCTAATTCTGCTTTTAATACAGAACCAGATGCCAATTTTGCAGGTGCTTGAACCCAAACTTCATGAGCTTGCGCTGCACCCGCTAAAACCAATAAACTTGCAATTAATGTTTTTTTTCATACCTTTCCTTAATAAAAAATATAGGTGAGCATTTATAAAATGAGCGCGAATATTAAATGAAAATAACTATCATTTAAATAATCATTTAGAGAAAATTTGAAATTTGTGATCTAGATCACAAAAAAATCTATATAAAGCATATAAAAAAATTCCCTAAATACTTAGTATTTAGGGAATGTCTAAATGTAGATGGCTGTTATTAATCGTCTTTTTTAGATGGCTTAATGCCTAATAAATTACAACTTAATTTACTAATCACATGCTCCGCAGTATTACCTAATAATGCAGCAGACAAACCTGTACGGCCAACTGTACCTAAAATTACTAACTCTGCTTCAATTTCTTTTGCGACTTCAGGAATCACTTCTTCAGGGAAACCTTCACGAACATGAGTATGGTCTTCACTAATACCAAATTTCTGACGTAATGCTTTCATATTAATGAGATGTTGGCCTCGAATACCATTTTCATAACCTGAAGTATTAAATTCTGGTAAATCAATCGCCATATTGATTGGTGCTGAAGGGTAGGCAGCAACTAAGTGAACATTACCACGATTTAGATTTTCCGCGAGTGACATACCTGTTTCCACTAATTCTTGATTAAATTCATCTTGATAGTCTTGCTCACCAGAAACATTTACAGCCACAAGAATACGGCGTTGATGTTTCCAATCGCCATCGCGAACCATCAAAACAGGAACGGGGCATTTACGAAGAAGCTGCCAATCCACCGGTGTAAAAATAAGTGAAGTAAAACTTTCTTCATCTTTAGTATATTTCACCACAAGATCATAATTGTTGCCTTCGACTTCTTCTTTAATCGCCTCAGCTTCGTTGCTATTCCAAACAATGTGAGATTGCAATTCAATTTCCGGATCTGCATATTTATCTAAGTAATATTGAACCGCATGGCGGTGTTTTTCGATTACTTGTTGATGCATTTCTGAACGTTCTTCAGAAGAAAGTAAAGCCGACATTTCATAAGATAAGTCATATACAGATAAAAGTGCGGTGATTTTTACCTTAGTTTCATTTTTTTGTTCTTTCACCAAGCGCACGGCACGTGCAAGGGCATATTGTTTTTCATTTTCAGGATTGAGAACAACCAGGATATTTTTAAATTTCATAACAACCTCCAAAATTCACCATAGAATAAGAAAGAATCTTTTGAATGGCAAGGTTCGATTTTCAAAAAGGTGATCTAGTGCAAAATTTATTTTTTATGAATACAAAAAAGGCGTGAAATTCACACCTTAAAAATTATTCAACTAATGTTATTTTGGTTTTATTCGTGCCAGTTAATTCAATTAAAGCATTGAGATCATTAATTGTAATATATTTTCCTTGCACTGTAAGAACGCCTAATTTTTGAAAGCGTCCCAATAATCGACTGATAGTTTCAACGGTTAACCCTAGATAGTTACCGATATCACCACGCGTCATCGTTAAGCGGAATTCTTTAGCTGAAAAACCACGAGCAGAGTATCGTTTCGAAAGATTATGAATAAAAGCAGCCAAACGTTCTTCAGCATTCATTTTAGACAGTAACAAAATCATTTCTTGATCACTTTTAATTTCATTACTCATTAAGCGCAAAATTTGTTGGCGCAATTTTGGCATTTTACCAGCTAAGTCATCCAAAATATCATAAGGAATTTCGCATACCATTGCAGTCTCTAAAGCTTGAGCAAAACTAGGGTGTTGCATTTGAGTAATGGCATCAAAGCCAACTAAATCACCAGGTAAATGGAATGAAGTGATTTGTTCTTCGCCAGATTCGCTAATAGTGTAGCTTTTTATCGTACCAGAGCGAATTGCATAAATTGAATTAAGGGAATCGCCTGCTTTAAAAAGAACTTGTGATTTTTGGATAGGTTTCTTTCGTTCGATAATATTATCAAGCTGATCTAATTCATGTTCGTTCAGCGTAAAAGGAATGCAAAGTTGACTAATACTGCAATCCTGGCAATGAATAGCACAACCTCCCGATTGAACCCGGCGTCCTGCCTTGGTTTCTGCAACGAAATTTTTCATGTAAGCCTCAAATATTTCGAAAAATTAGTGTAAAATTGATCTAACTCAATAATTATACCACTAAATAGTCATTTTAAGAAGAGTAAAGCATTATGGCAGCAGAAAAATTAACAAAAAAACGACTGATTCAGATTTTAATCATGTTATGTATTTTAGTTATTGCATTTGTTTGGCGATATTTTTAAAAAACAGAAAATCCTTTGCTTATTTTTAAAACAAATGGATTATTTCTAAAAAATTTTACTTGTCACACATTTATATATACGTATAATTCAACACCACTAAGCCTGGGTGGCGAAATTGGTAGACGCAGCGGATTCAAAATCCGCCGTTGAATAAACGTGTCGGTTCGAGTCCGACCCTAGGCACCACAATTATTTTAACCCTGCATAATTTTATGCGGGGTTTTTCTTTATAAAATCTATATCTCAAATAAAAAATAAGCCTAGTATAATACTAGGCTCATAAATATTTTATGTTCTTAGACTAAGCTTCAGTAGCAAGATTACCCAAATCTTTATCAACTAAGAATAAACCTTTACCATCTTCGCCAAGAAGATTCAATTTATCCAAGATACCACTGAATAATTTTTCTTCTTCATGTTGTTCTGCCACATACCATTGTAGGAAATTAAATGCAGAGTAGTCTTTTTCTTCAAAAGTTTTGCCTACTAATTCATTGATTTTACTGGTAATCAATTTTTCGTGTTCATAGGTAATTTCAATCACTTCTTTTAATGATTTATATTCGTGTGATGGTGCTTCAATTGCAGAAATTAGAGCAACTGAGCCAGTCTCATTTAAATAAGTGAATAATTTACGCATGTGTTGCATTTCTTCAGCTGCATGAGCTGATAAAAATTTTGCAGCACCTTCAAAACCTTTTTGCTCACACCAAGCACTCATTTGTAGATATAAATTAGAAGAATAAAATTCCAAGTTCATTTGGTCGTTTAATAGTTTTACTACATTTGCTGATAACATTTTATTTCTCCTATCTATTATAAAGTTGCTAACTCACGATCAATAAAGAACAACGCTTTACCGTCTTCGCCAACAAGGTTAAATCTATCAATAATGCCACTAAATAATTTTTCTTCTTCGTGCTGTTCTGCTACGTACCATTGTAAGAAGTTAAAAGTAGAGTAGTCTTTATTTTCAAAAGTAACTTCAACTAATTCATTGATTTTGGACGTTACCAATTTTTCATGTTCCAAAGTTGTTTCAAATACTTCTCTTAATGAAGAATAATCGTGTTTAGGTGCATCGATTTTTCCTAGAAGCGGCATACCGCTAGTTTCACTTACATAATTGAACAATTTTTGCATATGTTCTAATTCTTCATCTGCATGACGAAGTAAAAATGCTGCTGCACCTTCATAGCCGTGAATTGAGCACCATGCACTCATTTGTAAATATACATTAGAAGAGTAGAACTCTAAATTTATTTGGTCATTCAGCTTGTTTGTAATGATTTGATTAAGCATAACTAATTCCTTTCCATTTGATTGATAAAGTGCAATAAAACGTAACTTGCAATTCTCATTTTAAGCTCACAAATGAGAATTGCAAGTTTTTTATTAAAATAAAACGCATATAACCAATTAATTTTAAAAAGAAAAATTAAAGACAATTATTCTCATTTGAGAAATCTAAGCACATAAAATAATTACAATGTCACAATTAAAACTAAAGATATTAAATCTACTAGTAAAATCTTCTATCAATTTATTCAGATTTCACCTAGCGCAATCCAAATCCAGAATTAAATATTATTGCTTTAACTTTTGAATAGAGGAGTATCCTTTTTGGCTACCTCACAAAAGTTACTTTTATACTTATTTAATTTAACATAATATATATTATGCGAAATTTGTTATCAGGTTAGCGGAAACTACGGACTAAATAAATCACACAGTTATACACAAGTCACAGGTACTAGCAAAACAAGGCAAAATAAGGCTAGATAACACGTTGTAACGCGTTATTTTATAGAGTTATTGAATGGATGAATGAAAATGTAAAGGTAATGTAAAGATGAAATAAGCTAAAGATGCTTGATTGCGCTACGTAAAATCTGGAGAATTTCTTGGATAATTCTTCCCAGAAAAAACAATAAAAAAGCACGTTTTTCTTAAAACGTGCTTTTTGACAAAATGTGACAACGTATTGACTAACCTAGTAATTTTATACCGTATTCATATACTTGTTGTAATAAAGATAGTTTTTCAGGATTATCTGAATGTTCCTCTGCTAAACGTTGTAAACTAGATTCAAAATCTACCGCACTTTTTTCAAGTTTATTCTGTCGGTATTTTTGCCATTTAATTTGTTCAGCGCGTGTAAGGGTTTTATAAAAATGACGAGCACGATAATGGAATAATAATTCAGGGATACGTTTATCCTCAAAAGCTAAACCATGTTTAGCTAATTTTTCTGCAGGTAAACTACGTAAAATAGACATATTATTTTTATCAGCATTGCTGAAAAAGCCATTGTATAGCTCAGTTTCTACATTATCATTCGATTCAAATTGACGTTCTTCATTAAAAATATCCACCACTTTTTCACGAATATCAAAAGATGCTCGTAATTTTGCAAGATTATCCAAGCATAATTGTCGATCAATCCCTAAGCGATTTGCGGTTTCTGGCAATAAGGTTTTAGCTGGCGCTAAAATAGGACATTTATTGATATGCACAAGCTTTAATGGAACAGATGAAATTCCCCTTTCTTCTAATTCCGATTTTTTGGTATATAAATCTGTCCGCAATTCATCCGCACTTTTGGCTAATAAATTATCGATATCGCCAGTTAAATCACAAACAATGAGTGCATTTTGATTTGTTGGATGCCAAGCTAAAGGTGCAACCCAAGTGCAATTTCCACGATAATTCCCTAACATCCCAGAAACATGCACTAAAGGCGACATTGCGCCTGTATCAACCAATTTTTCGATTTCTTTTTTACCTCGGTTTTCAAAGAAATATTGGAATAATTTAGGCTGTTTTTCTTTAATTAATTTTGCCATAGCAATAGTTGCATATACATCCGCCATGGCATCATGAGCATTTTCATGCTCAATACCATTTGCTTTAGTAAGTTTTTCTAAGCGGAAACTTGGCATTCCATCATCGTCATAAGCCCAATTAATCCCTTCTGGACGCAAGGCATAACAAGCTCGTACTAAATCTAACAAATCCCAGCGTGAATTCCCGTTTTTCCAGCTGTATTCATAAGGATCAATAAAATTACGATAAAACGTATAACGCGTCATTTCATCATCGTAGCGAATATTGTTATAGCCCATGACACAAGTATTGGGTTGGGAAAATTCGGCTAAAATATTTGAGGCAAATTCAGGCTCAGAAAGCCCCTTTTCATTACATTCTTGTGGTGTAATTCTCGTCACCATTACGGCTTCAGGAGCCGGTAAATAATCATTGGTTTGTTTACAATAAAACATTATTGGTTTACCAATGATATTAAAATCAGCATCTGTGCGAATACCTGCAAATTGCGCAGGGCGATCTGTTGCTGGATTTACACCAAAACTTTCATAATCGTAAATAAAAAAGCTGAAATCTTTTGCCATGACTACTCTCTTTTACGCGATAATTTTATCTAAATAATATAGGCAGAAAATAGCCGATAAACTAAAAATAATACCTAGCCAATTTAGCTTACTGATTTTTTCTTTAAAAGCTAATGCGCCAGTTATCGTACCTAAGCAAATTACGCCAATGTTCATTCCCGCGAAAACAAGTGTTGGATTTCCAGCAAAACTTTGATGTGCTTTTATATAGAATAAAATATTAAAGAAATTCAATACACCTAAAAAGATGCCACCAATTACACTTGATGATGTCCATTGGGCACGTTTTAAGAATAAATAGATAAACATAACGCAAGCTGCAAGCGAGAAGGAAATAAACAATGTTGCAGGAAATGCGCCGCCGCTTTTCGCTACTTGTTTGAATAAAATATCAATAATGCCATACCCAAACCACACGCCGATTAATCCTAAAACACCTTTAAAATTGACCGCACTTTGCCCTTGATTTGGCTTAGTTAATAAACAAAACAAACCAATAAAGGCTAATACAACGCCAATGATTTTAGATTGGCTTAGTGTTTCATGAAAAATTAAAAACGCCGATAAAATGGGAAGAAATAACGAAAGACGTTGTGCTGCGTCAGAACGTACAATTCCAGCAAACTCCACTGCTTTTGACATAATAATAAACACGCTAGGTAGCAATAAGCCCAGAGCTAAAAAAATGGGTGAATTTTCGCTTTGTACAATGTAATCAGTAAAATCTAAGCCTTTAAAATCAGGTTTGAGTAAAAAATAACTAAAAGTAATGGCTGTGATGTAGTTGAATGCAATCGCTTGTTCAATAATGATATTTTTTTTACGGGCTATTTTAAGCAAAACTGAAACCGCTACGCTGCAAAGAATGGCAAGAATAAGATTGTGCATTTAAATTCCTTATATAATTAAAGTGCGGTCAAAAATCTTAAAATTTTAACCGCACTTCCCTTCTATTTTTTAATCTGTCGCACCGAATCCGCGTAAACCAACAACATGTACGTGCTCTTGGTTGCCTGCGATTTTACGCACGAGTTTATAGGTTGTACCTTTTTCCGGGCTAATGTTTTCTGGTGCAGCGATAAGTAACTGCATATCTAAACGTTCGCAAAGTTCGAATAAGGTAGAAATAGATTTACCATCTAAACGCGCTGCTTCATCTAAGAACAACAAGCGACAAGGCACAATATCTTTACCACGAATTCGACGGCTTTCTTCTTCCCAACTTTGAACAACCATTAAGAGAATTGACATACCTGTACCTATAGCTTCACCAGTAGAAAGTGCGCCACTTTCTGCACGTAACCACCCATCAGCACCACGGAATACTTCTACTTCAAGCTCAAGATAATTACGGTAATCTAACAATTCTTCACCAATTGTTTGCGCTGTGCGTTGCCCCATATCAATATGTGGATTGATGCGTTGATAGAGCTTCGCCATAGCTTCAGAGAAGGTGATGCGATTATCATTAAATAAATCTTGATATTCATCTTGCTGACCAGAAAGCGCATCCAACAACATGGCATGGGTATCACGAATATTCACTACTAAACGAACAGATTTTACCTGACCAAACGCAATGTTTTGTAAGCCTTGGTTGAGCATACGAATACGGTTTTGTTCACGCTGAATCGTTTTACGCATAATATTTGCAACACTTTCAGAACTGATAGCCAATTTTTTCTCACGGCCAGTTAATTCAGCCGTTAAACGAGAAAGCTCAATTTCCATTTGTTCAATGGCATCAATTGGATCATCCGTCTTAATGATGTCTTGGCGAATACGTTCACGTAGATGCTGATACACCGCAATAAAGAACCGCACTTTATTTTCAGGTTTGCGACTATCTTCAGATACTCTTAGGCTATCACGCAGATATTCATTATCCACCACCGCTGTACGCAACGCACCTAATGCTTTATCCGACATTGAACGTAACTCATCTGCAGATAAATAAGCGAGCTCTCGACGATTGAGGCGTTTTTCCATATCAGAATTACGTGATAGACGTAAAACTACACACCAACTCACTTTCGCTGCCACAACTAATTCACGTTGAGTTTTATAATCACGTTCGGTTTTGCGGATTAGACGATTTAAGTTGTCCGCTTCACTTTCAATTAATGTCAGTTGTTTTTCTACATAAGAACGACGCTGACGACTCGTTGAAAGTTGTTGATGTAATTCATCACGACGGATACGTGCACGTTCTTCGGCGCCATCATCAGCTCTCACGCCAAGATCGCTAATTTCACCAATCAATTCATTTAAGAGTTGATATTTACTATCGTAAGAACTTTGTAACTGAATCAATACGCGATTATATTCAGCAAATTGACTTTGTTTTTGACGAACTTGCTCACGTTGCGCATCTCGCTGTGCCTGCATTTGTTCTAAACGTTGGCGAAGTTTTTCGTTGAGTTCAGAAGTTTCAGCCTGCCCTGCATCTTCATAACCAAAATGCTGTTTACGTTGTACAACATCAGCTAATGCAAATACACGTTGTTGAACTTGTTTTTGACGCTCAATCGCTTGAGTTAATTCATTTTTTAAGCCTTCGTAATTTTCTGGATCACTTTGTAAACTATTTGCAATCGGCTCTAATTGTGACAACGTTACGCCATACTGACGAATAAAATATTCATCTTGCTCTGCAATATCTAATTGCTCACGACATTCTTCAATACGATCAATTAAATCTTCATCAGCTAATACATTGAGTTGTGGAATTAACTTGTTGAGTAATTGCAGTTTTTCTTTTGCATTATCTAATTGAATGCGTAATTGTTGTTCGCCGCTATTAAATTGGTTTAATTCACGATCAATTTCATTGCGTTTGCGATTAATCTCAGACATTAACTCTTCTGGATTTGGCTGGAACGCAAGCGCCAAATGCAACCCAACAAATTGGCTGAAATGTTCGTGTAAACGTTGGCATTTTTGTACATCAAACGCAATTTGGGCATGTTGTTCTGCCACTTCATCACGTTCAATTTGTAATTCTTCTAAACGTTTTTCACGTGCTGCACGCCCAAATAACGGAATTTCAGGGAATCTTGAATAGCGTAATTCACGATCTGAAACTTGCACGACAACACCTAGCTCAAGTTCTTGTGCGGATAATACGCTGTCGTCAAATGCGGTAGGATCGCCCTCAATTAAATACAAATCGTCTGGGCAATCTTCTAATTGCGCAAGTTGTTCACGCACAGCATTGAGATCACGCACAACAATAGCATGACGCGCAGGCCCGTAAAGTGCGGAGAAATAAGGTGCATCTTCAATGGTTACATCATCGTAAAGCTCTGAAAGCAGCACTCCACCAAAACGTTCTGCCAACATATTTAAACGTGGATCTTCTGAACCATCTGGCTGACTTAAACGAGAAATTTGTTCATCTAAATGCAAACGTTTTTGTTCAAGTTGATCACGTTGCATCGTGAGTTCACGTTCTTTCACAAGTTGTGATTGCATAAAATTCATCACATCTTGGCTATGTTCAAACGTCTCGCCGCTTTGTTGCTCTAAACGTTCTAATGCAGCTTGAGCCGTCAGCCATGCTGGGGCTTTACGCGCATTTTCATCATAAAGTGCGGTTAAATTTTCACGTTTTTGACGAAGTGTAGAACGGTTTTCCACTTGTTCTGAAAGTTCAGCAGAAATATCTTCAATTAACGCTTCTTGCTCGGCGTGATAATCCTCTAATTCTTCTGCCGTTTGTAAACTTAAATTAGCACGTTGATTAAAATCATTAAGTAATTTGACCGCACTTTGTTGTTGTGCATAACGTTGCTCAAGTTCATGTAATTTTGTGCGAAGTTGTGGCGTTTGTTGTGCTTGCAATTTTTGGCTTGGATATTCACGTAATAATTCTTTGGCACTTTCCCAGGCCGCAGAACGAGGCATTTCACCCGCAATTTTGCATACTAATTGGTACGCCTTATCGAACTGAGATTTTGCTGCTTCAGAAATGGACATTTTGTGCTCAAGCTCAAGTACGGTTTCCGTTAAACTTTCTGCATGCGCTTCAAACTCTGCGTGATAATCTTCTACATTCTTAACACTTAAATCCGCTAAACCACATAATGTTTTCGCTTTTTCAAGAGCTGCAATGGCTTGTTGATATTGAAGTGCGCGAGTTTGTTGGGCATCTAATGCTTGTTGATAATCTGCTAATTGGGCTCGTACAGCGTCAATTTCAATTTCAGTTTGCTCAAATTGGGCTTGGCTTTCTTCTAATGCATCATTCGCATCTTCAACCACCATTTTTTGTTCTTCTAAACGCTCGGTGAGCTCTGCAATATCTTCTTGATAACGCGTGATTTTTTCTTGGTGACGCAAAGCATTTAGCACTAAGTTAAGATGATCAACCGCACTTTGGTGATCAACTTCTAAAGTACGTTCACTTTCTGCTAATTCAGCCGCTTCTCGACTTAAATCAACTAAACGATGTTGGGATAAATTCTGCTCCGCTTTTGCTTTATACCACTCGTGACGAGATTCTAATGCAGCCTCAATATTGCCACGGCGTTCATTTGCATTACGCATATAATCCGAAGCAACATAATTAGTGGTTTCAGTAATTAAATGTTTGAATAAATCGCGATCTGATTGCGTGACCTTAATCGCCTCTAAAGTCATACGGTTCTCACGCAATGCACTTTCCATATCTTGGAAAGCTTTGCGCACACCTAAATTTTCTGGCAATAAATAGTCACGTAAAGAACGTGTGATTGCGCTGGAAATACCACCGTATAAAGATGCTTCGATAAGTTTATAGAATTTGCTTCGGTCTGATGCTGAACGTAAACGTTTCGGAATAATACCTAAATCGAACATCATGCCGTGATAATCGGTGATGGAATGATATTGTTTAAATTGTGCACCGATATTTTCAATTTTATCTTTAAGTTCATTTAAATTGAGTACGCGCGCTTGACGTTCGCCCACGGTTTCTGTGAAAAGTGCGGTCGGATTTTGAGATAATTCAACACCTTGAATTGAGAAAGTTTTTAAATCAACTTTTTTATCACGACCCGAAATTTGTTGCAGACGCACACCAACAAGAATACGTTGATGGCGAGAATTAATGGTATCTAATACCGCGTAACAAACACCCGGACGCAATTTACCATGCAAACCTTTATCACGAGAACCGCCTGTAGAGCCAGCCTCTGTTGTATTACGGAAATGTAAAAGGGTCAAATCAGGAATTAATGCTGTCACAAATCCAGCCATTGTGGTTGATTTACCCGCACCGTTACCACCAGAAAGTGTGGTAACTAATTCATCTAAATCAAAAGTACGCGCAAAAAAACCATTCCAGTTAATTAAGGTTAAAGAACGGAATTTACCACGCTCTACACCATTATTTGTCGTCATGCTAAAAGGCATTGGCGTTTCAACGATTTCTTCGACGTTTTCATTTTCCATAATGACTTCATCGCTTTCTAGTTCGATTTCATTTTCTAATTCAAAAATATCAGACATTATTCTTGTTCTCCGTCAAATTCTTCGTCAATTTCATCCGCACTTTCTGCATCGTTTTCCATTAATTGTGCTTGTTTTTCCAACGCTAAGGATTCTGGTGTTGCCGCTTCCCCATCACGAATGAGTCGAGCTTGAGCCTCTAATGGATCATCTCCGCTACGCACTTCTGCACCAAAACGAAATACAGATTCAGAAATCGTAAATTTCCCACTATTTTGTTCGCCAACAGTTTGAATCATACCTAAACGACGTAAACGACCAATTGCAGCCCGCACTTTTTCTGCCAATTTTTGTTTATCCAAGTCAGAACCACTTGAACGCTGATTAACTGCTTTTAATAATTTTCCTTCATCGGCAAGATTTAATAATTCATCATACACTTCTTGCGTGCTAAAAATGCCCTGTTGAGCTAAACGTTCTGGGCTTAAATAAAGATAACAAAGCACTTTACCAACAAGCATTTCCAACTCAGAAAGCACAGAACGCGCAATTAATGTCGTTGCTTTCGGGCGAAGATAGAAAAATCCTTCTGGAGCACGAATTAGTTCCACGTTATAGCGGCGATAAAATCCGTCTAATTCATTTTGGAAATCCATTAAAAATGCGTGATTATCTAAGTGCTCTGTGCTGATATGGCGACCTGAGCGCAATAGACTATCTACCGCTGGAAATATTGGATTTGCAATCGCCACAGCGAGTTTTGGGGAAATTACATCTTGAAGGTTGTCTGTCATAGGTTATTTCTCTATTAAAACTTTATTCAGTTACTTTCTTCGTTAATCATTATTGCCAAATCTCCCCTGGCCCCTCTTTGCTAAAGAGGGGAATATTCTTTAACAAATTAATTCTTGCTGATTCCTTCAGCATTTTCTAATAATGAAATAATCGATATTGAGATTATTTCATTATTATTCCCCTATTTAGCAAAGAGGGACTAGGGAGATCTAACAGAAGTAATTCCGTCGAAATTAGCTTTTAAATTATCTTAAAATCAATACTTATCAATCACATGCGCTTGCACTTCTGCGCCACATTTATTAATTGCTTGCCAATCTGGATAAATACCCGATAAATCATCATTTGCCATACCAAGGCGCACAGCTTGATCAACAATGATTCGAGCCACATCAAAATGACGAGAAAGTGGATAATTTTCCAGTTGTTCTTTTAACACTAAACTCAAATCAATCGGACGGTTATTTTCACGATAAGCAATCAGTAAGCCTTGCATATGCTCTACAATTTGATCATGTAAATCAGAAAGGGATTCGTATTGCAATTCTTCCGGCAATTCACCTAAAGCATCATCTTCACGCAACACCATTTCTTCATCGCGTAGATCAACTAAACGCTCAGCTTGCGCTGTCCATAAGAACCAAGGATGATCAAAATAATGATGAATAGAATTACGTAAACGTTGTGAGAACACGCGATTTTTATCCATATCAATGGCTGTACGAATAAATTTATGCACATGGCGGTCATAACCAATCCATAAGTCTATGGCTTGTTGTCCCCAGCTAATAATTCGGTCAAGTTTTGATTGTAAATCGGTAATTAATTGATCAATAAAATACAAATCATCACGCCCAATTACACAATCTTGAATACGCAATAACTGCGCCTGAAGTTTATCCCCTGCTGCATTTAGCGTATCTTGTAATTCGCGTAAATTCCCAGATGTTTCATCTAATAAACGTTCACAGCTTGAAATTGCCGCTTGCCAATCTTTAGTAAGAAGCTCTGCAATTTCATCTTTAATACTTTGCTGGTTTTCATCCATGATACGTTGTGAAAGATCGATGCTATCAAAAATCTCAGCAACGGAATATTTTAATGGCGCAAACACATTACGACGCCAATAATGTTCATTTTCATTATTCTCCACGCCTTCTTCTGCAGAATCAGAAGCGCGTTGAATTTCATCTGCCACAATGGAAAGTTGCACTGAAAGACGCAATGCGGAAAATTCACGCTGACGAATGTAATAATCAGACACGCCAACGCCTAATGGCGTTAAACGATAAATCGCCAAGCCCTCAGTAAATTCGCTACTAAAACGATTTAATAAACGTTGTTTCACTAATTCATTAATTGCATTATTCGCTCGTGTTGCAATGGCATCCGTAGATTGCTCAAAAGCATTCATCGTGTGGCGGAAAATATCCACAAGATCGGCTTCTAACATTTCGCCGTCTAAACGTTCGTTGTTATAAATTGCAATCGCTAGCAGGAAAACCAGGCGCTCGGTAGGTAAATTCAAAGAAAACTCGCGATCTTTTGCCCAAGAGACGAGTTCAGGAATAGTTTGGGATGTTTCAATCATTGAATTGCAAAGCGTTAAAATTGAACAAAAAATTGGAAAGATTATACAGGATTTTTTGTGGATCTTAAAAATCTTCTTTTGAATTTACCGCACTTTCCTATTTTTCACGCAGGAGAAACACAAATATTACCTATTTATTGCCCGCTCATTAAATCTATCAATAACTCATTTCTAAATTCATTGGAATAAGAAGCGATTGTTAATCTACTTTTCATACTTTCTTTTTTCGAATGCATATAGATAAAAAATAAAGATAATTATAGATTTCTAAAAATCTAATACTTTAGATAATTCATTTCAGGAGATTTCTGCTGTGAAAAGTGGTAGTTGGTAAAATAAAAAAAAAGAATTTAATTTTTCAGAAAATTTTCAAAAAACACCAAAAATAAAAACATTTGAGCGTTTTTGCACAATTTTAGTTAATAAGATTTCCTATACTGATACCTCATGTACATCATCAGAAAAGGAAAAATCATGAAAAAAATGATCTCAACAGTATTTTGTTCGCTTATTGCTGGTACATCTTGCGCAAACTCATCAGTTTTTAGCATTAATGTGCCAGATTTACCTGAACACGGATTTCACGCTAAAAACTTGTTAAGTGCCGATTATGGTTTTGGTTGCAATGGAGGAAATCTGTCACCAGCAATTTCTTGGGCGAATGCTCCGAAAGGGACGAAAAGTTTTGTGGTGACGCTCTATGATAAAGATGCGCCAACAGGCATTGGTTGGATGCATTGGGTAGTTGCAAATATTCCTGCAAATACGACCTCTCTTCCTGAAGGCATTAAAGCTGATGGTACTAATTTACCACAAGGTGCGCTGCAAACCCGTACTGATTTTGGCGTGCCAGGCTTTGGCGGAGCTTGTCCACCCGAAGGACAAAAACATCGTTACGAAATTAAAGTCACAGCAGTAAGTATAGAAACCTTGCCAAATGTGACGGCAGATACAATGCCTGCTGTAGTCGGTTATTTTACTAAAGCTAATGCCCTTGCCGAAGCTTCTATTATTGTGGAACATAGTCGTTAAACAGCACTCGATTGCCGAACCTCTAACGGAGAACAACCAAAATGTTGTTTAAATTTCACGGAAAAACGTGAATGACTTTCATAGCCAACTTCATAGGCGATTTGTGAAATTGGGCGTTGAGTGAGTTGTAACAAATTCAACGCTCGCATCATTCGAACTGTAGTTAATACTTCCCGAAAGGATGTTTTTTCTGCAGCGAGGTGACGGCGCAATGTAGCTTCACTGGTATTTAACAATTTTGCAATGTCTCCAATTTTCCAGTGATACTCAAAATTTTCTGAAATTTTCTTACTAATTTGACACTTTAAGGAAGGTATAGAAAATGGATTAAATACACCACCCTGTTCCGACAACCAAGCTAGCAATTCCCACAAGCGAATTTCCACAATACGATCAGGAATTTCATCACTGGAAAGTGCTTTTGAAACAATCGAAAAAGCTTGCTGTATAAAAGGATGTGCAGGCAAGTGAAACAGGCTTTCAAAGGGTTTTGGCTCCGAAAGCAGTCCAAAAAATCTCTCAACCACTGCATTATCAATAGATAACCAATCCGCTTGATATATACCTAGTTCATCAGGTTCATTAATCACATCAAAGCGTTGATTTCCTGCCAACATTACCATTTCGCCAGCTTGGATAATTTTCTCTCCATTTATCCAACGCAAAATTTTCCTACCACGCCTAACCCAAATAACGGTAGGTTGCGTAAAATAGGATTTATCTAGTTTCAATTTATGTCGTTGTATAATGGTACTTTTCTCAGCAAAATTAGGACGAATGGGCATAAAAATTCCTTGTAAAAGTGCGGTTATTTTAAGTAATTTTTTATGAATGTTCTATATTAGGCTAAACACTCTCCCAATTTTTAAATGAAGGATCATTTAGAATTAATCTGCTACCTATAGCTATTTTCAACGTACAAATGCTCACTAGACAGATAAAATCATCATTCAATTATGTAATCAAATAGAAGTAGAAAATTACAGAGAATCTAACTAGTTTATAGTTTAGGATTGTACTAGATAACTAGTACTTAACCATTAACTTATTGTTTTAAAATGGAGATTCTAGATTTTATGTCACTATGATTAAAATGCCATTATTGTCAGCTCAGATCTAATCTTCTACAGTTTAAGAAGATATTACTCCTAAATTTTAGGAAAATGCGATCTTGCTCTAATTTTTCACGTATAATGTGCGCCTTTCATGAATAACTAAAGATAACAGAATGAGCGAATTAACCCAGTTAGCCCAACAAGAAAAAAAACAAACCTATAATTTCAATAAATTACAAAAACGTCTTCGCCGCAACGTAGGTAATGCTATTGCAGATTTTGGAATGATCGAAAATGGCGATAAAGTCATGGTGTGTTTATCCGGAGGCAAAGACAGTTATACGCTTCTCGATATTTTGTTGAATTTACAGCAAAGTGCGCCTATTAAATTTGATATTGTTGCGGTGAATCTTGATCAAAAACAACCGGGGTTCCCAGAGCATGTATTGCCTGAATATTTAGAAAGCATTGGCGTAGATTACAAAATTGTACAAGAAAATACTTACGGAATTGTGAAAGAAAAAATTCCAGAAGGAAAAACCACCTGTTCACTCTGCTCTCGCCTACGCCGTGGAATTTTATACCGTACTGCCACAGAACTTGGTGCAACCAAAATCGCTTTAGGACACCACCGAGACGATATGTTAGCGACACTATTTTTAAATATGTTTTATGGAGGCAAAATGAAATCCATGCCACCTAAATTGATTTCTGATGATGGCAAACAAATTGTGATTCGTCCGCTTGCTTACTGCAAAGAAAAAGACATTGAAAAATATGCCATCGCGAAAGAATTTCCGATTATTCCTTGTAACCTATGCGGCTCACAACCAAATCTTCAACGCCAAGTTGTAAAAGAAATGCTTAATACTTGGGATCGCCAATATCCAGGACGCTTAGAAACCATGTTCAGCGCAATGCAAAACATTACATTGTCACATATGTGTGATCCAAAATTATTTGATTTCAAAGGAATCAAACATGGGCAACTAATTGATGGCATTGAAGGCGATACAGCATTTGATGAAGAACGAATCACGCCAATGCAATTTGAAGATGAAGATCAAACCGATTTTTCAAACAACGAAATGATTAACTTTAAAGAAGTAAATTAATATGTTGAATATCAATGGAATGGAAGTTGAAACTGACAAAGATGGTTATTTGCTTAATAGCCAACAATGGAACGAACATGTCGCTCGAGCTATTGCGCAGGTAGAAAGTATTGAATTAACGGATGCCCATTGGGAAGTGATTTACTTTGTGCGAGATTTTTATCAAGAATATAACACCTCCCCTGCTATCCGTATGTTGGTAAAAGCCATGGCTGAAAAGCTTGGCGAGGATAAAGGTAATAGTCGTTATTTGCAACGCTTATTTCCTGAAGGCCCCGCAAAACAAGCTACAAAACTAGCAGGCTTGCCAAAACCTGCCAAATGCCTATAAAAGTGCGGTCAATTTTTTGAGAATTTTAAACTCTAGGTTTATTTACGACTGTCTTTTTGTAAGATAATATATAGGCTCTTTTAAACCCTGACTAACAAGGAAATGTTATGAAAATTAGTGCAAGAAACCAATTAAAAGGTAAAGTTGTTTCAATCGAAAACGGTTCAGTAAATGCGATCGTTCACATTGATATCGGTGGCGGTAACGTGCTTTCTTCTACTGTGTCTTTAGCAGCAGTTAAAGAATTAAACTTAGAAGTTGGTAAAGAAGCGTACGCAATCATCAAAGCAACTTCTGTAATGGTTGGTGTAGAATAATTTCTTCCATAAAAACAGAATCAAATATAACCGCACTTTTAAAGTGCGGTTTTTTTATGCCTTATTTTTCCAATCAACACATTTTTAGATAAAAAATAACGGCAATCGTTTAAACGATCACCGTTAAATTGAACTCACTGTTTAAATAGTAAATTATCTTGGTTATTTTCGAGAAGTATTACTCTTCATTCAATAACTTTAATTCACGGCTTCTTACTTGATTTTTTAAGATTTCCGCAAATTCTTCCACTGTAAATGTACCTAAATCAGCACCTTTACGGGTACGTACAGCCACTTTTCCTTCTGCGATTTCTTTATCACCACAAACAAGCATATAAGGCACACGACGTAAAGTATGTTCACGAATTTTGAAACCGACTTTTTCGTTACGTAAATCAGTTTTCACGCGTAAACCTACATCAGAAAGCTGTTTCGCGACTTTTTGTACATAGTCTGTTTGACTATCAGTGATATTCATTACAACCGCTTGGGTTGGAGCTAACCATGCAGGGAAGAAACCTGCATATTCTTCAGTAATGATACCAATGAAACGCTCAATAGAACCTAAAATCGCACGGTGAATCATGACAGGGGTTTTACGGCTATTATCTTCAGCCACATAAGTTGCATCTAAACGACCCGGTAATGCGAAGTCTAATTGAACGGTACCACATTGCCATTCACGGCCAATGCTATCACGTAATGCAAATTCAATTTTCGGACCATAGAATGCACCTTCACCTTCTTGAATTTCATATTCAAGACCGTTATGCGCCAATGCTGCTGCAAGACCTGCTTCAGCACGATCCCACATTTCATCTGAACCGATACGATTTTCCGGGCGAGTAGAAAGTTTTACTGCGATATTAGTGAAACCAAAGGTGCTATAAATGTCATACACCATTTTGATACAGCTAGTTACTTCGCTCTCAATTTGATCTTCAGTACAGAAAATATGTGCATCATCTTGAGTAAAGCCGCGAACACGCATTAAACCGTGTAAAGAACCTGATGGTTCATTACGATGGCAAGAACCAAATTCCGCCATACGGATTGGTAAATCACGGTAAGATTTTAAACCTTGATTAAAAATTTGAACGTGTCCAGGACAGTTCATCGGTTTAATTGCATATTCACGGTTTTCAGATTGGGTTGTGAACATTAAATCTGCGTAATTTTGCCAGTGACCAGTTTTTTCCCACAACACGCGATCCATCATAAAAGGACCTTTTACTTCTTGATAATCGTATTGTTTTAATTTAGTACGCACGAACGTTTCAAGTTCACGGAAAATTGTCCAGCCATCATTGTGCCAGAACACCATACCCGGCGCTTCTTCTTGCATATGATATAAATCTAATGCTTTACCAATTTTACGGTGGTCACGTTTTGCCGCTTCTTCTAAGCGTGTTAAGTATTCAGCAAGTTGTTTTTTATCCGCCCAAGCCGTACCATAGATACGTTGTAACATTTTGTTTTTGCTGTCACCACGCCAGTACGCACCAGCGACTTTTTGTAATTTGAAATGATGACAGAAACGCATATTTGGCACGTGTGGGCCACGGCACATGTCAATATATTCTAAATGATGATATAACGCAGGCGTTGCAGTACGCTCAATGTTTTCATCTAAAATTGCCATTTTGTATGGCTCTCCGCGTTTTTCAAAGGTATCACGCGCTTCTTGCCAAGTAACACGTTTTTTCACGACGTCATAATTGGTTTTTGCCAATTCCAACATACGTTTTTCGATTGCATCTAAATCTTCTTGTGTTAAAGAGCGGTCTAAATCAATGTCATAGTAGAAACCGTTTTCAATGGTTGGGCCGATTGCCATTTTTACATCTGGGAATAATTGTTTAATAGCATGACCAAACAAGTGTGCACATGAGTGGCGAATAATTTCTAAACCATCTTCATCTTTAGCGGTAATGATTTCAAGCGTTGCATCTTGGTCGATAACATCGCATGCATCACGACGCTCACCATTTACACGGCCTGCGATAGTGGCTTTAGCAAGACCCGCACCAATATCTTGTGCGACTTCAAGAACAGAAACAGGATGATCGAATTGACGTTGGGAACCGTCAGGTAAAGTAATAATTGGCATTGTTTTTTCCTTATACAGTGGTCACCCATACGAAAGGTGACGTGTTCGTTTAAAATTCTATAAAAAATTAACCGCACTTTTACCCTACTTAGCTTCATTCCTACCATTGAACGAGCGAAATTAGGCAAAAAATGCGTGGCGAATTCTATCACTTTCTTAAGGTATTGTTAAATAAATGCATATATTTTACAGAAAGGAAATAATGTTTTTCTGGCTAGGGGCTTTATATCCTAAAAATAAAGGCTAGAATAACCGCACTTTTAAATACCCAGTTAAGGAATAAAAATGAGCAACGTATTAGTATTAAAATCTAGCATTTCAGGAAATAACGCCCAGACCAATCAATTGGCTGATTATGTTATCGAAAAATTACAAGGTAATAACATTATCGTACGCGATCTAGCCCAACAACCGCTTCCATATTTTGATGCCACAGCAACAACAGCTGTACGTGGTCAACCTAAAAACGATGAAGAAAAACAACTTCTTGCACTTTCCGATGAATTAGTCTCCGAATTAAAAAATGCAGAGACTCTGGTTATTGGTGCTCCAATGTATAATCTTGGTATCCCAACACAATTAAAGACTTATTTTGATTTTATCGCACGCCCACGCGTCACGTTCCAATATACGGCAAATGGGCCTGAAGGGTTATTAAAAGGTAAAAAAGCGATTGTGTTATGTGCATTTGGTGGGTTGTATGATGAAGAAAATCTAGTGACACAATATATGAAATCAGTTTTAGGTTTTATCGGTATCACAGATGTGCAATTTGTTTATGCACAAGGCATTGGGTTTGGAGCAGAGGCAATTGAAAAAGCCCAAGCGTCCGCAAAAAATAAAATTAATGAAATTGTAGCAGCCCTTTAATTCTCAGATAACCTACAAAACATAAGAAGATTTATTACAAAAAAAGTGCGGTGATTTTACCGCACTTTTCTTCTTATTTTTTCCGTTCAACCCATTTTCCATTAGTGAAATCAACAATCCATTTAGTCGCTTTTCCCTCTTTTTCAGAAGTCACATATTGTTTCTTCTCTTTGCGACTAAAACGAACAATCGCTTCATTCCCTTCTGGGTCTTTTTGTGGTGCATCGGCTAAATAAGCTAATTTTTCAGGTAAACGCTCGCGATATTGCACCAGTTCAGCGATTTTAACTGGGCGTGTTTCGCGGGATTTCGGGAAGTTATGTGCTGACATAAATACACCACTCGCACCATCACGCAATACAAAATATGCATCAGATTTTTCGCATTTTAACTCAGGGAAATGAACTGGCTCTTCTTTCGGTGGTGCAACTTCGCCATTTTTCAAAATTTTGCGCGTGTTATCGCAATTTGTACATCCCATATACTTGCCAAAACGACCAAGTTTTAAATGCATATCCGCACCGCATTTATCACACTCAACAACAGGGCCATCATAACCTTTAATTTTGAATGAGCCTTCTTCAATTAAATATCCATCACAATTTGGATTATTACCGCAAATATGGATTTTACGATGGGCATCGATTACATAGCTGTCCATTGCCGTTCCACATTTTGTACAACGTTTACGATCCATTAATGCTTTGGTTTCTGAAGATTCATCTAAAACATTCAATAATTCCGCTTCAGGAATTAAATTAATCGTTGTTTTGCACCGCTCTTTTGGCGGCAATGCATAACCTGTACATCCTAAAAATACCCCCGTACTTGCCGTACGAATTGCCATATTTCTGCCACAGGTTGGGCATTTAATATCTGTTTCCACAAGGCTATTTGGGCGCATACCGCCTTCAAGCTCATCCAATTCAGCTTTAGAAAGCTGGCTAGAAAAATCCTTGAAGAATTGATTCAATTCAGTTTTCCAATTCACCGAACCAGAGGCAATTTTATCTAAAGTATCTTCCATATTCGCGGTGAAATCGTAATTCATTAATTCACCAAAAGACTCATTGAGGCGATCGGTCACAATTTCGCCCATCTTTTCCGCATAAAAACGACGATTTTCAGTACGAACATAACCACGTTCTTGAATGGTGGAAATAATTGCCGCATAAGTGGAAGGTCGTCCAATACCACGTTTTTCCAATTCTTTTACTAAAGCCGCTTCAGTAAAACGAGCAGGTGGTTTAGTAAAGTGTTGAGTTGGTTGCACTTCTTTTAAAGCAAGTTTTTCTGAAACAGCAACTAAAGGTAATTCTTGATCTTCAGGATTTTTGCCTATCTGTGGCAATACTTTTGTCCAACCATCAAAACGTAAAATTCGGCCTTTTGCTTTCAAGGTATAATCGCCAGCTGACACAGTCAATGTACTGCTATCATATTGTGCAGGCGGCATTTGACATGCTAAGAATTGACGCCAAATTAAATCATAAAGACGTACCGCATCTTTTTCCATCCCCTCTAAAGATTCTGGCAATGCTCGAATGTCTGATGGACGAATAGCCTCATGCGCCTCTTGCGCATTTTCTTTACTAGAATAGAAATTTGGTTTTTCTGGTAAATATTGTGCACCAAAATGATTTTCAATATAGCTACGTGCCATATTCAGCGCGTCTTGACTCAAATTGGTTGAATCCGTACGCATATAAGTAATGTAACCCGCTTCATATAAACGTTGGGCTAGCATCATTGTTTTTTTAACGCCAAATCCCAAGCGAGTACTTGCAGTTTGTTGAAGCGTTGATGTAATAAATGGCGCTCTAGGACGAGAACTTGTCGGCTTAGTTTCCAAATCTGTGACAACGTAATCTGAAACATTCAGAAAATCTACCGCACTTTGTGCTTCTTTTTTATTTTTTGGATCAAATTTCTTGCCTTTATAATCCGTTACGTCCAAACGTATAGCTTGTTTATTCTGATTACTCGTAAGGACGGCAACTTCCCAATATTCTTCAGGTTGGAATGCTTTTATTTCACGCTCACGTTCTACTAATAATTTAACCGCAACCGATTGAACTCGACCAGCAGAAAGCCCACGCGCGACTTTTTTCCAAAGTAGCGGAGATACCATAAAGCCCACTACTCTATCTAAAAAGCGACGAGTTTGTTGGGCATTAACACGATCCATATTTAGTTGTTCAGGCTTTTCAAAAGCCTGTTTGATGGCATTTTTAGTGATTTCGTTAAACACTACACGGCTAAAGCGCTCATCATCGCCACCAATCACCTCGCGTAAATGCCATGCAATCGCTTCCCCTTCTCTATCCAAGTCGGTTGCGAGATAAATATGATCTGCTTTTTTAGCAAGCGATTTTAATTCGGAAACCACTTTTTCTTTACCAGGCAAAATCTGATAATTTGCTTTCCAATCGTGATAAGGATCAATCCCCATACGTTTAACTAAGGCGTTACGTTCCTTCTCTGCCTTAATTTTTGCTTTTTCTTCGGCATCCATACCTTTGGTTGAAATTGGTTTAGCTTTTTCACCTGTACTAGAACCAACCGTCGGCAAATCACGAATATGTCCAACACTAGATTTCACCACATATTGGCTACCTAAATACTTATTGATGGTCTTTGCTTTTGCCGGCGACTCCACAATCACCAAGGATTTACTCATTTGATTACCTAATATCACTAGAATTTTGTAAAATTGGGGGGTATAGTGCAAAGTTATGTAGGCAAAATCAAGCATTTTTTCAAAAAAGGTCTATAAATGGATAAACTCAACGCGATTTCTATTTTCTGCAAAGTTATTGAAACCCAAAGTTTTACATTGGCAGCAAAGCAACAAAATATTTCTGTGGCAATGGCAAGCAAATTAGTTTCACAGTTAGAAGAACATTTAAAAACACGATTGTTACAACGTACCACCAGAAAAATTATGCCTACTGAAGCGGGAATGATGTATTACCAACGCTGCCAAGGAATTTTGCTTGATTTAGATGAAGCTGATTCTAGCATCACCCACCTTACCAGCTCATTACAAGGAAATTTACTTATTTCTGTTCCTCGTGATTTTGGTTTGCTTTTCATCGTACCGAATTTACCACTGTTTATTGCCGAACATCCTAATCTACATGTTGAAATTGAGTTTAATGATAAAAAAATTGATCTTGTGGCAGAAGGCTATGATCTTGCATTACGTATCGGCCATATGGCGGACAGTTCTCTTGTATCACGCAAAATCAGCACAAATACGCTACACTTTGTGGCATCACCAAGCTATCTTGAAGCGAATGGTATTCCACAAACGCCTGATGATTTAGAACATCACAATGGCTTACTTTATAAAAATGCAATGAATCAAGTAAATTGGGTTGGCTCACGCATAAATCAAACACAACGTTTTAAAATCCAATCCAAAGTGGTAAGCAATAGTGGTTTAGCCTTATTAGAAATGGCAAAAGCAGGACTAGGTATTGTGAATTTACCGAGATTTATTATTGGTCAATCTCTCGAAAAAGGTGAACTGATTGAAATATTACCAGAATATAAACAACAAAAATTAGAAATTCATGCGGTCTATCCAAACAGAAGACATTTACCAATAAAAGTGCGGGCATTTATTGAATTTTTATCTGGCTTAGGCTTGTGTTCAGAAATTTTGGAAAATCCTGAAGATAGTCACTAAACACCATAAAAAAATACCGCACTTAGCAATCCCAAGTGCGGTTATTTTTATACGTGTTTTTATAATGCTTTTAAGATATCTTCAACACGATCTTTTGCATCACCAAAGAGCATTTGCGTATTCTCTTTGAAGAATAATGGGTTTTGTACGCCAGCGTAACCCACTGCCATTGAACGTTTGAACACAATCACATTTTGTGCTTTCCATACTTCTAACACAGGCATTCCCGCGATTGGGCTATTTGGATCTTCCATCGCAGCTGGGTTTACCGTATCGTTCGCACCGATAACCAATACCACATCGGTATCAGCGAAATCATCATTGATTTCATCCATTTCAAGTACGACATCGTAAGGCACTTTCGCTTCAGCTAAAAGCACGTTCATGTGGCCAGGTAAACGTCCTGCAACAGGATGAATACCAAAACGAACGTTCACACCACGTTCACGCAATTTTGCCGTAATATCAGCGACTGGATATTGTGCTTGTGCAACAGCCATACCATATCCTGGAGTGATAATCACAGAACTTGCATTTTTCAACAATTCAGCCACTTCTTCTGCTGTAGTTTCACGGTGTTCGCCTTGTTCTTCGCTTGAAGAAACTTGAACATCGTTACCAAAACCACCCGCAATTACGCTCACAAATGAACGGTTCATTGCTTTACACATGATGTAAGAAAGAATTGCACCAGAAGAACCAACAAGTGCGCCAGTTACGATGAGCAAATCATTATTCAACATAAAACCCGCTGCAGCCGCTGCCCAACCAGAATATGAATTAAGCATTGATACTACAACTGGCATATCTGCCCCACCGATTGATGCCACTAAGTGCCATCCAAATGCAAGCGCAATCGCTGTCATTAATAACACAGGGAAAATGCTTTCTGGATTATTTAAGAATGCAACCATCAATAATGCAGATACCACAAGTGCGGCTAAATTTAATTTATGGCGATGTGGCAACATTAATGCTTTTGAATTAATTTTTCCGCTTAATTTACCAAATGCAACAACAGAACCAGTGAAAGTTACTGCACCGATAAAGATACCTAAAAATACTTCGACATTATGAATATTTGTTAATACCGCTTGTTCAGCTACAAATGCGGCTTGTGCTGCTGCATCTAATCCTTCTGGCATTAACGCCTCATGGTGTAAACCATAGCTATTAAAGCCTACGAGTACAGCCGCTAAACCGACGAAACTGTGAAGAATCGCCACAAGTTCTGGCATTTCAGTCATTTCTACTTTTAATGCACGTTGAACACCGATTGCACCACCGATGATCATTGCAATAATGATCCAAAATGTTCCTTCAGAATGAGGTCCAAAAATGGTTGCGATAAGGGCAATTGTCATACCAACAATACCGAACCAACAACCCGCTTTAGCAGTTTCATGTTTAGAAAGCCCTGCCAAGCTCATAATGAAAAGTAATGCTGCTAAAATATACGCAGCCTGTACTAAACCTTCAGACATTGTGCGCTCCTTAACCTTTTCTAAACATTGCTAACATACGTTGTGTGACACGGAAACCACCAAAAATATTGATGCTTGCCACCAAAATCGCCACAAAAGCTAACGCATCGATAAATAGGTTGCCTGTTGGCTGACGAATTTGTAATAACGCCCCTACAATAATAATGCCTGAAATTGCATTTGTTACTGCCATTAATGGTGTGTGAAGTGCATGGCTAACATTCCAAACCACGTAATAACCCACCACACAAGCTAAAACAAATACAGTGAAATGTGATAAAAATGCAGCTGGCGCCACCGAAGCTAACCAAAGGAATAACACGCCAACACCTGCCATCACACCGTATTTCACACGAGGATCTGTTGGTTTAGATTCTTTTTTCTCTGCCACAGGTGCCGATTTGGTTTCTTGTTTTGGTTGTGCAGACACTTGAATTTGTGCTGGAGGAATTTCTTCCCCATCACGAACAACGGTTACACCACGAAGAACCACATCTTCAAAATCAATATTGATATTGCCATCTTTCTCTTTGCACAAAAGTTTTAATAAATTGACTAAGTTTGTGCCATAAAGTTGAGACGATTGCGTTGGTAAACGGCTTGGGAAATCTGTATAACCAATCACTTTCACTTGGTTTTCAGTTGTAACAACTTTCCCTGCTTGCGTATATTCACAGTTACCGCCAGTTGCAGCGGCTAAATCCACAATCACCGAACCTGGTTTCATTGAATCCACCATTTCCTTGGTGATTAAACGAGGCGCTGGTTTACCCGGAATGGCTGCCGTAGTAATAATAATATCGACTTCTTTAGCTTGTTCTGCATAAAGCTCCATCGCACGACGGTTAAATTCTTCCGACATTACTTTCGCATAACCATCACCACTGCCGCCTTCTTCTTTAAAATCAATTTCTAAGAAGCTTGCACCCATACTTTGAACTTGCTCTTTCACTTCAGGACGAGAGTCAAAAGCACGAACAATCGCCCCAAGGCTATTTGCCGCACCAATTGCCGCCAATCCAGCCACACCAGCACCAATCACCAACACTTTTGCTGGTGGAACTTTACCTGCAGCAGTAATTTGCCCAGTAAAGAAGCTACCGAATTCATGCGCAGCTTCAATGACAGCACGATAACCAGAAATATTCGCCATAGAAGAAAGCGCATCCAATGCTTGTGCACGAGAAATACGAGGAACCGCATCCATTGCTAACACATTAATTTTCTTCGCGGTGAGTTTTTTCATTAACTCAGGATTTTGCATACGCCAAATAAAGCTCACAAGCGTTGCCCCTTCCTTCATTTGAGCAATTTCTTCATCTGTCGGTGCATTTACTTTGAAGATAATATCCGATTGCCAAATTTCAGCCGACGTACCGATCTTCGCGCCCGCCTCTAAAAATGCTTGATCTTCAAAACTAGCTTTAAAACCTGCATCGTGTTCCACGATCACGTCAAAGCCCAATTTCAATATTTGCTGAACCGTTTTCGGCGTTGCCGCCACACGGCTCTCATTCTCAAGCAGCTCTCTAGGTACACCAATTAACATACTGTTTCCCTCTGATTGATGATTGGGTTGATGAGATTAATGAACAAACCTTCGCCTATTCATCGTTAAAATGACAAAAAGTCAAACGGATACAACTGTATCATTGATTGAATGAAAATAGGTAACGTTTTTAAGTGGTTTTACAAGATATTGTGATAGGGATCACGAAAAATCCCACATAAAAAACATCTCAAAAATTTACCGCACACCAACAGAATAGTTACCCAACACTTCTTCATTAAAACGACTCTAATTTACCACTTTGACTTAGTGCAAGCTCTGTTGTGATATCTGTTTTAATCGCAGCAATCTCTTCTTCTCCCCATCTTCTCATCAAAGCCCACTGAAAGTGCGGTGAGATTCACGTTATTTTTTGTTTGAACAAGCGTGCTGCCATTGCCATCGTTAATAATATCTGCACCTTTAGCATTCAGATTATTTGATGAGAGTTGTAACTGGCCATCCTCTCCTTTCACATGGAAAAGCGCTTTACGAGCCAGTGTCGTTTCACTCCGTTGGAAATGAGATAAGTCCACCTTTGTCGTCATCGTGGTACTTTCGTGACTTAAGTCACCGCCCACATCCACCAAGAGGGCGCGCTCGGCTTCCACTTTACCGCCAATATTATCGAAGTTATTCGTGGTGTTGATGCCTACTTTATCACCCGTAATGGTGCCTGCGTTGAATAAGCTTTCGGTATTTAATAACGTAAGCTTACGGCCTGCAATGGTGCCGCTATTGGTTAAACGATGACTCCGCAAATCAATCACATCCGCTGAAATCAACGCACCTTCACCGTTTAAGTCGCCTTTCTGCGCCATGGCATAGACGCGAGGTGCCATCACTTTGACTTGTTTTCTGCTTGGTAAGGTTACTACGAGAAATTGAATGTAAAATTATAAGGTTTGATTAAAACAAGCATCGTTTAAAATACAAAAGTGCGGTCAATTTTTGAGAAGTTTTAAAACTATTTTAAAATTGACCGCACTTTATATCTAGATATTTTAAATTTTATACCATTAAAATATCAAATTTATGTATTTTTAATTCCTCACCCTCTTCGCCACTTGTTATAATCAGCTGCATATATTAATAAAAATAATACAAATAGCCCCCCCCATACTTTTAAACTAAAAAATAAATGCTCTTCACTTAAAAAAAAATCGCCCTGATCAATATACCCAGTAATAAAGTAGGCATTTATATAAAAAATAATTTGTAGAATTATAGTCATTAAAAAAGATCTCTTTAATATAATTAAAAAATATTTCATATCTATTTCTTCCTTTCTTTTGCTTCTAATTTATCATTCACTTGATTAATAATCTCACCAACAACACCCCCTATGAATGGAGATACAGGCTTTAACACAGGAGGAGATATTTTTTCCATAGTATAACCTCCTAAGGTGCTTTCGGCATATTTTACCTGTTCATTCACATGAGATTTACCATCAGATATTGTTGATACTGCAGTATCAACAGAACCAATTAAAACTGAAGTTCCTAAAGGAGCATTTAATAGATATGGAGCAAGTAACCCTGTTCTTACAGTTTTATTTACATCAATATCACCTGTTGCGGCATATTGAGTTATTGCACTAGCTGTAGCTCCCATCGCTACTCCTTGTGCATATTGCTTATATGTTATTTCAGTTATAGGTTTCAAACCATGCTCAATTCCCTGGACAGCTGTTTGAACTACTTTAGCCTGTGTAGGATTATAAGAATAATAAATTCCTTGACTCACTAATTCTCGGGTTCCTTCAATACCTTCTCGTGCCGCTATTTTAGCTGTATTAACTCCTTTCGCAATAGCATCCGCATACGCAAGCTGTCCGTTGATATAGGCATTTGCTGCTTTTGTTGAAGCAGTATTGTAGGCTTTAATTCCCTTATCAACTAAATTAATATAGGTTAGCTGACTATCAATGTAAGCTTTTGTTGCAGCATCTTTACCAAGACGTAACACTTGCCCCCCTTTATTAGCTAGAGTAATAGCCTCACCTCCAACTGTTGCGGCGGTTTTCTCCATAAGGGCAACACCTCTTACAACAGCAGTTCCACTACCTAAAGCAAGCATAGAGCCAGCCTCCAGCCCATCCTTAACAGAATAAGCTATTTTCCCATTCGCTGAATTTTTATAATTCTCAGGAGCATCAAGTTCGTTCTTGACAGTATAATACATCTCTTCATCACGAGAATGTTTTTCAGAACGCCATCCTAGCCAGTTCTTACTCTCTTCTGGCAAGGTATTCACTGCTTGTGATCTTTGTGCATCCGTACCTGCAAAAGGGAAATGACCATAATCTCGTTTTGGTACAGGATCATTTATTAAATATTCTGATTCGAAACGATTCTTAGCGTTAACTGGCGATGTTGGCGATGCCAATTTATAACCAGATGCGGTATTCCCCGTAACAGTTTCTATATAATAACGATCTACATAGCTTAAAAATGCCTCTCTTTCCTTGCTATTTAAGGAATTTGGATCTTTTCTAAATTTATCCAAGAGAACGTCACTACGCTGATCTGATTCAATTAAATCTCTAAACTCCAATTTTTCTTTGTTTGTTAATTTTTCTCCACGATAATATTTTGTTTTTAACGCATTTAATCTCGCTCTTGAAGCCTCACTCAAGAAATTATTTTCCACCGCCCTTTTAGCCGTCTCTGCACCAGAGGTTGCCGCAAGGAAATTACCCCCTTGCTCCGTTAGGGTGCCATTCGCTTTCGCCGTCAATGCTGCAGCTAATCCGCCCGCCAATTGACTTAACGTGCTAATGTTTTCCTTCTCATTTGCCGTTAATTCACTGACCGGTTTACCATAAGCTCTGGCGATGATTTCAGCCGTTGCCTCACCTGTCACCCCAGCCACTGCACCCGTCAATGGGTCTTTGCCTGTCACTTGAAACTCTACTGCAGAAAGAAGGGCATGTGCCATAAGGTTAGTCGCCTTGTCTTTTGCCGTGTCACCCGCCGTCATCTCGTGGATGGTTTTGTTGAGATAAGGCGAAGCAAGAGCAACAAGACTGCCTGCGGTATCATTTTGTGCCGCCGCTTGTAATGCCGCTGTCACCGCACGAATCGCCATGCCTTTTTCACTACCTATACCGTAAGTGCGGTCGATTTCACCTTGCGTTTTCGTGATGTCGGCTTGAACATTTGTCAGTTGTTGCTTAATGGCGGCAAGCTGTTGTTCATTACCCGCTTGTCCCTTCAACGCTTTTGCTTGCTCTTCCAGCTTAAACTTCTCAAGTCCTAGCTTGTTAATTTTCTCACGCTCATTATACGTGGCGATGCTTATCGCGTTGTTGCTGATATCACCTATCACCTTAGCCATTTCTTGGCGCTCTTGCACTTTTTGTAAATCTTGTTTTTCAACACGTTGATTCGCATTTTTGGTGTCACGTGAAAGTGCGGTCAGTTTTTCCGGGGTTTCGGTCTCTATCTGAATGTTGTCGCTGATAGCTGATTGGGTGGTGCTGCGCGCGCTTTCATTGGTGTTACCCAATAAGCTCAAGGCACTGCTTATCGCTTGCATCGGGTTAATGCCTCCCGTGCCTGCCCCCATGCTCGCACTTTCGGTTTTAATCTCGCTTTTATTTTCAATATCGGTATGCGTGAGCGATTTTGTTTTAAAGCGGTTTTTACTTGCATCAGCATCACTTTCGATGATGGCACCATTCAGTTGGGTATGGTTGTGGATGTTAGCTTCCATGCCATCCTCACCTACACGAATACCTGCTTGTTCATTCACTTGCGCATAATCCACTTTCGCTTTGTTATAGGAGGCACTGACCGAAGCGCCACCTCCTGAACCATACGCTACCGAGCCGCTTGCACTCGCACTCGTTTGTTTGGATTCGTATTTCTCTGTATCTTGACGGCTCGTTATCGTCAGATTTTGAATATCCGCTTCCCAACGTTTCGCTTTAAGATTCGCTGCATCAAGGTTTAAGCCGCCTTCTTCACTATTGGTGATGAGCTTATCCGCTTGCAAGTGACTGTTTTGCCAACGTTCGCTATCCGAGTTAGATTTGCCCCTCGCTACATTCACCGACCCCTCAATACCTACACCATAACTATTACCATTGGTTCCAACAAAGACGCCTACACTGCCCCCTGCTGATTTATTTTCTGTACGTTGATGCTCCTCGTCTTTTACACCTTTTATCTCAATGCCTTTTTTACCTGATAATGCCATCAATTTCGCATTCGCATCCACGCCCTCAAAAGTGAGTTTTTCATCACGGGCTTTTACATTAAACGTGCCTGTGCTCACCGTTGATTTTTGATGACTAATACTCTGGCTTTCGCTACTTTGTGTTTGTTTTTGGCTGCCATAACCAATACTAACCTTCATACTTGGGCTGGATGTCGTCCCCGTATTCTGCATATTACCAGCACGTAAGGCATCTAAGGTTTCTGCCAC
>NZ_QQGD01000005.1:0-125397 GCF_003490935.1 Haemophilus haemolyticus | reverse complement strand
TCTCCTGCTACCGTTCGACTTGCATGTGTTAAGCCTGCCGCCAGCGTTCAATCTGAGCCATGATCAAACTCTTCAATTCAAGTTCAATCGCTCAATAAACTGCTTAGCTATAAATAAAACACTACTTTAAAAGTAATTATGAATTTTCAGTTAAGCACCTATTAAGACTTCAAAATTAAAAATATTTTTAAAACAAGTCAATCAACAAGTGCCCACACAGATTGTCTGATATATTGTTAAAGAGCAAAATAAAGTGGTCGGCGAGATAGGATTTGAACCTACGACCCACTGGTCCCAAACCAGTTGCGCTACCAAGCTGCGCTACTCGCCGTCAGATCTTATAAAAATAAGATGGGGTGGCTAATGGGATTCGAACCCACGACAACTGGAATCACAATCCAGGGCTCTACCAACTGAGCTATAGCCACCATTAAAAGTTGTTACTGCACTGACCTGGCGCGCTCGACAAGATTCGAACTTGCGACCTTTGGCTCCGGAGGCCAACGCTCTATCCAACTGAGCTACGAACGCGTTATTGCGTCGTTGCGGAGGCGTATATTAATGATTTAACAAAACCTTGTCTAGCACTTTTTGAAAAAAAATGTTTGAGCGATAGTTTTTTATTCAGTTTGTTTAAAATTCACTATCTTTTCGACTATTTTTACAACTTGGTAAATCATTATATATGTTGAATCATCCAACAATTATGAATTTGTTTATTACGTTCAAAATCTAGCGGTAACGTTTTATGCGAAATTTCTACCGCACTTAAACCTAATTCTTCCAACGCAACTAAATTCATTTTGAATCCACGTTTATTATTCGAGAAAACAATTGTGCCATTATTCGACAAAACTCGTTTTAGATTGCTCATCAATTTCACATGATCTCGTTGAACATCCCAACTCTCTTCCATACGTTTAGAATTCGAAAACGTCGGTGGATCCACAAATATCAAATCAAATTGACGATCACATTTTTCTAACCATTGAAGGCAATCTGCTTGAATTAATTTATGTTGTTTACCTTCAATATCATTCAAAATAAGATTTTGCTCCGCCCAATTAAGATAAGTATTGGACATATCAACGGTCGTTGTCGATTTAGCGCCACCAAGTGACGCATGAACAGTTGCAGAACCAGTATAAGCAAATAAGTTCAAGAAATCTTTACCTTTTGCCAACTCACCAATCATTTTTCTTGTTAAACGGTGATCTAAGAATAATCCAGTGTCTAAATAATCTGTCAAATTTACCCAAAGTTGCACGCCATATTCATTCACATAAAAGTATTCACCTTTATTGGCTAATTTCTCATATTGGTTGGTACCTTTTTGTTTCTGACGAACTTTGAGGATTAGCTTATTCGTTTCCACACCTGTAACGTGCAAAGTTGCAGTAACAGCATCTAATAAACGTTGACGCGCTTTATTTTCATCAATATTTTTCGGCGCTGCATATTCTTGCACAACAATGTAATCTGCATAACGATCGACGGCTAAATTATATTCAGGCAAATCGGCATCATATAAACGATAAGCGTCTAATCCTTGCTGCTTTGCCCATTTGCTAATTTTCTTAATATTTTTTTGTAATCGATTAGCAAAATCAGTTGCCACCTCCGAAGTGCGGTTAAATTCTAGTTCATTTTCGACTTGAATTTCGTTAGATTTTCGTTCTGAAACTTGATAATTCTTCTGCACACAATCTAATGGGCCATTTTTTGCTTTAAACTGTCGGCAGGCACGCATTCTCAAACAATCAAGCAATGTTGATTCGCTACTAAAAACAGAAACATTCCAACCGCAAAATTCTTTTTTAAGTCTTTGCCCAAATACAGAATAGAGCGCGATTAAAGCTGGGGTTGTGCCTAAACGTTCACCATAAGGTGGATTACAGATAACCGTACCAACTTCATTTATGCTAGGATTTTTCAACGCTGCAACATCACCTTGTTGCCATTTAATTAAATGTGAAACGCCTGCATTTTGTGCATTCTTCTGCGCCTTTTTTAATACGCGGTGATCGAGGTCAAATCCATAAAAGTGCGGTTGAATTTCACTTTGTTTTTCTTCTGCTAATTCAATCGCTTCATTTTTTACCTTTTCCCAAGCAGATTGATTATGCGCTTTCCAAAAATCAAATCCCCAATGTAAACGATAAAGTTGCGGCGCAATTTTAGCTTCCATTTGTGCCGCTTCAATTAAAAGCGTGCCAGAACCACACATTGGATCCACTAATGGAGAACCCGCTTGCCAACCTGAACGCATAACAATTGCAGCCGCTAAAGTTTCACGTAAAGGTGCTTGACCGGCATCCTCACGATAGCCTCGCAAATGTAATGCTTCTCCACTTAAATCTAAAGAAATCACTAAATTTTCACGGTTCAAATAAGCATGGATACGCACGTCCGGGTGAATTTTATCTACATCAGGGCGAGTTTTACCTTGACGTTCAAAGTAATCGACAATTCCATCTTTAACGCGCATCGCACCAAATTGAGTATGACGAATTTCTTGGTTGGTTCCATTAAAATCGACAAAGAAGGTAACTCGTTCATCAAATTGCGCTAACCAATTAAATCCTGAAACAGCCGCATAAAGATCCAAATCACTGTAAATTTTGGTTTCAATCAAAGGAAATAAAATGCGTGAAGCAAGGCGTGACCAAAGCAAAGTGCGGTATAAAGTTTCGTCATCAGCTTGATAATGAACGCCACCTTGAACCACTTTTGCCTCTTGCGCGCCAAGTTCAGTGAGTTCAACTTTTAATAATTCTTCAAAGCCACGAGAAGTCGTTGCAAATAATTGTTTCATTTAGGTACCGGTTTTGAAAATTTTGAGGGATTATAGCACAGAAAAAGATGATCTAATTGAGATCATCATAGCGAGTTAAACTGTAAAAAGAAAAGCCCTGATTTTCTTAAATCAGGGCTTTAGAATTTGTTGGTTGCGGGGGCCGGATTTGAACCAACGACCTTCGGGTTATGAGCCCGACGAGCTACCAAGCTGCTCCACCCCGCGTCTGATGTGGTGCACTATACTCTATTAATATTTTTTTGCAAGAATTAAACAAAAGTTTATGTTTCATTTGTTAATAAAATGTTCAATGTGAGTTTTTATTAATCAGCTTGACTAAATAACACTGGTCGTATTGAAGGATTTTTGATAGCGTATGCAGCCTTATTTAAGCTTATTTAGGATTAAAAATGTCAGTTCGAAAATTTTTCTCATTAAAAACATTTTCTATTGCAGTGACAACCGCACTTTTAGTTGCCTGTGGTTCTTCTAATACAACAAAAACTCAAATTCCAACCACGTCAAACGGCAGCGATCCTCAACAATTTGGTGCCAAATATTCGGGTCGTAATTATCAACAAGCTGTATTTATGCCAGTTTCTCAAGTTGAAAACCAAAGTGCGGTCATTAATCAGGGTGATTTTTTAACGCAACTTTCAAATGTACAAAGTTATTCAAGCAAACTATCTGATCGTTTCTATGGCAACTATGAAAAAATTACGAATTGGGTACTTTCTGGCGCCAATGTCAGTGAGCTTTCTAAATTTGGCATTAACCCGCAAATTATGCGAGGATTCGATGGATATCAAAATGTTTTGATGACAGGCTACTACTCGCCTGTCCTTCATGCACGCCGTTCACCGCAAGGTCAATTCCAAAATCCAATTTATCGCATGCCAGCAAATAAACGTTTTAGCCGTGCGCAAATCTATGCCGGTGCATTAGCGGGTCAAGGATTAGAATTAGCGTATAGTGATTCCATGTTAGAAAACTTCTTACTTGGGGTACAAGGCAGCGGTTATGTAGATTTTGGTGATGGCAACCTTAATTACTTCGCTTATGCAGGACAAAATGGCTTTCCTTACACCGCTGTTGGGCGTTTATTAGTAGAAGATGGTGAAGTGCCAAAAGAGAAAATGTCTATCCAAGCAATTCGTGAATGGGGTAATCGTAATCCATCTCGTGTACAAAGTTTGTTAGAACGTAATTCTTCTTATGTATTCTTTAAAAATGATCCGAGTGGCAAAGTGAAAGGTTCTGCAGGCGTACCACTTGTACCAATGGCTTCAGTAGCATCAGATCGTAGCGTTGTACCATCTGGTACTGTTCTTTTAGTCGAAGTGCCTGACATTGATAATAACGGAAACTGGCTTGGTACACACAAATTGCATTTAATGGTTGCACTTGATGTGGGCGGTGCGGTGAAAGGTCACCACTTTGACTTATATCGTGGCATTGGTGATCAAGCAGGTCATATTGCAGGATTATCCAAACACTATGGCCGAGTATGGGTGTTGCAATAATGGCTCCAGTGGACAATTATGAACAGCGATTTGGCGGTATTGGTCGACTTTATACACCTGATGGGCTCGCGCGCTTACGCAAAGCCCATATTTGCGTAATAGGCATTGGAGGCGTAGGTTCTTGGGTCGTAGAGGCTTTAGCACGTTCAGGCATTGGTGAACTAACATTAATTGATATGGATGATATTTGTGTCACAAATATCAATCGCCAACTTCCTGCGATGAGCGGCACAATCGGCAAACTAAAAACTGAAGTGATGTCAGAGCGAGTAAAATTAATTAACCCAGAATGTACCGTCAATATTATTGATGATTTTATCTCACCAGAGAATCAATCGGATTATCTCAACCGAGGCTATGACTATGTGATTGATGCCATTGACAATGTGAAAACTAAAGCATCGCTGATTGCTTATTGTAAACGTAACAAAATTAATGTAATTACTATTGGTGGTGCTGGCGGTCAAACTGATCCAACCCAAATTCAAATTGCCGATCTCAGTAAAACCATTCAAGATCCGCTGCTCGCCAAAGTGCGGTCAGTTTTACGCAAGGATTACAATTTCAGCCAGAATCCAAAACGTAAATTTAGTATCGATGCGGTATTTTCAACACAACCTCTAATATTCCCACAAATGACTGAAGGCTGTTCTATTTCTGCCACAATGAATTGCGCAAACGGGTTTGGTGCAGCCACAATGATTACGGCAACCTTTGGTTTTTTTGCCGTTTCTCGTGTAATAGATAAATTACTAAAGAAAAAATCTTAATCACCTCTTGAAAATGCACATTGTTCATAAATGTGCATTTTTTATTGAATGAAACCTATTTACTTTGAAAATGAAAAATTTTCCCTCGCGTTCCCTATAAAATCGTTGCAATTTATATAAAAAGGCGTACTCTTTTTCCTTTTGAGAATTATTACCAACAAGTAAGGAAACAGAAATATGAAAAAACTTTTAAAAATTAGCGCCATTTCTGCCGCACTTTTAAGTGCGCCAATGATGGCGAATGCCGATGTATTGGCATCAGTAAAACCTTTAGGCTTTATTGTTTCATCTATTGCAGATGGCGTAACTGGCACACAAGTCCTTGTTCCTGCAGGCGCCTCTCCACATGATTACAATTTGAAATTATCTGATATTCAAAAAGTAAAATCTGCAGATTTAGTTGTGTGGATTGGTGAAGACGTTGATTCATTCTTAGACAAACCAATTAGCCAAATTGAACGTAAAAAAGTGATTACCATTGCCGATCTTGCGGATGTTGAACCTTTATTAAGTAAAGCTCACCACGAGCATTTCCATGAAGATGGCGATCACGATCATAAACATGAGCATGAGCACAAACACGAACATAAACACGATCACGAACATGAACACGGCCATGATCATAAGCACGAGCATGAACACCACGACCATGACCACGATCACCATGATCATGACGAAGGTTTAACGACAAACTGGCACGTTTGGTATTCTCCAGCGATCAGCAAAATTGTTGCACAAAAAGTAGCGGATAAATTAACTGCACAATTCCCAGATAAAAAAGATTTAATTGCACAAAATCTTTCAGATTTTAACCGCACTTTGGCAGAACAAGGTGAAAAAATCACAGCACAACTTGCGAATGTTAAAGATAAAGGTTTCTACGTTTTCCACGATGCTTATGGTTATTTCAACGATGCTTATGGTTTAAAACAAACGGGTTACTTCACCATCAATCCATTAGTTGCGCCAGGTGCAAAAACTTTAGCGCACATTAAAGAAGAAATCGCAGAACATAAAGTAAATTGCTTATTCGCAGAACCACAATTTACGCCAAAAGTGATTGAATCTTTAGCTCAAAATACTAAAGTCAATGTAGGACAACTCGACCCAATTGGCGATAAAATCAATTTAGGCAAAAATTCTTATGCAATATTCTTGCAATCTACCGCAGATAGTTACATGGAATGTTTAGCTAAATAAACCTTTCTAAAAAACAATGACCGCACATAAAAGTGCGGTCATTTTCTTTTCTAAATTTGATATTTTGTTTTGTCTCCGATATCAAAATGCAAAGGCATTCGCCATTTTTGTATCGCTAAAACTAAAAGTAATACGCCAGAAATAATAGAAAAAATACGTAATGCTATTAGATTATTTAACACCCATGAAAACCACAAGCAAGCCACAAATATCGGCTGTAAATTTAGCAAAGGTACGCGGAAACAAAAATATTCTTTAAAACACAAACCACCTAAAGTAAGTAACGCACCGCCAAGGGCTAAAGCGGGATAATGATTAATATAAAAAAGTAATCCTATCCAAGTAGCAAATTGAAAAAGTAATCGGAAGGATTTGAGATAAATATGTAATGAAGAAGCACAGCAAGTTGCCGCAATTAATATAAAGGTGAGTGATAAATCTGGATACCAACTCATGGCAAGAATAGCCAATGCGGCTATCACAAAGCCAGAACGATAAATAATGACAGTCAGATTATCTAAAAAATCCATCGGTGATTTAATATGTGGATCAGCCATTCTACAAAGATTCCTTTTATAAATTACAAATTAAAAATAAATGTTACGTCAACTCAATAAAAAATGCGGCCAACTTAAAAACATTTTCTAAATTAACCGCACTTTTATTATTTCTGTTTAAGCTTATCAAGAATTTTTTGATGAATGCCACCAAAACTGCCGTTAGACATCACCAAAATGTGATCTGTAGGTTGAGCCTCAGCGACAATCATATCGACTAATCGATCTAAATTTGCATTCCAATAGGCAGGTTGTACACATTGGTTTGCAATATCTGCCACTTCCCAAGGAAGTTGTTCTGGTTGAAGCATAAACACTTCATCAGCTCGACCAAGTGCAGGCGCAATTTCATCTTTATGAACACCCATTTTCATTGTGTTAGAACGAGGTTCAAGCACTGCAAGAATTCGCACGCCGCCCCCCACTTTATCTCGTAAAGCGGTTAGCGTAGCAAGAATAGCTTCTGGATGATGAGCAAAATCATCATAAACGGTGATGCCATTAACTTCACCTTTTACTTCTAAACGACGTTTAGCATTTACAAAAGATCCTAATGCTTTACACGCATCTTCAATAGCCACACCCGCATGATGAGCAGCAGCGATCGCCATTAAAGCATTATGCATATTATGTTGTCCGACTACATTCCATTTTACTTCTGCCACTTTTTCACCATGATGGAAGACCGCAAAATGTGAGGCATCATTTGTAATACGTTCAGCAAACCACTCATTATCTTTGCCTAAAAATTGTTGTTGCGACCAACATCCCAATGCCAGCGTTTCTTTTGCACTTTGTTCACTCGCCGAACTTAATACCAAGCCACTTGCCGGAATGGTTCGAATCATATGATGAAATTGGCGTTGGATTGCTTTAAGATCATCAAAAATATCTGCATGATCAAAACTAATGTTATTTACGATAAGTGTACGCGGATTGTAATGGACAAATTTTGAACGCTTATCAAAGAAAGCTGTATCATATTCATCAGCCTCAATAACAAAATAAGGGCTGTCTCCTAAACGAGCTGAAATGCCAAAATTACCTGCAATTCCTCCGATTAAAAAGCCTGGTTTTAAGCCATTTTGTTCTAAGATCCACGTTAACATGCCTGTTGTAGTTGTCTTTCCATGCGTACCAGAAACCGCCAAGACCCAACGATCGCGTAATAAATGATCATGTAACCATTGAGGACCAGATGTGTATTTCAAATTATTTTCCAACACAGATTCTACGCAAGGATTACCGCGCTTCATCGCATTACCAATGATTACCATGTCAGGCGCAGGTTGTAATTGTGCAACATCATAATTTGGAATAATCTCGATACCTTGCTCTTCTAAAAAAGTGCTCATTGGAGGGTAAACATTAGTATCGGAACCCGTCACGTGATAACCCATTTGTTTGGCAATCATCGCCACGCCGCCCATAAATGTGCCACAAATACCTAAGATATGAATATGTTTCATTGTACTTCTCTACTTATCAAGGAAAATGAAAAGTATAATAAAACAACTTCTATGAACTTTCAAAATAAAAGACTGTCATAAAGGCTCACATGGGCTATAATTGAGCCCTTAAAAATGAGTAAAACTCAACGAACAAAATATAATGAAGGAATTTACAATGAAATTTAATAAATCTTTTCTCTTTGCAAGTATCATCGCAGGTTCAATTGCATTAACCGCTTGTAACGATAAAGAAGAAAAAGTAGCAGAAAAACCTGCTGCAACAGAAACTACTCAACCAGCTCAACAAGCAGTACAACAACCTCAAGTAAAAACTGATGATTTAATCACTCAAGCAAATGCAGAATTCCTAAAAGTTGCGAATGTAAAAGTAACGAATGTTTCTGTAACCGATGATTTAAAATCATTTTCTATCACTTATGAAATTACAAACTTAAGCGATAAAGCTATTTTAGAAGCGCAATGGTTAACTGTTTATAAAGAAAATAACCAACCATTCTATGTAGCAAATCTTCCAGCATTACAATTTGGGAAAACAATTGCACCAAAAGCTAGCGAAACAGTAACATTATCGACAACTGAAGAAGCCGTGCTTTCTCAAATTCGTCCGCACTTGCAACAAGGGAAAAATATTCAAGTAGATATTATCGGAACTTCAGTACATTTTTCTGACGGTTCGAAAGTTGGCTTAGTGTCAGAGCAAAAATAATCCTATAAAAAATGCCTGTGTAAAACAGGCATTTTTTTATCCGCACTTTCAGGCAATTCGCTTAAATCCAGCTTTTAAATCTGCCATCAATTCATCTACATCTTCAAAGCCAATATGCACACGAATTAACGAACCTGTAAGGTTACGCTTAATATTTGGACGAATATGGGCAATTTCTTCTGGCTGATTACAAAGAATTAAAGACTCAAATCCTCCCCATGAATAAGCCATAGTGAACAGTTGAAAATGATCCATGAAATTTGAGACTTGTTCTGATGTCAATCGCTTATTTAATTCAAAAGAAAATAAGCCACTGCTACCACTAAAGTCTCGTAAAAAGAATTCATGACCAGGGCAACTTGGTAAGGCTGGATGGTACACAGTTTTTACCTCTGGTTGCTCACTCAACCATTTTGCTATTTTAATACTGCTTTCCTGATGTTGTTTTAATCGTACCCCCAATGTACGAATACCACGAGCGGTCGTATAAGCAGAATCTGCATCCACCATTTGCCCCATTAAATAGGAATGTTCTCTAAGTTGATCCCAAGTTCGAGCATTAGCAACGGCAGTACCAATCATAATATCAGAATGCCCCACTAAATATTTCGTACCCGCTTGAATAGAAATATCAATATCATGCTCTAACGCTTTAAATAGAACACCTGCCGACCAAGTATTATCAATCATAATCACAATATTAGGGTTCACCGTTCTTGCAGCCTTCACAATAGTCGGAATATCGGGAATTTCCATTGTGATAGAACTCGGCGCTTCCAAGAAAAGTACTTTTGTACTCGGTTGAATGAGCGTTGCAATATCAGCACCAATAAGAGGATCGTAATAAGTTGTATCGATCTGCATTTTTTTCAGCACAATATTACAGAAATCTTGAGTTGGCTCGTAAGCTGCACCACTCATTAATACATGATCGCCACTTTTTACAAAAGAAAGAATCGAATTAGTTACTGCTGCTGCACCACAAGGATAAAGATAACAGCCTGCGCCTCCCTCCATTTCGCACATTAAATCTTGTAAAGCAAAATGTGTTAGTGTACCTCTTCTGCCATAAAATAATTCGCCTTTTGCTCTATGTTTAGTGGCATGTTTTTTATCTTCAATACTGTCAAATACTAATGAAGAAGCTCGTTGTAAAACGGGGTTTACAGCTCCTTGTGAAAAGCGTTTTTTACGCCCTGCATGGACAAATGTTGTTGAGAGATTGTGTTGTTGCATATTTCCACCTTATTTTAGATAAGATTAATTGCTTTAATAGATAAAATCGAGTATAAAATGTCGGCGTTTCAAATAGAACCGCGCCGCTATTTTGTGTGGCAAAACTTTAACTTAACTTTATATAGGAATTATGACTATGGTATTAGTAACCCGTCAAGCACCAGATTTTACTTCATCTGCTGTATTAGGCAATGGCGAAATCGTTGATAACTTCAACTTTAAAAAACACATTGCTGGAAAAGCTGCAGTAATCTTTTTCTACCCATTAGACTTTACCTTTGTTTGCCCTTCTGAGTTAATCGCATTTGACCACCGTTATGAAGAATTCAAAAAACGTGGCGTAGAAGTAGTTGGTGTTTCTATCGACTCTCAATTTACTCACAATGCATGGCGTAACACCCCAACTGAAAATGGTGGTATCGGCCAAGTTAAATATGCATTAGCAGCAGACGTAAAACACGAAATTGCTCAAGCATACGGCATTGAACACCCAGAAGCAGGCGTTGCATTACGTGCTTCATTCTTAATCGACAAAAATGGCGTCGTTCGTCACCAAGTTGTAAACGATCTTCCATTAGGCCGTAACATCGATGAAATGTTACGTATGGTTGATGCATTACAATTCCATGAAGATCACGGTGAAGTTTGCCCTGCCCAATGGGAAAAAGGTAAAGAAGGGATGAAAGATAACCCTGAAGGCGTTGCAAAATACTTAAAACAAAACGCTGATAAACTTTAATCCGTAATTATTTACAAGAAAGCCACATAATGTGGCTTTTTTTATAGTCTTAGATACTTTAGAATAGGCGTATCTCTAACACCAAGAGCGGTTCATTTCTATGAAATTTAATATTCCTATTTTCCTAACGATGTTTCGCGTAATCCTGATTCCGTTTTTCGTGATTGCATTTTATTTACCTATCGGATCCTCTCCTTTTATTACTACATTCATATTCTTTATTGCCGGTGTTACTGATTGGCTTGATGGTTATTTGGCTCGTAAATGGAAACAAACTACAAGATTTGGCGCTTTTTTGGATCCTGTTGCAGATAAAGTAATGGTTGTCGCAGCCTTGGTTCTCATCGTTGAATACCAACACTCTCTTTGGATTACGATTCCTGCCATTATTATGATTTCTCGCGAAATTATTATTTCTGCATTACGTGAATGGATGGCTGAACTCGGAGAACGTAGTAAAGTCGCTGTTTCTTGGTGGGGAAAATGGAAAACAACCGCACAAATGTTAGCCCTAGGAGGATTATTATGGCGTTACAATAACTATATGGAAATTGCCGCTATAATCTTGCTTTACATCGCAGCCATTTTAACAGTATGGTCAATGATCCAATATTTACAGGCAGCAAAAGGTAGCCTACTAGATGATCTAAAACTCTAATTCTGGATAAAGCGCGGTATTTTCTACCGTACTTTTATTATTTTGTCTTATTTTTAATCAAACAAAGTTTTTTTTTATTTTTTCATTTGACACAAGACTATAAAACCGTAAAATACGCCCCGTTGTCATACAGCAATGCTGATTGATGATAAATGCGGGAATAGCTCAGTTGGTAGAGCACGACCTTGCCAAGGTCGGGGTCGCGAGTTCGAGCCTCGTTTCCCGCTCCAATTTGCCCGAGTGGTGGAATCGGTAGACACAAGGGATTTAAAATCCCTCGCCTTTCGAGGCGTGCCAGTTCAAGTCTGGCTTCGGGCACCATTTAAACACCAATTCAAAGATTTTAAAATTTACTTTAAAATCATCTAATTGGGTCGTTAGCTCAGTCGGTAGAGCAGCGGACTTTTAATCCGTTGGTCGAAGGTTCGAATCCTTCACGACCCACCACTTAAAAATAAAGTAAGCACCGAAAGGTGTTTTTTATTGCCTAAATATAGTACTACTTTTCAAATTACTGGCTTATTGAAAAATAGCTATTCTCTCTATCCAATCTAAAATAATTAATATATTTTATTGCTACGTATATTTTCTAAAATAAAATAGCGCCTGAAAATCAAGCGCCATCAAAATACAATAAAAATTTACCGCACTTTATTACTTCAATAAGTAAGCCCGTAGTTGTGCAAAATCATTATCCATTTCATCAGAAAGCAATGGCAGCTGATTATGTTTATCTAGAGCTTCTGGCAATGGTAACTGAATACCAAGAATACGTTCTACGGATTCTTTAAATTTTGCTGGATGTGCTGTACATAGGAAGATTCCTGTCTCACCCGCTTTAAGTTGATCTTTCAACACCTGATAAGCAATCGCTCCGTGCGGTTCACATAAATAACCTTTTGCCTGCATCGCTTTTAAGGTATCTTCTGTTTCGCTATCACTTAGCATTCCCGAACCTAAATCAGTTAAATCCCAACCATTTCGTTTAAACAGTTCTTCCACTCTTGGCCAGTTATTTGGGCGACTTACATCCATTGCATTAGAAAGGGTTGCAACTGTCGTTTTAGGATCCCAATTACCCGATTTCAAATAACGTGGCACCGTATCATTTGCGTTTGTTGAGGCGACAAAGCGTTTTATTGGCAAGCCTAAAGTTTTTGCAATTAACCCCGCAGTTAAGTTACCAAAATTACCACTTGGCACAGAAACCACAACATTATCACGTTTTTCTTTTGGCAATTGTGCGACAGCCTCAAAGTAATAACAAACTTGAGCTAATAGGCGACTAATATTAATAGAATTTGCAGAATTAAGCCCGATAGCTTGGCGCAATTCAACATCATCAAAGGCTTGCTTAACTAAAGCCTGACATGCATCGAAATCAGCGTTAATCGCAACTGTACGAATATTCCCACCTAAAGTACAGAATAGCTTTTCTTGCAATGGACTGATTTTACCTTTTGGATAAAGGATAACTACATTAATATTTTCTAATCCATAAAACGCATGTGCTACAGCAGCCCCAGTATCGCCAGACGTTGCCGTTAAAATAGTAATTTTGCCATCACCACGAACTGCTGCAAGCGCCTGAGCCATAAAACGGCCCCCAAAGTCTTTAAATGCCAATGTAGGCCCATGAAATAATTCAAGTGCATAAATATTATCTTCAACTTTTTCTAACTGTGCGGTGAAAGTAAACGCATTTTTCACCATCTCATCTAACGTTGCTTTCGGTAATTCTTCACCAATTAATGCACCTAGAATTTTTTGGCTACGCTCAATAAGAGGTAATTCAAGTAATTCATCAATGTTATTAAGTTGAGGAATAACTTCAGGAAAGAATAAACCTTGATCCCGACCAAGCCCTTGCCGAACAGCCTGAGAAAAAGTGACTTGTTCTTCGGGATGTTTGATATTGTATAAATTCATATTTAATCCGTTTTTATCTGATTTTATCTATTTAAATTAATTTAATTTCTCTTGCGCCTTCGTTATCGACCTTACATACATGCACAAAACCTTCATTATTTTGTAAATAATGATTCTCTAAATAAGTTGAAAGTTTAATTGCAGTTTGTAAATCTGGGGCAATAGAGAAAATTGTTGGGCCTGAGCCTGAAATACCTGTGGCAAGTGCACCTAAATCGCGTGTAGCTTGTTTTACTTCAGCAAAATTAGGTAGCAGAGATTCACGATAAGGCTCGGCAATGACATCTTTCATCATAATCGCCGCAAGGTTTTCCTGATGGGTATGGCAAGCATGCACAAAGCCACCTAAATGACGACCATGGGCAATCACGTCTTGTCGAGTATAGCTTTTCGGTAAAATTGCTCGAGCTTCAGCAGTAGAAACTTCAATTCCCGGATATGCTAACACCCAATACCAATTATCAAAAAATGGCAATTTTTGACAAATATTGCCGAGCGATTGCACCATAAATTGCACACCGCCAAGATAGCAAGGTGCGACATTATCATAATGGATAGAACCAGAAATACGCCCTTCCAATTCGCCCATCATTTCAAGCAATTCCATTTTCGAAAAAGGTTCATTATGAAACTGATTTAATGCTACTAATGCAGCAACAATAGAACAAGCACTAGAGCCTAAACCAGAGCCTATAGGCATATTTTTTTCGAGCGTTAAACGCAAAGGCTTCACATTTCCTCCGCGTAATTTTAATTGCTCGCTAAATAGCACATAAGCTTGGTAAACAATATTTTTTTGTGGTTCTTTCGGTAATTTGCGAACAAAATAGCCCGCACTTTCTAACTCAAAACCACTTGAAATAGATTCTATTTGAACCACATCACCTAACAGAGAACCATCAATAGGAGAGATCGCGGCGCCTAAAGTATCGAAACCTACGCTAATATTCGCGCTAGATGCAGGGGCGTAAATTCTTAACATGGGAATCCTTATTAATGTTGTAATGTTCTTAAAATATCTGCAAAGATACCTGCCGCAGTAACCGCATTGCCTGCGCCATAACCACGTAATAAAAGTGGGATAGGTTGGTAATAACGAGTATAAAATGCCAAAGCATTTTCACCATCTTTCACTTTATAAAGCGGGTTATTCTGATCGACTGCAACAATAGATACTTTACATTTACCTTCACAAATTTTTCCAACATAACGCAATACTTTGCTTTCAGCTTTAGCGGTGGAAACACGAGCTTTAAACTCTTCATCAAGCTGTGGCAACATTGCCATAAATTCATCTGCAGATTTTCCTTCAGAGAAGCCTTTCGGCAATACACCTTCAACTTCAACATCAGAAAGTTCAAGCTCAATTCCTGCTTCACGAGCAAGAATTAATAATTTGCGCGCTACATCTTGTCCAGAAAGGTCATCTCGAGGATCAGGCTCAGTAAAGCCTTTTTCTCGAGCAAGTGCGGTGACTTCTGAAAGAGAAAGTCCCTCTTCTAATTTACCAAAAATAAAGGAAAGGGAGCCAGATAAAATGCCTTCAAAATATTCAAGTTCATCACCCGCAGCAAGTAAGTTTTGAAGATTTTCAATTACTGGTAAACCAGCGCCCACATTCGTTTCATATAAGAATTTATGTTGGCTTGCTTGAGCGTTTTGGCGTAACTCATTGTAATAAGCTAATTCTCGTGTATTCGCTTTTTTATTTGGCGTGACTACATGGAAACCTTCTTTTAACGCACGAGCATAAAGCCCCGCTACAGATTCGGCTGAGGTACAATCTACAAATACTGGATTCACCACATGATGTAATTTAATGAAAGAAAGCAATACATCAAAATCTGATGGCTGAGTTGCATTTTCTAAATCGGTTTTCCAATCGTCTAAACATAATCCATTTTCATCGAGCAACATACGGTTGGAATTCGCAATAGCACAAACTCGGATTTCAACATTCTTCTTTGCTAGATACTCCTTTTGGCGCTTTACCTGCTCAATTAATTCTCCGCCTACTCCACCAACGCCCACTAAAAACATATCCACTACTTTTTTATTATTGAAAAGCGCCTGATGAGTAGCTTTCACTGCTTCAATTGCTTTATTTTGTGGCACAACCGCAGAAATTGAACGTTCACTAGAACCTTGTGCAATCGCCACAATGCTAATATTTGCCTGTGCTAACGCAGAGAAGAAACGAGCAGCAATGCCTTTCGCTTGCTTCATTCCATCGCCCACAACAGAAATAATGGATAAATCTTTAATCACTTCAATTGGTTCTAATTGATGTTCATTTAATTCATTAGCAAACTCAGTTTCTAGTACGGTTTTCGCGACTTCTGCAGATTTCACTGGCACGCAGAAGCTAATACTATATTCAGACGAAGACTGGGTAATTAAAATGACTGAAATGCCTGCACCTGACATAGCTGAAAATACGCGAGATGCCATGCCTACCATGCCTTGCATACCAGGGCCTGATACATTAAACATCGCCAAGTTATCTAAGTTAGTGATACCTTTGACTTGTAAACTTTCTGATTTCACATTGCCATCAATAATCGAACCTGGTGCAGAAGGATTTCCTGTATTTTTAATGACACAAGGAATATTTTGTGGCAACAATGGGCCAATCGTACGAGGATGAATCACTTTTGCACCGAAATAAGAAAGTTCCATCGCTTCACGATAAGAAAGAGTTGGTAATAAACGTGCATCAGGCACTAAACGCGGATCACAAGTATAAACGCCATCCACATCGGTCCAAATTTCGCATACACTTGCGCCTAAACAAGCGGCTAAACAGGCTGCAGAATAATCTGAGCCATTACGACCGAGCAGCACCAACTCACCTTTTTCGTTACCCGCAGTAAAGCCTGCCATAAGCACCACTTTATCTTTTGCGATACTTGCTGCATCAACACGTTTTGTTGATTCTTCAATTTCAACTGAAGACTCAAGATAACCGCCTTTTGCTAATAATTGTTTGACCGGATCCACAATATATACGCTATAGCCACGCGCTTCAAACCAAGCTTTCATCATTGCGATAGAAAGTTTTTCACCACGGCAATCAATCGTCGCTTTAACTGCATCTTCTACTTTTCCTGCCTGACGAATTTCTTCTAATAATCCTTTAATTTGAGCAAATTCAGCATCAATAAGCGCTTTGGTGCTATTTAAGTCGAATTGATTATTTTCGGCATGTAAGCCATTGATGATGTTATAGAAAATTTCGATTGCTTCGTTGAAATGCGTATCGATTGGTTGATTTAATGCAGCTTTTTCAGAAAGGGCGACGAGATGATTAGTTATTTTTGCTGGTGCTGATAAAACACCTGCAGCCTGCTCTTCTAAATGAGCTTGCTCGATCAATTTCGCTGCTTGGGAAAAACGTTCCGGATTTGCAAGCGAAGTGCCGCCAAATTTAAGTACGCGCATGATTGGTTCTCCTAGAGATATTGTGTTTTTAAATTTATAAAAAAACCCGCTATTCAGTTGAATCGCGGGTTTTCTGTATCCTGTTTTTTGGTGCACTAACCCGCGCCATTAATCATAGTAATGGTCATCATAATGGTGGTAATCGTGCTAATGATTACGGATAAAGTGCGGTTATTTTTCATTGTGTTTTATCTTGAAAAACGAATGCGTAAAGAAATACCGAAATTTCCCGAGCTTGTCAAACAGAAAGTAACAAATTTTTCAGAAATTTTCTCAGTAAATAAATTTCGTGTAAACTAACCGCACTTTTATAAAGGAGAACCTATGGATATTCAACATAATCTCAACCTAATTCATCAAAAAATTGAAACGGCTTGCGAAGAAGCTAAACGCAATCAAAATACCGTAAAATTACTTGCCGTATCTAAGACCAAACCTATTTCCGCGATTCTTTCAGCTTATCGGGCTGGACAAAGGGCTTTTGGTGAAAATTATGTGCAAGAAGGTGTAGAAAAGATCCAATATTTTGAGTCTCAAGGTATTAACCTTGAATGGCATTTCATCGGTCCATTACAATCGAATAAAACACGTCTCGTTGCAGAACATTTTGATTGGATGCAAACACTTGATCGAGCAAAAATTGCAGAGCGTTTAAATGAACAACGACCGACGAATAAGGCACCGTTGAATGTCTTGATTCAGGTTAATATCAGTGATGAAGAAAGTAAATCAGGTATTCAACCTGAGGAAATGTTAACACTGGCAAAACACATCGAAAATTTACCGCACTTACGCTTACGTGGCTTAATGGCAATACCCGAGCCGACCGATAAAATCGCAAAACAAGAAGCTGTGTTCAAAAAAATGTCAGACCTATTTGAACAACTTAAACAAGCCTTACCCAATCAACAAATTGATACACTTTCTATGGGAATGACGGATGATATGCCGAGCGCAATAAAATGCGGCTCTACTATGGTACGTATTGGTACTGCGATTTTTGGTGCAAGGGATTATTCAAAATAAATCTAAAAAATTCTATTGAAAAAATTGTCGTAAGAAAAAAATGAACCGCACATAAAAGTGCGGTTCATTTTTTTATATTATTTTTGGCTACATACAGCAATAAAATGTAATTTATGTTCAGGATCATTAAAGGTTTTGAACATTCTTTTAAATTGCTCACGATTTTCCGCTTTCATGGCATTACGGATGATTTTTAACGTCCCAAGAAGACCCTCATCATAAATCATCCCTTTTGGTGAAAGTAAGGTCATCTCACCAGAGAAAGTATCGACATTTCTAAAGCCACTTTCTTGGAATATTCCTTTCCATCCATCTTTCGTTAATGGCGTTACCGTCACGTTAATCGCTTTGCGCATATTTTCTAGAATCGTTTGATGATCATTCCCCACCAGCATAACATCGTGAGTAAGCAATAAACCATTGGGTTTTAACACTCGAAAATATTCTGCAATGGCTTTTTTCTTAGCTTCCACGGGTAACATTGTGAGCATCGCTTCATTGATGACAATATCAAAACTTTCATCCTCGAAAGGCAACTTCATCGCATTCGCTCGCTGCACATGAATTTTTTCTTGCAAGCCATTTGCTTCGATATTTGCTTGTGCTTTTTCTAATGCATGTTCGTCTAAATCAACACCTTCAATATGGCAACCAAATTGTTTCGCCAATCCAATTGCTGTCGTTCCCATATTACAGGCAACCTCTAACACTTTTTTATCTTGGCTAAAATCGCCATTGGCTATTAACCAATCTGTCGCTTTTTTACCGCCTGGACGCAAACGAGTTTTACCTAAACGTGCAAGAAAATTATGCCCTACTTCATCTTTTGCCATATCTATCTCCTAGTAATTAACTTGGTTTTTATATTATAGATGAAAATTATTCTTATTAAAGTAGTAAAGCAAAAAATAACCCAACCGATTGGCTGGGCTATAAAAAATCAGGAAAATTTACCGCACTTTAAATCAATTAGGTTTCCATTCACCATTGAGCACGGTTGCTGTCACTTTATAATCTGACGTAAACACGGCTAAATTCGCGATTTTTCCTTTTTCTACCGAACCTAAACGATCATCCACACCAATTGCTCGTGCTGGATAAAGGTTACTCATTCGAATTGCTTCAGCAAGCGGAATTTCTACAAACTCCACTGCATTTTTAATAGACTCGATCATGGTAATTGATGCACCAGCGATCGTACCATTTGCATCAAAACAGCGACCATCTCGGATATAAATAGTTTTTCCTACGAAGGTGAAGGTTTCCAATTCAGGTGGGGCACCTGCTGCAGCGAGAGAGTCAGTCACAATACAAAGTTTGTCACCTTTGATTTTTTTATCAATGCGAACATTGCCGTAATTGATATGCACACCATCCACGATAATACCGGTGTAAACATCAGAATCTAGTACCGCACCTACTACGCCCATAGCACGACCAGAACTAATTGGCGACATTGCATTATGCAAGTGAGTCGCAAAAGTTGCGCCTTTGTGGAATGCAGCTTTAGCGACTTCATAGCTTGCATTGGAATGCCCTACAGATACAATAATGCCAGCTTTCACAAAATCAGGTGTATAGTTAATGGTTGGGTTTTCTGCGGCAATGGTAATTTTTGTAATAACATCACCATTTTCACAGAGGAAATCCTTCATTTCAGGCGTAATTTCACGAATATATTCAGGACGGTGTACACCTTTTTTCTCAACACTGATAAACGGCCCTTCAATGTGTAAACCAAGTGCTTGGTTTTTATGCTTATTTAGATATTCACGCATAATTTTCACCGCACTTTTTATGTTTTCATCTGGTGCCGTGATAAAAGTAGGAAGGAAACTTGTACAACCTGATTTCAAGTTAGTTTCCTGCATAATTTCCAAGGTTTCAACGCTAGTTTGGTCGTTAAACATCACACCACCACAACCATTTAATTGAAGATCAATAAAACCAGCCGTTAAATTATTACCTTGTAAATCAATGGTTTTGATACCTGTTTCTAATTCAGCTTGTGGAACTACCGCTTCAATAATTTCACCGTTAATAATTACAGCAAAATCACGTAAAACATCATATTTTGTGTAAATCACACAATTCGTTAATGCATATCTCATTTTTTGTCCTTAAATAAAATAATCAGAAAAATTACCGCTCTTTTGAGCGGTAGGATCTTATAACACGCTATGAATGGCGCGTTGTTCTAATTCAGTAAAATATTTAACAGTTTTTACTTTCAATTCTTGTTGAGCAGGTTCATCACAAACTAACACAAAATGGCGATGTAGCTGAAGTGCACTCACTGTCCACATATGGTTCACACCACCTTCTACAGCAGCTTGAACTGCAAGTGCCTTATGATGGCCTGTCGCAAGGATCATCACTTCTTCGGCATCTAATAATGTGCCTACGCCAATAGTTAAAGCATATTTAGGCACTTTATTCACATCATTATCAAAGAAGCGTGAATTTGCGATCAGTGTGTCTTGAGTTAACGTTTTAATACGAGTACGGGAACTTAATGATGACGCTGGCTCATTAAAGGCGATATGACCATCATTACCTACTCCGCCCATAAATAAATTAATTTTTCCGTAAGATTTAATTTTTTCTTCATAACGGCGACATTCCGCATCATGATCATCCGTGTTGCCATTAAGAATATTGATATTTTCTGGCTGAATATCGATATGATTGAAAAAATTGTTATACATAAAACTATGATAACTTTCAGGATGTTCCTCTGGTAAACCCACATATTCGTCCATATTGAATGTTACCACATGCTTAAAGCTCACCTCTCCCGCTTTACAAAGTGCGATTAATTCTTGGTAAGTTTTTAATGGCGTACCACCAGTTGGTAAACCGAGAACAAAAGGGCGTTCAGCCGTAGGATTAAAATGATTGATACGATCAACAATATGGCGTGCAGCCCAACGACTCACCTGTTGTTCGTTGTGTAGAGGAATAAGACGCATACTATACTTCCTTTATTTTCAATACCGTGGATAAACAAACCAACGGTTAAACATAATGGTTCCCCACTACGAAATAGAAAAACTGAGAAGCAGGAAACGAGAATTGCTACCCCAAAAGGGATAAATTATGAGTAACCTAGGGAAATCACTCCCCTAGGTTCTCACGATATTCCATTAATTATAAAAATTTCGCTTTCAACTCTTTTGCTTTAGCAAGCTGAGCATCTGTTGCTTTTGCTGTCATTGGCTCACGGCAATAACCCGCATCCACACCTTCTAATTTAAGCAATTCTTTGATGGTTAAATATAAACCGTTTGCTAAAATACCTTCGATTAAATCGTTGGTTACATGTTGAATTTCTAACGCTTCGGCTAATTTACCCGCTTTGGTTAATTCAAAAATTTGACGAGCACGAACGCCGTTTACGTTGAAAGTTGAACCAATTGCACCATTCACACCAAGTGCGGCCGCAGGTAACATCATTTCATCGAAACCTGCCCAAATTAAGTGGTTTGGATAAGCTTTTTTCAAACGTTCTAATAAATAGAAATCACCTGCTGTGAATTTTACCCCTAATACTTTCGGGTTTTTGTAAAGTTCACCAAATTGTTCAATTCCCATATTCACGCCAGTTAAGAACGGAATAGAATACACGATCATATTATTGCCCGTTTCTGCAATAATGGTGTCATAATAATGCTTGATTTCAGGAAAACTAAATTTATAGTAGAACGGAGTAACTGCAGATAAGCTATCGTAGCCTAATTCTGTTGCATATTTACCTAATTCAACTGCTTCTTTTAAGTTTACGCTACCCACTTGAGCAATTAGCGCGATTTGATCTTTTGCTTCATCTTTTGCAATACGGAAGATTTCTTTTTTCTCTTCAGTTGAAAGCATAAAGTTTTCGCCTGTTGAACCACCCACATATAAACCATCAACTTTCATTTTGTCGATATTATGGCGGATAATTTGACGTAAACCTTTTTCATTAATTGTGCCATCTTCATTAAATGACACTAATAATGCACTGAAAATACCTTTTAAATCACGCATAAGTTTTCTCCTATTTTATACGTTGTTCAAGAATCACATTGAGAGTTTTTTGCTTGGTTTGAGCAGCAAGTTCTTCTTCGCCCTGCACTAACAAAGCATAAATTAAATCTAATACAAAAAGCTGTGCAATTTTGGTACCAATGGAGTCACCTTGTAGCTTCCCTTGTTTATTACCATTTACCAAAACATAATCAGCATATTCTGTAACGGGGGAACGCAAACTGTGAGTTAATGCCACTGTCGTTGCACCATTTTGTTTAGCAATTTTGAGTGTGTGCGCTGTTTCTGCGGAATATCCTGAATGACTTAAACCAATTGCCACATCAGAAGACGTAAGTAATGCCGCCTGCATATACATAAAATGATTATTACCTGTTGCATCCACTTGGAAACCGATACGCATCAACTTATTTTTTGCATCTTCAGCTGTCACACCAGATGATCCCACGCCGAATAAAAAGATACGACGTGCTTTTTTAATGGCTTTAACCACTTGTTCAAGCTGTTTTAAATCTAATAAATTAACCGTTTCTTCCATTACATTAGAAACTGCCGCTTGCAACTTTTGTGCAATCGTTAAAGAATCATCGCTCGGCATAATTTCTGTTTCGAGCACAGTTTCATCATTGTTATCTTTCGTAGCAAGCTCAATGGAGAGTTCTAATTTAAAATCGCTGAAACCTTTAAAACCAATGGTTCGACAAAAACGGACGAGCGTAGCTTCTCCAACTTCCAAATGCTTAGCGATTTCTGAAAGGGGGCATTGGGACACCAAATCAGGCGAACGCAAAATCGTATCGGCAATTTTTTTCTCTGATTTGGTTAGGCTGTGGTAAAGCGAACTAATGGTGTTTAACACATTTCCGGATTTAGCCATAAATGGTTCCTTTTGGTTTATCAAGCAGAACATCTTTCACCCAATAAGCTGCGCCCACTAATCCAGCATCTTGACCAAATTTAGCAGATTCAATGTCACAGCTATATACAGCAGGCATATCCTGTAAGAAACGTTTGACTAATGGTAAATAACCTTCAGCCAACCCTACACTACCACCTACAACAACTTTTTGAACATCCAACCCAATCACTAAATCTGCCACTAAATTGGCAATGGCTTGGGCTGAACGTTCTATAAGTGCGGTAGCTTTTTCATCATTTTTTCTAAAACGTTCAAAAACTTCTCTTGGCTCACAAGGATCGTCCCATTGGGAAGATACCGCTTCAATAGCACGACCCGCAGCAACTGCTTCTACACAACCACGACGACCACAACCACACATTGGGCCATTAGGATCCGCTAATGTATGCCCGATATGTCCCGCGATTCCCTTTGGACCAGTTTGTAATTGTTGGTTTAATATGACACCGCCACCCACGCCAGTTGAAACAGTAATAAAAACAAAGTTTGATACTTTTTCTGAATCTTGAAGTTGGTATTCCGCATAGGTTGCGGCTTGCGCATCATTTAATAAGCCAATTGGTTTATCCGTGTGTTTAGCAATACTTTCTTTTAGTGGAAATTGATTCAAACCACCTAAATTTTTAGGATTAAGTGCGGTTAAAACACCGTCATTTATAATACCGGTTGAAGCCACCGCCACATAATCAAATTGACCCGCATAATGAGTAAGAAGTTGTTCTAATGCTTGATGCATTCCTTCTACCACATTTTCACGCGGTGTATGAATTTGTTGGCGTTGTTCAACTTCGCCATTTTTTACGATAGCCGCTGCGATTTTTGTACCGCCAATGTCTAGAGCTAAACAACGCATAACTTATCCTTATAGTATGAAGTATTTTCTCACACGTCTTACGACTATCTTGCTGATTTTACAGAATTAGCAAACCAACTCACGATATGCTCAAGGCGAGTTAAGGCTGAACCAACAGTGACGCAATCTGCGCCAATTTCAATGGCTACTTTTGCCAATTCAGGGGTGTTATAGCGACCTTCTGCCATCACAAAACAGCCCGCTGCCTTTAAATCTTTCACTAATTGATAATCAGGTTCTTCGGGTACTGGACCACCTGTATAACCGGACATTGTGCTGCCCACAATATCAAAACCGAGTTTTTGACAATACAAGCCTTCTTCTAAATTAGAACAATCTGCCATGGCCAAACAGCCCATTTCATGGATTTTTTTCACCGCACTTTCAATATCAACTGGACGAGGACGGCTAGTGCCATCTACCGCAATAATATCTGCCCCAGCATTGGCAAGATCTTCAATATCTTGCAGGAATGGCGTAATACGAATCGGACTATCAGGTAAGTCACGTTTTACAATACCGATAATTGGAATGTTTACGAAAGGACGTGTCGCTTTAAGGTTATCTACACCTTCAATACGTAAACCTGATGCGCCACCAGCAACAGAAGCTTGGGCCATAGCAGAAACAATTTCTGGTTTATCCATTGGGCCATCATCAACAGGTTGGCAAGAAGCAATGAGACCATATTGAATTTGAGAAAGCACATCTTGATAAGATAATTTCGACATAATATCACTCCTAAATATATTGAGGCCGATAATGCTTAAATGCTTTATTACAAGCCATCTAGGCGTTAGCATTATTTAGACTCAATCATCCTCAAAAATATAACTGAGCCCGCATTTTCGTCAGTGCTCAGCATTATATAAAAACATAACTCCATTTTAAAAGTTTTTTTGAAGTATTTTTTTGTAAATGTGATCTACCTCTCAATTTTGAAATAAAACTTCAAAGAGCAGTTCAAAAAGTATTTTTTTACTTTAGAATAGCGCCCGAGTAGTTTTTTTGATGTCTAGAACATCAAGCATTCACTTTCAATCCAAGCCAATTATGGCTTATATCAACATAGGTTCACACAGGAGCGAACATTATGAAATTTACTAAACTTTTCCTTGCAACTGCTATCACATTAGGCGTTTCTTCAGCCGTTTTTGCCGCAGATTATGACTTAAAATTTGGTATGAATGCGGGTACTTCATCTAATGAGTACAAAGCAGCAGAAATGTTTGCAAAAGAAGTAAAAGAAAAATCACATGGTAAAATTGAAGTTTCACTTTATCCAAGTTCACAACTTGGTGATGACCGTGCAATGTTAAAACAATTAAAAGACGGTTCTCTTGACTTCACTTTTGCTGAATCAGCTCGTTTCCAATTATTCTATCCTGAAGCAGCAGTGTTCGCATTACCCTATGTCATCACCGACTACAATGTTGCACAAAAAGCATTAAAAGAAACTGCATTTGGTAAAGATTTAGTTCAAAAAATGAATAAAGAATTAGGCTTAACCTTATTATCACAAGCTTATAATGGTACTCGCCAAACAACTTCAAATAGAGCAATCAACAGCATTGCAGATATGAAAGGTTTAAAACTTCGTGTACCAAATGCGGCAACTAACTTAGCTTATGCAAAATATGTAGGCGCATCTCCAACACCTATGGCATTCTCTGAAGTATATCTTGCACTTCAAACTAACTCTGTAGATGGTCAAGAAAATCCATTAGCAACAGTACAAGCACAAAAATTCTATGAAGTGCAAAAATTCTTAGCGATGACTAACCACATTTTGAATGACCAACTTTATTTAGTGAGTAACGAAACTTATAAAGAATTACCTGAAGATCTTCAAAAAGTAGTCAAAGACGCCGCTGAAAATGCAGCAAAATACCATACTAAATTATTCGTAGATGGCGAAAAAGATTTAGTGACATTCTTTGAAAAACAAGGGGTGAAAGTAACTCGTCCTGATTTAACGCCATTCAAAGATGCGATGAAACCATTCTATGCTGAGTTTGTAAAACAAACTGGTGAGAAAGGTGAAAAAGCATTAAAAGAAATCCAAGCTATTAAATAATCTCTATCACGTGCGCCAGCAATTTGGTTGGCGCACTCATTTTCGTTCTCCACAATCTCTCGGAGTGAAGTATGAAATTTTTTAACAAACTTGAAGAATGGATTGGTGGCGCACTGTTCCTTGTGATCTTCGGTATTCTTGTAGCCCAAATTCTATTCCGTCAAGCTTTCCACTCGCCGTTAATTTGGAGTGAAGAACTCGCTAAACTATTGTTTGTTTATGTAGGAATGCTCGGTATTAGCGTGGCAATTCGCAAACAAGAACACGTTTACATTGATTTCTTAACCAATTTGATGCCACCTTCAGTTAAAAAAGTCGCAAACTCTTTTGTACAGTTAGTGATTTTCCTTGGTATTATTTTCTTTATTCATTTTGGTATCAAAACTTTCCTAGGTTCTAGTTTTCCGATTGATGCATTAGGTGGAATTTCAGAAAAATGGATTTACGCTTCTTTACCGATCATTTCTATTCTAATGTTAGTGCGTTTTTTCCAAGCACAAGCGGACAATTTTAAAGAAGATAAAAGCTATTTACCTGCAACCTTCTTTATTGTAAGTGCGGTCATTTTATTAGGCATTTTATTTACGTTCCCAGAGTGGTACAAAGTATTACGCATTACAGAATATGTGAAGTTTGGCTCAAACGCAGTATACGTTGCCCTAATATTCTGGCTGGTTATTATGTTCCTCGGCGTGCCAGTAGGTTGGTCATTATTTATCACCACATTACTTTATTTCTCAATGACCCGATGGAACGTAGTAAACGCAGCGGCTGAAAAACTGACTATGAGTTTAGACAGTTTCTCATTACTTGCTGTGCCGTTCTATATCCTAACGGGTATTTTAATGAATACTGGAGGTATCACAGAACGTATCTTTAACTTCGCGAAAGCCTTACTCGGTCACTACACTGGTGGTATGGGTCATGTAAATATTGGCGCAAGTTTATTGTTCTCAGGCATGTCTGGTTCTGCACTTGCTGATGCGGGCGGCTTAGGTCAGTTAGAAATCAAGGCTATGCGCGATGCAGGTTATGATGATGATATTTGTGGTGGTATCACAGCAGCATCTTGTATCATTGGTCCATTAGTTCCACCAAGTATCGCCATGATTATTTACGGTGTAATCGCCAACGAATCCATTGCGAAACTCTTCGTTGCAGGTTTTGTACCAGGCGTACTCGTTACGATTGCTTTGATGATCATGAACTACTACGTATCCAAAAAACGTGGTTATCCAAGAACACCAAAAGCAACTCGTGAAGAACTTTGCACATCATTCAAAAAAGCATTCTGGGCAATTTTAACCCCATTACTCATCATCGGTGGTATCTTCTCTGGCTTATTTAGCCCAACAGAATCTGCCGTTGTTGCTGCGACTTATTCCGTAATCATTGGTAAATTCGTTTATAAAGAATTAACCATGAAAATGCTCTTTAATAGCTGCATTGAAGCTATGGCAATTACTGGTGTGGTTGCATTAATGATTATGACCGTGACCTTCTTCGGAGATATGATCGCACGTGAACAAGTTGCAATGCGTATAGCAGATGTATTCGTTGCCGTAGCTGATTCTCCACTTATGGTATTAGTCATGATCAATGCGCTCTTGCTCTTCTTGGGTATGTTCATTGATGCATTAGCATTGCAATTCTTAGTCTTACCAATGTTAATTCCAATCGCAATGCAATTTAATATCGACTTAGTATTCTTCGGTGTAATGACTACTTTGAATATGATGATCGGTATCTTAACACCGCCAATGGGTATGGCTCTGTTTGTGGTGGCGCGTGTGGGTAATATGTCAGTATCCACTGTGACTAAAGGTGTATTGCCGTTCTTAATACCGATATTCTTAACATTAGTATTAATTACGATTTTCCCACAAATTATTACTTTTGTACCAAATCTATTGATGTCTTAACACTAAAGTGCGGTTAAAAAAAGTAAAGCTTTTATAACCGCACTTTTTTTATAAAATAAATCCTATTCAATGCGGTTTTATGAATAGCAAACCATAAACATAACTTAATAAATGAGGTTTATTATGACATTGACAAAAACAGCATTATGCGCCGCACTTTTTGCAACTGTTGCATTTTCAGCTAACGCACAAGCCTATCCAGATTTACCAGTAGGCATCAAAAGCGGAACTGGCGCACTCATCGGCGATACCGTATATGTAGGCTTAGGTTCGGGTGGCAATAAATTCTATTCTTTAGACTTAAAAGATCCTGCTGCACAATGGAAAGAAATTGCAGCATTCCCTGGTGGTGAACGTAATCAACCTGTTGCAGCAGCTGTAGATGGAAAACTTTATGTATTCGGTGGTTTGCAAAAAAATGAAAAAGGTGAACTACAACTTGTTAATGATGCTTACAGCTACAATCCAGCTGATAATACTTGGGTGAAACTTCCTACTCGCTCTCCGCGTGGATTAGTCGGTTCAAGCAGCGCATCTCACGGCGATAAAGTTTATATTTTAGGTGGTTCTAACCTCTCTATATTTAATGGTTTCTTCCAAGACACCGTGGCAGCAGGTGAAGATAAAGCGAAAAAAGATGAAATCGCAGCAGCTTATTTCGATCAACGTCCAGAAGATTATTTCTTCACAACAGAATTATTGAGCTATGAACCATCAACCAATAAATGGCGCAATGAAGGTCGTATTCCATTCTCTGGTCGTGCTGGTGCGGCATTCACCATCCAAGGTAATGACTTAGTGGTGGTCAATGGTGAAGTGAAACCAGGTCTTCGTACCGCAGACACGCATCAAGGCAAATTCACTGCTAAAGGTGTGCAATGGAAAAACTTACCTGACTTACCTGCGCCAAAAGGTAAATCACAAGATGGTTTAGCCGGTGCACTCGCAGGCTATAGCCATGGCCATTATTTAGTCACGGGTGGCGCAAACTTCCCTGGTTCAATTAAACAATTCAAAGAAGGCAAACTTCATGCGCATAAAGGTTTAACCAAAACATGGCATAACGAAGTTTATACTTTAAATAATGGTAAATGGAGTATCGTTGGTGAATTACCAATGAATATTGGCTATGGTTTCTCTGTATCTTACAACAATAAAGTATTGCTCATCGGTGGTGAAACTGACGGTGGTAAAGCGTTAACCAGCGTCAAAGCCATTAGCTACGATGGTAAAAAATTGACCGTTGAATAATTTGGCATAGAATAATATATAAGGCTTGAGGCAAAGAATGGGCTCAAGCCTTTTGATTTCATCAAAATATAAAAATTAAGGAGATTATATGAGTGTACTTAGTTACGCACAAAAAATCGGTCAAGCCTTAATGGTGCCTGTAGCAGCCTTACCTGCTGCGGCATTATTAATGGGTATTGGCTATTGGATCGACCCAGATGGTTGGGGTGCAAACAGTCAATTAGCAGCATTATTAATTAAATCTGGCGCAGCAATTATTGATAACATGGGCTTACTCTTCGCTGTAGGCGTCGCGTTTGGTCTTGCAAAAGACAAACACGGTTCCGCCGCACTTTCAGGTCTTGTTGGTTTCTACGTAGTAACCACCCTACTTTCCCCTGCAGGTGTAGCACAATTACAACACATTGATATTAGTGAAGTGCCTGCCGCATTCAAAAAAATCAATAACCAATTTATCGGGATTTTAATTGGTGTGATTTCAGCTGAACTTTACAACCGTTTCTATCAAGTTGAATTACCAAAGGCACTTTCGTTCTTTAGCGGAAAACGCCTCGTCCCAATTTTGGTTTCTTTCGTGATGATCGCCGTATCATTTGCCTTACTCTATATTTGGCCGCATATTTTTAACGCGCTCGTTTCATTTGGTGAATCCATCAAAGATTTAGGTGCAGTCGGTGCGGGGATCTACGGTTTCTTCAACCGCTTATTAATTCCTGTTGGCTTACACCATGCCTTAAACTCTGTATTCTGGTTTGACGTAGCTGGTATCAACGATATTCCAAACTTCTTGGGCGGCGCTAAATCCATTGCCGAAGGCACTGCCACTGTGGGTGTAACTGGCATGTATCAAGCTGGTTTCTTCCCTGTGATGATGTTTGGTTTACCGGGTGCTGCTCTTGCAATTTATCACTGTGCAAAACCAAATCAAAAAGTACAAGTGGCCTCAATTATGCTTGCGGGTGCATTAGCTTCTTTCTTTACAGGGATCACTGAACCGCTTGAATTCTCATTCATGTTCGTTGCGCCTGTACTTTATGTATTGCATGCATTATTAACGGGTATCGCTGTATTTATTGCAGCCACCATGCACTGGATTGCAGGATTCGGATTTAGTGCTGGTTTAGTGGATATGGTACTTTCTAGCCGCAATCCACTTGCCGTTAGCTGGTATATGTTACTTGTACAAGGTATTATATTTTTTGCTATCTATTATTTTGTGTTCCGTTTTGCAATTAATGCCTTTAATCTCAAAACGCTAGGACGTGAAGATAAAGCAAAAACAGCTGCAGCCCCAACACAAAGCAATCAATCTCGCGAAGAAAGAGCGGTGAAATTTATCGCTGCTTTAGGTGGTTCAGAAAACTTCAAAACTGTAGATGCTTGTATCACGCGCTTACGCTTAACTTTAGTTGACCATCACAATATTAATGAAGATCAACTTAAAGCGCTTGGTTCAAAAGGTAATGTAAAATTAGGTAATGATGGATTACAAGTCATTTTAGGGCCTGAAGCTGAACTTGTAGCAGAAGCGATTAAAGCAAAATTAAAATAAATTTTGACCGCTCTTTACATGCCGCCTATCACTAGGCGGCATTTTTATTAATGAGATTTAACGATGTTGTTTATTCCACCACCACTACTCTGTTTATTAATTGGCACAGCAATGTATTTTTTGCCAAAAGTTGCCAGTTATTCTGTCCATTTTGCAGTTATTGCCTTTGTCATTACTCTTTCATTTTTGATTGCAGGGGGCAGTGTGCTTCAATTTTTTATCCGCAAAACGACTATCAATCCTCATGACTTTAAACATACAACACAATTAGTTTCTACAGGCATATTTCGATTTAGCCGTAATCCAATGTATTTAAGTTTGCTGTTAATGTTAATTGCGTGGGCTCTTTGGTTAGGTAATAGCGTGGCTTGGTTAGGCGTGATTGTCTTTATACTAGTTATGAATCGCTTTCAAATAGCCAGAGAAGAAGCCTATTTGGAAAGTAAATTTGGCGATGAATATCGTCGTTACAAACAAAAAGTAAGACGCTGGCTATAAAAAAACACCTTCACAAGGAAGGTGTTTTTATCAATTTTAAATCTATTTCTTCGGTGCCTGCATAAAGCGGAAGAAATCACTATCTGGTTTTAAAATCATCATATTGTCAGAGCTTGCAAAACTCGCTTCATAGGCTTTTAAGCTACGTACAAAAGTAAAGAATTGTGGCTCTTGTGCAAAAGCATCTGAATATAATTTTGCCGCAGCTGCATCGCCTGAGCCTCGTAATTCTTGTGCAGTTTTATTTGCATTAGCAAGAATCAACGTCACTTTACGATCTACATCAGCTTGGATAAATGCAGCTTTTTCTTTACCTTGAGAACGGTGTTCACGCGCGACTGCATCACGTTCTGCACGCATACGTTGATAAATTGAAGAAGATACTTCGTCCGGTAAATTAATTTGTTTTACACGCACATCAATCACTTCAATCCCTAATTCTGCCGTACTATCTTGCCCTGAATTTAAAGCTTTTTTTGCCCCTTCCATTAATTCACCACGCGTACCAGAAACGATATCTTTAATGGTTCTTGTACCAATTTCAGAACGCAAACGGTCATTTACTTTACGGCTTAACAAGCTTGAAGCTTGGGTATAATCGCCACCACCAGTAGATGTGTAAAATCGACCAAAATCACTAATTTTCCATTTCACATAAGAATCTACTAGCAAGTCTTTTTTCTCAACAGTAACAAAACGTGTTGCCGATCCATCTAAAGTACGAATACGCGCATCTAAAACTTTAATGCTATCAATCAAAGGCACTTTAAAATGCAAACCTGGTTCATATACAACCACTTTGTTATCTGCATCACGTTGTACTTTGTTGAATCGCAACATAATACCGCGAGTACCTTCCGTCACGACCACGACACTGGAATACACTACTGCCGCAATGACAAAAATAGCTGGTAATAAAAATTTACGCATTAGTTAAATCTCCCTTGGCGAATCGGCTCAACAATGCTTGGTAGCTGGCTTGAAGAATGATTAATACGCTCTGGCTGTGATAAAACAGGCGCAGATTCTACCGCTCTTTCTGTTACGGCTGGCGCTTTAGCTGATACTTTTTTACCCATGATTTGTTCTAAGGGTAACACGGTTAAATTGTTACCATTATTGCCATCAAGCATCACTTTTGGGGTATTTGCCATGACTTTTTCCATGGTTTGAATATATAAACGCTCACGCAGTAAATCTGGCGCAGCTTTAAATTCAGGCAACAAACGCTGCAAACGTTCCACTTCGCCTCGTGCATCTAACACGATACGATCTTTATAAGCTGTCGCTTCTTCAATAATACGTTGTGCATCACCACGCGCAATCGGCTCTTTCTCACGGGCATAAGCTTCCGCTTCACGAATGAAACGCTGTTCATCTTCCTGCGCTTTAATTGCATCATCAAAGGCATCTTTTACTTCTTCAGGTGGGCGCGCAGATTGGAAGTTCACATCAATCACCTCAAGTCCCATATCATAGGATTTAATAATGTCATTTAACGCTTTCCACGTATCTTCACGAACAACCGCACGGCCTGTTGTTAAAATATCATTCATTGACATATGACCGATCACATAACGCAATGCACTATCAGTCGCTTGACCTAAACTATCATCAGCATTCGTCACGCTAAAACGATATTTAGCAGGATCTTGCACACGATATTGCACGGTCATTTCTACACGAACCATATTTTCATCTTTAGTCAGCATTGAACCCTGTGTGCGAAGTTCTTTAACTTGCTCTACATTCACTGGCAATACTTTATCTACAAATGTTGGTTTCCAGTTTAAACCTGGTTGAACAATAGAATGCAATTCACCAAAACGAAGCACTACACCACGCTCAGCCTCTTTAATAGTGTAGAAACCACTTACGCCCCAAATAATCGCACCAATCGCCACGGCAAGCGGCACCACTTTTCCAAAATTAAATGGCGTATTGTTTTGAGAACTACCATTATTTTGACCGCTCTTTTTATTTCCACCACCTAATTTTCTGAGAAGGTTATTAAAAATCTCCTCAATATCTGGCGGAGACTGTTCTTGATTCCCACGATTTTGATTGTTATTCCATCCATTATTATTGGATGAATTTCCCGGCTGTTGGTCATTGCTTTGCCCTGGTTTACTCCAAGGATCGCGATCTGAACCGTTCTGTGACATTTCATTCTCCATTTGTCAAAAAATTGTTAAGAGTTTAGCTAAATAAATGGGGCGCGTCTATGAAAATGCAAGAGGGGATAACCATTAATTTCGCCGCACTTTCAAGTTATGCCCCTTAGGAGCGGAGATTTTTTGCCGTTAGTGTTAGATAGCTTTTACTATTTGCTATCGTAGCAGTTACTGCCTTAACAGATTTTTAAATTAAGATTGCCTTTAATAGCAATACGCACATTTTCAGAAAAAGCGATGTTAATTCTCATCGCAGCTTAGGTGTCTTGCTCTCTCGTGATATTTCCGTAGAAAATCGGATATGCTTACGCTAGATTGGATGTAAAATTATAAGGTTTGATTAACACAAGCATCGTTTAAAATACAAAAGTGCGGTCAATTTTTGAGAAGTTTTAAAACTCTTTGAAAATTGACCGCACTTTGTACTTCAGTATTTTAAATTGTAGTCTATTTAAATATCAAACAGACTACAAATTTCTAATAACTTAACATCAGAAATTAAACACTTTCTATACTATCCACCTCTTAGTTTTTTAGATATAAGAATTGATAATACTATTAATGGCGATAATCTGGAAAAACCATATAAGTTAAATGACAATACGTCAAGAATATCTTTCATAGAGATATTTCCAAAACTCACAATAAATTTAAATAATATAATAAGAGAAGAAATACCAACAAAACAAAATATAAACACGAACAAAGAATAACCAGTAAAATAAACTAAAAAACTCATTAATCTACTTAGCATATAAACGCTCTCTGGAAAAATTTCTAATATCTTGCTCATTGCTTTCTAAAAATTTATTTAATGACTCACCTGTAAACGAGTCAGCTGCAACCCCCACGATGGCGCGCGTCTCCTGACGCGTGCCAAAAATATCAATTTCGTTTAATGATGATTTTACTATTTTCATTAACAACTTCATTTTGTTTATTTTTAGATAGATATAAGCACGCGTCAGGAGACGCGCGCTATCTTGAGGGCTTGTGTTATCTGAGGATTATTTTCTATAGAAACATAAAATTGAAACAAAAAATATAAAAACATGCATAAGAATCATTTTTAAGCGCTCAATAAAACCATCATTAAAATAATCCAATAAATGTATATTAAATAAATCCATATTATTTTCAAAATTATAAAGAATTCTGGCAATCAAAAACATTGAGATACTTAATAGAAAACTTCCAAAAATAATTATTAAGATATATAAAAATTTATTTTTCATTATTTTTACCTTTCCAATTACTATATTCATATTGAAACCATCTATTACTTGATTCTCCACCTAAAGCTCCTCCGATGCTAGGTATAATATTTCTTCTATATACATCAACATAAGGAACTTTATCATTTAAAGGCTGAGAGTTATATTTAGCCCACATGCGATCCAGGTTAATCTTCTTATCTAACGATACTTCAATGGCTTTACCCATACCGTAACCAATAGCCGAACCAATACCGCTAAAGATTGCACCATTGAATACAGATTGATCGGTGACATAAGAATTAATTGCCCCTTCTGCTGTATTTCCCCTACAGTAATAATAGCTCCTTTTCCTTTTAATAAGTAAGCCGTAGTTAAATCTATTCCTAGCATTTTATATCAATAGTGCAAATTGCTTATAGTTAAAATCTTTAGTTATTCTGGACTCTATTATATTCCACAATACTTGTTTAGGATTTATTTATCCATCTACAGTCTCTTTGCAATAATGATCATCATATGAATACCTTAATAAGGTATTTTTATTCAAATATAATACTTTTATTGAATTACCATCTTTACAAAAAGTTAAATTATCCATTTTTAGATAACCATGCTTAATAATAAAACTCTCATATTTATCTTTTTCTCCAGATAAAGTTATATTAATTTCATAAAACCTAAAATTATCTACATTCAATATATCCCTAGATAAATTTTCTTTATATAAAAAATTTAGTAATCTTTCTCCAGCTTGTGACCTATATGTAACTAACTTCCCCTTATCACTACATGAATAAATAGATGTTATTGTAAAAAATAAAATAAGAAATATCACGACAGCTATACTTTTTACTCTCCCCATCTTTTCATACCCTCTCCGCCTAAAGAATATCCCCACCTAATCCAAAACCTATCGTTTGGTGAGGTTTTAAAGATAATAATAATCCCTCTAGTTCACACGATAAAAGCTGAATTCTTGTAGTATTTTAAGTTGCAATTGTTCTCCACTCCATTCATAAAAGTGCGGTAATTTTTCTTGATGATTGACAAAAGCGGCTAAATAAACAGAGAGTTCATCTGTAAACCACAACTGGCCTTGAGGACAATAATCTGAAAAAATTTTTTGTTGTTCAGGAAAATGACGAACATTGGATAACTTTACGATTCCAAATCCTTGGGATTTCAATACAGCTTCTCGCAAACACCAACAACGATAAAAAGTCTTCAAAGAATCCTGCTGATGATGAAACCAATCAATTTCTTCCTTTGGTGCAATATGTTCCATCAACGCCGTAAAATTTCTTATTTTAGGAAATTCAATATCAATTCCCACCGCACTTTTTTCTTCATTTCTAATATCTAATATTACCGCCACCCAATCACCAGAATGGCTAATATTAAAATCTATTCGCTCATCAAGAAAATAGGGTCTGCCACTTTCGGTACGATGAATTTGAGATAAAAGTGCGGTGGATTTTCCTGATATTTTTAAAAGTTGGAAAAGTAATAAGTGAGCAAGCCTGCGGCACTGATGACGCTGAAAAACACGCGAGCTATCCGTTTCAGTTTGATATAGATTTTCTGGAATCAATTCATCGGGTAATGATTCCAAAGAAAAAGGTTGATTTATATTGCCGTAGGCGATGTAGGTTGTCATAAAAATAAAAGCACCATTTAAAGGTGCTTTTATATTAAAAGGATTTAGTTTGTGTGTAAATTAGCGAATCACTAATTCTGCTACAGAAACACCGACCAAGCAAGCAACAACAACCCCAATTAAACCTGGCACCATGAAACTGTGGTTAAAATAATATTTACCAATTTTCGTTGTACCCGTTACGTCAAAGTTTACTGTTGCAATGTCTGATGGATAATTTGGAATAAAGAAATAGGCATAAGTTGCTGGCATTAAACCAACCAAGATTGGTGCTGGAATACCTAAACCAATACCAACAGGTAATAACATAACTGCGGTTGCAGCTTGGCTGTTAATTACGACAGAAACTGCAAATAATGCTAACGCGAATGTCCAAGGATAAGTCTGAACCATATCAGTAATCGCGGCTTTAAATTCTGGCATTGCATATTGGAAGTAAGTATCACTCATCCAAGCAATACCATAAATCGCAATCGCTGCCACCATACCAGACTTAAATACCACGCCATTTGGCACGATTTGAGGATTTGTTTTCGTTGCAAGTAAAATCACACCACCAAAGCAAAGCATCATCATTTGGATGATTAGCGACATGGAAATTGCTTTTCCGCTACCGATAGTACGAATTTCAGGAATCATCGCAATCGCAACAATCACAACTAATGCTAATAAGAACAAATACACTGATTTTTTAGCACCTTGTGGAAGGGCTTCATTCAATGTTGTGCTTGTGGTATTTAAAATACGTTCGCTCCATACGGGATCTTGTAAACGACGTTGATATTCAGGATCTTGTTCTAACTCTTTACCACGACGCATACTATATAAAGAAAGCGCAATAGTACCCGCTAAAGTTGCAGGAACTGTTACACAAATAATATCTAACAAACTAATATGCTCAAAACCAGGCATTGCAGTAATTTTACCTAGATAGAAGACAACAGCTGCAGAGAGTGGACTAGATGTGATGGCTAATTGAGACGCTACGGAAGACGCAGCCATTGGGCGCTCTGGACGGATTTTGTTTTTCAGTGCAACATCACCAATGATTGGCATGATTGTGTAAACAGAGTGACCAGTACCAAGCATAAACGTTAATAAATACACGACCAATGGACCTAGTAAAGTTACACGTTTTGGATTTTTACGGAGAATGCGTTCGGCAATTTGTAACATAAATTTCAAGCCGCCTGCAGCTTCAAGCACGGATGCGCAAGTCACTACTGCAAGAATGATGAGCATTACATCAATTGGTGCTTTCCCTACTGGCATACGGAATACAAAAACTTCGATAGCAAGACCGATACCAGACACAACACCTAAACCGATACCGCCGTAACGGCTTCCCATATAAAGCATTAATAATAAGAATAAAAATTCTAAATAAAGCATAAGTACCTCAAAAATAAAAAAACTGTAAAAATAATACCCTTTTTGAGGAATAAAACTAGATATTTTTTAAATTTTAGAGCAAGAATTGAATTAAAAGGTAATTCAGATCAATTTTACAATGCAGGAATAAGAGAAAAGTGCGGTGATTTGAGAAAGAAATTTTTGAAAAAAATTAGGCGACTTAAAAAGTCGCCCAACTTGAAATTATTGATTGTTTTGCACGTAGTCAATCGCAGATTGAACAGTTGTGATTTTTTCAGCTTCTTCATCTGGAATTTCGATATCGAATTCTTCTTCTAAAGCCATTACTAATTCAACTGTGTCTAAAGAGTCCGCACCTAAATCTTCAACGAAAGAAGCTTCAGACTTAACATCTTCTTCTTTAACACCTAATTGTTCAACGATGATTTTTTTCACGCGTTCTTCAATACTCATTTGTTTTTCCTATTTTGTTGGTTTTAACTCATAAAAGAGCGGTTAGTGTATGTATTTTTTATCAACTTGCAACTATTTTATAGGCTGGTCGCACCACAAAATGGGCAATCTGAATACACACATTAAAAATAGTTACGTACCTTTGCATACGCTCAAGGCGTAACCAAGCTACACTGCGAATGGGATTCTAACATTATCTAAAATCTTTGGCTATGATTTTGTGTTTAGAACGCCACTCAAGTCTAAATAAAGAGAAATGCTGATTTTCAGCATTAGCTCATATATAAACCACCATTTACATGTAACGTTGTGCCTGTAATGTAAGCTGCATCATCAGAAGCTAAGAAAGCAACAGCTTTAGCAATATCTTTGGCTTCGCCTAAACGACCTGCTGGAACATTAGATAAAATACCCGCTTTTTGTTCATCAGTAAGTACTTCTGTCATATCCGTTGCAATAAAACCTGGTGCAACCACATTTACAGTAATACCACGTGCAGCCACTTCTTTCGCTAAAGATTTAGAAAAACCAATCACACCTGCTTTTGCGGCACAATAGTTGGCTTGTCCTGGGTTACCCATTGAACCCACCACAGAACCAATATTGATGATACGACCAAAACGTTTTTTCATCATTGAACGTAACATGGCTTTAGAAAGATGATACACCGAAGTTAAGTTAGTTTGCATAATATCAAACCACTCATCATCTTTCATACGCATCAATAAGTTATCGCGAGTAATACCTGCGTTATTCACGAGAATATCAATATCGCCAAAATCATTTTTAATTTGTTCAAGTACAGTTTCAATAGATTCTTTATCTGTGACGTTTAAAACTAAACCTTTACCTTTATCTCCTAAATATGCAGAAATTGCTTCTGCACCTTTTTCAGATGTTGCAGTACCAATTACAAACGCACCTTTTGAACTAAGTTCTTCTGCAATCGCACGACCAATACCACGAGTAGCCCCTGTCACTAAAGCAATTTTACCTTGCATTTTTTCTTCCTTTTACGCTAAAAATTCTTCTACGGCATTGAATGATGCGACATCATTTACAGATATTGCTTGTAAATCACCTACAATGCGTTTGGTTAAACCATTTAATACTTTACCCGGTCCCACTTCAACAAGCGCTTGAACGCCATCTTGCGCCATTTTTTCAACTGTTTCAGTCCAACGAACTGGGCTATATAACTGACGAATAAGTGCGGTACGAATGTCTGCACCTTCAGTTTCTGCTTTCACATCAACGTTATTTAATACCGATGTTGTTGGTGTATTAATTTGAATATTCTCAAGTGTTACCGCTAATTGTTCGGCTGCTGGTTTCATCAATGCGCAATGAGAAGGCACACTCACCGCTAACGGCAATGCACGTTTCGCCCCCGCTTCTTTACATAATGCAGCCGCACGCTCAACTGCAGCTTTCGCGCCAGCGATAACGACTTGGCCTGGTGAGTTAAAGTTCACCGCAGATACAACTTCTCCTTCCTCTGCTTGTTTACAAGCATTAATAATTGCTTCATTATCTAAACCAATAATTGCATACATTGCACCAGTGCCTTCAGGCACAGCTTGTTGCATTAATTTTCCGCGCAATTCCACTAATTTAATCGCATCTTGGAAATCTAACACGCCAGCACAAACCAAGGCAGAATACTCACCTAAGCTATGGCCTGCCATTACTTCTGGTTTTAATTGAGGAAATTTTTCTTGCCATACGCGATAAATAGCTACTGACGCGACCAAAAGTGCGGGCTGAGTTTGCCATGTTTTATTAAGTTCTTCAGCAGGTCCTTGTTGAACAAGATGCCATAAATCATATCCAAGCGCATCAGATGCTTGTTTAAATGTTTCAGTAACGATTGGATATTCAGTTGCAAGATCAGCAAGCATACCGACAGTTTGGGAGCCTTGGCCTGGGAAGACCATTGCGAATTTTTTCATTATGTTTTGTCCTATTGTTTTAATTAAAAATATTTTTCGATAATTGACATCAGGATTTCGCCTGACGGCGACCTACTTTTCTTTGCTTGTGCAAAGCAAAGTAGGCAAAAGAAACACTCCCCAATTAAATCGCTGATCTTTGCTTTGTTTCAATTTTCTTTACGGCAATTTGCTGAACTCGCTTCGCTCAAACAGACGCAAATTGCCTAAAAATTGAAAGTCACAAAGGCGATTTATATGGGGACCAAATTTAATCGGAGCATTATTTAAAAAGTGCAGTTGATTTTGAGTTCATTTTTAGAGTGAAAAACATTTTGAATTTTCACCGCACTTTACATCGAAGAAAGAACAAATCGGGTTCCCTTCTTTGCCGCCTGGAAAAATAGAAATTTGTAGGAAATTTGCGTCTGTTTGAGCGAAGCGAGTTCAGCAAATTTCCGTGAAGCAAATTTCTATTTTTTCAGGAAACAAGGCAAAGCAGGGTTGCTTTTCTTTTTGCTTACTTTTTCTTTGGCAAAGCAAAGAAAAAGTAAGTCGCCGTCAGGCGAACCCCTGACTCTTTAACAGAAAAAGTGCGGTCAAATTTTACCGCACTTTAAAATCATCAATAATTATATCAAATCAACTAAAATCTCACTAACGCTGAACCCCAAGTCCAACCACCGCCAAAGGCTTCTAATAATAGTAACTGCCCACGTTGAATACGGCCATCTCGAACAGCCTCATCTAAGGCAACTGGCACAGTTGCTGCACTGTTGTTAGCGTATTTATCTAACGTTACCACCACTTGCGACATATCCATTTCTAATTTTTTAGCTGTCGCTGTAATAATACGTAAATTTGCTTGGTGTGGTACAAGCCAGTCTAAATCTTTTTTATCTAAATTATTTGCTAAAAGCGTTTCTTCCACCACATTTGAAAGTTCACGAACTGCCAGTTTGAAGGTTTCGTTACCTTGCATCTCGATATATCCAGATTTTTCTATACCACGTTCTGGCTGAGCTAAAACAAGCGCATTATTTTTATCTGCTGAAGCATGTAAATGAGTAGAAATAATCCCTTCTTGTCCACTCGCTTCAAGAATGACCGCGCCTGCACCATCACCAAATAGCACAACAGTGCTGCGATCAGTTTCATCTAATTTACGAGAATTGAGATCTGAGCCTATCACTAAGGCTTTTTTCACTTTGCCTGCACGAATAAATTGATCAGCTACGCTCAAAGCATAGACAAAGCCTGTGCAAGCTGCGGCTAAATCAAAAGAAATCGAATCATCAATATTTAATAAACCTTGTACTTGGCACGCGGCACTTGGATAAGCATGTGAGTTACTTGTTGTTGCAACAATAATCAGTTCAATATCTTGAGGATTAATTTCAGCAGCTTCGATCGCATTTTTTGCTGCTTCAAAACCCATTGTTGCAACAGTTTCATCTGCCGCTGCAATACGACGTTCACGAATACCGGAACGAGTGACAATCCATTCATCTGATGTATCAACCATTTTTTCCAATTCCGCATTTGTGCGAATGTAGCTTGGTAAATAACTACCAGTAGATAAAATTCTGCTATTCATAATAAATAAAAATTAAGTCATTAATAACGAGCAAGCCCAGCCAATATTTTTTCTGGAAGTTGCTGGCGAGCTTGGAAAGCGGCATCAGCAATAGCATGTGCAAAAGCATTAACATTTGCGCTACCGTGACTTTTTACCACCACAGCTTTTAAGCCAATAAGTGATGCGCCATTATATTCATCAGGATTAATTCGTTTCAAGCATTTATAGCGTTGTTTAAATACAAAGCGAAAAAGCCAAGCAAGAATGGGCTTTATAAAACGTGAATTCGCTTTATCTTTAAACAGAGATAACAAATTTCTCACTGCCCCTTCTAAGGTTTTCAAGGCTATATTGCCTGCAAATCCATCACTCACAATCACGTCGGCTTTCCCATTCAGTAAAACATCACCTTCGATAAATCCGACATAATTAAGTGCGGTTGATTTTTGCAGTAAATTAGCGGCATCACGAATAGATTGATGGCCTTTAATTTCTTCAATACCTATATTCAATAATCCAATTCGCGGGTACACCAAATTAAGTCGAGCTTCAGCAAAAATCGCACCCATTATAGCAAATTGATAAAGATTTTCCGCACTACACTCAATATTTGCACCAAGATCCAACATCACTGATTTTTCACCATCAATGGTCGGAATCAAAGAAATCAATGCTGGGCGTGCAATGCCTTGTAAAGGCTGCAATAAAATCTTCGATAATCCCATTAATGCCGCTGTATTGCCCGCACTGACACAACCTTGCGCTTCGCCACGTTGTACAGATTCCAATGCTAAACGCATTGATGTACCTTTACTATGACGCAACGCATAAGATATGCCTTGATTATTTTCTATAACACTTGAGCAATGTTGAACTTGTATTCGTTCTAAAACTGATTGAGAACAGTTATTGAGAAGAGGAGAAATTTGTTGACTATCGCCAAAGAGGATTAAAGAAAGCTCAGGATCATTTTCCAACGCTAAAAGAGAGGCAGGGATAGTAATACGGGGACCAATGTCCCCGCCCATCACATCTAACGCCAAGGTTAGACGAGTCAAGTGAATACCTATAAGTAAAAATTACTTATCGATCACTTTACGACCACGGTAGTAACCGTCTGCAGTTACGTGGTGGCGTAAGTGAGTTTCACCGCTTGCTTTATCTACTGATACAGCAGCAGTTGTTAAAGCATCGTGTGAACGACGCATATCACGACGTGAACGAGATTTTTTGTTTTGTTGAACAGCCATTGGCTATACTCCTAAATTTAATTTACTTTTGCTTTAAATTAGCTAATACAGCGAACGGGTTCGGTTTTTTTGCCAATTCTTCCGGCAATTCGCCAAAAACCTGTTCCTGCGCGGACACTTCACAGTGTTCAGATGAATGCATTGGGACAAGCGGTAGAGCTAAAATAAGTTCGTCTTCCACTGTACCAATTAAATCTATTTCGCCAAACGCATTAAATTCGATTGGTTCATAAATTTCGGGCAAGTCATCAGCCTGATCCCAATTAGCCACTGGACTATAAATAAACTCACACTCCAATGTTTGTTTGTAAGGCAAATTACAACGCTGACATTCAAGCTCGACATCAACCTGTACTTTACCTTTCATCACCACTAATTTTTGTGGATCAACATAAAACGATAATGTTACCTGTGCATCGCTGAGCACGTTTACCACTGATTCCGCCAAACGCTCAAGCTGATTAGCAGCATAATAGCCAACATAATTAAGCCGTCTTTGAGCATCTTTTACCGGGTCAACGGTTAGGGGTAGTTTTACCTTTTGCATAGGGCGTGAATATTACCTGTTGTTTCGAAGATAGTCAAAGAGAAATCGTGGATTTTCTAAAATTTACGCTGTAGCAACCGCACTTTTGACTCAATTTTATAATTTTCATCTTAGTTCACGTCGATTTCATTTACAGGAACGTCCAGAAGCAACGCGATTAACGCGATTAAAAAAACACCTCAAACAGCTCAAAAAAAACAATTAAGATTGGAATAGGATAAAAAACATACACCGCAAACATAAAAATGATCTAAAATAACAAAACCTTTTTTAGCGCATAAAATAATACCCCAAAAAAATATCCTACTGAGAACGGTTATCAATGAATAGCCTATCAATACATCTCAAGTAAGAAAATCAAAGGGAAAAATAACTATGAAAAATGAAACAATCGCCCTCTGCCTCCTTTCTGGCTGCCTGCTGGCTGCGGGTATGGAAAAAGCATTGCCGCTTCCGGTACGATTTTGGAAAAACCCAATCATACGGCGGCGATAGCGGGCAAAAATCAGACCAACGAACATACTTTCGATTATTCGGGCGAAACTGCCGTCACGCCGATTAATTCCCTAGTTATTGCCGCCTATGACAAAGGCGCGAAAAATACCATTACAGTCAAGGGCAACCCGTCTGTCGGGGAAAAGGATTTGAAAGATGCAAGTGGTGAAGCGTCGTTGAAAGATGCAAGGGGCGAAGTGTTGAAAGAACCCGCGCATTGGACCATCGAAAAGACAAAACCTATAGGGCAGGTGCACAGCGGTCGATACACGCTTTCGTCAACTGTTGCTAATGCTGGGATTTTGTTGGCAGACAAAAGCTATGAAGGGAAGAACAATATTACTTTGGAAAACGTATCCGTCAAAAATACCTCCTCAAAGAATGCCATTCACGCAAACGATACTTTGACAGCCTCTGGTTTCGGTATGTCGGACACAACCCTGACTTTTAAGGGAAACAACTATCTTTATACAGACGGCACCAAAACAAGCGACAAAACCCAAGGGAACGGCATACATTTATTCAAGAATAATGGAACCAAACAATCCACAGAAACCAAAAACCATACCAAAATCGAGTCGGAAGCGGGTTCCAATCTGAACATATACGTCAAATCCGGAACGTCTAGAGGGCGCGGCATCGGGGTAACGCAATATAAGGACGTAATCATCAACACGTCGGGACCGAGAAAAACGGTTATCAATCAGACCGAAATGGATTTTCGCGGCGCGGTCAGCATCAAGGTGGATCGCGGCGATAATAAGAACGCCGAAAACTATGGTGTTTATGTGGGGAATCTGCCGAGAAAAATCGGAAACAGCGAGGATGTGCCGGACGATTCGTACAACCGCGTTACCTTTCATAGCGATGTGAAAATAGATGTGCAACCTGTACTTGATGAAGAGGGAAAACAAAAATCTATTGGAGATGCTTTCAATGTTGATGGTAAAAACAGTAAAGTTGAAGTTAAAGGCGATGGAAAAGTACAAATCGACGGTGATATTCACGTTCTGAATGGGGGTAAAATTGAATTAAATCTAAAAAACAAAGACTCCTATTTCCACGGAGAAGCTCATATTGGTAAACGACAATATGGTGGTGATCCAGATGACCCGAACGATAAACCAAATGGACAAAATCTGTTTGATGAAAACCGTGATGGTTCAGATCCTGATAAAGCTAATACTAAATTTAATTTTACTATGACCAACGGATCTCGTTGGGATGCGACGAATACATCGAAGATTAATAATTTTAATATTTCCGATGGTGCTACCGTAAACTTTGGCAATTCTAAGCGGAATATTAATATCTCCGTGGAAAATTTGAAAGGTGATGGTGGTACTTTCAATATGCATGGAAAGATTGCTGATTTTACTAGTGAGAATAAAGGTCAAGGTATAGCTGATAAATTAATCGTTCGTAAATCTAGCGAGGGCGATCATAAAATAATCTATAAAGATGATGGAACTGCGCCTACGAAAGGAAATGAATATATAAAGCTCGTAGAATATGTCACAAAAAATAAAGACGATATTAAAGGACATTTCAAGTTAATTAATGGCACCACTGATCAAGGAGCCTATGAGTTTACATTGACGCGTCCAGATGATTCTAAACTTGTTAAAATTGAAGGTAAAGATGAAAACGAAGTAGTTCGTGATGACTTTTACTTAAATCCAACAGGGCGGTTAAGCACTGGTGCACAAGGTGCGGTAATTTTAGGCGATATTATTTATCAATCTAATTTGACTTTAACTGAAAGTTTACATCAACGCTTAGGCGAAGTGCATTTTAATAAAGACCTCATCAAACAAAAAGATATTTGGGTTAAATATATTAATGGTGAATACAGTGGTTCGCGAAGTATTAAAGTGGGTCAATATACTAATCGTTATCAAGGCTTAAAAATAAGCCATGATTGGGTGAAAGAAAGAGGAAATTGGATAAATTATAATAGTCTATCATTTGGATATATCAGTTCCGCTGCAAAATCACAAATATATCCAGGTAAAATTAAACTTAATGGCTCAGAATTAGGCTTATATTCTTCTTGGTTAAACAAGAAAAATGACTGGTATTTTGATTTCTTTACGAAAGCAATAAGCTATGGTGGCGGTTATGACTTACTTAGCCCGTCAAAAAAATCGGTTAAATCCCCAACAATACACACTTTTACTTATATACTTTCCGCAGAAACAGGGAAACGGATTAACTTAAGTGAAACAGCTAAACGTGTAATCTATTTACAACCAGAGGCTCAATTAGCCTATCATGCCACTGGCGGATATGCGTTTAAAGCATCGAATGGACTTGATATTAAAACAGAAAAAGTCACCAGTTTAATTGGTAGAATTGGTTTTCGTGCAGGGCTGGATTATTTCAATGAGAAAAATCTACATCCTTATATCAAGCTAATGTATGAAAGAGAATTTTTAGGTGAAATGCAACACACATTTAATGAAGTTGCAGTTGAGAGATTCAGTAATAGAGGAAGTTGGTGGGTTTATGGCTTTGGGCTTTCTTATATGAATAAAGCGAAAAATACGCAACTCTATTTCGAGGCACAACGTTCTTCAACGCATAACTTTAAACAAAATTGGCAAGCTCATCTTGGTGTAAGATACTTGTTCTAATTAATACGCCACAATGGCACACGCTTTCAACGTGTGCCAATTTTTTTACCTTGATTATTTCCCCCAATCATCAAAAAAGTTGGCACATTGATAAAAATTGCTATAATCACGCCTCTTTTTTTAACAAGGAAAGATAATGATGACTTCAAATTCTTATTGGCAACGCTTGAAAGTGGCATTTCAATATATCATGCCGCAAATTTATTTAACTCAAATTGCAGGCTGGTTTGCTAAACAAAAATGGGGTGTGCTAACCCATGTTGTAATTAAAGCTTTTGCAAAAAAATACAACATTGATATGAGCATTGCGCAAAAAGAACAATTTTCTGATTACGCAAGTTTTAATGAATTTTTTATTCGTCCGTTAAAAGAAAACGCGCGTCCAATTAATCAAAATCCTACCGCACTTTGTTTACCCGCAGACGGTCGCATTAGCGAGTGCGGTCATATTGACGATAATCTTTTATTACAAGCTAAGGGGCATTTTTTCAGCCTAGAAGACTTACTGGCAGAAGATAAAGAATTAGTGGAAACCTTTAAAAATGGTGAATTTGCTACTACTTATCTTTCTCCTCGTGATTATCACCGAGTACATATGCCGTGCGATGGTACGCTACGCAAAATGATTTATGTGCCGGGTGATTTATTCTCTGTGAATCCATTTTTAGCCCAACATGTACCCAATTTATTTGCACGTAATGAACGTGTGATTTGTGTTTTTGATACTGAATTTGGCACAATGGTACAAATTTTAGTGGGCGCAACTATCACTGCAAGTATTGGCACAACTTGGGCGGGCGTAATTAATCCACCACGCCACAACGAAGTGAAAACTTGGACTTATGAAGGCGAAAGTGCGGTCAAATTATTGAAAGGTCAAGAAATGGGTTGGTTCCAACTTGGTTCGACAGTAATTAATTTATTCCAAGCAAATCAAGTGCGTTTGGCTGATCATCTAAGCGTTAATGAAGCTGTTCGCATGGGCGAAATCTTGGCATATAAAAAATAATTTTTAACAAAAGGAAAACATCAAATGAATTTTGAACAAGTAAAATTAGAAAGCGTTTCTGAAAAAGGTAGCTACGGGATTGGTTTGCAAATTGGCCAACAATTAGCCGATAGCCAAATGGAAATCACCGTTGAAGCTGTGGCGAAAGGGATTTTTGACGCATTAAATCATAATCAGCCAGCATTAGACATCAATGACTTAATGCATTCTGTTCAAGCACTTCAACAACAAGCAACTGAAGCACAACAAGCGCAATTTAAAGCCATTGAAGAAGAAGGCAAAAAATTCTTAGAAGAAAATGCGAAAAAAGCGAGCGTAAACGTAACCGACAGCGGTTTGCAATACGAAATCATGACTGAAGGCAAGGGCGCAAAACCAGCTGCGACAGATAAAGTGCGTGTACACTACACAGGTACATTACCAGATGGCACCGTATTCGACAGCTCTGTGGCTCGTGGCACACCAGCTGAATTCCCAGTAAATGGTGTAATTCGTGGTTGGGTTGAAGCATTACAAATGATGCCTGTTGGTTCTAAATGGAAACTCACTATTCCACACGAACTTGCTTACGGTGAACGTGGCGCTGGCGCATCAATTCCGCCATTCTCAACTCTCGTATTTGAAGTAGAATTATTAGATATTCTTTAATCGAAAAATATGATATTTATAAAGGCAAAGCTATAAAGGTTTTGCCTTTATTGTTAAAATAATGTTATTATTTTATCTGACAAATTTCATTTGTCTTATATCGCAAGTTTTGTGTATAGGAAAATGGGCACTTCTTTTTTTCACTGTATTCATTATTTATACCTTTCTTGCAAATCTTTCTTTTCAATAAATTTAGGTTATCTTATGAAAGAGATTTGGCTACAATTTAAACAAAATTATTTAATTAAATACTGGAATCCGATTGTTGCAGTGACTGCAGCGGGTTTGCTTTCCGCTTATTACTTTGGGGTAACAGGCACTTATTGGGCTGTTACAGGGGAATTTACTCGGTGGGGAGGGCATGCATTACAAGCGTTAGGCGTTGATGTATCTGAATGGAGTTACTACAAAATCATAGGAATGCAAGGTAATATCTTCTCACGTGTTGATGGTGTCATGATCTTAGGCATGTTTGCAGGTTGTATTTCTGCGGCACTTTGGGCAAATAATGTAAAATGGCGCAACCAACCACATAAACGTCGGATTGTTCAGGCTTTAATTGGAGGTGCATTAGCAGGATTTGGTGCACGTTTAGCAATGGGATGTAATTTAGCTTCACTTTTTACAGGTATCCCACAATTTTCGGTACACGCTTGGTTCTTCACTATCGCAACAGCAATAGGTACTTATGCTGGTGTGAAAGTCACATTATTACCAATATTTCGCGTTAAATTAGAACTGAAAAAAGGCGCAGCGAAAATAAAAGAAACAGATCCTAAACAAGCACAACGCCGTTTCTGGATTGGTATGGTTGTATTTTTTGCTTATCTTATTGCTTCACTTTATGTAATGACTCAATCTATTAAACTTGGTTTTGCTATGGTTTGTGGTTTGGCTTTCGGGTTATTAATTGAACGAGCTCAAATTTGTTTTACCTCAGCTTTCCGTGACTTATGGGTAACTGGGCGTGCTTATATGGCAAAAGCTATTATTTTTGGAATATTAGTGGGCACAATTGGTGTATTTAGCTACATTCAACTTGGCGTCTCGCCTAAAATTATGTGGGCTGGCCCCAATGCTATTATTGGCGGTTTATTATTCGGCTTTGGTATTGTACTCGCTGGTGGTTGTGAAACAGGTTGGATGTATCGCTCAATGGAAGGTCAAGTACACTTTATGTGGGTTGGCTTAGGTAACGTAGTCGGTTCAACTTATCTCGCCTATGTTTGGGATGATATCGCTCCTGTTTTAGCACTTGATTACGAAAAACTTAATTTACTAAAATCTTTCGGGCCCGTAGGTGGCTTACTTGTGAATTATGGTTTATTAATTTTATGTTTAATTGCCGTAGTCTGGTGGGAACGTCGTTTCTTAGCCAAAGCAAAATCCCAAATAACCACACAAACTGGCTGTGGATGTAATTAACTAAAAGGAGCATAATCATGGTATTTACTATTGTTCAAAAATTAGATAAAGATCCAAAAGACATTTCACCCGATTATACATTAGATACGTTAGGCGAACCCTGCCCTTACCCCGCTATTGTAATGTTAGAAACCATGCCACAATTACAAAAAGGTGAAATTTTAGAACTATTAAGCGATTGCGCACAATCTATCAACAACATTCCTATTGATACTAAAAATCATGGCTATACACTGCTAAGTGTAGAGCAAGATGGAACAAAATTACGTTACTTAATTCAGCGTTAAAAAATGGCTCCATAAGGAGCCATTTATTATCTACCCATAAAATCAAATTAATCTTCGCCCCAAACCTCTTTAGCGATTTCTTCGCGTGTAGCATAAATGCCCATATTCCACTGGATAGGATACATTAATTGATTGGGACTAGGGATGGTGTATTTAACTATGCCACGATCACCAACAATAACATTCAATTTCTTTAAATGCTCAATAAATAGATGATTTGGATACCTCATCTAACTGAGCTTGGACTAACTTTGTAATTGCTTGATCTTCAATCTCAGTTAATTGTTCACAAGAGATTTCACCTTATGCAAATTTAAACGAGTTTCTTTTAATGCTTGTGAACGTAAATAAGAGCCTACTGTGTCTGCATGTAATAGGAGGATTTTTGATATTTTACTTCCTTATTTTATGATTTAATTAAAAGAATTCTAACGTATTTTCAACATCCCTTCTATTTTTCACTAATTCCTTGTGAACAAGCATAAGCCGAGCTCCACGCCCATTGGAAATTATAGCCGCCGAGCCAGCCTGTCACATCCAATACTTCACCAATAAAATATAAACCGCTTACTTGGTTGCTTTCCATTGTTTTAGAAGAAATTACTTTAGTATCCACACCGCCCATTGTCACTTCAGCCGTTCGATAGCCTTCCGTGCCATTTGGGGTAAATTCCCAGTGATGAATAAAATCCACCAGATTTTTTACCCGCACTTTGCTGATGTTAGCGATAACTTCATCTTGCACAAGGCCTTGCTCAATCCAAAGCTCGACCAATTTTTTCGGCAATAATCGAACCAAGATGGTTTTCAACATTTGTTTTGGTGAATGTTGTTTTGCTTGATTAATTTCCTCCTCCACATTGTGGTTCGGTAATAAATCGATTTCCACTGACTCAGTGGGCTGCCAATAATTGGAAATTTGCAACACCGCAGGGCCTGAAATACCACGGTGAGTAAACAAAAGCTGGTTGTGAAAAGATTTTCCGCACTGTGCTGTGATCATTACTGGCAAGCTAATGCCTGAAAGTGCGGTTAAAAATTTATCTGTTTCTCGATACGTAAAAGGTACCAAACTCGCTCGTGGAGGAATAACAGGAATACCAAATTGTTCTGCGATTTGATAACCAAATGGCGTTGCGCCAAGCCCTGACATAGAAAGCCCGCCCGTCGCGACAATCAAATTTTTACATTGCCATTGGGTTGAATTTATCTGTAAAACAAACCGCACTTTTTCATCATTTTGAATCCGTTCAACTTGAGAAACTTCGCTACGCAATAAAATCTTAGCACCATATTTATCGCATTCAGATTTCAGCATTTCAACGATTTGTTCTGCGCCCTCATCGCAAAATAATTGCCCCAATTCCTTTTCGTGATAAGCAACCCCCTGCTCCGCCACTAAAGAAATAAAATCCCAGTTGGTATAACGAGCCAGTGCCGATTTGACGAAATGAGGATTTTGCGAAAGATAATGAGCAGGCGTAACCTCTAAATTGGTGAAATTACAAAACCCACCGCCCGACATCAAAATCTTACGTCCGATTTTTTTGCCGTTGTCCAAAACTGTCACCGACTTGCCTAACTTAGCCAACTGTGCGGCACAAAATAATCCTGCCGCACCTGCACCAATAATAATGTTTTCAGAATATTGGCTCACGGATTTTGTCCTTTTTCACCACGTTGTAAAAAATCCAACATCTTCATTCGTTGAATAACAGAACGACGATCCACTGCCGCATTACCAGAATCTAATAATTGTTGTAAATATGCACCGGCTTGCTGATATTGACGATTTTCTAAGGCAATCGTCGCTAACAAAGAAAGACTCGATACTTCATTTTTATCTTTTGCCAAAGCTTCATTTAAAAGTTGCTCGACTTTTGGTGTCACTTGCTGACCTGCCTGATAATAAAGTGCGGTGGCTGCCAAGCCTAAAATATTAGGTTTACTGCCTGATATTTTTTCCGCATTAGAATAAGCCACAAGCGCACTATCAAATTCATTATTCTGCACATAGGCTTCCCCAAGTTGAAGCCAAGTTTCCGCATTATTCGGATCAGTTCTCAGTTTATTTTGGATCTTCTCAATCACATTTTCATTTTTGTGTTCATCATTCATTTCAACATTTTGATTATGTTGCTCAATCATCGATTGCTCGCCTTGTTGAACACGACTAAAACGATCAAGGGAAAAATAATAAACGGTTGGAATAGCAATTAATAAAAAGAAAACCACAAAAGAAAGTTTGTGATTACTTTCCCCAAAGAAATCTGTCTTTTGTTCCTTTTGCTTAGGATCCGAATAAGACTCAGCATCAACAGAAAAATATCGCTGTTCTTTTTCCAAAGCACATTCCTGCTCGACTGAAGATAGAGCCGATTTTTTTCTATTTGAGAAATAAAGCAATGCGGCAGCTAAAATTAAAAGAGCGATTGGCAATAGCCATAACAACGCCGTATTCCATTTGAATGGCGGTTTGTAATTCACAAAATCACCAAATCTAGCCGTCATTTGATCGATAATTTGCTGATTGGTTTTGCCCTCATCCACCATTTTGTACACTTCAAGACGCAAGTCATAAGCAATAGGAGAATTAGATTCCACCAAATTTTGGTTTTGACATTGTGGGCAGCGTAAAGATTTTGCCAACTCTACGGCGCGAGTACGATCATCTTGATTTTGGAATTGATAGGTATCCACCATTTCCGCTTGGGCGAATAAGGAAAATGCAAATAAAAGTGCGGTCGCAAAAAAGACTGTTTTTTGAACCTGAATAAAACCGCGAATAAAAATATCTAATATGCTTTTCATTTGTTCTTCAATGCTTCAATTTTTGGCAAAAATACCGTTTGCCAAGTTTCTTTATCCAGTAAACCAGAATGACGATAACGAATCACACCATTTTCATCCACAAGATAAGTTTCTGGCGCGCCATCTACGCCCAATTTTAATCCCAATTCACCCTGGCTATCATCAATGGTGAAGACAAACGGATTGCCCATTCGCTGGAGCATTTCAATACCATTTTGAGGGTTGTCGCGATAATCCACGCCCACAATAGGCAAGGTTTTTGCAACCTCAATTAACAGAGGATGTTCTTCCTTGCAATAACCACACCAGCTGCCCCACACATTTAATAAAAATGGCTGTTTAGGAAAATCTTTCGGGCTTACGATTTGTGATGGCTCATGTAAATTAGCCTGATAAAACTCTGGAACAGGTTTATCAATTAAAGCCGACGCAATTTTTTTCGGATCTTGATTTAACCCTGCAATTAATAATACACACACGCCTAAAAGCACAAAGAGCGGTGTAAAAAAGATAAGTTTTTTGTTCATTATTTTTCCTGTTTTCTGCGTAATCCGAAAACGCTAAAAAGTGCGCCAAAGGCCATTAAAATACCGCCAGCCCAAAGCCAACGAATCAGTGGTTTATAGTGTAAGCGGAAAGTAAATTCTCCTTTGCCGAGAGAATCGCCCATCACAATATATAAATCGCCCCAGAAACCGCCATCAAGCCCCACTTCACTCATTGTCATTGTTCGCACATCGTAATAACGGCGCTCTGGGATAATTTCTGCATAAGGTTTGCCATCTTCAGTTACATCAAAAAAAGCGACTTCTGCCGTAAAGTTTGGCCCGATTTCATTAGAAAATTGGCGATAGTGAAATTCATATTGCCCCAATTTTTGACTTTGTTGCGGTGCTAAACGCACGCCAATCTCGCTGCCAAAATAACCGCTCATCACCGCACCAATAGTCACAATCGCCACGCCACAATGAGCTAAAATCATACCAAATTGAGACAAATGAATTTGTCGCCAATTTTGCCATAAAGTGATGAACAAAAGCCAAATCGCAAGAGTTAATAACACAAAGGCGAAAGCATGGAAATTTAATGCAGAATTATTGCGTAGCTGTTGCCAAATCATCAGGCCAGCAAGAATTAAAGACGGAATAAGAAACCATACGCAACGTACCAATAATGTGCGCTCAAATTGCACCCAACGAATGGTGAGTGAAATCACCATTAGGATTAAAATCACTGTAATAATTGGGAAGAAAATACTATTAAAATAAGGACTTCCCACCGAAATTGATCCCCAATTCATTGCTTGGAATAACATCGGGTAAAAGGTGCCTAAAAAAGTAGAAACGGTGGCAATGGTAAGCAAAATATTCAGCAATAAAATGCCGCCAGATTTAGAAACGAACTGAAATTTCACCGCACTTTCTGATGAACTTCCCGCTCGTAAGGCGAATAATCCAAAGGCTAACACTGTCAAAACAAAGAAAATTAATAACAACACATAACCGCGCGTGTTATCCAATGCAAAAGCGTGCACAGAAGTGAGTGCGCCAGAACGAACAATAAACGTGCCTAATACGCTAAAGGCAAAAGCAAGCAGAGAAAAAAGCGTGGTCCAATAACTAAATACACCTTGTTTTTCCGTCGCCATTAAACTGTGCAATAACGCCAAACCAAGCAACCAAGGCATTAAAGACGCATTTTCTACGGGATCCCAGAACCACCAACCGCCCCAGCCGAGCTCGTAATATGCCCACCACGCACCGAGCACAATGCCAATGGTTAAAAACAACCAAGAAACCAACACCCAGCCACGCATTGAGCGTGCAATTTGTCGTGCTGACTGGTTATAAATCAACGAACTTAAACTCATTGCAAAATTCACAGCAAAGCCCACATAGCCAACATATAACAACGGTGGATGGAAAATAAGTCCCACATCTTGCAACATTGGATTGAGATCGCGCCCTTCTGCCGGTGCAGGGAAAATGCGTCCAAATGGATTGGAATAAAATAAAATAAACACCGAAAAACCAAAACAAATCAATCCCAATAAAGATAAAGATTGAGCGGAAAAAGTGCGGTCATTTTTTCGATTAAAAAAAGCAAAGGCAGCAAGCCATAAACTCAATGAAAATAACCAAAACAACATTGAACCTTCATGTCCGCCCCAAGTGGCAGCCACTTTAAAAAATGTAGGTAATTGAGAATTAGAATGTGCCGCTACATATTCAAGAGTGAAATCATCCACCGCAAAAGAATAAGCAAGCAAACCAATTGAGAACGTCGTCGCAAGGGTAAAAATATAACTAAGCGACCAAGCGGCATTAATTAAAGTCGAATTTTTTTTGAATAACCCAAATTGAGGTACTAACGCAAGAAAAAATGCGCTAGCTGTTGCGAGTAAAAGAAGGAAAAAGCCAAGTTCTGGAAGCATAATGTCGTCGTTTTCTTCGTTGAGGTTCAGATTCGTCCACTGACGAGTTATTTACTAATTAAAAAACACATGCCAATTTAAATTCGCATTAAAGTGCATTTTTCTCATCCAAATTCTACCGAAAATACTAAATATTGCACGTGGTTTGTGATTAACTTTAATAGGATAAATGTGATTTGTACGGTAGATTTTTTATAAAAAAATAGCGCCCTATTGGCGCTATTCCAGTTATCAAAGAATTAATTATTAAATTCAGCACCTAAACAAGGGCGGATTTTATTTAACATTTCTTTTATTACGCGTGATGGTGCGGCAATAATATTGCCGCTACGTAAGTAGCCATTACCAGCATCAAAATCACAGACTAAACCACCCGCTTCACGCACGATTAAATCGCCAGCAGCGCAATCCCATGCTTTTAAGCCCATTTCAAAATAGCCATCAATACGGTTTGACGCCACATAGCATAAATCCAATGCGGCAGAACCAGTGCGACGGAAATCCGCGGCATCTTCAATTAAGGCATTCATCATTGCAAATTGAGTTGGCATCAATTTTGGTTGTTTGAATGGGAAACCGGTCGCTAAAATTGAACCTTGAATTTCACGTTTACTATCTACACGCAAACGTACTTCATTTAATTTTGCACCTTCACCACGCACAGCAGTAAATAACTCATTGCGGATAGGATCGTAAACAACCCCGACTTCAGTGCGGTTTTTTACACGAATTGCGATAGACACGGCAAAATGAGGAAGGCCCGTCATAAAATTACGGGTACCATCTAGTGGATCAATCACCCATTGTACATCGCTATCTTTGCCTTCAAGCGCACCTGTTTCTTCGCTAATGATGGTGTGGTCAGGATAAGATTTACGAATAATTTCAATGATTTCTGCTTCTGCCGCTTTATCAACGTTTGTTACATAATCATTAATACCTTTTTGTGTGCTTTCGATAGCATCACGGCGTTCATAATTTTTAGCAATCACATTGCCCGCTTTTCGTACTGCACGAATTGCGATATTTAACATTGGATTCATATTTCCACCAGATTTTAAAGAACAAAAAAATTCCGCGCCATTATAGCGAAATTTGCCAAAATAACCAGTTGAAAATCATAAAACAATGGTTTTTATAGTTTTTCAGGAAAAGTTTGCGATACAGATCGCAAAAATAGTATGAAATGATTTTTCCACTGATTATTTGCCATTAAAGTGCGGTAGAAAATTGGAGCGTTTTATGCAGAAAGGTGTGACATTAGTGGAATTATTGATTGGGTTAGCCATTATCAGCATTGCGCTGAGTTTTGCCGTGCCATTATGGCAAACGGATTTACCTAAAACGATTTTAGCCAAAGAGCAACATCGCCTGTATTTATTTCTACGCCAAATTCAGGCTCGTGCAGAAAATTCATCGGAAGTGTGGTTTTTACTTATCAATCGTAACCTTGCGACACAACAATGGTGTTTAACGGCACAAGTAAAAAATGATCAAACTTGCGATTGTTTAAACCCAACAAACTGTCCGAAAGAGGCCTATGCACATTTTTACTATCCTTATTTTCCTAAAAAAACGATGATTCAGAGCCATTATATTTATCCCAAAGAAATCACGCGGTTTTATGGTGCTCGTAATACGAGTGTTACTCGTTGCTTTATTCTGCAAGCGGAAAATGAACGTACATTATTTTCATTTTTCAATGTTGGTAGTATTCGTTTGAAAACCAATCAAGCGGCTAGTGCATGCAATCAATCATGAAAACATTATTAAAAGGGCAAACCCTATTAGCACTAATGATTTCTCTGGCGTTATCGTCTTTATTATTGCTAAGCATTTCGCATTTTTATGTGCAAATTCAAACTCAAAATCAACACATGCTATTGCATTTAAAACTACAAGCAGAATTACAACGAACATTACAACTTATTGGTAAAGATCTTCGTCGATTAGGATTTAGAGCATTAAATACAAAAGGAACAGAAAGCAATTTATCTTTATTTGAATTAGATGAACAAGGCACATCTATTTTCATTAGCCAAGAAGATAGCGCACTACCTAATAGCTGCGTATTGTTCTTTTATGATTTAAATAAAAATGGATGTATTGGCAAAGATTCACCGAAAACCTGTATGAAAAATGGGAAAAATACCTCCAAAAACAGTACAGAAGAATTATTCGGTTATAAAGTGAGTAACAAAATGATAAAAACCAAACTGACTTATCAAAGTGTTATTCCTACTAATTGCACAGCTGAAACTTGTAAACGTGCTTTTCAACAATCGGCTTGCAACGCTGGAGGCGGTTGGACGGATTTATTGGACAACAATGAATACGAAGTCACCACCCTGCAATTTAATTGGTTAATGGAAGGCAAAGGATTAGAAATCAAGTTAAAAGGAAATTTAAAACAAACCCCAAATATCAGTTATGAAACATCCCTTGTCGTTGCGCTTTGGAACCAAAAATAATGACAATACAAAAAGGCATTATTACGCTGACTATTCTGATTTTTATTTCAGGTTTATTAACCGTAATCTTATTGTTGGATGACAGTCATTTAAGTTTTTTTCGTGCGCAACAAAATCAACGAAAACACTATGTAGAAAGAACATTACAACTACAAAAAATGACAGAGGAGAAAAAACAAACTGCCTGCCTTGATTTACCGTTAAATAATAATGAAAGTGTAAAGCAAATCAGCATCACGCTTGATGGCACCACCGATGCAATTCAATATTTTCTTTGGTGTGAAAGAATGAGCCTATTTAAAAAATCGCCCACAAGAGGCAATAATCAGGGTGCATTGAAAGATTTTATTCACACAGAAAAACTCACAGATTTTCGACCGCACTTTTCTTCCCCGCCCAGAATTTTAAACGCAAATAAAACACCTAAACTTTATTGGTTTTCAGATTCACAAGCGGAAGTTGAAATTAATGGCATCGTGTCTGCCGTATTAATTGCAGAGGGAGATTTAAAACTAACGGGCAAAGGACGGATTAGTGGCACGGTACTCACCAATGGGAATTTAACTTTAGATGGGGTGACGTTGGCCTATGGCAAATCTGTCGTAACAACCTTAGTGCAACAATATAGTCAGTGGCAGTTGGCAGAAAAAAGTTGGAGTGATTTTAATGTTACGGATGAATAAAGGCATGTCGCTCACTACCCTATTATTTTCTTTAGCTTTATTTAGCGTTTTATTTATTGCTTTCAATCAATGGACGACAAGCCAAAGAAAAAGTGCGGTGAAAACTTATCAAGATTTTCAGGCAATACAGGTTGCGGAGAATCAAGCTCAACGCCAATTTTTAGGATTAGCTTGTGAACAATTAATACAACAAAATAGTTTTACTTTTCGTGTTCAATGTCAAAACGAACGCGTCATTGTGCGTTATCCTATGGGTGAAATTTCGATAAAAACTAAGTAGAATGGCATTGTCTTTTTCTAGATTAAATCATCAAAAGGTCGCCATTGTGTTCATTGTTTACTACTCTAATCAACTCGAAAAACAAAAAGAAATTCTTTCGTCCTTATTCAAATCTTTACCGCCTGAAGATCCTTTTCAGCAAGATATTATCTTGGTGCAAAGCCCGGGTATGGCGCAATGGCTGCAAATTGAATTAGCGAAAGACACAGGCATTTCAGCGAACCTAAAATTTCCTATGCCAGCAAGTTTTATTTGGCAACTTTATGCTCAGAACTTACCCGCAACGGCATTGGAAAATCCTTTTGGTAAAGATTCAATGACATGGCGTTTAATGCGTTTAATCCCGACTTTTCTCGAGAAAGAAAGTTTTTCACCTTTACGCAATTATTTAGCGTCCTCGCCACATTCTGAACAATACAAACTTTATCAACTCAGCAGCAAAATTGGTGATTTATTTGACCAATATTTGGTTTATCGACCTGAATGGATTTTTGCTTGGGAAAAAGGTGAAGATGAACAAATCACTGATCAAATACAAAAACAGCAACCTAACCTAAACAATACTTTGTTTAAGCAAATTCAAGGCAATACAAAATGGCAAGGTGAGTTATGGCGTGCATTGGTTGTCGATGTTAAATCAGATGTTGGTGATGCCACACATCGAGCGGCTTTGCATAATCAGTTCTTAGCCTTGCTTGCCGATAAAAAAGCACCGAAAAAATTACCTTCACGCATATTTATTTTTGGTATTCCTGCGCTTCCAACTGCTTATCTCAATATTTTGCAAGCCATGTCCTCTGAAGTGGATATTCATTTATTTTTTAATAATCCATGCCAAGAGTATTGGGGAGATATTAGAGATTTACGCCTTGATTATTTGAGTTCTCGCAATCGTTATCAATTCAATAAACAAGATGAAAATCAACCGCTCTTTTCCGAGGATCAACTTTCTCAACTAGAAAACGCTCAGTTTGACGTCACTTATCAAAAAGAAAACCTTCAAGTAGGCAATCCGTTACTGGCAGCTTGGGGAAAAATGGGGCGAGATTTTCTTTACACCTTGGTGCGAGATGAAGAACATATTCCAACTTATCCTGTCAATGCCTATCAAGAAATAGAATCGAACAGTTTACTTGGACAATTGCAGTCTCAAATTCTGCATTTAGAAAATAAACCGCTAAATATCGCAAAAAATGACCGCACTTTAACCCTACATTCTTGCCACAGTGCTATGCGTGAAGTGGAGGTATTGCACGATTATTTACTGGATTTATTCAATCAAGATCCTAACCTTACGCCAAAAGATGTGGTTGTGATGGTTGCAGATATAAACCAATACACACCTTATATTCAGGCAGTTTTCGGGCAAAAAAATGGGAATGCACCACAAATTCCATTTTCACTTTCGGATAATAAACTTTCAGAAAGCGATGTGTTGGTCTCAAGTTACTTAACTTTATTGCGCTTAAAAGAAAGCAATTTTAGTGCAGAGGACGTCTTAGCGTTGCTGGATATTCCTGCGATGCGAGAACGATTTAATCTTTCTCTTGCTGATTTGCCATTAGTGCGAGAATGGGTGGCGGATTCAGGGATTCGTTTCGGTTTGCAAAAAAATCAAGATGGAATAAATTTCAATTCTTGGCAGGCTGGATTAGAAAGAATGATTTTAGGCTATGCGATGCGTGAAGAACACGGTATTTGGCAAGATAGTCTTGGGTTAAACAGCAGCTATGGCTTAAAAGGTGAACTTGCTGGAAATTTATCTCACTTTTTCTCCTCACTTTCCGCGCTGCATGAAACGCTGCAACAAGCACATTCCATCGAAAAATGGCAAGAAATTTTAACCGCACTTTTATCAGATTTCTTCGTGCAAAATGAAGACACAAGCGACACGATTTTCTATATTCAAGAGAAAATTAATGAATTAGCTGAGCATCTAAAATCTCTCCATTTTACTGAAGAATTACAGGCAGATGTGATTGCCGATGTCATCACAATGAAATTGGAAGATGTGCCAAATAGCCTCAAATTCCTCGCAGGAAAAGTAAACTTCTGCACCTTATTACCAATGCGTTCAGTGCCATTCAAAGTAGTTTGTTTACTTGGAATGAATGATGCGGATTACCCTAGAACACAAACACCAAACAGTTTTGATTTAATGCAATATCACCATCAAAAAGGCGACCGTGTCCGCCGTGATGATGATCGCTATTTGTTCTTAGAAGCCTTATTGGCAGCACGTGATTATTGCTATATCAGCTATGTAGGACGTTCCATCACAGATAATCAACCGAAAGAACCTTCTGTATTGGTAAGTCAACTCGTGGATTATATTAATCAAGGGCAAACCGAAAATACTCTTACGGTGATTGAGCATCCAATGACGGCATTTAGCCCAGATAATTTCAAATATAACGAGAAATTCACCCGCTCTTTTGCGACAAAATGGTTGCCAATAGCACAATTTAACGCAAGTTCCAACAATTCAGAATTTGCCGTCCCTATGACTGAAAATCCAGAAAAAATCGAAGAAATTGAACTGGATCGTTTAGTCAGCTTTGTGGAAAATCCAGTGAAATTTTTCTTTGAAAAACAACTCGGTGTCTATTTCCGTGATGAAAATGATCGTATTGCCGACAGTGAAAACTTTACCTTAAGCGGATTAGATAATTACGCGCTCAATAATGACTTAATCTATCTTGATGAACAAAATTTTGCTGATTATTTTAGACAAGCGGAAGTTAAAGGCGTATTACCTCGAGCCGAATTTGGAAAAGTTTATGCTGAAAATATTCGAGACAATGTTTTGGAATTTAAAAAGAAAATAGCAGATCTTGGCGAAGCCAAACATACTTCCGTCGATTTCAATCTATCCGTAAATTGGCACAATGAAAATCAAGAAATTCGTCTATTTGGTTATATAGAGCCTTTATTTGGCGATGATTCACAGGTGATTCAGTGGCATTTTGCGAGATACAAAGATCGCTATTGCATCCGTCCTTGGATTTATTATTTGATTCAATGTGTTACACAAGAAAATGCGGTTCCCCCAAAATTAATTACGCAAGATCAAGTTATCGAATTACCGCCTATTGAGCGTGAAACTGCTCTCGCTCAATTAAAAACTTACGTAAAAGATTATTTACAAAACCAAATAGAAATCCAATTGGTACCAACCATAAGAAATATTAATCATTTTATTGTGGACGATGAAAGTGCGGTAGATTTTGACAACATTTCTACAAAACTTCAGGAACTGGGCGAAGAAAGCTACGGTGCTCCAGCAGATCCATATTGGTCACGCATATTGGCGCAGACCTCAAGATTTGAACAAACTGAAAATATTGAAAAATTATTAAAACAAACAAAAGATTGGTTTGGCTTATTATTCGTATAAAAGAAGACAAGAAAAGCATAAAGCTAATCGTCAAAGAACCGATTTTTTGCTAAGATAACGGCCCTTTTTACGGAGAATTGTCTATGCGCTGTCCATTTTGTTTTACAGAAGAAACCAAGGTAATTGATAGCCGTTTGGTATCGGATGGCTATCAAGTTCGTCGCCGTCGTGAGTGCGGTCATTGTCATGAGCGTTTTACCACCTTTGAAACAGCCGAATTAATCGTACCAAAAATTATTAAAACTGACGGCACTCGAGAACCGTTCAATGAAGATAAATTACGCAGTGGTATTCAGCATGCGTTAGAAAAACGCCCTGTAAGTGCGGACGATGTTGAACAAGCAATTAACCATATAATTTTTCAATTACGCGCGACGGGTGAACGTGAAGTACCAAGTAAACTGGTGGGAAAACTCGCAATGAATGAGTTAAAAAAACTCGATAAAGTGGCTTATATTCGTTTTGCATCGGTCTATTTGAGTTTCGATAATATTAATCAATTCACCAAAGAAATTGAGAGCTTAAAGGATTAACCATGAGCGAATTTTCTGCACAAGATCGCAAATTTATGCAACGCGCCTTGGATTTAGCCGCCAAAGGTCAATATACCACCACACCTAACCCATCGGTAGGATGCGTATTGGTAAAAAATGGTGAAATTGTGGGGGAAGGCTTTCATTTTAAAGCAGGGCAACCTCATGCTGAACGTGTTGCCTTAGCTCAAGCTGGCGAAAATGCCAAAGGAGCAACCGCTTACGTCACCTTAGAGCCCTGCTCTCATTATGGTCGCACTCCGCCTTGTGCATTAGGATTAATCGAGGCAGGTATAGTGAAAGTCATTGCTGCTATGCAAGACCCAAATCCCCAAGTAGCAGGGAAAGGCTTGAAAATGTTGTCTGATGCCGGCATCGAAAGTGCGGTGAATTTATTGAACGATCAAGCGGAAAAAATAAATAAAGGCTTTTTAAAACGAATGCGTCAAGGTATGCCTTTTGTTCAACTCAAACTCGCGATGAGTTTAGATGGACGAACAGCAATGGCAAGTGGAGAAAGTAAATGGATTACGGGCCCTGATGCTCGTTCGGACGTACAAAAAATGCGAGCAAAATCATCCGCACTTTTATCCACTTCTGCGACAGTAATTGCAGATGATCCAAGCCTTAATGTACGCTGGGACGAATTTCCTGAAAATCTTAAAACAGAATATAAAAAAGAAGATCTTCGCCAGCCTGTGCGAGTCATTTTAGATTCACAACATCGCATTCAGCCGACTCATAAACTTTTTTTAACGCATTCTCCTGTTTGGTTAGTTTCTCATGAAACACGAGATTTAACAGGCTTTCCTGATTTCTGCGAACAAATTATTCTTCCAAAAGAAAATTTACTAAAAGAATTAATGCGAGAACTGGGAAGACGCCAAATAAATACCCTTTGGGTAGAAGCTGGGGCAAATTTAGCCGGTAGTTTAATTGATGCGAAATTAGTCGATGAGTTGATTATTTACGTTGCACCCAAATTACTTGGCGACAATGCTCGTGGTCTATGCCAATTACCGAATTTAACTCAACTTGCCGATGCACCACTATGGCAACTTAATGAATTAGAACAAATCGGTGACGATATAAAATTAACTTACACACCGAAAGGAATCTAAATGCTTAAAAAACTTTTCCATTCCGCACTTTGGGGCTTGGCTGCTGCGGGCGTGATTTTGTTTGCGGTTCCAAGACTGAATAACAGCAATATCTTCACTTCAGACGATATTGTATCGTTCAAAAATGCTGTACGTATTGCCTCACCTGCGGTAGTAAATGTTTATAACCGCTCTTTTTCTTCCGCCAGCATTAATGATAATGATCAGCTACAAGTGAATAACTTAGGTTCTGGCGTGATTATGAGTAAAGATGGCTATATTCTGACGAATAAACACGTTATCCAAAATGCGGATCAAATTGTAGTAGCGTTACAAAATGGAAATATTTTTGAGGCCAGTCTTGTTGGTTCAGATAATCTCACCGATCTCGCTGTTCTCAAAATTCGTGCAAATAATCTTTCAACCATTCCACAAAATTCAAATCGTCAAGCTCACGTTGGTGATGTGGTATTAGCAATCGGTAATCCCTACAACTTAGGGCAAAGCGTGTCTCAAGGTATTATTAGCGCAGTGGGACGTAATGCGGTAGGTGATTCTGTTGGCAGACAAAACTTCATTCAAACAGACGCCTCAATTAACCGTGGCAACTCAGGTGGCGCATTAATTAATTCTGCAGGTGAATTAGTTGGAATCAGCACCCTTAGTATTGGCAAAACTGCCAATGAAATCGCAGAAGGACTAAATTTTGCGATTCCAATGGATATTGCAAATGATGTTTTACAGAAAATTATACGAGATGGACGTGTTATCCGAGGATATTTTGGTGTGCAAAGTGACATCAGCTCAAGTAGTGAAGAAGGCATAGTCATCACTGGAGTGAGCCCGAATAGCCCTGCAGCCAAAGCAGGCATTCAATTAGGTGATGTCATTTTGAAATTAAATAATCAAGAAGGCATTTCAGCCCGAGAAATGATGCAAATTATCGCAAATACAAAACCTAATTCAAAAGTTCTCGTTACCATTCTACGATTAGGCAAAATTTTACAACTTCCTGTTGTCATTGAAGAATTTCCAGTAAATTAAAAATAGCGGTCATTTCTGACCGCTATTTTCATCTCTCTTTTCCATCGAACACCTATTCATCCTAGCCCATTTTCTGACATTTCGGGCAAAAGAAACTATTACGCTGCCCTATCACTAAACTTTCAATGTTTGTACCGCACTTCGGACAAGGTTTATCTTTATTACCATATACTAATAATTCTTGTGCAAAATAACCTGGGCGCCCATCTGGCTGTAAAAAATCTTTAAGTGTCGTTCCACCTTGAATAATGGCTTTTGTCAATACATCTTTAATTGTGTTCACTAAGGAAATACATTGATTGCGGGTCAAATTTTTAGCGAGTTTAAGTGGATGAATACCACAAATAAACAAACTTTCATTCGCATAAATATTTCCAACGCCCACCACCACAGCGTTATCCATCAAGAAAGTTTTAAGTGCGGTCGATTTTTGACGAGATTTTTTGAATAAATATTCTGCATTAAATTCATCAGAAAGCGGTTCAGGCCCTAGCTTTAAGAAAAGATGAAAGTCATTTAAATTCTCCGTCCACAACCATGCACCGAAACGACGAGGATCGTTATAACGTAATAATTTGCCATTGTTCATTACAATATCAATATGGTCATGTTTATCTATTGCACTATCCTGTGGCACAATTCGCACCGAACCTGACATGCCCAAATGCCCGATGATATAGCCTTTTTCCGTGTGAATAATCAAATATTTTGCTCGACGAGTGAGATCTACAATTTTTACATGTTTAAGGGTTATCAATTCCTCTGATACGGCCCAGCGCAATTTAGGCTGGCGCACGACAACTTTCTCAATCGTAAAATTCTTAAGATAAGGGCTAATACCACGTAGTGCAGTTTCGACTTCGGGAAGTTCCGGCATGATTTGTTCCTTAATAAATCTGGGATACAAAAAAACCCGAACAATGTCGGGCTTTTTCTAAATAAGCAAAATTATTTGATTTTTGCTTCTTTATAGATAACGTGTTTACGCACTACTGGATCAAATTTTTTGATTTCCATTTTTTCAGGCATATTACGTTTATTTTTATCAGTTGTGTAGAAGTGACCGGTCTCTGCAGTAGAAACTAAACGGATTTTCTCACGAGCGCCTTTAGCTGCCATTTTTTAGCTCCTTAGATTTTTTCGCCACGAGCACGGATTTCAGCTAATACTGCATCAATGCCTTTTTTATCAATAATACGCATACCTTTCGCAGTTAAACGTAAGGTTACGAAACGGTTTTCACTTTCAACCCAGAAACGGTGAGTGTGAAGGTTTGGAAGAAAACGACGACGTGTCGCATTCATCGCGTGTGAGCGGTTATTACCCACAGCTGGACGCTTGCCTGTTACTTGACAAACTCTAGACATAATAATCTCCAATAATTAAATATAAGCTCGAGCTTACGGTTCGGATTGTTTAAAGCCAGTTAAAACCAGCTTGCTACCTCGTCAGGTCGCGCTAATCCGACCCGCTTACTATATTAAAGGTCGCAAATTATACTGGCTTTGTTTTCATTTCTCAAGTGTAAATGCGATTTTCCTGAATGTAATCGGTAAAAAAATGGTCAACATTATAAAAATTTATAATAAAAAGTTCTCTGCAAAAGAATAGCAATCTGTTTTTCCGACAATTAAGTGATCAAGCACTCTGATTTCCATTAGTTCTGCAGACTCCTGAATTTTTTTAGTAATAAGCTGATCCGAATAACTCGGCTCCGTTATACCCGAAGGATGATTATGCGCCAAAATTAAAGCCGCTGCGTTACAATAAAGCGCCTCTTTAATTATTTCCCGAGGATAAACAGCTGATACATTAATTGTACCTAAAAATAACCGCTCTTTTTTAATCAGACGATGTTGATTATCCAAAAATAAAACCATAAACACTTCTCTTTCCTCATGTTGCAATTCAGTGAGTAAAAAAAGTTTTACCGTTTCAGGATCATTAATAATCGGCGTACTTAACATCTCTTGCTTGAAATAACGCTTGGTCATTTCCGTAATCGCTTGCAATTGAATAAATTGCGTAATGCCTAAGCCTTTTACGGAACAGAAGGCTTTTTCATCTGCAGAAAGTAAAGCATGCAAGGAACCAAAGTGTGATAAGACATTTTTCGAAAGCTGAATGACTGGGCAACCTTTTATGCCAGTTCGTAAAAAGATCGCCAGCAATTCATAATCAGCGAGCGTTTCTACACCAAATTGAAGCAATTTTTCCCGTGGCATTAAATCATCATTGTTTTCCATAAAATATTGAACACAAAATAGAAAAAATTTTGACCGTTCTTTTCTTATTTTACGAGTAACTTATGCAAAGTCTGCGATATGTATCGCAAAAATAGCATTGGGCATTCAATAAAATTAAAGTAAAATAACAGAATTGTGGCTAAGTACTAACAAAGGTTGAAACATGAAATTAAACGGAAAGCATATTGTAGTTGGCATAACTGGCGGCATTGCTGCCTATAAAACAATAGAGTTGATTCGTTTATTACGCAAAGCAGAAGCTGAAGTACGTGTAGTATTAACCCCAGCTGCGGCAGAATTTGTTACGCCTTTAACGTTTCAAGCCATTTCAGGCAATGCTGTCGCACAATCTTTACTTGATCCACAAGCAGAGCTGGCAATGGGGCATATTGAACTCGCCAAATGGGCTGATGCCATCATTATTGCGCCAGCTAGTGCAGACTTTATTGCCCGTCTTACTGTCGGCATGGCGAATGATTTACTTTCAACAATTTGTCTTGCGACTAATGCGCCAATTTTTCTTGCGCCAGCAATGAATCAGCAGATGTATCACCAATCCATTACTCAACAAAATTTAACGACTCTTCAAACTCGAGGGATTGAGCTTATCGGCCCGAATAGTGGTTTTCAAGCTTGCGGCGATATGGGGAAGGGGCGTATGTCAGAACCAGAGGAAATTTTTACCGCACTTTCTGACTCTTTCTCTCAAAAACAAGATCTACAAGGATTAAATGTCGCCATTACAGCAGGCCCAACGCGTGAAGCAATCGATCCTGTTCGTTATATTTCTAACCATAGTTCAGGTAAAATGGGATTTGCAATTGCTGAAGCATTTGCCGAACGTGGGGCGAACGTCACGCTGATTTCAGGGCCAGTGAATTTAACAACACCAAAAAATGTAAATAGAATTAATGTCACCTCAGCACAAGAAATGTGGCAAGCCTCTCTTGAAAGTGCGGTGAAAAATCAAATTTTTATTGGTTGTGCGGCCGTTGCTGATTACAGAGTAGCTGAAGTTGCTGACCAAAAAATCAAAAAATCAGGGGATGAAATATCAATCAAGTTAATTAAAAATCCCGATATTATCTCAGATGTAGGACATTTAAAAACACATCGTCCTTTTACTGTTGGATTTGCGGCCGAAACCCAAAATGTTGATGATTATGCAAAAGATAAACTTGAACGCAAAAATCTTGATATGATTTGTGCCAACGATGTATCTGGCGGACAAGTTTTTAACGCTGATGAAAATGCCTTGCAGCTTTTCTGGAAAAATGGTTATAAAAAATTATCGCTAAAATCGAAAGTGGAACTTGCAGCTGATTTAGTTAATGAAATCATAGAACGCTATCAAAAAACCTTATAATTCCAACCGCACTTTTACCTAAAAATGAATTTCAAACGGAGTATGACATGAAAAAAATTGATGTAAAAATTTTAGATTCCCGCATTGGAAATGAATTTCCTATGCCAACTTACGCAACTGAAGGTTCGGCAGGTCTTGATTTACGTGCTTTGATCGATGAAAGCTTTGAAATTCAACCCGGTGAAACCAAATTAATTCCGACGGGCCTTTCAATTTATATTGCAGATCCAAATTTAGCGGCAGTGATTTTGCCTCGCTCTGGTCTTGGTCATAAACACGGCATTGTGCTAGGAAACCTTGTAGGATTAATTGACTCCGATTATCAAGGGCCATTAATGGTATCAATGTGGAACCGTGGAAATGAGCCATTCAAAATTGAAGTCGGTGATCGCATTGCTCAACTTGTTTTCGTGCCAGTAGTACAAGCTGAATTTAATATTGTAGAAGATTTTCAACAAACCGAACGTGGTGAAGGCGGTTTCGGTCATTCAGGTAAACAATAATTTATGGTAGAAGAACAATTATCTTTATCAGGCGTGGAAGAGATTGCGCCTAAAATTGAAACACCAAAAATTGAAAAAAGAACGGTAAAAGAACGTCGTCAACAAGTGCTTACTGTGTTGATACATATGCTTCATTCCGAACGAGGCATGGAGCGTATGACAACGGCTCGTTTAGCAAAAGAAGTTGGGGTATCAGAAGCTGCGTTATATCGTTACTTTCCAAGCAAAACAAAAATGTTTGAAGCCTTAATCGAGCACATCGAAAATACCTTATTAAGCCGTATTACCGCTTCTATGCGTAACGAAACCCAAACAATGAATCGCATTCACGATATTTTACAAACGATCTTAGATTTTGCCCGTAAAAATCCTGGCTTAACTCGAATTCTAACAGGTCATGCATTAATGTTTGAAGATGCGCAATTGCAAGTTCGAGTCGCACAATTTTTTAATCGTCTTGAAATGCAGTTTGTCAATATTTTACAAATGCGAAAATTGCGTGAAGGACGCGGCTTTAATGTGGATGAACGCATAATTGCTTCGCATTTAGTAACACTATGTGAAGGACAATTTATGCGCTATGTTCGTACTAATTTCCGTCTGAATGCAAGCCAGTCTTTCGAACAACAATGGCGTTTTATCGAGCCACTTTTTGCCTAATTGACTTTACCGAGTAAATATATGATTATTCCTTGGCAAGAACTAGAAGCAGAAACATTAGATAATATCGTAGAAAGCGTAATTTTACGCGAAGGAACCGATTACGGTATAGAAGAACTTTCACTCAACCAAAAAAAACAACTTTTACTGACTCAAATTCGCAATGGAATTGCGGTGATTGTATGGTCTGAATTGCATGAATCCATTGACATCAAAAATAAAACGGAATTTTTGAAACAGGAATGTAAGGAGCACGAATGTCAAATGAATTAACCGAAATTGATGAAGTTGTAACCTCCTCTCAAGAAGAAGATACAACTCAACGAGATCCAGTTTTAGATTGGTTTCTTACTCACTGCCATTTACATAAATATCCCGCTAAATCAACTTTAATTCACGCAGGTGAAGATGCAACGACACTTTATTATGTCATTAAAGGCTCTGTAATGGTGTCAGCAAAAGATGACGAAGGTAAAGAGATGATTCTCACTTATTTGGGTGCAGGACAATTCTTTGGTGAGGCTGGATTATTTGATGAGGGTTCAAAAAGATCTGCTTGGGTAAAAACAAAAACAACATGTGAAATTGCTGAGATTTCTTATAAAAAATATCGTCAATTAATTCAAGCAAACCCAGAAATCTTAATGTTTTTAACCGCACAACTGGCTAGACGTTTACAAAATACTTCACGCCAAGTCAGTAATTTAGCATTCTTAGATGTGGCAGGCCGTATTGCTCAAACGCTAATGAACTTAGCTAAACAGCCTGACGCAATGACACATCCTGATGGGATGCAAATCAAAATTACACGTCAAGAAATTGGACAAATGGTCGGTTGTTCACGAGAAACTGTAGGACGTATTATTAAGATGTTAGAGGATCAGAATCTTATTCATGCCCATGGAAAAACCATCGTTGTATATGGCGCAAGATAATTTTTCATCATAAATTATTCAAAAATGAAACCATCCAAAATCAATTTGGATGGTTTTTGTTTAATTAGAAATAATATTCAAAACATTAATTGACAATTAATATAAAGGATTCTATCATTATCCAACTTCTTACAAATATAGTGGGAAGACAGGATTGGTCTCCTGATATAGTGGCTTTAAAGGTTTATAACCTTATTGCATAGTTTTATGCTGCAAAAGCTAGAACACCAAGATGCATTTTCTAATCTATGGTGGGCTGGGTAGAAATCCCGCAGGGATGCGCGCAGTAAGCCACTTGCTGTTAAGACCAATTCTGCTTAGTTCCACCACCCCTCTTTCAAATCCCCAAACTATTTATATTTTTTCAATTATTCTTTTTTCTTTGCAATAGAACTAATACTTCATAATGAGATGTTTGCGGAAACATATCAAAAAGTTGAATTTTCAATGGTTTATAAAAAGTGAGATACTGTAAATCTTTACCCATTGTTACAGAATTACAACTAGAATATAAAATAAAGTCCGATTGCATTTCATTAAGAAATTCACTTAATTCCTTTCCAATTCCACGACGTGGTGGATTTACAATCACAAGATCTGGCTTATTCTCATTCTGATTTTTCATCACACTTGCCGCGTCTAGTGATTGGAAATTTACATGTTCTAAACCCAATATTTTAGCGGAATGGCTCGCAGCAAAAATAGCTGATGAGGAAATTTCAATTCCAGTCAACTCAATACTTTTTTCCCATTTTTCCTGTAAAGCTTTAGCGCAATGTAAGCCAAATCCTCCCACGCCACAAAATAAATCCCAGACTTTATAAATTGATAATTCACTCACCCATTGCTGGGCTGTAACATATAATCCTGCCGCCACTTTAGGGTTAGTTTGAAAGAAACCTTGTGGGCGAATAAAGAGCGGAATACCATTGAAATTCTCAGGCAAAAATTGTTGTTCTGTCAGAAAAATTTCTTGTTCACCTTCTAAAATTGCCGCGTGCTGTGGTTGTAAATTAATGCTAACCACTTCTAAGTACGGTAATTTTTCCAATAATTTGGGTAATTCTCGACGAATTAATGGCAATTTATTTTCTGTGCGCAACACAAAGCGCAACATTAATTTTCCCGTCGCGATACTTTCTGTCAGCAAAATATATTTAAGCTCGCCTTTTTGTTTAGCAATGTTATAAGGTACTAAACCAGCACGGCCAATAAAATCCTTCAAAACTGGAAAAATCAATGAAAAATGAGTTGGATAAAGGGGACAATCACACAAATCAATCGCACTTTGTGGATCATTAGTTTTTTTTAAAATGCCAAGTATCGGGCGTTCAACACTACCACTCACAACCATCTTGGCTTTATTACGAAAGCCTTGTTCATCAGATTGAAAAGGAGCCAACCATTGAGCTCCATCGCAATTAATAGAAATCAGTTGCTGCTTTAAATGATGTTGTTTTTCAGTTAGCTGCTGACTATAAGGTATTTCAAGCCATTGACAAGAACGACATTCATTTTGTTGATAGTATCGACAATCAATCATTTTCTTGCAGCCTGAATATCTAACCAACGGCTTTGAATATCTGCGAGATTTCGGTAATTCAGTTTCCAACGTTGATCTAAAACCAAATCATTCCACTCGATCACTCTACGTTTAAATAAATTTTGTAAACGAGCTTGACGAGCCATAAAGTGCGGTTCATTTTCAGTAAGTTTTAGATTATCTAATACTTGAATGACACTTTCACGTTCATTGCACAGCAATAAAAGATCACAACCTGCATTGAGTGCTTTTTTGCTACGCTCTACAAAATCGCCCATTACACCAGCGCCTTTCATACCGAGATCATCGGAAAAAATTGCACCTTGGAAATTTAGTTGTTTTCGTAAGATTTCTTTTAACCAATATTCTGAACCACTTGCTGGTTGACTATCACATTGTCTATAAATGACATGCGCAGGCATAATGGCATCGAGTTTATTTTGTGAAATCAACTGTTGGAAAGGTTGGAGATCGCAACTAAAAATTTCGTCTTTTGCGCGATCATCATAAGGTGTTTCTAAATGAGAATCGGCTAATACATGGCCATGGCCGGGGAAATGTTTACCTGTAGATGCCATACCTGCTTGATGCATACCATCAATAAAAGCGGCTGCTAAATTTACCGCACTTTTTACATCAGATGAAAAACTGCGATCACCAATCGCTCGACATTCATGCCCCAAATCCAACACCGGCGCAAAACTCAAGTCAATATCCAAGGCAATCATTTCTGCTGCCATTTGCCAACCTGCTTCTTTAGCGAAGTTCACTTGTTCTGTTGTTGACAGTGTTTCTTGAAAAGCCTGCATTGAAGGTAATATTGTGAATCCATCGCGGAAACGTTGAACTCGTCCACCTTCTTGATCCACCGTAATCAATAAAGGCTTTTTCACTCGTTGACGAACAGAACGAATTAATTCTTGAATTTGTTCTCTATCTTCAAAATTTCGAGTAAATAAAATCAATCCCGCAACAAGAGGATGAGAAAGTAACTCAACTTCCTCTTGTTCCAACTCTTTTCCTTTTAAATCAATTAACAACGTGCTCATAAATTATTTTAAATAAAGGCGATAATTTTTACTTTCTACAGTAGGTTTAATTAAATCGATCAATTTCTCTTCTTGTGGTTTTAGCAAAAATTGAGCGGAATAGCTTTCTTGCTGATTTACCCAAGTTTGGGTTACCCCTAAATGATCGTACCAATACAAGTAGTAACTTATATTCAAAAGTTGCTGACTTTTATTTTTTATAAGCGCTGATTTTTGACTCGTTTCAACTTGAATTAAAGGTGAAAGATTAGATGTGATATTCAAAATCGGCTTGGTTGAATAAGTTAAGTTTTCTACTGAACTTGAACAAGCAGCGAGCACAAGGCTCGCCAAAATTAGAAAATATTTTTTCATTATTTCGCTAACATTCTACCTAAAGGTTCACCACCGACTAAATGCATATGTAAATGGAATACTTCTTGTCCACCATGTTTATTACAATTCACAATTAGGCGGTAACCGTCTTCCGCAATGCCTTCTTCTTTAGCGAGTTTCGCCGCTACGCTAAATAATCTACCTAGCGTTAGTTCATCTTGCTCCGTCACATCATTCACTGTTGGAATTACTTTATTTGGAATGATCAAAATATGTGTTTTAGCTTGTGGTGAAATATCACGAAACGCTGTGACTAATTCATCTTGATAGACGATATTTGCAGGAATTTCTTTACGGATGATTTTACTAAAAATTGTTTCTTCTGCCATTGTTTGCTCCCTATAAAAAAGTGCGGTGAATTTACCGCACTTTTTATCAAAATTTATCTGAGATTGCAATTTAATCAATTATTGCTGCGCTTCATCATCTTGATTGATGAAAGCATCATTTACTTCAATTTTAGCTCTCTCACGCAATCCTTGCATTAATTGCGCTTGAACTTCAGCCTGACTTGTACGTAATAATTGAGCACTAAATTGGCTTAATTCTTTATCGTTAAGCACGCCGTCTTCTACTTTATTTAGAGCAATAATAACTACATCGCCTTTCTCATTACGAGCAACTTGGTAAACCACTTTACCTGATTCTGGTTTAGCAATTGAGAATACGCCATTTGTTAAAATTGGATCTTTATTTTCACTTAAAGTAAAAGTTTGCTCACTTGAGAAATTAATTCCATCCACTTTCGATTCAGCATTTTCGCTTAATGCTTTCACCGCTTGTTGTGCTTTTTCATTTAAGACATTTTCAGCCTTCTGGCGTTTTAAGAACATTTCAATATCCTCTTTCGCATCTTCCAATGTTCTCACACCTTCAGGTTTGTGCTCTAACACACGAACTACAATAGCGTGATAATCGCCAACATTCAAAGGCTCTGAATTAGCACCACCATTGGCAATATCAGATTCAAAAACGGCAGAAACTACATTAGGGAAATTTAATTCTGCAGGTACATTTTGACGAGAAAAATAACCGCTCTCTTGAACTTTAACACCTGCGACTTGTGCCGCAGTATTCAAGGATTTGCTATCCTCAAAAGCCTTATCACGCACTTGCTTTTCAATTGCGTAATAACGATTTTCTAACAAGGATTTACGAACTAAATCTGCAACATGTGCTTTCACTTCATCTAAAGTTTGAGCTTTACGCTCTTGCACTAAAACAATATGGTAATTGCCATCCACATTGATTGGTTGGCTATATTGACCTACCTGCAATGCAGCTGCAGCATCTTCAAAAGCTTTTGGTAATTCATTCGCATTTACCCAACCTAAATCACCACCATTCTCACCAGAAACTTTATCTAAAGATTTAGCTTTAGCTACATCAGAGAAATTTGCGCCTTTTTGTAATTCATCATAAGCAGACTTAGCATCTTGCTCATTTGCAAATTGAATATGTGCTAAACGCTGAGTCATAAATTGAGCTTTATTATCTTGATAATATTGCGCAATTTCTACATCTTTAACTTCGATACCTTTTTCGATTTGGCTACCAGAGAGATCAATATATTGAACCTTCACTTGTTCTGGCTGAACAAAAGATTTTTGATTAGCTTCATAATAAGCTTTAATTTCATCATCAGATACTGCTTGCTTTGCCATTTCATCAGCAAGAGGTAATGTTGCTAAACGAGCTGAACGCTTTTGAAAGAAAACTTCTGCGGTATTTTTTGCTTGAGCTGGCACAATAAACTCACTGTTAGCAACACCACTTTGCATTTGTTCAAGGGTTAATGCGCCACGCAAAATAGCCGCATAACCATCTGAACTTAAACGATTTTGTTGTAATACTTGTTGATAAACACCGTTATCAAATTTGCCATTAACTTGAAAATTGGGATCAGTCACAATTGCTCGTTTAATCATTTCATCGCTCACGCCTAATTTTAATTCTTTCGCATATTGACGAAGTAATTCTTGATCAATCATTCGATTGATGGTGCTTTGACGAAGTGCGGTAACAAATTCTGGAGAATCTGACTGAGCCATAAATGCTTCGCCTTCGCGTTGTGCACGAGCCTCAAATTCTTGGTTGTAGCGATTTAAAAAATCTTGTTGCGAAATCACTTCACCATTAACTTTTGCAGCGTAAGTATCATTTGAACTAAAAAGATAGCCAGACATACCGCCGACTAAAAACGATAAAGTAATCAAACCCAAAATAAACTTAGAAACTTTTGAATTTGCTAAGTGATGCATTTTTTCAATTAACATTCAATAACCCTTGTTATAAATATAAAATTTTCCCCGATTATAATCTAAACGTAGAAAATTAGCATCTTAAAAAGTGAAAATACCGTGCTCATAAAGCAAGCTAATGCCAATTCCAATCAGCACTATGCCACCAAAAATCTCCGCTTTTGATCTAAATTTCTGCCCAAGAAAATGACCGCTCTTTACGCCGAATAATGAAACGATAAAAGTAGTCAGTGCAATAATTACCATAGCAGAAAAAATATCGACCGAAAGAAAAGCGAAAGATATGCCAATTGCTAAGGCATCTACACTCGTAGCTAAACCCAAAGTCAATAAACGTTTCAAATTTATAGATGGCTCTACACTTGCTTCGGAATCAGTATTTAATCCCTCACGCACCATATTAATGCCAATTAATGCAAGTAAAACAAAACCAATCCAATGATCCCAATCTTGAATCATTGAACTGAATTGCAAGCCTACAAAAAAACCTATTGCAAGCATGATACCTTGGAAAAATCCAAAACAGAGAGAAATATAAAGAGTGTGTTTCCAACGAAAAGATCTTAATGCAATACCTTTAGGAATGGATACAGCAAAGGAATCCATTGATAAGCCCAGCGCAATAATACAAAGTGTATAAAAGCTCATAATTTAGAAATTATTTTCCAATACAGAAAGAGCTAAAAATATTACCTAGCAAGTCATCTGATGTGAATTCACCTGTAATTTCACTCAAGTGAGCTTGTACTAAGCGTAATTCTTCCGCTAAAAGTTCTCCTGCATGAAATTCTGTAAGTTGAACTAAACCGATTTGTAAATGCTCTGCAGCTTTCTCAAGTGCATCTAAATGACGACGACGAGCTAAAAAGCCGCCTTCCATACCAGTTTGGAACCCCATTGTTTGTTTCAAATGTTCACGTAAAAGTTGTACACCATCATGCGTTTGAGCGGAAAGACTAATCATTTGGTACCCGTCTTCTTGGCTTTCACTTGCTTGTTCGCCATTTAAATCAATTTTATTTCGAACAATAGTGACAGGCAACGTTGTGGGTAATTTTGCTAAAAATTCTGACCGCACTTTACTTAAATCTGCACTTTCAGGATCGCTACTATCTAACATCAAAATAATACGATCGGCTTGTTCAATCTCCGTCCATGCGCGAGAAATGCCAATGCGCTCGACTTCATCAGTTGCATCTCGAAGACCCGCGGTATCAATAATATGCAATGGCATGCCATCAATATGAATATGCTCACGCAATACATCGCGCGTTGTCCCAGCAATATCTGTTACGATCGCCGCTTCGCGACCAGCAAGCGCATTAAGCAAGCTCGATTTGCCTGCATTCGGACGACCGGCAATCACCACTTTCATACCTTCACGTAAAATAGAACCTTGTTTGGCTTCTGAGCGAACATCTTCCAACTGATTAATAATTCCGCGTAAGTTTGCTTCAATTTTTCCATCCGCCAAGAAATCTATTTCTTCATCAGGAAAATCAATGCTCGCTTCCACATAGGTACGTAAGTAAATAACCGATTCAACTAATTCATTTACTTTCTTTGAAAATTCACCTTGCAAAGATTTTAATGCGGAACGTGCTGCCTGTTCTGATGTTGCATCAATTAAATCCGCAATCGCTTCCGCTTGAGCAAGATCCAATTTATCATTCAAAAAAGCTTGTTCAGAAAACTCACCTGGTCTCGCCAAACGGATTCCATCAATTTGCAAAATACGTTTGAGTAATAAATCTAATACAACCTGCCCACCGTGACCTTGCAATTCCAATACATCCTCACCAGTAAATGAATTTGGTGATTTGAAGTAAAGAGCAATCCCTTGATCTAAAACAGTGCCATCAGCATCTTTAAAAGGGAGATAATCAGCCATTCTTGGCTTAGGACATTTCCCCAACACCGCTTGTGCAACTTCTGTTGCTAAAGGCCCAGAGACTCTTAAAATCCCAATACCACCACGACCTGGCGCAGTAGCTTGAGCAACGATTGTTTCTTTCATAAAAAACCTATTATCACGTAGAGTAAGTATACTCTAGACTAATCGTAATATTACCCTATTGAGAAAATGCATATGTTGACCAACAGCGCTATTACTATCATTAACTGTGGACACAGTTACCACGACTGATAAAACAAAGAAAGGCACTTTTGGTGCCTTTCTTTCCATTCATTTAAGATTATTTCTTACGAGAATGTAATCCCTTTTTCTCTAATCCACGATAAATTAATTGCTGTTGTGCAATTGTAATTAAGTTAGAAACTAACCAGTACAATACTAAACCAGCAGGGAACCATAAGAAGAAGAACATAAAGACTAATGGCATAAAGTTCATCACTTTTTGCTGCATTGGATCAGCCACTGGTGTTGGCGACATTTTTTGCAACAAGAACATTGAGATACCCATTAAAATAGGGAAAATATAATAAGGATCTTGTGCTGATAAATCTTGAATCCAACCAAAGAACGGAGCGTGACGTAATTCAACTGCTTCCATAAATGTCCAATATAATGCGATGAAGATTGGCATTTGAAGAAGAATTGGCAAACAACCACCAAGTGGATTTACTTTTTCTTCTTTATAAAGTTTCATCATTTCTTGGCTCATACGTTGGCGATCATCACCAAAACGCTCACGCATTTCTTGCATTTTAGGTTGCAACATACGCATTTTAGCCATTGATGTATATTGTGCTTTCGTAAGTGGATACAAAATTGCTTTAACCACGATTGTTACACAGATAATCGCTAAGCCCCAGTTAGATACAATCCCTTGAATAAAGGTTAATAACCAGAATAACGGTTTAGCAATAAACCAAGCCCAACCGTAATCAACTGTTAAATCTAAATGGTTTGCTACGGTAGCCATTTGATTTTGAAGTTTAGGGCCAGTCCATAATGAACTTGTAATCGTCTCTTGACCACCAGCAGGAATAGTCACAACAGGGCCACGATAACCGATTGAAGCGACATTATTTTTAGTATCTGTAATTGTGTAAAGTTGATTATTTACATCTTGATTAGGGATCCAGGCAGATACGAAATAATGTTGTAATACTGCAACCCAACCAGCTTTAGTATCAATAGAAAGATTATTATCCTTCATATCGCCAAAACTATATTTTTTATAGTTAGTTTCCGAAGAAGAATATGCGCCACCAGTGTAAGTTGGCATTGCTACATTACCAGAGCTTTCAACAATAGAATGTTTTAATTGACCATAAGGCTCTACTTCAATAGCTTGAGCACTTTGGTTATCAATCTTGTAATCTACGCCTAAATCATAGCTACCACGTTTTAATACAAAGATTTTTTGATAAGTCACACCATCTTTTTCAAAAAGAAGAGGTACAGAAAGAGACGCTTGACCATCTGCTAATTTAAAATTATCACCTTCAATTTGATATTGCGCACGACCAGAACGAGTATCGATACCGTTTTTACCAATTAAACCACTTTGTGCAATATACACATGTTCTTTGGTATCTTTTAATAACTCAAACGGTGTTTTTGAATCCAATTCTGCATCATATTTTAATAATTCAGAACTAATTACATCACCGCCTAAAGTATCAACTTTCAAACGAAATACATCGTTTTCAAGGGTAATAATACGGCCATGAGTTTGAGAATCTGCTACGACTTGTGAATTAGAAGAAGGAGAACTTGCCGGAACATCAGAATTGGCAGTCATTGAAGTTGTTTGCTCAGTTGGCACTTGTGGATTTTTATCCAACTGCCATTGCTGATAAACAAGGAAAGAAATAAAAATTAGCGCTAACACTAATAGGCTACGTCTTGAGTCCATTATTTTTTCTCATCGTTATTATTGATTTTAGGTGGAACAGGATCGAATCCACCAGCGTTCAAGGGGTGACATTTTAATACACGTTTTAGAGTAAGCCAACTACCTTTTAACAATCCATGTGTTTTTAACGCTTCAATGCCATAGCAAGAACAAGTAGGCACAAACCGACAACGCGGTCCGATAAGAGGACTAATAACAACTTGATAGAAACGAATAAATCCAATTAAGATTTTTGCACCAAACGAATGTGTCGTTGCCATAATTTTTCTAAGATTTGCACAAAAGAGCTATTATCAAGCTTACCAATACCACCTTTTGCAACAAAAACAAAATCACATGCTGGTAAACGATGTTGCGATAAACGAAAACTTTCTCGCACTAAGCGTTTAATACGATTACGATCATGAGCTCGTTTTAAATGTTTTTTAGCGACTGTCAAACCTAAGCGAGGATGCTCAAGATTATTTTTTCTGGCAAGAATGGTTATTTCTGGAGTGCTAGCTCTGAACGGTTGTTCGAAGACATTTTTGAATTGAACGGGAGTTAACAAACGTAACTCCCTTGAAAAGTTCAGCTTAACCACTAAGAACGGTGATTATGCAGATAAACTTTTACGACCTTTAGCACGACGACGCGCTAAAACTTGACGGCCATTTTTAGTTGCCATACGAGCACGGAAACCGTGAGTACGACTACGTTTTAATACAGAAGGTTGAAATGTACGTTTCATTGTAATCTACCTAAATCCAGATTATGAGTTAATAAAAATAGAGCATAATTTTAATCATAAAATACGCGTTCGTCAAATAAGAAACGGAAATTTTTTAAAAAATATCAAATTAATATTTAAAATATAGTGTATGCACTTTGACAATGTTAGAGATAACTCAACAGTTAGTTTACAACTTTTCAACCTTAAAATGTTTTTCCAACTTCGAGATAAATTCTATTTTTATCATAACGATAAAAAGCATGATTACTGGTGGATTTTTGATAATCCCACGATAATTTGGGTGTTAGCCCCATAAAATGTATATTTCGATGCCATAAAGTAATTGTGGTTGTATATTCGCGATTTTTTTGCTGTATACCAATAAAATCTTTCTCTCTGTACACTCGATTAGCATAACTAAAAGTAAAACGTGATGAAATACCATGAGACCAATCCTGCCCCCAACCAAGTCTCAATGTCTTTTGTTGATAAGCATTATCTAATGCTTGTGTATTTTCTCGATGAAAATCCATGCCAACAAACCAAAATTGGGTGCTTTTAGGTAAATAAAATAATGTTGATGAAACGAAATAATAATTACCATCTAAATGTTTTCGGATTTTATAACGAGATTTTCCATACTCAAGTGCGGTAGAAATTTGCCAAGTTTTACTTAGCCAATCTACCATTTCTAAACGAATACCTAATTTATCCGCATATTGCTTCATTGTATTCGTTCCAGAGCTACCGCCTGCATACCAACGTTTTTCTTTAAAAGGAATCAACGAGACTTCAACTGAGGCAGTTTGATAGCCTAAACCACCACCTATACGCAAAGTAGCCTCATTGTATTTTTTATTATCCCAATAATATTTTCCATTCCCATTAAACATAGTTTTACTAAAAAAATGATGAGCCCATGGCCATTTTTTTTCTACTGATAAAGAATACCCTACCCCCTGCCCACTTTCTTTTTTCCAAGCGGTCCAATTACCAATTTTTGTGCCACTTTTTGGAGCATTATTCAAATTATCGTCATTTAAAAAATTTAATCCTACTTGCCATATCCATTGATTCCGCTGATTTAGTGTTAAAAGATACTGATCAATAACACCTAAAAATTTTTCATCATCTACCTCTGTACGTAATTTTTCAAATTGAATTTTGGCAGATTCATTTTCATAGTTAAAAAATAGGGCTTGAGCTAATTGATAGCGTAAAGGTAGTAAAGATGCGTCTCGAGCGAATAATTCACGATAATAAGCAATAGATTGAGTTAAATCACCTTGTTCACGAGTTTCAATAGCCTTTGCCCAAGTTAGTAAGAAATTATCTTGCTGAGGAAATTGTTTATATAGTGGTAATAACAGTTGAACTGCCTGAGTGTTATTTTGATATAAAGCAAGAATTAACCCACGCAAAACAAGTCTTGGATGGTTCGCTAATTGGCTTTTGGATAGAGAAATAATATGCCTATTTGAAATCTCTTGGGGCATAGAAGAAAAGGATGAAGTTTTTAATTCCGCACTTTGAATCGTATTTGTCAATGTATCATTTTTAGGACGTGCAACTTCTGCCCAAACTACATTCGTTAACGATAAGCCCATTAATGATAGGAAGGAAACCTGTTTTATACAATTTTTCATATTTTATCCATATTCTTAAGAAACTCTGAGTTGACATTATTACAGAAAAGGAACGATAATGCGAATAATTATTATTTGAATACAAGGGTATAATTCTATGAAATCTGTTTCTCTTATCACTGGTGGACTTTCCTTTTTATTAAGTGCCTGTAGCGCAGGGGGAGGTGGTTCTTTTGATGTAGATAACGTCTCTAATACCTCCTCTTCTAAACCGAATTATCAAGACGACACTTCAAATTCAAGAACAAAATCTAATTTAGATCAGTTGTTCATTCCTTCTTTAGGAGGAGGAATGAAGTTAGTTGCGCAAAATATGCATTTTAAAGCAAGCAAAGAACCAAGCTTATTGAATGATTATGTTGTTTTAACAGAGCTTTCCTCAATAGCAAAGGATATTGAAAATAACAATACAAACGGGGATGCCCCAATTGGCTCAATTGAGGAACCTTTGGCAACAAATACAACAGAAAATCATCATGGGCAGCGATATGTATATTCGGGTCTTTATTATATTCCATCGTGGAGTCTAAGAGATTTACCAAATAACAAGTTTTATTCAGGTTACTATGGATATGCGTATTACTTTGGCAATCAAGTTGCCTCTACGTTGCCTGTAAATGGCGTAGCTAAATATAAAGGGACTTGGGATTTTATTACTGCGACTCAAAAAGGCAAGAATTATGAATTGTTAAGAAATTCTGGCGGCGGTCAAGCTTATTCTAGACGTAGTGCAACGACTAGCGATATGGCTTTAGAAGTTGAAAATAATGAGGGGAGAGAAAAAGGGCTTGTGAGTGAATTTAATGCAGATTTTGGGACTAAAAAACTGACAGGTGAACTGTTTTATACCCAAAGCAAAAATAATATTCAAGAATATAAAAAGGAAAAGCTCTATGATATTAATGCCGATATTTATAGTAATAGATTCAGAGGTAAAGTAAATCCAACCCAAAAAGATTCTGAAAAACATCCCTTTACCCGTGAGGGAGTCTTAGAAGGTGGTTTTTATGGGCCTAACGGTGAAGAATTAGGGGGTAAATTCTTAGCTGATGATAAACGAGTTTTTGGGGTATTTAGTGCCAAAGAAACGCCAGAAAACCCAAAATTATCCAAAGAAACCTTAATTGATGGCAAACTAACTACTTTCTCTACTAAAACAACTGATGCCACCAACTTTATCACGAAAGATATACCAAGTTTTGGTGAAGCTGATTACCTTTTAATTGATAATTATCCTATTCCACTTTTACCTGAAAATACAGGTGACTTCGTAACGAGTAAACATCAGGATATTGGAAATAAAAGCTATAAAGTGGAAGCATGTTGTAATAATCTAAACTATGTAAAATTTGGTATGTATTATGAGGATAAACCTACCAAAGATAAGAACAACACAGATCAAACAAAACAATACCACCAATTTTTGTTAGGCCATCGTACTGCCAATGCCGAAATACCTAAACAAGGAAGTGCAAAATATCATGGTAGTTGGTTTGGTTATATTAGTGATGGTACGACATCTTACTCCACCACAGGGGATAAACAACGAGATAAAAGTGGTGTTTCTGATTTTGATGTTAATTTTGACAATAAAACATTAAAAGGTGAGTTAAAACGTGCAGACACGCAAAATACCGTTTTTAACATTGATGCTACCTTTAAAAATAGTGGTAATGCCTTCACTGGTACAGCAACTGCAAAAGATTTAGTAATAGATGGTAAAAACAGTCAAACTCAAAATGCCCCAATTAATATTACAACTGATGTTAATGGTGCATTTTATGGACCTCATGCTTCTGAATTAGGAGGATACTTCACCTATAACGGAAAAAATACTGCAACTACAAATTCTGAAAATTCCTCAATCGCAGCCCCATCATCCAATTCAGAAAATGCAAGAGCGGCAGTTGTCTTTGGTGCTAAACATCAAATCGAAAAAACAAAATAGAGAGGAACTGAAAATGACTAAAAAATCCTATTTTTGCTTAAGCATGCTCTCTTGCATTTTAATTTCACACTATGCAAAAGCAGAAACTAAAAGTACGAAAGACACTGAATTGGAAACTATATCAGTCACTGCAGAAAAAGTAAGAGATCGTAAAGATAATGAAGTAACAGGCCTCGGAAAAATTATCAAAACTAGCGAAAGTATTAGCCGAGAACAAGTATTAAACATTCGAGATCTAACTCGCTATGATCCAGGCATTTCAGTTGTCGAACAAGGCCGCGGTGCAAGCTCTGGGTATTCTATTCGTGGTATGGACAGAAATAGAGTTGCTTTATTAGTAGATGGTTTACCTCAAACGCAATCTTATGTAGTACAGAGCCCTTTAGTTGCTCGTTCAGGATATTCTGGCACTGGTGCAATTAATGAAATTGAATATGAAAATGTAAAAGCTGTCGAAATAAGCAAAGGGGGCAGTTCTTCTGAGTATGGTAATGGAGCACTAGCTGGTTCTGTAACATTTCAAAGCAAATCAGCAGCCGATATCTTAGAAGGAGACAAATCATGGGGAATTCAAACTAAAAATGCTTATTCAAGCAAAAATAAAGGCTTTACCCATTCTTTAGCTGTAGCTGGAAAACAAGGGGGATTTGAAGGGGTCGCTATTTACACTCAACGAAATTCAGTAGAAACACAAATCCATCCAGACGCATTAAAAGGCGTACAAAGTTATGATCGATTAATCGCTAAAACAGATACATCTTCGGGGTACTTTGTGATGGAAAATGAGTGTCCAAATGGTTATAACAATTGCAAAACCTCAGCCAAACCACCTGCGACTTTATCCTCCCAAAGAGAAACTGTAAGTGTTTCAGATTATACGGGGGCTAACCGTATCAAACCTAATCCAATGAAATATGAAAGCCAATCTTGGTTTTTAAGAGGCGGTTATCATTTTTCTGAACAACACTATATCGGTGGTATTTTTGAATTCACACAACAAAAATTTGATACCCGAGATATGACATTTCCAGCTTATTTAAGCCCAACAGAAGGAAGGGATTTAAGCAGTCGTTCTTTTTATCCAATGCAAGATTATGGTGCATATCAACATATTGATGATGGCCGAGGCGTTAAATATGCGAGTGGGCTTTATTTCGATGAACACCATAGAAAACAGCGTGTAGGTATTGAATATATTTACGAAAATAAGAACAAAGCTGGAATCATTGACAAAGCAGTGTTAAGTGCTAATCAACAAAACATCATACTTGACAGTTATATGCAACATACGCATTGCAGTCTTTATCCTAATCCAAGTAAGAATTGCCGCCCAACACTTGATAAACCTTATTCATACTATCATTCTGATAGAAATGTTTATAAAGAAAAACACAACATGTTGCAATTGGATTTAGAGAAAAAAATTCAACAAAATTGGCTTACTCACCAAATTGTCTTCAATCTTGGTTTTGATGACTTTACTTCAACGCTTCAGCACAAAGATTATTTAACTCGACGTGTTATCGCTACGGCAAATAGTATTTCAGAGCAAGCTGGTGAAACAAGAAGAAATGGTTTATCCTCACAACCTTACTTATATCCAAAACCAAATGCATATTTTGCAGGACAAGATTTTTGTGATTATCAAGGTAACTCCTCTAATTACAGAGACTGTAAAGCTCGATTAATTAAAGGGAAAAATTATTATTTTGCAGCACGCAATAATATGGCATTAGGGAAATACGTTGATTTAGGTTTAGGTATTCGGTATGACGTATCTCGTACAAAAGCTAATGAATCAACTATTAGTGTTGGTAAATTTAAAAATTTCTCTTGGAATACTGGTATTGTCATAAAACCAACCGAATGGCTTGATCTTTCTTATCGACTTTCTACTGGATTTAGAAATCCTAGTTTTGCTGAAATGTATGGATGGCGGTATGGTGGCAATAATACCGATGTTTATGTAGGTAAATTTAAGCCTGAAACATCTCGTAACCAAGAGTTTGGTATCGCTCTAAAAGGGGACTTTGGTAATATTGAGATCAGTCATTTTAGTAATGCTTATCGAAATCTTATCGCCTTTGCTGAAGAACTTAATAAAAATGGAGTTGGAAAGGGCAATTATGGATATCATAATGCACAAAATGCCAAATTAGTTGGCATAAATATAACTGCGCAATTAGATTTTAATGGTTTATGGAAACGTATTCCCTACGGTTGGTATGCAACATTTGCTTATAACCGAGTAAAAGTTAAAGATCAAAAAATCAATGCTGGTTTAGCCTCCGTAAGCAGTTATTTATTTGACGCTATTCAACCCAACCGTTATATCTTTGGTTTAGGCTATGATCATCCAAGTAATACTTGGGGAGTAAATGCTATCTTTACCCAATCAAAAGCAAAATCTCAAAGTGAATTGCTAGGACAACGTGCATTGGGTAGCAATTCAAGGGATGTAAAATCAACAAAAAAACTTACTCGGGCATGGCATACCTTAGATGTATCAGGTTATTACATGGTGAATAAAAATATTATGCTTCGATTAGGGATATATAATTTATTCAACTATCGTTATGTCACTTGGGAAGCTGTACGCCAAAGTGCACTAGGAGCGATCAATCAACATCAAAATGTTGGTAACTATACTCGCTACGCAGCACCAGGACGAAACTATACCTTAACATTAGAAATGAAATTCTAAATTAAAGTGCGCCAGATGGACTAGACATGCTATATCTATACCTTACTGGCGCATCTTTTTCTGTTCTATAATCTGGTTAAGTGAAAAACCAAACTTGGATTTTTTTAGAAGATCTTTCCACGCATTTATTGTAAAATCTCTACCAATTTTTACCGCACTTTTCTCTATTACAAAAACAACAAGGATCCTTTTGTGAATCTCTCAAATCTTTGGCAAAGTTGCCTGTTACAACTTCAAGATCAAGTTTCAGCCAGCGATCTTAGCACTTGGCTTCGTCCTTTACAGGCTGATGTGGTAGCGGATAACCACATTGTTTTATATGCTTCTAATATGTTTGTGAAAGGTTGGGTGGAAACTCATTATCTCGCACAAATCCAGCAAATTTGTCAAACACTTGCACAAAATCCTGAACTGCGTATTTCTTTAAAAGAAGGGGTCAAGCCTGCACCCAAAGTAGTGGACAGTGCACCAAGTGGCACGCCTAAAACAGAAAGTGCGGCAGATTTTCAAGCTGAATCTAGTGCTTCAGTAAAATTTGAATCGCATCTAAATACTAAACACTTATTTGATAACTTTGTTGAAGGTAAATCGAACCAACTCGCACGCGCAGTCGGTCAAAAACTTGCTCAAGCGCCAGGCGAACCTTCGGCCAATCCTTTCTTTTTATATGGTGGTACTGGCTTAGGTAAAACCCACTTGTTACACGCGATTGGCAACGGCATTTTAGCCAATAAACCGAATGCGCGTGTGCTTTATATTCACGCAAATAACTTTATGCAACATATGGTAAAAGCAGTGCGTGATAATAAAATGGATCAGTTCAAAAAATTCTATCGTTCTCTCGATGCGCTTTTAGTGGATGATATTCAATTTTTCGCTGAAAAAGAAAAAACTCAAGAAGAATTTTTCCATATATTCAATAACTTATTTGAAACGGGTCGCCAAATCATCTTAACATCAGATCGTTATCCTAAAGAAATTGAAAAAATTGAAGAACGTTTAAAATCACGTTTTGGCTGGGGCTTAACAACAGCCATTGAGCCGCCCGATCTTGAAACGCGTGTAGCGATTTTATTGAAAAAGGCGGAAGAACATAATATGAACTTGCCAGAAGAAGTCGCTTTCTTCATTGCTCAACGCTTGCGTACCAACGTGCGTGAACTCGAAGGGGCGTTAAATCGCGTGAAAGCAATGCAAGACTTCAAAGGCGGTGACATTGATATTGATTTCGTGCGTGACACCTTAAAAGATATTTTGGCTCTTCAAGAACGCTTGGTTACCATTGAAAACATTCAAAAGGTAGTGGCTGAATATTATCGAATTAAGGTTTCAGATTTAAAATCAAAAAGTCGTGCGCGTTCAGTGACTCGTCCTCGCCAAATTGCCATGGCATTAGCAAAAGAATTAACAAACCGCAGTTTGCCTGAAATTGGTCGCGCATTTGACCGTGATCATACGACCGTATTAAACGCTTGCCGCGAAGTACCAAAATTCCGCGAGCAAGACAATAGCATTCAAGAAGATTGGGCGAATTTAATCCGCACTTTGTCCGCATAAAAAGGAGAACGCAATGCAATTTAGTATTTCAAGAGAAAATTTATTAAAACCGTTGCAGCAAGTATGTGGCGTATTGAGTAATCGCCCAAATATTCCAGTATTAAACAACGTTCTGTTGCAAATTGAAGATAATCGATTGACTATCACGGGCACAGATTTGGAAGTCGAATTATCGAGTCAAACTCAGCTTTCATCGTCTTCTGAAAATGGCACTTTTACGATTCCAGCAAAAAAATTCTTAGATATTTGCCGCACTTTATCTGATGATTCAGAAATCACGGTTACTTTTGAAGAAGACCGTGCGTTAGTACAATCTGGGCGTAGCCGTTTTACACTTACAACTCAACCTGCAGAAGAATATCCAAACCTCACGGATTGGCAGTCTGAAGTAGATTTTGAACTACCGCAAAATACCTTGCGCCGTTTAATTGAAGCCACTCAATTTTCCATGGCAAACCAAGATGCCCGCTATTTCTTAAATGGTATGAAGTTTGAAACAGAAGGCAATTTATTGCGTACAGTGGCGACAGATGGCCATAGACTTGCAGTCTGCACCATCTCGCTTGAGCAAGAATTACAAAATCATTCTGTGATTTTACCGCGTAAAGGCGTGTTAGAACTGGTTCGTTTATTAGAAACAAGCGATGAACCTGCACGTTTACAAATCGGTACCAACAATTTACGTATTCATCTAAAAAACATTGTATTTACATCAAAATTAATTGATGGTCGTTTCCCTGACTATCGCCGAGTGCTGCCTCGTAATGCAACGAAAATTGTCGAAGGCAGCTGGGAAATTCTTAAACAAGCCTTTGTTCGCGCATCAATTTTATCGAATGAGCGTGTGCGTAGCGTGCGTTTAAATTTAAGCGAAAACCAACTAAAAATTACCGCCTCCAACACCGAACATGAAGAAGCGGAAGAAATCGTGGATGTCAATTACAATGGCGAAGAATTAGAAGTGGGATTTAATGTCACCTATATTCTTGATGTTTTAAATGCGCTTAAATGCAATCAAGTTCGCATGCGCTTAACTGATGCCTCTTCTAGTTGCTTAATTGAAAACTGCGAAGACAGCAGCAGCGAATATGTAATTATGCCAATGCGTTTATAATATGGCGATTTCGCGCTTACTGGTCGAAAAATTTCGTAACTTAACAGCCGTGGATCTTGATTTTGATCCCGGCTTTAACTTTTTGGTCGGCAACAATGGCAGCGGGAAAACAAGCTTATTAGAAGCCATTTTTTATCTTGGTCACGGACGCTCATTCAAAAGTGCGGTAACAAATCGCATCATTTCTTACGACGAACCTCACTTTACCTTATTTGGACAAATCCAAGAAAGCCAACATCAATGGTCTGTGGGATTACAAAAACTTCGTCAAGGCAACACGTTAGTAAAAATTAACGGAGAAGATGGCAATAAAATTTCCGATCTTGCTCATCTTTTGCCAATGCAATTAATCACCCCAGAAGGCTTAACCTTACTGAATGGGGGGCCAAGTTATCGCCGAGCATTTTTGGATTGGGGACTTTTTCACCATCAAACAAGTTTTTATGCGGCTTGGAGCAACCTTAATCGATTACTCAAACAAAGAAATGCAGCACTTGCACAAAATCAGCCCTACTCCGCTATTAAAGTTTGGGATGTCGAGCTTGCCAAACTCGCTCATCAAGTGAGTCAATGGCGTGCCGAATATGCAGAAGCACTACGCCCTGAAATCGAGCAAACTTGCCAACTTTTTCTCCCTGAATTAGAAATTAATGTCAGCTTTCATCAAGGCTGGGAAAAAAATACGGATTACGCTGAGGTTCTTGAGCAAAATTTTGAACGAGATCGTGTCTTAAATTACACATTTTCTGGACCTCAAAAAGCTGATTTTCGTTTCAAAGCACAGGGATTGCCAGTGGAAGATGTACTTTCTCGCGGACAGCTTAAACTTTTAATGTGTGCATTGAGACTGGCTCAAGGCGAGCATTTAATGAAAGAAAAACAACGCCATTGTATTTTTTTGATCGATGATTTTGCATCAGAATTAGATCAATATAAACGAGCACTGTTGGCAGAACGATTACAACAAAGCGGTTCACAAGTATTTGTTACAGCCATTACTCAAGAACAACTAAAAGAGATGCAAGTCGAAAACAGAAAAACGTTTTCAGTCGATAATGGAATCATTAAAACCTTAGATTAGCTCCCAAAGTGCGGTGAAAAATAATTGAATTTTTAAAAGTTAGACATAATTATCATTAGCCAGTAATTTATTAGTGAATATAATTCACTTTTTGAACAATTTATGGTAGAAAAACGCCCCTAAAATAAAACTGACAAATTAACACCGCAACACATCTTCAAGATTTGAATCACCTCATAGCCGTATATAAAACTGGTCCTATCAAATCTACTTTTTAAAATCAATTTATAAGGACAACCAATATGCTAAATAAAAAATTCAAACTTAACTTTATTGCCCTAACTGTCGCCTATGCGCTAACCCCTTATACAGAAGCCGCATTAGTTAGAGACGATGTGGATTATCAAATATTCCGTGATTTTGCAGAAAACAAAGGAATGTTCTCTGTGGGGGCAACAAATGTGCTGGTAAAGGATAAAAATAATAAAGATTTGGGCACGGCCTTACCTAACGGTATTCCGATGATTGATTTTAGTGTGGTAGATGTAGATAAACGAATTGCCACGTTGGTGAATCCGCAATACGTAGTAGGTGTAAAACACGTTGGTGATAATGTGAGCGAACTTCATTTTGGGAATTTGAATGGGCATAGGGAACGAGGTAATGCTAAGTCACACCGAGATGTATCGTCCGAAGAAAACCGATATTACACCGTTGAAAAAAATAGTTTTCCTTCTGAATTGACGAGAGATCCTATAACTAAAGAAGAACATTCTCAAAAACGCCGTGAAGACTACTATATGCCGCGCCTTGATAAATTTGTGACCGAAGTCGCTCCTATTGAGCCATCAACCGAAAGTAGCAATAAGGGCGAATATAACAACGCCGATAAATATCCTGCTTTTGTAAGACTTGGAAGTGGTAGTCAATTTATTTATAAAAAAGGAAATAATTACAGCTTAATTTTAGATAACCATGAGGTTGGAGGGGATAATCTAAAATTGGTTGGTGACGCCTATACTTATGGTATTGCTGGAACGCCTTATAAAGTGAATCATACAGACGATGGACTCATTGGGTTTGGTGACTCAACCGAAGATCACAACGATCCAAAAGAGATATTATCTCGTAAACCGCTTACTAATTACGCTGTTTTGGGAGATAGCGGCTCACCGTTATTTGTTTATGATAAATCTAAAGAGAAATGGCTTTTCCTTGGTGCTTATGATTTTTGGGGAGGGTATAAGAAAAAATCTTGGCAAGAGTGGAATATTTATAAGCCAGAATTTGCAGAAGAAATTTATAAGAAAAATAATGCGGGTTCATTAACAGGCTCTTCCGAATCCTATAATTGGAAAACTTCAAATGACTCAAGTGTTATTTATAATGATGCTATTTCTTTGAATAAGATAAATAACAAGAATGTTACCTTTAATGGAAATGGAACAATTACTTTAGAGAATAATATCAATCAAGGCGCAGGTGGATTGTTCTTTAAGGGTAATTATACAGTTGAAGGCACTTCCAACGATACTACTTGGCAAGGAGCGGGTGTATCTGTCGAAAAAGGAAATACCGTTGTATGGAAAGTGCATAATCCTCAATATGATCGATTAGCTAAAATTGGTGAAGGTACTTTAGTTGTACAAGGAAAAGGAGAAAACAAAGGGCAACTAAAAGTAGGAGATGGAAAAGTTATCCTAAAACAAGAGGCTGATTCTTCGGGAAAAGTTAAAGCTTTCTCTATGCTTGGAATTGTAAGCGGTCGCCCAACTGTTGTTCTCACAGATGAAAAACAAGTAGATCCTAGCTCTATTTACTTTGGATTTAGAGGGGGACGATTAGATTTAAACGGTAATTCACTTAAATTTGATCACATTAGAAATATTGATGAGGGAGCTAGATTAGTTAATCACAATACCAGTAAATCCTCTAATGTAACTATTACTGGGGATAATTTGATTACTGAACTAGGCAAGATAACTATATATCGCCCACAACCTGAAGAGGTAGAACGACCTTTTCTTAATCGAGCCGCGAAATATGGACAAAACCTTTATTACAGTAATTATTGCTATAAATATTACACATTAAAAAAATCAGGTAGCCTCCGCGCTGAAATGCCTTGCAATGGAAAAGAAAGTAATCAAGATTGGCTATATATGGGTGAAAATGAAACAGATGCCAAAATAAATGTAATGAATCATATCAACAATGAGCGTATGAATGGTTTTAATGGCTACTTTGGTGAAGATGATGGTAAAGGTACAAATGGTGAATTAAATATCACTTTTAGCGGTAAAACCGATCAAAATCGCTTTTTATTGACAGGCGGAACAAACCTTAACGGTGAATTAAAAGTTGAAAAAGGTACATTATTCCTTTCTGGCAGACCTACACCACACGCAAGAGATATTGCTAATATTTCTTCAACGGAAAAAGATCAACACTTTACTGAAAATAATGAAGTGGTGGTAGAAAATGACTGGATTGACCGCACTTTTAAAGCAACCTCAATGAAAGTGAGTGGCAATGCCTCACTTTATTCAGGTCGCAATGTTGAAAGCATTACTTCAAATATCACAGCTTCTGATAATGCAAAAGTGCATATTGGCTATAAAACAGGCGACACAGTTTGTGTGCGTTCAGACTATACGGGCTATGTAACTTGTACTAATAACCAATTATCTGATAAAGCATTAAAGAGTTTTTCACCTACCAATATGCACGGCGATGTAAATTTAACAGGTAATTCTGTGTTTACATTAGGTAAAGCTAATCTATTCGGTACAATTCACAGCACAGAACAAAGTGCGGTGCATTTTGAGTCAAATAGTCAATGGCATTTAACCGGGAATAGCCAAGTTAACCAATTAGTAATGAATGGGGGGGATATTCATCTCAATGCTAATAATGCCCTAGAAACCACAACGGCTTACAACCAATTAACCGTAAATAATCTTTCAGGACAAGGGAGATTTTATTATTTCACCGATTTAAGCCGCCAACAAGGCGATAAAGTCGTGGTAAATCAATCCGCAAGCGGTCAATTTACCCTTCACGTTCGCAATAAAACAGGTGAACCAAAATACGATGCGTTGGAATTATTTAATGCTTCCACAGCACAACACAATAATTTAACTTTAACGCTAGATGGAGGAAAAGTCGATTTAGGTGCCTACAGTTATACACTTCAAGAAAAAGATGGAGTATGGCGACTTTATAATCCAAAAATTGAGGAAGAAATTAAAGCAAAACAGTTGGCTAAACGAACGGATGAACCTCAAAATACGCCTGTGCCAGAGGCACCAAATGTGGCTAGTTCAAACCAAAACGATCCTAATTTTAGTCGTACAGAAATTGGCAACTCAACTAAAATTGAAGCACCTCAATTCGTGATGCTTACTTATAAAGATCCTAACGGAAATATTTTAGCTGAAACAGTCGTATTAAAAACTTCATTTGATGAAAATACTGCGAAGAACCAAAAATCTTTTACAGGCTTAATTGTAGATTCAATTAAACCAAATGGTACCAATGCTTATGTGATCACCTATAAAAAAGATGACACTCAAGCATTAGCCGAAGCCGCACGTCAAGCGGAAGAAGCTCGTAGAGCTGAAGAAGCTCGTAAAGCTGAAGAAGCTCGTAAAGCTGAAGAAGCTCGTAAAGCTGAAGAAGCTCGTAAAGCTGAAGAAGCTCGTAAAGCTGAAGAAGCTCGTAAAGCTGAAGAAGCTCGTAAAGCTGAAGAAGCTCGTAAAGCTGAAGAAGCTCGTAAAGCTGAAGAAGCTCGTAAAGCTGAAGAAGCTCGTAAAGCTGAAGAAGTTCGTAAAGCTGAAGAAGTTCGTAAAGCTGAAGAAGCTCGTAAAGCTGAAGAAGTTCGTAAAGCTGAAGAAGTTCGTAAAGCTGAAAAATTACCTCAGAATGAACAACGCGATCTCATTAGTAAAAATACCAATGCTGTACTTTCTGACTCAATGGCAAAAGCACAATTTGTTGCATTAAATGTTGGAAAAGCGATTTCTCAACATATTAATCAACTAGAAATGAATAATGAGGGGCAATATAGCATTTGGGTATCTAATTCTTCGATGAACGAAAATTATTCCTCAAGCCAATATCGTCGTTTTAGTTCTCAAAGTGTAAGAAACCAGTTAGGCTTAGATAAATCTGTTACAAAAAATATTCAACTAGGCGGTATATTGACTTACGTTCGGAATAGTAACAACCTTGATGAGGCAACAAGTAAAACTACTCTAGCACAAGTTAATTTCTATTCTAAATATTATGCGGATAATCATTGGTATTTTGGCATTGATTTAGGCTACGGCAAGTTCCAAAGCAACCTACGAACCAATAATAATGCTAAATTTGATCGTCATACAACACAAATAGGCTTAATAGCTGGTAAAGCATTTAACATAGGGAATTTTGGAGTTAAACCAAGTGTAGGCATTCGTTATAGCTACTTATCAAGCTCTAATTTTGCATTAGGTCAAGATCGCATTAAAGTAAACCCTATATCCGTCAAAACAACCTTTGCTCAACTTGATTTAAGTTATACCTATAACTTAGGCGAGTTTTCTATTACACCAATTTTATCTGCTCGATATGATGTAAATCAAGGAAACGGAAAAATTAATGTAAATGGATATGATTTTTCTTACAACGTTGAAAATCAACAACAATATAATGCTGGCCTTAAATTGAAATACCATAATGTAAAATTAAGTTTAATTGGCGGATTAACAAAAGCGAAACAAGCAGAGAAACAAAAAGCTGCTGAAGTAAAACTAAGTTTTAGTTTTTAATACGCCTATTTGAATTAGCGTTATAGATTGCAAAGCCCTATGTATGATTTGCACCCCAAAAGTTGAACGAAACAATCAACTGATTAAGGTGCAAATTTTTTATGGTTAAATCCCCCGTCATTTAAACAACAAGTGATCAATTTTTGATCTTTAACACAGTAAAAATTGCTTTCAGTGTAAAATAAAAGGACTAAGTCCTGTGAATTACAGAACTCAGTCCTTAATTTAACAATCTAACTTTTTGAGAGTTAATCAGTTATACACCTTTATTGTATCGAGTAAAACTTATCCTGTGAAATTGGCAAACCATCCTAAGTTTGCACCGACTTGTGCCACAATGTTTAACACACCGAATAAGATCACAAAGCCAATCATAAAATTGCCACCGTAAACTTTATAACTCGCTTGTGGGAACTTTTGACGGCTTGCTTTAGCAAGAAGTGCAGGTACAATTGCAGCCCAAATGGTTGCAGCTAACCCAGCATAACCAATGGCAATCACAAAACCATAAGGGAATTGTAGGCTTAGCAATAATGGCGGTAAAAAAGTAACGAGTGTTGTTTTTGTTCTACCAGATAAGCTGTCGTCAAATTTAAACAGATCAGCAATATAGTCAAATAAACCTAAAGTTACGCCTAAGAATGATGTGGCAATCGCCATATAAGCAAAGAAATTTAATGCGACGGCAAGGTATTCCACTTCAATATATTTATGTAATGCCTCTAGTAATGCGGAAACATCACCGCCTTTTTCAATTACTGGAGCAAATTCGTTGCGTGGCAAATTACCTTGCACAGCAAGTTGCCATAAAATATAAATTACGAGTGCTAACCCCGTACCAATAAAGATTGATTTCATGACTCGGCGACCATCACGATTGTAATATTTTACTAAGCTCGGTACATTTCCATGGAAACCAAAAGACACTAAGCACACTGGAAGTGCGGTGAATAAATAAGGTAAATATGTTTGTTCGCCTTCAGCAACGGTATTGAATAAAACTTCTGTTTTTACAGAGCTTAATAAACCGGTAGTAGAAAGGAAAAAAGCGACCACCATCCCGATAATTAACACGGTTGTGAAACGATCCACCGCTTTGGTTGAAAGCCACACGAAGGCGGCAAGGGTAAGGCAGAAAATTAAAGATCCTGAAGTTCTTCCAATATCCACCGCACTTTCAGCAGAACTGAATGCTTGGTTGAGTAGATTTTGTGTAATGCCTCCGCCAGAGGTGATGTAGGCATAAGTCAAAATATACAAGACGAAAGCAACGGAAAGACCATTGATAATATTCCAACTTTTTCCTAATAAATCTTTAACGATGGTGTCAAAACTTGAACCTGTTGGATAATGTAGATTAGCTTCTAGGATCATTAATCCTGATGTTGTCATACAAAACCAAGTATAAATTAAAGCGAGAATCGAACCAATAAACCATACACCAGCCGTTGAAGTTGGGTTAGCCAGCATGCCCGCACCAATAGCTGTACCCGCGATGATCATCGCACCGCCTAAGAGAGAAGGGGATTTTTGTTGTGTCATAAAATGCCTCTAAAATAAATTTGCACTATTATAGTAGTGCAAAAGGAAAGTGCAATATATTTATATCGACAAAAAATAATAAATTTATATAATCTGCTTCTGTTCAAAAAAGGATCACTTATGAAAAAACAACTTAAAAGTTTTGCTTTTGCGCTATTAGCTAGTTCACTTATCACAGCTTGTGCTGATTCGGCTTCTATAAATCGAGAGGCAGCGAGTAGTTATGCACAAGAAATGGGAAAAATTCGTACTCAGGGGGCAATTGATACTTCATCAAATACCGCAAAACGAATTCACCATGTGTTTCATAAAATGGTGAATTATGCAAACCAAGCTAATGAAACCGGACAGCAATTTAACTGGCAAATTAATGTTATTAAGTCAAAAGAATTGAATGCTTGGGCAATGCCGGGCGGTAAAATGGCATTCTATACTGGGTTGGTTGATACTTTACAACTTAATGATAATGAAATCGCAGTGGTAATGGGGCATGAAATGGCTCATGCATTAAAAGAGCATGGTAAAGCTAAAACTAACTTTGGAACCGTGAGTAATATTGTTGGTGCCATTGGAGGGACAGCATTATCTATTGCAGTTGGGACGGATGTAACTGATTTGGTTTCGCTTACTAAAGATTTTGCTTTAGACAAACCTTATTCTCGTAGTGCTGAAACTGAAGCAGATGAAGTGGGATTAATGTTAATGGCTCGTTCTGGATACAACCCACAAGTGGCGCCAGGATTGTGGCAAAAAATGGCAAAAGTGTCTGGTGGTTCTCGGGGGGTTCTTGATGTGTTAGCTTCTACTCATCCTAGTGATCAGTCTCGTCAAGAAAACTTACAACGTTTATTACCTAAAGCGATGGAGCTTTATAAAGCCGCTAAAGATAAAAATGGCTAAATAAATTTAGTCAAAAAATGATCTGCCCCTAAAAAAATCTGGACGATTAATTCAAGGACTGACAACGATATTGTATCGGACTCAGTCCTTTTAATTTCAGTTGGATTCGACGGTGGTTATAATAGTCAAAATAATCCCTTACCTATTCACCTATCTATTCTTTCGTTTTATTGAGTTATACCCTGCTCGGCAAGTATTCTACGATAAGCACTCATCTGATACTGCCAGCCTTGATCTGAATGTTAAATCAAGCCCTCAACCTTATTCCGGCGTTTGCCCGCCATGTTTAACATTGACTTGTACCCCATCTTTTGCTTTACCGTTACCCATTTTTGATTCGGGGCAGTTATCGTAAAATTACGCTCAAAACGATTCGGGGCAATATGGCCTATTGTGCCTCGATAGGTCATGAATTTCTTGCGTTTTCTTAACCGCACTTGGCGTCCGAGTACCGCATTAGAAGCTGGATTTTCTTGTGATTTAACGTTGGCAGACAGGCTGAACACTTCGGTAGCCATAATCAGGATGATTGGCTTTGATGCATTTAATGGCCTTTTTCAGCTGCTCATCCTTATCTAGTTTAATCTAAAGTTTAGCAAAAAACGTACTACGCGCTAATCGTGCAAAACTCAATAGCCATTTTAACGGATAGCGTGTTCTTAACCTTTGGATAATTTCTGTTGCTCGGCTTCGTCCTGAAGTCTGAGCCTTCTCAACTCCTTTAGGTAAGCTACCTTCGCTTCAAGCTGTAAAATTCTCAGGCGTAAACGCTCTTCTTCAGTTTTGGGTGGCGGTGGCATTTTTGCATATTTAGGTTTCATCGGCGGTCGTCCTGATGGTTTACGGGGAATCAGTCCTTTTATGCCACTTTTTTCAAACCGTTTCAACCACGTCCCGACTAAGGCGTTGGAAGGAATATTGTAAAAACACGCAGCTTCTCTGATACTCATTTTTCCATTCAAAATAGGTTGAAGAGCCTGTAATTTAAATTCGATTGTGTAGTGTTTACCGATAAAAAATCTGCACCTCAATTGTTGGTTTGGTTAGTCCAACTTTTGGGAGCAGATCAAAATGACCGCACTTTATATGACTATAATTTTAACATTAGCTCTGCTTCACGAGCACGAACAAGGAATTGTTTACGTTCGGCAGTTCCCATTCCACTACTTGTGCCAGGTAATTTAACCGTCAACGGATTGACTGCCCGTCCATTAATATGGAATTCATAGTGTAAATGTGGCCCTGTTGAAATTCCGGTATTACCAGAAAGCGCAATTCGCTCACCTTTTTTAATTGCTTGTCCTGCGCGTACAAGAGGTTTACTTAAATGCATATAAACAGTCTCGTACTCACGACCATGACGCATAACAATATAACGTCCAGCGCCACCAGCCTGATATGCGACTTTTTCAACTACGCCATCTGCTGGAGCGATAATCGGTGTACCTTGAGAAACAGAGAAATCCACACCTTTATGCGGTCGTACTCGCCCAGTTACTGGATGACGACGATTTGGATTAAATGGTGAAGAAACGCGTGCTTGTCGTTGCAATGGATAACGAGCAAAACCTTTACCTAAGGTTTCCCCTTGTTGACTGTAGTAACGACCATTAGCAGCCTGAACCGCATAATAACTTTTACCTTCAGATGAAATATGTAATGCTTCAACATTACCTTGACCAGTGAGTTTATCGCCTAAATATTCACGAGAAACTAAAATTGCAAATTTAGTCCCCTTTTTCAACTTCTGAATACTCACTTGCCATTGAAGTGCGCTGGTTAATTGGTTGATTTGACGATTATCCAATCCCTGAGCTTTTAAGCTAGCCGCAAACGTCCCGTTAATTTCACCTTTTAATACTTCTTTTCGCCAAACACTTGTTTTTTCAACAACTTGACGCTTAAATTTGCCACCTTCAACACGTTCATAAATACGTTCTTCTTTTTCAGATACAAGCCAATTTAAATATTCTAGCTCATCATTTTTATCTAAAATCCAATAGAACTGTTGACCCGCTTTCAAATTTGCCAACTCACCGTCCTCAGCAATTAAACGCTGTGCGGTATCATCTTCCAAACCAGAAAGTTCCAATACGTCTTTTAGGCTATCTCCACGCGTCACTGTATGGCTAAATTGATCGGTAATACGAATTGCTTGATCTGCCGCATCTAATAATCCACTTAATGCATCTTGTGCATTTTGCGGCAAATTATCCAGTTCATCTGTTGAAGGCTTCACTTCATCAACTTCATCATCTTTAGCCTGTAATTCATCATCATAAGATGTTGCATCTTCATCATTAAGATGCTCAGTTGCCTGATGCTCTACTGAAGTATGTGCTGTTTTTTCTTCTTGTTTATTTGAGGTATTTAATGATTGATATTTAACATTATCCACCACCGCTGGAATGACTTGTTCCGGTGAATCATGATGTTCTGAATTATCTTTTAGGGTAAGTAAAATCCCTGAGAAAATCAGTAAAATAGCAATAAAAAACACTCCCTCTTTAATACGAGAGCGTTTTTTTCTTCTATCTCTAGCTAATTTTACGTGTTGCACAAGGATTCCTAAAATAAAAAAGTTTTCAGCATTCAGACTACATATTATAAAGAAAATTCATTTCTACGGGAAAAGCATTATTCAAACGCTTAAATATTCGACATTAGGTAGAAAATCTTGAGAATTCTATAAAAATGCGCTATTTTCCCCAACCATTGTTAAAAACACGGCGATTTTATGAATATCACAGCCATTCGCAACGAGCAAAACCTACAACCGCTCATTCAATTAAAAAATATCAATGTGGTTTTCGCACAAAAAACTGCACTACAAAATATTAATTTAAATATTTATCCGAATTCTATTATCACTATTGTTGGGCCAAATGGTGGTGGTAAATCAACGTTATTAAAAACCTTATTAAAACTACAAACGCCTACTTCTGGAGAAGTCATTTACAGTAAAAATGTTCGCATTGGCTATGTTCCACAGAAAATCCATTTGGATCATAGTTTGCCTATTACGGTTGAGCGATTTCTTTCACTAAAAAAAGGTCTTAAAACACAAGAAATATCCACCGCACTTGAGCAACTTTCGATTTCACATTTACGCAAAAGCAATATGCAAAAACTTTCTGGTGGTGAAATGCAACGCGTATTATTGGCGCGTGCAATTTTAAATAAGCCAAATTTACTTGTGCTAGACGAACCCACCCAAGGCGTAGACATTACTGGTCAAGCAGAGCTTTATCAGCTCATTCATCAAACCCAACAAAAACTAAATTGTGCCGTATTGATGGTATCACACGATTTACACATTGTGATGGCGGACAGTAAAGAAGTATTGTGTATTAACCAACATATTTGCTGTGCTGGTACGCCCGATGTTCTGTCAAATGATCCAACATTTATGCGTTTATGGGGAAATCAGCTCGCACAAAATGTCGGCTTTTATACTCATCATCATAATCATCACCATACCTTACACGGTGATGTATGTGGTTGTAATTCATCAGCAGTGCATTGCCAAAATAAGGATAAATAATGTTTGAAATTTTATTTCCTGCCCTTTTAACAGGCATTTTGCTTTCACTTATTACCGCACCACTTGGCGTATTTGTGGTGTGGCGGAAAATGGCTTATTTTGGCGATACTCTTTCTCACTCTGCGTTGCTCGGCGTAGCGTTAGGCATTTTCTTACAAGTCAATCCTTACATTGCGATTGTCGTGCTTACCTTAATTCTTGCTATCGCAATGGTGTGGTTAGAAAGCAATACACAATTTTCGATCGATACCTTGCTCGGCATTATCGCCCATAGCTGTTTATCACTCGGGGTTGTAACCGTAGGATTACTACAGAATGTACGCGTAGATTTGATGAGTTACTTATTTGGGGATTTGCTCGCAATTAATTATACCGATTTAATTTATATTGGAATTGGCGTGATAATTGTGCTTTCAACATTAATTTACTTTTGGCAATCCTTACTTTCCACCACCGTATCGCCAGAACTCGCGCAAGTTGAAGGCATTAATATCAAAAAAATGCGTTTTATTTTAATGATATTAACCGCATTGACTATTGCCTTGAGCATGAAATTTGTCGGTGCATTAATAATCACATCGTTATTAATCATCCCTGCGGCAACCGCTCGTCGTTTTGCGAGAACGCCAGAATCTATGGTGGGCTGGGCGATTGTAGTCAGTATGTTATCAATTATAGCTGGGCTAATATTATCAGCCTTTTATGATACCGCTGCAGGGCCTTCCGTTGTCATTTGCTCAGCGTTTTTATTTGTCTTATCACTCTTCAAAAAAGAGCGATTATAAGCTTGCCCAACCAGTGAAAACCATTTGCGCCACAGTTTAATTCTTGATAAAGTGCGGTCGATTTTTACGGTCTTTTTAGGATAAGAAAATGAGCCAAGAATATTTAGATTTTGAATTGCCGATTGCAGAATTAGAAGCAAAAATTGAAGCATTACGTGCAGCATCGGATGATAAAGTTGATTTAACTGATGAAATCAAGCGCTTACAAAAGAAAAGTAACGAACTCACTAAAAAAACCTTTGCTAACCTTGATGCTTGGCAAGTTTCACGTATGGCGCGTCATCCAAACCGCCCTTATACATTAGATTATATCGAACATATTTTTACTGAATTTGAAGAACTTGCGGGCGATCGCGCATTTGCTAATGATAAAGCTATCGTTGGCGGTCTTGCACGTTTAGATGGTCGCCCAGTTATGGTGATTGGTCATCAAAAAGGTCGTTCCGTAAAAGAAAAAGTACAACGTAATTTTGGTATGCCAGCACCTGAAGGCTATCGTAAAGCTTTACGTTTAATGGAAATGGCCGAACGCTTTAAATTGCCAATTATCACATTTATTGATACTCCGGGAGCTTATCCGGGTATCGGCGCAGAAGAACGTGGTCAAGCGGAAGCTATCGCTCGTAACTTACGCGAAATGGCACAACTTACCGTTCCTGTTATTTGTACCGTTATCGGTGAAGGCGGTTCTGGTGGCGCATTAGCTATTGGCGTGGGCGATAAAGTTAATATGTTGCAGTATTCAACCTATTCTGTTATTTCTCCAGAAGGCTGTGCTTCTATTCTTTGGAAAAGTGCAGAAAAAGCATCAACAGCAGCTGAAGTAATGGGATTAACTGCAAGCCGTTTAAAAGAACTAAATCTTATCGACAGCATTGTGCAAGAACCTTTGGGTGGCGCACATCGCAATTATGCGAAAATGGCTGAAAACTTAAAACTTCGTTTAAAAGAAGATTTAGCAGAGCTCGATGGACTAAATAAAGAAGAATTATTAAATCGACGTTATGAACGTTTAATGTCTTACGGTTATTGCTAACTGACATTATAAAAGAGCGGTGATTTTTGCCGCTCTTTTTTGATCTAAATATAACAACAAAGGAGCAAACATAATGAAAAACGTACTTTCAATCCAATCCCACGTGGTCTATGGTTTTGCGGGTAACAAATCCGCGACTTTTCCAATGCAGTTGTTAGGCGTAGATGTATGGGCATTAAATACCGTTCAATTTTCTAATCACACCCAATATGGAAAATGGACAGGCATGGTCATCCCACAAGAACAAATCCGAGAAATTGTGACCGGACTAGATAACATTGAAAAACTACAAGAATGTGACGCCTTGTTATCTGGTTACTTAGGTTCTGCGGAACAAGTCGATCAAATTCTGTTTGCATTAGAACAAATCAAACTGCGTAATCCAAATGCGCTTTATTTATGTGACCCAGTGATGCCACATCCGAAAAAAATCTGCGTAGTTGCCAATGGTGTTCGCGAAGCACTCATTGAAAAAGCGATTCCAGTGGCAGACATTATGACGCCAAACTTGCATGAATTGCGTCAGCTCACCGAATTCCTAATTAATACCTTTGATGATGTGTTAAAAGCGGTGAATGCGTTAATTGCAAAAGGCGTGAAGAAAGTCCTCGTAAAACATTTGGGCAGTGCGGGTAAAATTAACGATCCTGATACATTTGAAATTATTATGGCAACCCCTGAAGGTGTTTGGCATTTAAGCCGTCCGCTTTATCAATTCAACTTTGAACCAGTGGGCGTGGGTGATTTAATCGCGGGTACATTCTTAGCAAATTTACTCAATGGCAAATCTGATGTTGAAGCCTTTGAAGCCATGAATAATGAAGTAGCGGGCGTAATGAAAACCACCTTTGAACTAGGTTCTTACGAATTACAAACCATTGCCGCACGTTTTGAAATCCTCAATCCAAACAGCAATTATAAAGCTGAAAAAGTTGCCTAATGGACTTACTTTCAGACATTGAAAAACAACTCAAACAAACCTCTGCTCAAGGGTTTCTTATCGCCTTGAGTGGGGGTTTGGATTCCACAGTACTTCTTTCTTTATTTGCAAAACTTCGTCAAAAACGACCGCACTTACAACCTTTATCTATACGAGCAATCCACATTCATCACGGATTAAGCCAAAACGCAGATAATTGGGCCAAACACTGCCAAAACTTATGTGATCAATTTCAAATTCCATTGGTTATCGAGCGAGTACAAGTAAATAAAACCAATGGCATAGAGGCTGGAGCTCGTGAAGCACGCTATCAAGCTATAAAAAAACTTCTTCAAACACAAGAAATGCTGGTCACAGCGCATCATCTAAACGATCAAACAGAAACATTTTTCTTAGCGTTAAAACGTGGCAGCGGACTACAAGGCTTAGGCGCCATGCAACAACAAAGTGTATTATTCGGCATGCCAATTTTACGTCCTTTGTTAGGCTTTACTCGCACACAGTTAGAAGATTATGCGCAAAAAGAAAAACTCAACTGGATTACAGATGAAAGTAATGAGGATAATCGATACGATCGCAATTTCTTGCGCAATGAAATTTTGCCAGAATTACGTGAACGCTGGGCTCATTTTGATTTAGCCGTGCAACGTTCAGCACAACATTGTTTTGAGCAGCAACAATTAATTAATGATTTATTGAGCGAATCCTTTGCAGAACATTGTCAAATTAAAAACCAATTTAAACTGCTCCAATTTCGCCAATATTCACCCGCAAAACAGACCGCACTTTTGCGTATGTGGCTTGCCAAAAACCAACTTGAAATGCCAAGTAAACGCCAGCTTACACAGCTTATTAATGATGTCGTTTTTGCAAAAGAAGAGGCAAATCCTCAATTTCAGCTTGTAAATAAAGCCATTCGACGTTATCAAGATAGTTTATATTTAACTAAGCCGTTTTCTGATCTAACCAAATACTGCCTGAAATTAGAACAAAACACGTTAAGTTTACCTGATGATTTAGGCAATCTCACTGTGCAAGAAAATGAACATAATCTGATTTTCTACTGGCAGGATTACTCTGTTACGCTGGAAAAAACGGACTTGCCTATTTCTATTCGTTTTGGCTATTCGGGAAAAATTAAACATCATCCGAAACGACCAAGAGAAGATATAAAAAAAATCTGGCAAGAATTAAGCGTACCAGTTTGGGAACGAAATCGAATCCCCTTAATTTTTTACGGCAATGAGCTAAAAAGTGCGGTCGGTTTTTTCCGTGTTTTTGACGAGCCTTAAAATCAAGTTAAAGCGACTTTGTTTCTAAAAATGCGTTTAGAATTTGAGCGGTGAATTCTTTTCTTAGATAAAAACCTAAAGGCAAGGTATCTATAATTTCGCCATTTTTTCCTATGCCTTTTGTCACAGAACGGCTATTTGCACCCTTAGGGCGAAGTTGCATAACCTCGCCAATTCGAGCGGTAATTTGATCCAATTTGCCAAGTACAATTAAATCCATCAATTCTTCCCAATCTTGTTTTAATTGACGTTCTTGCTCAGCGGTTGGCTTCCATAAAATTGGCGCGCCGATATGGCGTTCACATAATGGAATATGACGGCTGCCTTCAATCGGCATCCAAAGTACACAAGAAAGTTTATGGCGAACGTGGGAATTTTCCCATTTAACCCCTGAATTTTGTACCAACGGGGCAAGGCTCACAAAAGTGGTTTCAAGAGGATAACCCTCAGCATTAATCGGTAACGTTTTAAGCTCAACACCTAAATGAGAAAAATCCTGTTCAGCTTTACTCCCTGCCGTTGCGCCTAAAGCGCGCTCTAATAACATCCCCACCCAGCCTTTATCACGTTTTAAATCTGGAGGGATAGGAATATGCAGTTCATCAGCTAACTCCTCAAAAGTTAAGCCTGCAATTGATTGCGCTTGGGAAAGTAATTGTTCAAGAGTTTGTGGAATCATTCGTGATATTTCTTAAAAAAGCGAGGTTTAGTGTTTTCAGTGCCTTTATCAATATAGGGAATTTTCTCTAGCTGTAATAAAAAACGTTTTGCCTCTAAGCCACCACCAAAACCAGTTAAAGTACGATCTTTGCCTAAAATGCGGTGACAAGGAATAATAATACTAATCGGATTACTTCCTACCGCACCACCTACGGCACGAACAGCTTTAGGATTATTAATCCGTAACGCCAGCTCTCCATAACTTGAAAGCTCGCCATAATCAATTTCTCGCAAGGCTTGCCAAATGGCTTGTTGAAACGCTGTGCCTTCTGGTTTTAAGGGAATGTCTGTAAAGCGCTCAACTTCCCCATTAAAATATCGTTCAAAAGCCAACCGCACTTTTTGAAAAACAGGTAATTCATCTTGCTTGTGCCATTTTGGATTAGGTGCATATTGCTCTTTTTCAAAATCAATATGTGTAATACTTTCACCATCAGATAAAATCAAAAGCTTCCCGACGGGTGAAGGATAATAAGTGTAATAAAGTGCGGTCATTTTTAGCCTTGTTTTATAAAAGAAAAGCACACTTCGTGTAGAAGTGTGCTTTATTATCCTTGATTTTTTCTAAATTAGAAACGGTAGTTAATATTTAAACCGTAAAGATTAGCTTTAGAAGTCACTTTAAATTGAGCAGAGCCTTCTTTAAAGCTATTTTTCTTACCACGTAAATGTGAATATCCGAAATCAGCAGATAGATTTGGGGTAAAACGATAAGTTGCACCTAAGCTATACCACATACGATCTGTATCTGGAATTGAAATAGATGGATGATTTACGCTTGCACTCTTATCGTATGCAACGCCTGCTCTCAATGTCAATGCGTCATTTGCATTATAAGAAAAACCTAGAGCATAGCGTGATGCATTACTAAATTTCTCATCCTTATGGAATAAGGTATTACCACTATTACCATATGCAGTTAAGCTTTTTAAGCGTTTCCATTCAGTATATTTATAACTATATTGAACAGCTAATTTATCCGTGATTTTATGGAAACCAGAGAATTCCCAATAAGCTGGTAAATTTAACGTTAAACTTCCTGGCACATTTTTTCCACCAGTGGCTTGACTAATCGGTAAGGAAGTGCCAGAAGCTGCTAAGAGTGGGAGTAATGCATTATAATCAACAGGGAGCTGATTTGAATATTCACCTTTAAATTTAACATTTACAGCAGAGTGATATGCTAAGCCCCAGCGATGGTTTTCATTTAACTTATAAGTTATCCCAGCATTCCAACCTAAGCTCCATTTATCACCTTTAATTTTTGATACAGATGTATTCGCCGGCATATTTGCTAATTGTTCCGCAACAGCGTTTAACTTAACCGCATTAAGAACAGGCAGGGGATTATTTCCTTGAATAGCTTGAGCCTTAGCCTTTAACTTAGGTGCAATCGCTTTTCCACCAATACCTAGATGACGTTCAACTTCTGCATCTGAGTAAATTGCATTTAAACCAAACCCTGCACTAAATCCATAACCAAGATCATATGCCCCACTTAAATTAAAGTTTAATGCTGTCAATTCTGTTCTACCGCCATAAACACCAGCAGCATATTGATTGCCATACTCAGATTTCAAGCCATAATTTACGTTTAATCCGCCACCTAATACGAAACGCTCTGTGACAGGAACAACAGCATACATGTTTGGAACGATTGCATTTGGAATCACATTTTTATGATTAGCAGGTACGCCACCAATAGATCCAGCAACATCAACATCTGCATCAACTAAAATACCACCAACAGAAAACTCTGTTTTTTTAAACTCAGTCATTAACGCAGGGTTGGTAGCCACTACAGATGCATTATCTGCTACTGCTGCATTACCCGCATAAGCCATACCAAGACCTGAAGTCGATACTTCCGCCAATTGAAACGCTGCAGCATTTGCCCCACTAGCTGCTAATAACATCGCTGTTGCTAATACAGATTGATTAAATTTTTTCATTTGGAAACCTTTGTTATAAATAAAAATCTGGGCGATTCTAAAACCCGAATCTATTGAGTGCAAATTCATTTCCTTGTTTTTATTAGAGTTCCGACCAGTTAGCGGGAACTTTTTACATTTAATGGGCTATTTTGTTCAATTTTTGTCATTTATGGAGAAAAAGAAAAATGATAAAATGTGCAAAAATATTCATATAAGGAAAAGAAAATGACCGTAAAATGCAAAGCAGAAGAATCCTTAACTTGTAGCTGTGTTGATGTAGGCACGATTATTGATGGCTCTGACTGCACCGTAGAAGTACATCAAGTTTATAACACAGAAGCTGATGCCAATGCAGCGCTTGAACGATTAACGAAGAAAGCGCGCGATACAGAAAGCGATCCTTGCGAAATTAAAAGCGAAATCGTGGCGGTTGAAAACGGTGTTCAACTAAATGCCTCTTTCACTTTTAGTTGCCAAGCAGAAGCGATGATTTTTGAACTGGCGAATCGTTAAAAACAATGTCAAACTCGACCGCACTTTTTCTAAAGTGCGGTCTTTTTTATCTCAAAATTTAAATCGCAAACGTTTGCTTAAACTGTTAAAATAAATCGCAATTTATTTTTCAATACTTATCGATATAGGAAAACACTGTGAGCAAACAATCATTAAGCTATAAGGATGCCGGAGTTGACATTAATGCTGGCAATGCCTTGGTTGAACGAATTAAACCTGAAGTGAAACGTACCACTCGCGCGGAAGTTATCGGGGGATTAGGTGGATTTGGCGCCTTATGTGCGATACCAAGCAAATATAAAGAACCAATTTTAGTATCAGGTACCGATGGAGTTGGCACGAAGTTACGCTTAGCCATTGATTTAAAAAAACACGACACCATTGGCATTGATTTAGTCGCTATGTGTGTCAATGATTTAGTCGTTCAAGGTGCTGAACCACTGTTTTTCTTAGATTATTATGCAACAGGAAAACTAGATGTTGATGTAGCTGCTGACGTTGTAAAAGGAATTGCTGATGGTTGTGTGCAATCGGGTTGTGCATTAGTAGGTGGTGAAACAGCAGAAATGCCAGGCATGTATCATGCAGGCGATTATGATTTAGCTGGATTCTGTGTAGGCGTTGTAGAGAAATCTGAAATTATTGATGGTAGCCGTGTAAAAAATGGCGATGCATTAATTGCCTTAGGTTCCAGTGGCCCACATTCAAACGGTTATTCTTTAGTTCGTAAAGTGATTGATGTCGCGGGCGTTAATCCTGCAACAGAACTACTTGATAATAAACCATTAAGCGAACATGTACTTGCGCCAACAAAAATCTATGTCAAATCCGTGTTAGCACTTATTAAGCAAGCTGATGTGCATGCGATTGCGCATTTAACAGGCGGCGGTTTCTGGGAAAACATTCCGCGAGTATTACCTAAAAACACCAAAGCTGTAATTGATGAAAAAAGTTGGAAATGGCCTTCCGTGTTTAATTGGTTACAAGAAAAAGGTAATATCGACACATATGAAATGTACCGAACCTTCAATTGTGGTATCGGCATGGTAATTGCGCTTCCTCAGGAGCAAGTCGAGACCGCATTAGCGATCTTAAAACAAGCAGGTGAGAATGCATGGTTAATCGGGCATATTGAACATGCTGAAGATGATGCAGAACAAGTTGTGATTGCGTAATAAAATCATAAAAAATGGTACACATTTACTGATGCGTACCGTTTCTAACTGGAAAAAAGTGCGGTGAATGTTCACCGCACTTTAGTTTGATTAATACCCTTCTTCTTGCATATTCGGCAAAAATTCTGCTTGCTGAATTCGCTTTACTTCCGTACGAATTGAACCATCTGAATATAGCTCAATTTCACGCCAACCAGGCTGTAACGTATCAAGAGAAAAATATTGGCAATCAGGTTTAAATTGAATACAAGTCGCTGGCGTTGCCATCACTTGATAACCATTCCATTCACTATTTACTTCTTGATGAATATGCCCATATAAAATAGCTTTCACATTGGTGAAAGGCGCAAGCACTTCTGCCAACTCATGAGAATTACGAAGATTATGTTGATCAAGCCATGCGGAATTCGTTGGTAATAAATGATGGTGTAATACAACCAACGTATAGCGTTCAGGATTTTTTTCTAAGGTTTCTTTTAATAAATCGAGTTGATGCTGGCTTAGCTGTCCATGTGGCACACCATAAACTTGGCTATCCAACAATAAAGCTTGCCAATGTTCGCCTAGTAGAAGATGTTTTGCCCCATCCATTGGCGACTGATTTAAGAATTCCGCCATTTTAGGCTGAAAATCGTGATTTCCCGGAATCCAAAACACAGGTTTATTGAAAGGTTTCATCATTTCTACAAAACGAGTGTAACCTTCATCACTACTATCCTGAACAAGATCGCCTGTAGCAAGAATCACATCAAATTCGTTATTTTCTTGCTGAATTTCCTTTAATACTTGAGCAAAACTTGCTTGTGTATTTACCCCCAATAATTCCGCACTTTCATCTTTAAATAAATGGGGATCCGTAATTTGTAATAACTTAATAACAGGCTTTTCCGCCTGATAAACAAACGTATTTTTCATTAATGCCCCCTAACTACATTTCCAACTTTGTTGTAACTGAGCATAATTTAACTGAAGCCACTGCAATCCAATCACTGCAATTCCATTATCAATTTCCCCCTCGCACATCCATTGATACGCCTGTTCACGTTTTACTACGTGTACTCGAATGTCTTCATTTTCTTCAGCCAAACCGTGAATACCTTTTGCTTGTGAACTATCAACCTCACCGGCAAATAAATGAATTCTCTCTACAGTTCCACCTGGGCTATCCCACACACTTAAGCAATGCGTTAAATTTTTTACTTGAATCCCGGCTTCTTCTTCACTCTCACGCAAAGCAACCTCTTCTGGCTTTTCACCTTTTTCCACCATCCCCGCAATTAATTCGAGTAACCAAGGCGAACGATGAGATTCAGGATAATAAGCCGCGCCAATACGAACTTGTTCAACTAAAATCACCGAATCTTCTTTTGGATCATAAGCGATGACAGCAGAGGCCGCACCTTTAATAAGTAATTCACGCGTTACCACACCGCTTTCGCCACCAGCAAAAAGCTTATGTTTAAATTGAATTCGTTTGAGTGTGAAAAAACCTTCATACAAAGTTTGTTCACCCAATATTTCTATATCTTGTTGGCTAAAGTGTTGAATTTCTGACATCTTTTTCTCCAAAACTGCGCGCAAAATCATACGCTTAAAAGACTACAAAAAAAATAGAAGGTTTCCACTTTTTGTTGAAAGTTTGAAGTGAGTCACAAAAAAACAAAATGCCATGATTATTTATTCAACAATCACAGCATTCTTTTTTAGAAGTAAATGAAACAGTATTTCACTCCATTTTTACAAAATAGGCATCCTATAAAACTTTACTCATAATTTTTCCATCAGCCACTTGGGTTGTAATTAAGTCCCCTTGATTAACATCTTTCACGCTAACAATGGCTTTACCTTGCGGGTTCTCCGCAATGGAATAACCTCTTGCCAATACCTTCAACGGGCTTAAGCCATCCAGTTTTCCACATAACGTTGCCAGTTTATTTTGACGCTCCGTCACTTGGCGATTTACGCAAAAATTTAACCGCACTTGCAACTGCTCTAAGCGTTGTTGATGACGTTGTACTCGATATGGCAATGGATTTTGTTTCAAACGAGAAGAAAGTGCGGTCAATTTTTGTTGTGTATTTTCAAACTGACGCAACATAGCAAGTTGTAAGCGATACGTAAGCTGTTCATTTTTCTCTTGTTGAACGCGTAACTGATTCTGTGGATGTTGATTTTGCAATCGTAAAATTAGCTGTTTCAAACGCTGGCTTTTTCGCGTAAATAAACGATCAAATGCCATATCTAAACGTTGCTGTTGATGGCGAAGTTGTTGCAATAATTCATCTTGATTACGACTAACTAACTCAGCCGCAGCAGAAGGTGTCGGCGCACGAAGATCTGCAACAAAATCAGCAATCGTCACATCTGTTTCATGACCTACCGCACTGATAATGGGTAAGGTTGAACGAAAAATCGCTCGCGCCACTTCTTCTTCATTAAAACACCAAAGATCTTCTAATGAACCACCACCACGCCCCACAATTAATACATCCACTTCTTGTCGCGCATTAGCAAGTTCAATCATTTGCACAATTTCTGCGGTCGCCTCTTTGCCTTGAACCGCTGTGGGATAAATAACAACTTTTAAACTTGGATCACGACGAGCCAAAATATGCAAAATATCTTGTAAGGCCGCACCTGTAGAAGAAGTAATAATCCCAACTGCTTTACTAAAGTGCGGTAAATTTTTCTTAAGATTTTGAGCAAACAATCCCTCCGCAGCCAACTTCATTTTTAATGCTTCAAACTGCTGCTGCAACAGGCCTTCACCGGCTGGATGCATAGAATCAATAATAAGCTGATAATCACCACGAGGCTCATATAAACTCACATTGGCACGCACAAGCACTTGCATCCCATTTTGCGGACGAAAAGCAACACGCAAATTTTTCATACGAAACATCGCGCAACGCACCTGTGCATTTTCATCTTTCAGCGTTAAATACCAATGCCCAGACACGGGTTGCGTAAAATTGGAAATTTCACCCGTTAGCCAAATTTGGGAAAAATTCCCTTCTAGCATCTGGCGAGCAGCCGAATTTAGTTGAGAGACGGAATAAATATTGTCTGACATAGTTTGTTATAGCTTAAAAGTTAAAGGTAATCCCCCTCTTTAGCAAAGAGGGGGAAGGGGAGATTTGGCAGAAGTAAAATCAACCTCGTAAGTAATTAAACATCGTTATCAAACATCCCCCCATTCCCTCTTTTCTAAAGAGGGGAGCTTGATTATTCTATAATTACCCAACCATCATCAACCCAATTACAAATTGAATCCAACAGTAAATCCATTGAGGTTTCGGGATCTTCGGTTTCATTCACTAAATTAAATAGAAATGCCCAATCCAAACTTTCACCATCAGACAAGCGTTTCAACACTTCGGTCTCAATCACATTAAGCTCATCTAACCACTCGCCATTAGCATAAATTCGCAGCGGATTTTCGGTGTAAAGTAATTTACAATTGTTGTCTTGAGAAAGGAATGCCCCATCCTCTTCTAAAATTGACCGCACTTCATCAGGATCGCTCATTTCATCAGAGACTAATAACTCGTAACGGCGAGAACTCACTGCACTTGCTACGGCTTGCTTAAACAATGCATCAAAAGCTTCTGAATGAGCCAATTTATCCAATAAAAACTGTTTCATCGCTTGAATATTTTCATCCGCAAGTTTACCTGTACGTTGTTCAGACTGGCTTAAACGTATCGGCAAATCAAACTCGCTTAAATTCAAATCAGGATCTTGATGACAAAAACCTTCGCTTATCCCATCAATCAAATTGCTTAAATTTGGATAACGCAAGCCAAAAGAAAAGGTTAAACAATCATCTTCAGCCACACCATAATGTGCCATACGGGCTGGAATATAGAGAATATCGCCCGGATTCATCACTTCATCAATCACCAATTCGCCCATATCGTCAAAAATTCGGATTGGCTGATTTGGTTTAAATTCGGTACTTGGATCACACCATTTACCTAATTGCCAACGTCGATGGCCATATCCTTGCACCAAGAATACATCATACTCATCATAATGCTTACCAACAGAGCCTCCTTTCGGCGCGTAAGACACCATAATGTCGTCACGTTGCCATTGAGGAATAAAGCCAAATTTATTCCAAAGTTGTCCTAATTCAGGCGACCATTGCTCCAAATTTTGAACTAACACCGACCATTTTTCTGGTAATTTTTGAAAATCCTTCTCGCTTAAAGGGCTAAAAAAAACTTTCCAATCATCATCAGAAAATGTCTTCACTAAACGAGCAGTAACATCTTCATTTTGTGCAAGCTCAATAATATCTTGTGGCTCAAACTGCCCAACGATTTCGGGCAAACCGTTACGAATCACAAGTGGCTTTTTCTGCCAATAATCACGTAGAAAAATTTCTGGCGAGATATGTTCAGGTAAACAAAAATCAACAGATGAAAGTGCGGTCATTTGTAAGCTCCTTTTTCTTTGTCTTTGGCTGCAGCTTGCTCTGCTGCACGTTTACGGCGAATTTCTTTCGGATCAGCAAGTAATGGACGGTAAATTTCAATACGATCGCCCTCTTTTAATACATCAGTCAATTTTATTGGACGACTGAAAATCCCAATTTTATTTGTGCTCAAATCAATCTCTGGAAATTGGCTTAAAATCCCTGATTGCGTAATCGCAGTCTGCACGGTAATGCCTTCATCAACTTGAAAAGATTTCAAATAATAACGTTCGGGCAAAGCATAAGCGATTTCAATGTTAATCTGGCTCATCTTTATTTCTTCATCAAAAAATTTTGGGCTATTATAACGGATATAGTGAAAAAGTGCGGTCAGTTTTAACGATAAATAAGGAAACAAAATGAATTGGGTATTTTTTGCCGTTGGCTCGGCATTTTTTGCAGGCTTAACGGCGATTTTAGGCAAACTTGGTGTGGACGGGATGAATAGCAATCTCGCTACTTTTATTCGCACCATCGTGATTTTACTAATCACCGCTGGTATTATTTCCGCCCGCAACGAATGGCAACTACCACAACATATCGCCGCCAAACCTTTCACTTTTTTAGTTTTATCAGGCATCGCCACTGGGCTTTCTTGGCTTTGTTACTATCGAGCCCTTCAACTTGCCCCAGCATCTTGGGTCGCCCCAATTGATAAATTAAGCGTGGTCATCGCGATTATTTTAGGCGTGGTTATCTTAGGCGAGCCGTTGAGCTTGAAATTAGTCGCAGGCAGTATTTTGATTTTATCGGGTGTATTAGTTTTAGCGTTATAATACTTGTATTACATTAAGTACATTTTCAATATTTTAAGAATATATTATGACGCTTACAATAAGATAATCTAACGAACTTCATCATCGTCTTGATCATCTTCATTACAAATCGGCTGAGCAAAATCCTATTATGTAAAAGCAGCACTTGAAGCTTATATGGAGGATTTGGAAGATATGGCAAATGCGGTTATTGAACGTGTTCGAGCCAGAAAGGAAAAAGTGTATTCACTTGAAGATGTAGAACGTGAACTCGGTTTGGACAATTCTTTTCGGTGAAACAGCTAAAAAGCAATTAAGTGATGATTACTACAGAATTAGAGTTGGGATATTACTTAAAAATTTATTATTAGTAGATTAGTTTAAGTAGGCGTGTAAACATTATTCTTTACACACTAATGTATTAAAAGAAACCTATAGTATTCTTTATAGGTTTGTTCTTAGAATTTTTATTTCAAAACTTCTCTTTTACTTTCTCATATTCTTTTAGTTCATCTAAGGATAATGAAGGTGATGTATTAGAAGTTGTTTCAATTAAAATAGACTGAGATATTTTACTATTATTTTTTAGAGCCTTTCTTGAAGCTTCATCACAGAGAAATTTTATATCACCTGAAACAAAATTTTCCGTTAAATTAGCTAGTTCATTATAATTAATAGAGTCATCAATAGATCGTGATTTTAAATAATGCTCGAACTATTTTAGAGCCAAAAGAGAAAGAAATTACACTTCTAAGTGCTTTATTAGAAGCAGTGAAATCAAAATAAGTGATGTAGATTGAGACTTTAGGGCTTTTTCGCTACAATACGCCACTATTTTTTACATCATCAAATAAAAATGTCAGAAATAAAACTTATTGTTGGTTTAGGAAATCCTGGCGATAAATATACCGATACACGCCACAATGCGGGCGAATGGCTTATTGAACGCTTGGCACGTCGTTTTAACGTTTTGCTAAATCCAGAAAGTAAATTCTTCGGAAAAACTGCCCGCACTTTAGTGAATGGAAAAGAAGTGCGCCTTTTAGTACCGACAACTTTTATGAATTTAAGTGGTAAAGCGGTTGGGGCATTGGCAAGTTTTTACCGTATTAAACCTGAAGAAATTTTAGTGATTCATGATGAATTAGATTTACCGCCAGGCACAGCAAAACTCAAACAAGGTGGCGGGCACGGTGGACACAACGGCTTAAAAGATATTGTGGCTCAACTAGGCAATAACAATAATTTCTACCGTTTACGTATTGGCATTGGGCATCCTGGCCATCGTGATTTAGTGGCAGGTTACGTCTTAAATAAACCCTCACCGGCAGATCGCGATGCACTTGAAAAAGTGCTAGATGAAGCGACTGATTGTGTAGAAATGATTTTCAAAGATGGAATGGTCAAAGCGACCAACCGTTTAAACAGTTTTAAAATTTAAAAATGCGGTTAATTTTACAACCGTTTTACTCAAAATAAGGGAAAAATTATGGGATTCAAATGTGGTATTGTGGGATTGCCAAATGTGGGCAAATCTACTCTTTTTAACGCGCTCACTAAAGCTGGTATTGAAGCTGCAAACTATCCATTCTGCACTATCGAACCAAATACTGGTGTCGTGCCAATGCCAGATCCGCGTTTAGATGCATTAGCAGAAATCGTTAAACCTGAACGCGTATTACCTACCACAATGGAATTCGTGGACATCGCAGGCTTAGTTGCGGGAGCAAGTAAAGGTGAAGGCTTAGGTAACAAATTCCTCGCTAATATTCGTGAAACCGATGCGATCGGCCACGTCGTTCGTTGCTTTGAAAATGACGATATCGTGCACGTTGCGGGGAAAATTGACCCACAAGATGACATTGATACCATCAATACCGAATTAGCCTTAGCAGACTTAGACAGCTGTGAACGTGCGATCCAACGTTTACAAAAACGTGCCAAAGGTGGCGACAAAGAGGCTAAATTTGAACTTTCCGTTATGGAAAAAATTCTTCCTGTACTTGAAAATGCGGGAATGATTCGCTCTGTTGGGTTAGACAAAGAAGAATTACAAGCAATCAAGAGTTATAACTTCTTAACTTTAAAACCAACAATGTATATCGCAAATGTGAACGAAGATGGTTTTGAAAATAACCCATATTTAGATCGCGTTCGTGAAATTGCTGCAAAAGAAGGGGCTGTGGTTGTTCCAGTATGTGCGGCGATTGAATCTGAAATTGCGGAACTTGATGATGAAGAAAAAGTCGAATTTTTACAAGATTTAGGCATTGAAGAACCGGGATTGAACCGCGTCATTCGTGCAGGTTACGCACTTTTAAATCTTCAAACTTATTTCACTGCTGGCGTAAAAGAAGTACGAGCTTGGACAGTTTCAGTTGGCGCAACCGCACCAAAAGCAGCCGCAGTAATCCACACCGACTTTGAGAAAGGCTTTATCCGAGCAGAAGTTATAGCTTATGAAGACTTTATCCAATTCAACGGTGAAAATGGTGCAAAAGAAGCGGGTAAATGGCGTTTAGAAGGCAAAGATTACATTGTACAAGATGGCGATGTAATGCACTTCCGATTCAACGTGTAAAAACACATAAAAAAATAACCGCACTTTTGACGCATAAATCAAGGTGCAGTTTATATTTTATTATAAGGAATATTATGTCATCTATTAAATACCGCCCAGAAATTGATGGGTTACGAGCAATCGCGGTTATTTCTGTCATTATCTATCATCTTAATGAAAACTGGTTACCAGGCGGTTTTCTTGGGGTAGATATTTTCTTTGTTATTTCTGGGTTTCTGATTACAGGTATTATTATCACAGAAATTCAACAGAATTCTTTTTCGTTTAAGCAATTTTATACTCGACGAATTAAACGAATTTATCCTGCTTTTATTACAGTAATGGCATTAGTGTCTTTCATTGCGTCTGCTATTTTTATTTATAATGATTTCAATAAATTAAGAAAAACGATTGAATTAGCTATTGCATTCCTATCTAATTTCTATCTAGGATTAACACAAGGTTATTTTGATTTAAGCGCGAATGAAAATCCTGCATTGCACATTTGGTCATTAGCCGTAGAAGAACAATACTATCTTATTTTTCCACTTATCCTAACTTTAGCTTATAAAAAGTTTAGAGAAATTAAAGTATTGTTTATTATAACGCTAATTTTGTTTTTTATCTTACTTTCTACTTCTTTTATTCCAGCTTCTTTTTACAAAGAAGTATTGCATCAACCTAATATCTATTATTTATCTAACCTAAGATTCCCTGAATTACTTGTGGGATCGTTACTAGCAATTTATCATTGCTCAAACAAGATTCAATTAAGCACGCAAGTAAGTAATATTCTGGCTATCTTAAGTACATTATTATTATTTTCCTGCTTATTTTTAATGAATAATGATATTGCATTTATTCCGGGTGTAACTTTAATTCTCCCTTGTATTTTTACAGCATTAATTATTCATACCACATCTCAAAATAATATCATTAAATTATGTTTATCTAATAAAGCTATAGTGTTTATTGGAAAAATTTCTTATTCACTCTATTTATACCATTGGATTTTTATTGCACTAGCTTATTATATAACGGGTGAAAAACAAATTAATAATCAATCTATTGCTATAGTAACAGCATTAACAATAATATTTTCAGTTCTAAGTTATTATTTAATCGAACAGCCAATTAGAAAATTGAAACTAACCTTTAAACAAAGTTTTCTTTATATTTATTTTATTCCTTCTCTTTTACTATTAGGATTTAATCTTTATAAAAGACAAACAATACGAGCTGAAAAAGAATACATTGAACAAGCAATTCCTGTTTCTAATGAAAATCATTATCCTGCTAAGGTTATCATTCTAGGTGATTCTCATTCTGCACATTTAGAAGCTTTTCTAAATTATGTGGGGAATAAAGAAGGCTGGAAAGCAGATATTTTCAAAGATAAATTTGAATGTAGCTTTATTGTGAATGATAAATACCAATTAGATCCTAATTGTCAATCTGTGTGGCAGAAAGATTCTCAATATAAAGCGATATTTATTTCAGCATTTTATGACTTGAAAATGGGCGGACAACCAGTACCTCGCTTTAGACCCGAAACTTTCATTGAACCAGACTTTAAAGTGCGTTTTAAAAATACAGTGAAACAATTAGCTATGCAAAAACCAGTATATGTTTTTGCTAATAATAGTTCAGTAAGCCGTTCTCCACTGCGTGGATATTTATTAGAAAATTATGGACTTGAAAAATATTTGACTCCAATTCATCGTATGGGCGATATTGATGCTAGTAACAAAATCATTCACGATTTAGTCAAAGATATACCTAATGTTTATTGGGTAGATGCTCAACAGTATTTACCCAAAGATAGCGTTATGGCAGAAGGAAAATATTTGTATGCTGATCAAGATCACTTAACAAATTTTGGTGCTTACTATATGGCAAAAGAATTTAGTAAATACCAACGAGTGATGACACCTGAACAAGTGAAAAAACTCTACGAGTAAAAACTAAAAGCGTTGAGCTATTTGCTCAACGCTTTTTTATATTTACTTAAGTACATCAACTAACTTTTCACCAATAGGTTTTCGCCATCCAATCAGCAACTCTGGTCGTTTTTCTTGAGAACAATCATATTTCCACACCCATTTAATCAATTCTTCCAAAGTGCGTTTACTTGCAACGATTTCAGGGGTTAAACCTTCTGGTGTTAAGCTATTTACTTTTTCTTGCAACAATCGAATTGTTTTTTTATAACGAGGATCTTCAGAAATACGTTCAATAGGTTTTGGGTAATCATTAGGTGAAACGCGTCTTGCTTGAGCAAGCAATTGTAAAATCTTTTTACCACGTACACGTACTTCATTTTCAGTTAATCCCATTTCTAACATTTCAGATGTATTACGTGGATTATTCTTTGCCACTTTCCAAAGATTATCTGATTTCACAATATAAGAAAGTGCTAAATCACGTTCTATTCCGACGTTTTGTCGCCACTGCGCCAAAATTCTTAAACGAGACAATTCTAATGGATTTAATTTCCAAGCATTTGAAATATTTAAATACGCTTTTTCTGAATCTCTCTCTTGTAATTTATGCGTTTTAGCAAGAGCAAGTTCGCAATCATCAATTACGGCTTGTTCCCAAGGTGTTTTCGCTAACTCTTTTTCAAGAATATGATAAAGCGGCAACAAATACCAAACATCCCCTGCCGCATATTGAAGTTGAATATCAGAAAGTGGGCGTTTGATCCAATTCGTCCGTGTTGCGCCTTTATCGATTTCTACATTTAAGTATTGTTGTGCTAATTTTGCCAATCCTACTGACGTGCCAAGTCCAAGAAAGCGCGCCATAATTTGCGTATCAATCATTGGGCCTGGAAGCTGATCAAATTCTTGTAAGAAAACTAATAAATCTTCACTGCAAGAATGTAAGATTTTTAATACCTTAGGATTGGATAACAATGCAACAAAAGACGAAAAATCCGTAATCGCTAAAGGATCAATTAAAGAGACGCGCTCGCCATCATAAAGTTGGATTAATCCCAACTTAGGAAAATAAGTGGATACACGCATAAATTCTGTATCTAGGGCAACCGCACTTTGCTGCTGAGCCAAATTGCAAATTTCCAATAGCGAAGTATTATCCGTAATAACCGTAAAGTGCGGTGGATTTTGACATTCTTTTATCATAGTGATTTTTTATTTAAAAAGAACAAAAATGGGATATTGCTATCCCATTTTGACATTAATGTTTTGAACGTTTTGCGATCTCTTCATCGCGTAAAACCCGACGTAAAATCTTACCTACATTAGTTTTTGGCAGTTCGTCTCGAAACTCAATTTCTTTTGGTACTTTATAGCCTGTGAGATATTGGCGACAATGGTTTCGAAGTTCATCTCGGGTTAAACTATCATCCTTTTTCACCACAAATACTTTAATCGTTTCACCAGAAACTTCATGAGGAACGCCGATTGCCACAGCCTCAGCCACTTTGTAATTCAGCATAACGACATCCTCAATTTCATTTGGATAGACATTAAAGCCAGAAACCAAAATCATATCTTTTTTACGATCTACAATGCGTAAGCTATATGATTCATCCATAATGATAATATCACCAGTTGCCATCCAACCATCTTTTAAAACTTCGCTAGTTGCTTCTGGTCGTTGCCAATAACCTCGCATGACTTGTTCACCTTTCACCCATAATTCACCGGGTTCGCCAATTTTTGCTTCTGAACCATCATCTTTAATGATTTTTATATCAGTATTTGGCACTGGTACACCAATAGTGCCATTATGTTTCACAACATTAATCGGACAAGCGGCGATTAATGGTGAACATTCCGTCATTCCATAACCTTCAATGATGTTACAGCCCGTCAATTCATGCCAACGTGTTGCTACAGACTGTTGAATAGCCATCCCCCCACCAACAGAAAGTTTTAAAGCTGAAAAATCAACTTCTTTGAAATTTTCATTATTTAACAAGGCATTAAATAAAGTGTTTACACCAGTGATCGCCTCAAAACGATATTTTTTCAACTCTTTCACAAATCCCTCAATATCTCTCGGATTGGTGATTAAGATTGCCGTTACACCTAACTCTAAAAATAATAAGCAGTTCACCGTTAAAGCAAATACGTGATAAAGAGGCAAAGCTAAAATAGCTGAGCGAGTGCGAGAATGATCGCCGATAAATGGCTCTGCAATCCATTTTGCTTGGAATACATTGGTTATAATATTTCCGTGCGTCAGCATCGCGCCTTTCGCTACACCGGTTGTGCCGCCAGTATATTGTAAAAAGGCTAAATCTTCGCGTTCCATTTCAGGGCGAACATATTGGCGATATTTACCAATACTCAACACTTCGCGGAACGTCACTGCGTGCGGTAATTTATATTTCGGCACCAGTTTTTTCACATATTTCACAACAAAATTGACTAAAGTACGTTTACCAAATGAAAGTTGATCGCCCATTCGGGTAAGAATAACGTGTTTGACATTGGTATTGAAGACGACTTTTTCTAAGGTAGAAGCAAAATTTGATACCACGACAATCGCTACCGCACCACTATCTTGCAACTGGTGCTCTAATTCTCTGGGTGTATAAAGAGGATTCACATTTACTGCAATTAAGCCAGCCCGTAAAATACCAAAAAGTGCGATAGGATATTGCAATAAATTTGGCATCATTAATGCCACGCGATCTCCACGCTGAAGTTTAAATTCATTTTGCAAATACGCGGCAAATGCACGACTGCGCTCTTCTAATTTACGAAAAGTAAGTACTTGCCCCATATTAATATAAGCGGGGCGATCTGGATGTTCGCGCACAGCTTTGTCGAACATATCTAAAATAGATTCATATTTTGAGGTATCCAGAAATTTTTCAGAACCTTCTGGATAATTTTGAAACCAAATTTTTTCCATTTTTTATCCTAATTTGTTGGAAAATTTTTAAGATTTTATCATTTAATTCAAATAATAGCGAATTTCAGGCTGAACATACCAAGGGCGATGTCTCCATCTAAAAAATCCCCAATCATCATCTTCATCCCAATCATCTGTTGGATAATCATAAGTGGTACTAAGTGTCCAAATACGGTATTTATCAGGTTGAATAACAGGATAAGTATAATCAGCTTGTTCGATCTTGCCTTTCTCAGTTCCAGCTAATAGCCCGCCCACAGTAATATAACGTTCCTTTAAATTTTCAGGGTCCACAAAGCCGTTGAAATACACAATAAAACGGCCATCTGATTGAAATTCAACAAATGGTTTACCTGAAATTGATGATACCGGTAAACTTAACACTTCAATTTTTGTTCGATTTGGTAAAACAGTCGCCTGAACAATTTTCCCTCCAAGTCGAACAGTTTTACAATGACAAGTTAAATTCTGAGGGGAAATCTCGCGATAGGAATTAATAGAGAATCTCTCTTCTTCTAACCCTTTCGGCGGTGTCATACAGCCTGCCAATCCCAAGCAAAGTGCGGTAAAAAATAAGGTAATTTTTCCTTTCATTTTCTATCCTCCAGTTATTTAAACTTATTCACGCCCTGGTAATTTTTTCCAAGTAACTTCGTTCCGTAAATAAATCGGTTCAATCTCTAAAGCTGAAATTGTGCGTTTCTGCAAGTATTCTACTCGTGCTAGCTCCAGCATATATAAGGCATTAGGCAACGCTATATCTGAGCTTGTTAGATTTTTTTCAGTAAATTGAGAATACGCAGCCCAACCAGTCCCGACTCTAAATGCATTATCATCTCGAAGCTGTTTAATTGCTTGTTCTGGCGAACAAACTTGTTCAGTTATGATTTCTCGCCATTGAAAAAATTCCCCGATATCAGACCGCACTTTTTCTCTCATTAATTGAGAAAAATAAACTTCATTCATTCTGGCATCAATCGCTGCAACGACATTTTCTGCTTGATGTAATTCAAATGCAGCCTGTGCCATCGCGGTTAAATTTGAAATAGGAATGACGGGCAAATCAGCACCAAATGCTAAACCTTGTGCAATCCCAGCGCCAACACGAACTCCAGTAAAACTACCAGGCCCACGCCCAAAGGCGAGGGCATCAACTTGATTTAAACGTAAACCTGAATTTGCCAAAATTTCATCAATCATGGGTAAAATTCGTTTGGTATGAGTGCGTTGAGCAAGTTCATTAATATGTGTTTTCTCACCATGATGAAATAAAGCGACTGAACAGGCTTCAGTTGAAGTATCTAGCGCCAATAAAGTTAAATTTTGCATTATTATTCTCGTTTATTTATTTTGTAAGAATTGTATCACTTTGTTGAGATCACGGGTACGACTTGAGTTAGGTAAACTTTTCAAAAAAGTTTCGCCATAATTGCGCATCACCAATCGATTATCACAAATAATCACAACGCCACGATCGGTAACATCACGAATTAAACGCCCAACACCTTGTTTCAACGTAATCACCGCTTCAGGAATTTGAATGCCATTGAATGGTTCGCCACCTTGCAAACGACAATCCTCAATACGGGCTTTTAACAAAGGTTCATCTGGTGCAGTGAAGGGAAGCTTATCAATGATGACTAAAGAAAGTGCATCGCCTCGCACATCTACCCCCTCCCAAAAGCTAGAAGTTGCCACCAAAACGCTATGCGTTTCTTTTATAAATTGCTCGAGTAATTTGCCTTTTGAGGTCTCGCCTTGTAATAAAATTGAAAGATGACTTTTTTCACGAAAATACTCTGCTAAACCACGCATCATTGAATAAGAAGTGCAAAGAACAAAGCAACGCCCTTTGTTTTCTTCAATCACAGGTAATAACATTTCTCCTAGTGAGCTTAATGTATTAGCCTGATTCGTATTCGGCAAATATCGAGGCACACAAAGTAAAGACTGTTCAGAATAATTAAAGGGACTCGGTAAAATTTTTTGTGTAGCATCTTCAATGCCTAAACGTTGGCAGAAATGATTAAAGGTTCCACCTACTTCTAATGTCGCGGATGTGAATATCCAAGCAGCTTCTTTAGCTTCGAGCTGAGCACCAAATTTATCGGCCACCGTCAATGGCGTAATATGTAAACCAAACTGGCGACCATTTCCTTCATACCAATAACAATAACCCACAATATTTGTTTCAGATAAACGCTTGAGCTGAATTTTAATGGATTCAACACGCTCAAAAATACTGTCTAAAGTTTGGGAACGACCAAGTGCTAATTTTATTACTTCAGATAAAAAATCTATTTTCTCTTGTAATAATTCAAAGGCTTTTTTCACCGCACTTTGCGTGTAAAGTTCACGCCAATTTCCTCGAACATTACTCCCATTACCCAGTAATAAACGAAAATCTTGTACAATCTTCAGTAGGGTATCAGATGTTGTGCCAAGCTGCAGCATATCTTTAAGTTCTGTGCGATAGACAATATTAATATCCTTACTCAAATCAAAAAGCTGACGTGATGTCAAAGATTGACCAAAATATTGACTCGCAATATCTGGTAACTGATGAGCTTCGTCAAAAATAATCACTTCTGCATTCGGAATGAGTTCTCCAAAACCACTTTCTTTCACGGCCATATCTGCAAAAAATAAGTGATGATTAACTACAACCAAATCAGCATTTAATGCTTTTTTACGCGCACTTGCTACATAACATTCTGAATAATTAGGGCAATCTGTACCTAAACAGCTTTCCGCTGTACTCGTCAGTTGAGGAATAATAGGGCTATCTTCTGCAAGCTCAATACATTCTGTAAAATCACCTGTCTTAGTGCTGTTATTCCATTTACGTACTTTGCTTAATTCAGCTAAAACAGACTTATCTCCAAGCACACCTTGAGCAATAACTTGATCTAAACGCTCTAAACAAAGATAGTTTGCTCGACCTTTTAACAACGCTATTTTTCCCGTGAAATTAAGGGCGTTTTTAATAGCAGGAAGATCTCGATTAAAAAGCTGATCTTGAAGATTTTTAGACCCCGTTGAAATAATTGTTTTTTTACCAAACACTAGAGCAGGAGCCAGATATGCAAAGGTCTTTCCTGTACCCGTTCCTGCTTCAATAACAAGGGAAGATTTATTTTGAATTGACTCGCCAACAGCATGTGCCATTTCAATCTGCTCAGTTCGAGGTCTAAAACCTTTGATGCTTTGACTTAATTCGCCATCAACAGAGAAAATATTAGAAATGCGATCTTGATAATTCATTAAATTAGAAAAACATAAATTTTTATTAGTTTAACAAACTTATAAAAAATCGTATATGAAGATATCCGTTTTATTAAAACTAAAATTAGACTCTTATTTCTTTAAATAATAAGTAAATTCCCAAAAATAAAAACCCCAGCTTTTCAACTGGGGTTCTTATCTTTTATTCTACTCTGCTTTATTCTATTTATGTATTTGGTAA
>NZ_QQGD01000004.1:0-176530 GCF_003490935.1 Haemophilus haemolyticus | reverse complement strand
CTTTACCGCTCACCTGTGTGCCGACTTGAGTAACCGATTGTTGTTGGTCAAGACTGGTTTTGGTCGTTCTAGCAAGGCTGCCACTTTTCGTTTTGTGGAATTCTTCAAAATCACGGCTTTCTTTTGCACCATTCAATACAAGGTCATTTTTAGCAATAGCCATTAACTTCGCTTCGCTATCCAACTGTGCCCCTTCGGATAAAATATTTTTACCGGTTAGCTCAACATCACCTTTGCCTTTTATGCGGCTGACTACCGCTTCTTCCACTTTCTCATGACGGTAATGATTGCCTGCGCCCATTTTCTCATCAAAGCCCACTGAAAGTGCGGTCAGATTCATGTTATTTTTACTTTGAACAAGCGTGCTGCCATTGCCATCGTTAATAATATCTGCCCCTTTAGCGTTCAGATTATTTGATGAGAGTTGTAACTGTCCATTCTCTCCTTTTACATGGAAAAGTGCTTTACGACCAAGCGTGGTTTGCTGGCGTTGAAAACCAGATAACGCTATATTTTCCGGCAAACTTTATTCGTGAGCTTGCCTCGGGATTTTGCTAACTCCGGAACTATAATAGATTGTAATGGTACAAGCGTAGACGCTTGCACCATCAGGGTGGGTTTCAATGGAATCTTTTGTATCACTGCCGATTTCGTTTGACTGCTTTCGCTTTCCTGCTTGTTGCTTAAGGTGCTGAATACCTATTCCCTAAAACATTTTCTAAATGCTAACTGCCATTTCAACAACTAAATCTATTACATCCCCAGTTTTAAGCTCTTCAAGAATATAAAATATTGATACCTTTTTTCCTATTTTAAATAGTTTAAAGTCAGATTCATCATTTACATAAATACCAGATGACCATTTATTACCATTATCTAACATTAATTCAAATGAATTAAAGCCTCTAATATTATCTTGACCAGCTTTATATAATCTAATTATCTCTCCGTTAATAATCCTATTTGGCAACACCCCCTTTTTAATATTACCCCACCATTCATTAGAATTATATAAACCATATTTTCCTTTCAAACCAAATGGTTTATTGTTATCTAATGTTAATAATTGAACATTTCTTACATGTTCTTTATTTTTTAAATTATTCTGTTTTAAATCAAAAACAAGAATCATTGAACTATTTAACGATAAAAACATTACTTATCCTTATTTACTCTTTCAAAATTAATGATGTGAAATTATAAGGTTTACTTAAAATAAGCATCATTGAAAATAAAAAGCGCGGTCAATTTTTGAGAGGTTTAAAAACTCTTTGAAAAGAGACCGCACTTTGATATTTCCATTTTTCCAATCTACTGTAAATAATTAAAAATGAGCTTTATATAGCACACCTTTAAAATTTATTCCCAAAGTAAATTAAATGCCCTTTTTGGAATACTTTTCCATCAACTCAATCACCGGTTTAAATTTAGGATCTTGTGAACGATATTTTTTGATCCCTTCTAAAATACCATGCTGTCCAGTAAAGAAATCTACATCTCCCCCGTTATCTAGCATTAATTGAAGCAAATCCAGTCTTTCAGGGAAACCATTAATATAGGATAAAGGTGTAATTCCTCTTTCATTTGGTAAATTAGGGTTTGCACCAGCCTTAAGTAACGCTATCGCAGCATCAATATTTTTACCTCTTAACGCATAATGCAAAGGAGTCATTCCGTATATATCTTGCAAATTAACTGAAACATTATTCTCAATAAAAAATGGAATAGAAGGTGCTATAAAATCCTCTTTTGAGCATAAAAGTAATCCCATATGTAGCCAATTCCAGTTTTCTTTTTCTGACTTATATAAGATATCAAGTTTTTTCTCAACTAGAAAAATTCGCTTCAAGAATAAAACATCACCCTCTTGAATTGCCCTAATAGTCTCAAATTCTAGATCTGATTTTACTTCTCTATTTGTTGTTAATTCTGTCATTCTTACTTTCCTCTTTTAAAAAAGTTTTTCATATCAGTTATAATTGGATCTAATTTATCGTTTCCTGGCATCTCATTTCTATGACTACGATTTTCAGAACGATTCTCCAATCTAAAATTCTGCGGTCTAGCGTTAACGTAATCATTAAATTCCTGTCTTGTTAAACCCAATTGTTTAGCAGCCTCTTCTAATCTTCTATGCTCCCATCCTGGAATATGGCCTATATCAAACCCAAACGATGGCGCAAGCGTCCTCGCTTGTGCCTATCAACTAAAAGTGCGGTCAAAAAATTCAAAGAATTTTGAATATTGGCTCTGCCGATGGTTATGAGTAAAATTCACAATGTTTTTATTAAACAGCACCAGCGTGGACGCTGGCGCTATCATTGGGGTAATATTTATTTCTAACTTTGCCTTTAGTAATCTCTATAACGAAGATATGTTATTACAAAGTTTATTGATGATATAAGGATAATAAAACCAACCTCCTTTTTATTCATATTTTTAAAAAAAGACAATATATCAATAGAATAGAAATCAATACTATTATTTATGTTATAGAGCAACCTTGCAGCTAAAAACATAATAAACATAAAAATGACTCCAGATACTAGAGAAAAAATAAGAATATAAGTCATCTTTTTCATTATTTTTCCTCATTAGGTTTTGTATAGTAATTCTGAAAAACTCTATTACCTACCTCACTCATTGTTGAACCAGATATACTAGGAGCAATATCTCTTCTATATCCCCAGACGATGGCGCGGGTCTCCTGACGCAAGCCTAAAATATCAATTTCATTTAATGATGATTTTACTATTTTCATTAACAACTTCATTTTGTTTATTTTTAGTTAGATATAAGCACGCATTAGGAAACGCGCGCTATCTAGAGGTCATACGTATCTGTTAAAAAGTGCGGTCATTTTTTGAGAGGTTTTGCCCCCCCCACGATGGCGCAAGCGTCCTCGCTTGTGCCTATCAGCTAAAAGTGCGGTCACAAAATCCAAAGGATTTTGAACATTGGTTCTCCCAACGTTTATGGATAAAATTCGCAATTTTTTTATTAAACAGCACAAGCGTGGACGCTTGCGCCATCTATGCTGGATTCAACCAAAATGCTATCTCCTAATTCTATTTGAGATAAATATTGATAATAATATCAAAGGAGAACCCAATGAAAACAATTTAAAGCAAAAAACTATTATTTCTATTATCTCATCTAAAGAAATATAGCCTCCATTTATAACAAATGAAAATATTATTAAACCTAGTGAAAACACTAAAAAACAGCATGTAAAAATCAGTATTAAAAGAATAATAATTTGAAGAATTTTATTCATTATTAGGTACCCCCACCACGACGGCGCAAGCGTCCTCGCTTGTGCCTATCAACTAAAAGTGCGGTCAAAAAATTCAAAGATTTTTGAATATTGGCTCTGCCGATGGTTATGAGTAAAATTCACAATGTTTTTATTAAACAGCACCAGCGTGAACGCTGGCGCTATCATTGGGGCCTTTCTTCTAAAAGATGCCTAGAAAAAGTATTATTAATTCCCATTCCCCCTCCTTTTTTTCTTTATTTTATTAGCAATATTTTTTTCTTCTTTTTTTAGATAATTTCCAAAATATATAGCTAATATCATAGAAAAGAAGAAAAAAGGGAATATATACTTTATAACAAATGAAATTTCTGCAGGATATGCTCTTAAATACATCATTATAGAAAGTAACACTGTCATAATAATTGAAGAAAAAAAAGCCTTTTTAAGAATAGCAATTATCTCTCTCATTATTTATTCTCCTCATTATTATTTCTATCTTTCCAAGCTTCTATACCTTTGTTAGCTGCTCCAACAACTATACGTTTTATATTTTCATTTTTTATAACTTTATCCGCAGATTTTGATATAGCAAAAGATGTTGTCGTATCTCCAATTGATTCTCCAAATGATTTCCCCTCTGCCAATCCCTTAGTAACATCTAGACCAAATCCTAGTCTATCTCCAGCCTTTAAAGTAATGGTCGAATAAGTTGAGTCAATAACGACTTTCCCTCCACTTTGGAGAATATTATTGCCATTGATTTCTTTTTGACCAGTAGCATAAGGGATCGTTTCTGCAGCTGTATTTATCCCTGCTTCAATACCAAATGCAACTTTATATGGACGAGGGATTGCCTTATAACCAGCCGCAACATCCTTACCTACCTCTCCTGCTACATACCTCATAGCAGATGCCATTTGACTCCCTTCTGCAACAACTTGATTACCTAATCTCGCTGTTGCCCCCAGTATTGGCTTAGCCCCCGTATATAAACTCGGTAAACTATAGACAAAATTTGCTGTTTCTTTAAAACTCTTTGAAAATTGACCACACTTTATATCTAGATATTTAAAATTTTATGCTATCCAAATATCCCTCTGGGTAACCAAAACACTACTAGCTAATTCATTTAGCTTTCAGTATTCGACCTAAATAAAAACAAAATAAGAGAGAGATAAATACTATAGGAAAAAAATCCAATACTTTTAATATATTAACCTTACTAAAGTCAAAGTTAAACTTTGATAATACAAACAAATATGTTATAGCTAATGTAAATATCGACATTTTAAATATATTGAAAAAATCACTTTTATTCATTTCAATCCTTTAATAATCTTATATTAGATTCATTCAACTTAAATTAATAAAGATGGGTTTGGATTATCTTTTTAGGCTTCCACCATTTTCAATAAACAACAATAACCTATAATTTTTTTAAATAAAAGACAAATACACAAAATATAAACACTAATGGAAACGAACTTAGTATATTTAAAATATCCACATTATGAAAATCAAATCCATTCTTTATGAGAGCCATGAAATACATTCCTAAATCTATTAAAACAGAAACTTTAAGTACTTTAATAAAATCACTTTTTCTCATTGGATTCTTCCTTATTATAAGTATCGTAAAAATTCTCAAATGAGTTAGTCATAATCTATCTAATTATTGTAGACACTCCTCAGTTAGACTCCTATCTACCATTTTTCAGAAAACGACTAAGATAAAAACCAACTAATACACAAACAAATGATGTGGGATACCACTTTAATATAGGTAATATTTTAATTTTAGTAAAATCAAAATTAAACTTATATAGAGAATATAAAGTTGCCATAAGAATCAAAAATATTGACATTTTTATAATCTCAATAAAATCATTTTTTTTCATTATTTTCTTTTCCTAATGTATCATAAACTTTATCAAAAGCGTTTGTACTAGTCTCTCTTAAATATGGTGTTGCAAAGCTATTACCAAGCTTAGCTTCTATAACACTACCAACTAAATTGCTTCCCACCGTCTTTAGCCCAATCAACAGTCACTCCAAGCCCAATAACAGGAAGTATTGGCATACCTGTAGTTGCTCCAGCTGAAAAGAATGAATATCCAACCTCTTTAGTAGATTTCAATAAATTATCTCTTGTTAACGACTTCCCATTAGCATAATCATTAGCCTCGAAACCTGCTTTAATACCTCCAGCTACCACGGCATTAGCTAAAGCTACTTTTGAGAGGTTTTAAAATTCTTTGAATATTGACCGCACTTTTAAGCACCTTTGTTAATTACTGCCAAGGCTTAGCATCAGGTTTACTGTGTTTTTTTCGCCATTGAATACATTCAGGCCTATTCCACATTAGTGTATTTTCACAAACAGGTCCGCCTTTTAAATACCAGCCTTTTTTCTCTAAACAAAGATTCACCTCTGGATCATCACTTTCACCGGTAACAAAATCCATACCGCAATCCTTCATATCTTTTTTCCTTCTATCAAGGTATTTTGTTAAAACATTAGGATCTGAATCAGGAAATAATGCATCTGCATTATGCAAACGCCAATGATAGTATGGAGGCGCTGGTTTAAAACCACCAAAAGAGCACCCGCTTAGAATTAATATTAAAAATATAGAAAATAGTACTTTCATTTTATTTCTCCTTCGCTTTATTTAATTCAAAAATAGTTCTTTAATTACCCATTTTAAGATCTCCCTCATTTCTATATCCATCAGTAACGCATTGTTGTTGCCCTAGTCCATGGCAATTATGTACTGATGAACATTCATCACTAAATATATCTGCTATTCGCTGTAACCAGCTTTTATTCAGATTATTTTCAGATGTCGTTGCAGGGTTTCCTCCCAATAAAATCGGCATACTACTTACTGGGTCACTAGCATGATTCTCAATCCGAATTGAACCATTTGAAGTTGTTCTTTCTTTACCCGTTTGCAATTGACTTAAATAACCATCCGCTCTTGTTACATCGGCTGCAGGACCAACCATTTTAATTGTCGTACCTGAAAGTAGCTTTTTAGCTCTGTTATCTTCTGTATTTAGCGCTTTTAATGCATTACTTATGTTAATGTACCACGACTATGCACTCCAATATAAAGCTTTTGTTTTCCATATTGCCCCATAAAGGTTACATTGGTAATTTCTGTTATTTTTCATTAGTTTAAATATAAAAAAATCTGCATCAAACTCGGGCTTGATGCAGATAATTTGTTTATTGGCTATTAATATAAAATTAATCACCTAATTGAACAGGCTCAACTTTCCAAATTCTCTCTGCGTACTCTTTAATCGTGCGGTCAGATGAGAAGAAGCCCATATTCACGATATTTTGAATGGTGCTTTCAATCCATTTGTCGCGTTGTTTGTATTTTTCATCTACGACTTTTTGAGTTTCTACATAACTACGGAAATCAGCGAAGGCTTGATAATAATCGTGGTATTGCAAGCCTTGTAATAGTTGATGATAACGTTGAGGATCTTCTGGTGAGAATTTACCTTCAATAATTTGATCCACGACTGTGCGTAATTGAGCATCATTTTGATAGTATTCAAATGAGCGGTATCCTTCACGACGAAGTTGTTCCACTTGTTCTACCGTATTACCGAAGATGAAAATGTGATTTTCGCCCACGTTTTCTAAGATTTCCACGTTTGCACCGTCAAGTGTACCGAGTGTCAATGCACCGTTTAGGGCAAACTTCATATTACTGGTGCCAGAAGCCTCTGTACCTGCAAGTGAAATTTGCTCTGAAATATCCGCTGCTGGAATAATCAACTGGGCAAGGCTTACGCTGTAATTTGGAATAAATACAACTTTTAAACGGCCTTTCAAACGCTCATCGTTGTTGATTACATTCGCCACATCATTGATTAAATGGATTGTTTGTTTCGCAGCATAATAAGCCGAAGCTGCTTTACCAGCTAAAATAAATACACGCGGTTGCCAATCTTGTTCAGGATGAGCAAGCATTTCATTGTAGCGAGCAATAATATGCAATACGTTCAACATTTGACGTTTATATTCGTGAATACGTTTGACTTGAACATCAAATAACGCATGTGGATCAAGTTCAACACCTAATTCAGATTTCACATATTCCGCCAATTTCACTTTGTTCGCAAATTTAATATCCGCAATCGCTTCTTTAAATGCTTTTTCTTGCGTAAATGGTTTAAGTTTTTCGATTTGACTTAAATCACAACGCCATTCTGAACCAATATATTTATCGAATAAGTCTGCTAATTGTGGATTCGCAACGGCTAACCAACGACGAGGGGTAATACCGTTCGTTACATTGGTAAAGCGTTCTGGGAAAATACGAGCAAAATCTGCAAAGGTTGAAGTCACCATTAAATCAGAATGGATTTCTGCTACACCGTTGATTTTGTGTGAACCTACAACAGACAACCATCCCATACGCACTTTACGTTGATAACCTTCTTCAATCAATGAAACACGACGAATAAAATCGTTATCTGTGGTGACGTAAGAACGAACATACTCTAAGAAATGATCATTGATTTCAAAAATCATCTGTAAGTGACGTGGCAAAATTTTTGCCATCATTTCAACTGGCCAAGTTTCTAATGCTTCTGACATAAGGGTATGGCAAGTATAAGAGAAAATGTTACGCGTCATCTCCCAGGCTTTTTTCCATTCAAAACCTTCGTCGTCCACTAAAATTCGCATTAATTCAGGAATTGCTAAAGCTGGGTGTGTGTCATTTAAATGAATTGCCACTTTATCAGCCAAGTTTTCAAGGCTATCGTGCGTACGTTTGTGACGGCGTAAAATATCTTGAAGTGATGCAGAGACTAAGAAATACTCTTGACGTAAACGCAATTCGCGGCCATTCCAAGTTGAATCATCAGGATAAAGTACACGTGATAAGTTTTTATTTGCGGAGTGTTCTTCTAATGCGGCTAAATGTTCGCCGCGGTTGAAGTCGGCAAGGTTAAACACTTCACCTGCGTGTGCAGACCATAAACGTAATGTCGCAGCAGAATTATTTTGATAACCCGGAATCATTTGATCGTAAGCAAGTGCGGTCACTTTTTCGGTATCTTGCCAAATACATTTTTTACCTTCGAAATGAATGTTTCCACCAAATTCTACGGTAAAGCGTTTAGATGGGCGAATAAACTCCCAAGGTGCACCTTTTTCAAGCCATGCATCTGGGCACTCAACTTGCTGACCATTTTCGATTTTTTGGCGGAACATACCATATTCATAACGAATACCATAACCCATACCAGGTAAACCAAGGGTCGCAATAGAATCCATAAAACAAGCTGCTAGACGGCCTAAACCGCCATTACCCAAGCCAGGATCAACTTCTTTTTCTAAAACTTCTTCTAAGTCCACATTTAATTCAGATAAGGCTTCTTGTGCTAATCCATAAATACCTTCTGCAATCATGGCATTAGAAAGGGTACGTCCAATTAAGAATTCCATTGAAAGGTAGTAAACACGGCGAGCATCTTCTGCTCGAGTTTGGCGAGCTGTGGTAATCCACCCTTCTGTTACTAAGTCACGCACAGCGTGGAGTGTTGCGTTAAGCCAATCGCGTTGGCTCGCTTCACGCGGTGATCGACCAATTAAAAAAATAAGCTTATAAACAATTGATTTTTTGATTGCCTCAACAGTCATTTGTGGGCGATTGTATAGGAATGGAGAATCAAAATTATCCATTATCATAAGTAAAACCTCGGTTTGAATGTTAAAAAATTATCAATAATAAAAGAGATGTTGATTTAAAAATTCACGCACATTTCAAAAAATCAATCGAAATAGACCGCTCTTTGTATCCGAGAACCTTTATACCTCTAATAAATTCGTTCAAATTTTATGCTTATCTTGTCAAAAAACAAGCATAATCACAGAGCTTGCAACAATAATCTACAAACAGACTGTTGCCCTTAACGTTTATAAATAAAACTACAAACGTTCATAAAGTGCACGATATTGTTCTGCTGCTTTACGCCAGCTAAAATCTTGTGCCATTGCATTCGCTCGCAATGCTGACCAAACTCTCGGTTTTTGCCAAATATCAAACGCTTGTTGAATGCTTCTGCGTAAATCTTCAGCTGTTGCTTGCTCGAACACAAAACCAGTTGCCGTGCGATCTTTAATATTTTCCGGTGTGCTATCCACCACCGTATCGGCTAAACCACCCGTTTTACGAACAAGAGGAAGTGTGCCATATTTCAAGCCATAAAGTTGTGTTAAGCCACAAGGCTCAAAACGGCTTGGCACTAAAATCACATCACCACCTGCCACTAATAAATGTGACAGTGTTTCATCGTAACCAATTTTAACTGCAACATTTTGTGGATAACGTTCAGCAAGCTCACGAATACTTTGTTCAAAGTGCGGTGCGCCAGAACCTAAAATCATCAACTGGCCGCCTTGTTTTACAATTTCATCCGCACTTTCAATCAATAAATCCACGCCTTTTTGCTCGGTTAATCGGGTTACCATCACAAATGCCAATGCATTTTCATCTTGCGGTAAATTAAAATAAGCTTGCAGTTCAGCTTTATTCTGTTTTTTACCTGCCATATGTTTCAATTTGTAACGATGCTGAATATATTGATCGGCATTTGGATGCCAAATATTTTCATCTACACCATTAAGAATCCCCACTAAACGCCCTTGAGATTTTAAACCAGAAAGTAAACCTTCCAAGCCATAGGCAAATTCAGGTGTTGTAATCTCTTTGGCATAAGTCGGGCTTACTGCTGTGCTCGCATCGGAGTAAAATAAGCCAGCTTTTAAATAGGAAATCTGTCCAAATAACTCTAAACCATCAACATTAAACATGCCTGCAGGCAAGCCAATTTCAAATAAATGCTGATAATGAAATTGTCCTTTATACGCTAAATTGTGGATCGTAAATACGGATTTTGCTGGGCGACCTTTATTAAATAAGTAAGCGGCACATAAACCTGCATGCCAATCATGAGCATGAACGACGTCTGCACGCCACCAGCTATCTAAACCAGTAGATAATTCAGCGCCAACCCAACCTAGTAAGGCAAAACGTTTATAGTTATCACCATAATCATTATAGTAACAATCGTGATATGGATTCCCCTCACGCGCATATAAATGTGGTGCATCGATTAAATAAATACCCACGCCATTATATTCGCCGTAGCGCAACACAACATGTCCCGCAAAATTATCAAATTCAGCCACAACTTGTGTATTAGGAATACCGGCAGAAATAGCTGGATAAGCAGGCAATAAAATACGTGCATCAAGCCCTATTTGATTTTGGGCTTGCGGCAAAGCCCCTAAAACATCGGCTAAACCGCCTGTTTTGAGGAGTGGATAAAATTCTGAGCAAACGTGTAAAACTTTCATTTAATTTTTATTTTCCCTATAAAACATAAATAATGCTCGATCAACTCTCCTCTTTAGAAAAGAGGGGATTACAAAGTGCGGTCAAAATTTACCGCACTTTTTTTTCATTATTAATCTAAATGCTCTTCAGATACGACTTCTTCCCCTTCTAATTTTTTCAGCATTTTCGGGGTAACTAGAATTACTTTACCAGTTGAACTGATACGGAAACGTTTTTTATCTTCTTCCATATTCACACCAATTTCCATGCCATCAGGAATGATACATTCACGGTCGAGAATACAGTTTTTCAATATACAATTCTTACCGATTTTAACTTGTGGTAATACCACGCAATGATCCACTTTTGAGAAAGCATCAATTTTAACGCGATCGAATAGCACGGAATTACTGATAGAGGCATCAGTAATCACGCAACCGCCGCCAATTAAAGAATTATCGACTGGATGAACATTTGAATTTTTGTAGAAGAATTTTGACGGGTAAGCTTGAATTGGATTACCGCGAATTGGCCAACTTTGATCATAAATATCAAGCTGTGGATTTTCAGATACTAAATCGATATTAGATTGCCAGAAGCTATCTAATGTACCCACATCACGCCAATAAATTTCACCTTCAGTATTACGTCCCATGCAAGAACGGCTGAAAGGATGCGCATAAAGGGTTTCTTCTGCTAAACATTTTGGTAATACATCTTTACCAAAATCGTGGCTAGTTTGTGGTGTATTGACTTCTCTCTCCAACATTTTGTAAAGATAATCCGCATCAAACACATAAATCCCCATTGATGCGAGTGAAATATCAGGTTTACCTACCATTGCCGGTGGATCTTTTGGTTTTTCAACAAAGGCTTTGACTTTTAAATTTTCGTTTACCGCCATGACACCAAATTCATGTGCTTCAGAGCGTGGTACTTCAATACAACCCACCGTACATTTTGCACCACTGTTCACATGGTCCATCAACATGACGCTATAGTCTTGTTTATAAATATGGTCACCTGCCAAGATTAAAACATATTTAGGGCGATAGTGATCACGAATAATCGCCATATTTTGATAAACAGCATCCGCCGTACCACGATACCAAGTTGAATCATCAATTTGTTGACGAGCAGGAAGCATATCAACAAACTCCCCTTTTTCTTGTGGTAAGAAAGACCAACCTGTTTGCAAATGACGAAGTAAAGAGTGAGCTGCATATTGAGTCACTACCCCAATTCGGTTTAAACCAGAGTTAATACAGTTAGAAAGTGCAAAGTCAATAATACGGCGATTACCACCAAAATAAAGGGCGGGTTTTGCACGTTTATCCGTAAGTTCATGCAAGCGTGAACCACGTCCACCCGCAAGAATAAGCACCAAAGTATTTTTAACTAAATCATATTTGTTAAGGTCGCCAGCTTTCATAAGGATCTCCATAGTCTTATAGTTATTCGTCACTCAGCATACAAAAGCCCATTGAGCTAAGCTCTGCTTGTTGTGCATCGAGGGTTAAATTATGTGTGCCGATTTGAGGTTTCCATTTTCCATCAGGTAAGCGAAACACCTGCCCTTCGGCTTTGGCATTAATCAATAAAAGACAATGCTTATCTAAAACTACTTGTAATGCTTTGGTTTGTTGATTTTGCCAATCGTCAACTGTTATCTGGTTACCGTGAATGTTAAGCCATTGCACATTGTCACCTGACCACCATTGATTCCGATTTAAACTACCAATTTGCTTACGCGCTGCAATCGTTTGCTTGGTAAGTTCAAATAATTCCTTGTTAAAATTTGCCCATTTCAGCCAAGTAATTTCGTTATCTTGGCAATAGGCATTATTGTTACCATATTGAGTGTTGCCGAACTCATCGCCTGCCAAAAGCATAGGCGTGCCATTTGAAAGCAATAAACTCATTAATAATCCGCTTTGTGCAAAAGTGCGGTTATTTTCTACCGCACTTTTTTGCGGTTCAGAAAGGGATTCAGTAGAACCTTCTACCCCATGGTTATAACTGTAATTTTCATTGCGGCCATCACGATTTTCTTCACCATTCGCTTCGTTATGTTTTTGGTTATAACTCACTAAATCTTGCATGACGAAACCATCATGGGCGGTAATAAAATTAAGCGTTGTGTGTGGCAAGCGATCATTTTTCTTAAATAAATCGCTAGAACCTGCAAAGCGTTCTGCAAATGCGCCGATTTCACCACTTTTCCATAACCAAAAACGGCAAAGATCATCACGGAAACGATCATTCCATTCAGCAAAGTAACTTGGGAAATTTCCGACTTGATAGCCGTAATGTCCGATATCCCAAGGCTCTGCAATCAATTTAATATTTTGTAAACTTGGCTCATTTTTTATGTCAGTAAAAAGCTGAGCTTGTGCATTAAAATCTGGTGTATCACGCCCAAGCACGGAGGCTAAATCAAATCGAAAACCATCAACATGACACTGTTCAGCCCAATAACATAAACAATCTACGACCCATTTTCGCCCAACATCAGAGGATAAATTGAGCATATTGCCGCAGCCTGTCCAATTGATATAACGCCCTTGATCGTTGCGCCAATAGTAAGTTTGATCATCAATACCACGCTGGCAAAATGTTGGGTAAGTTTGCTCTGATTCTGCAGAATGGTTAAATACCACATCTAAAATAACTTCAATACCCGCTTTGTGAAGCGCCTTCACCATCAATTTAAATTCAGCTAATGGATTATTTGTTGCCGCATATTTAGGTTCCACCGCAAACATGGCTAAGGGATTGTATCCCCAATAATTTTGTAATCCTCGTGCCTGTAAGTGCGGTTCATTTATATAAAAATTTACAGGCAGCAACTCCACTGCTGTCACGCCTAATTCTTTTAAATAAGCTAAATTGATAGGATGACTTAAGCCCGCATAGGTGCCCCGTAATTCAGCAGGAATCTTGTCGTTAAGTTGGCTAAAACCTTTAACGTGCAATTCATACACAATGGTTTCCGCCCAAGGCGTATTGAGTGCTGTATCATTTTCCCAATCAAAATCTTCTGAAATAATCACCGCTCTTGGCGCAATATGAGCATTATCGCGATGATCACTCATTAAGAACCAAGAACGACTTTCTCCGGTAATTAAATCAGGTTTACCATTCACCGCCTTCGCATAAGGATCGAGCATTAATTTATTTGGATTGGCATGTTCACCGTAAATGCGGAATCCATATTCTGCCCCAATCGCAACACCTGCTACAGCTAAATGCCATATATTATTTGTGCGAACCATAGGAAAGCACGTTTCCTTATCGCCATCAAACAGGCAAAGTTCAACACCACTCGCCGCAGCAGAGAACAGTGCAAAATTAGTCACCTTCACGCCATTCTCTGTGAATATTGAATAGCCCATTGGCGCTGGTTTGCCGTTGTTATAAATCGTAAACATATCTTACAAATTGTATTTCAAATAAAGTGTCGCCAACGGTGGAATAGAAATCGAAATGGAATTTTCTCGTCCATGGCTTTCAATTTCTTCACTTGTTACATAGCCAAAATTGCCCACATTGGAGCCTTGATAATACATAGAATCAGTATTCAGAATTTCTTCATAAGTGCCTGCAACATTTACCCCAATACGGTAATTATGGCGAGGCACTGGTGTGAAGTTGCTGATGACAATAATTCGCTCACCATTTGAACTACGACGCTCAAAAGCAAATACAGAATTTGCCGCATCATCAACGACAAGCCAATCAAAGCCTTCAGGTGAATAATCCAGTTCAAAGAGCGGTGAGTTTTCTCGGTAAATATGATTCAAATCTTTTACTAATTTCAATACGCCTTTATGCCAGCCACCACCGATATTTTCATCAAGCAAGAACCAGTCCAAACTTTCTTCGTAATTCCACTCACGACCTTGAGCAAATTCATTGCCCATAAAGAGCAATTTTTTACCCGGGTGCCCCCACATATAGCCGTAGTAAGCACGTAAGTTCGCAAATTTTTGCCATGCGTCTCCCGGCATTTTATCGAGGAGCGAATATTTGCCATGCACCACTTCATCATGCGAAAGCGGTAGCACAAAGTTTTCGCTGTATTGATACATCATCCCAAAGGTCATTTTATTGTGATGATATTGGCGGTAAATTGGGTCAAGCTGCATATAGGCGAGCGTATCGTTCATCCAGCCCATATTCCATTTAAAATTAAAGCCCAATCCACCGTTTTCACTCGGGTGCGTCACACCAGCAAAAGAGGTAGATTCTTCCGCAATAGAAATCGCACCAGCCATTTCACTGTGGATTTTCCAGTTGGTATGTTTTAAAAATTCAATAGCTTCTAAGTTTTCTCGTCCGCCGTATTGATTTGGAATCCACTCACCTTCCGCACGGCTGTAATCGCGGTAAATCATCGAAGCCACAGCATCCACGCGAATACCATCTACGCCAAAGCGTTCAAGCCAATACAGAGCATTACTGGATAAGAAATTTTTGACCTCATTACGCCCATAGTTATAAATCAAGGTATTCCAATCTTGATGATAGCCTTCGCGAGGGTCTTCATGTTCATACAAGGCTGTGCCATCAAATGCAACTAAACCATGGGTATCGCTTGGGAAGTGACCTGGCACCCAATCTAAAATCACATTAATTCCTGAATCATGTGCACGTTTTACTAAACGACGGAATGCCTCAGGTGAGCCAAAGCGACTGGTTGGCGAATAAAGTCCAAGTGGTTGATAGCCCCAAGAACCATCAAACGGAAATTCAGAAAGCGGTAAAAATTCTATATGGGTGAAGCCCATATCTTTTACATAAGGAATTAATTCATCAGCAATTTGATCGTAATCTAGCCAAAAATTGTTTTCTAAATTACGACGCCAAGATCCTAAATGCACTTCATAAATGGAAATCGGTTGATTCGCTTGATTTGCTTGACGACGTTGTTCCGTCATTTCCACTACATTTGGTAATGCACTGACTTGCGATGCTGTATCAGGGCGAAGTTGCGAACTAAAGGCAAAGGGATCGGCTTTCAAACGAAGATTGCCATGACAATCAATTAATTCAAACTTATAGAGCTGTCCTAAACTGGCTTTTGGTAAAAAGAGCTCCCACACACCACTTTTTAGATGAAAACGCATAGGATGACGGCGACCATCCCAATAATTGAAATCACCCACAATAGAAACTCGTCTTGCATTAGGTGCCCACAAGCGGAAATTCACCCCGCTCACACCATCACATTCCATAAAATGCGCACCAAGTATTTCATATGGGCGAAGCATAGAACCTTCAGAAAGTAGCCATTGTTCTAAATCATCAATCATAGGATGAAAACGATAAGGATCTTCGACTATTTGCGATTCATTTCCCCAAAAAACCTGTAATTGATAAGCAAAAAAATGACGACAAGTTGGAATAACACCAACAAAAAAACCACGCTCATCGACACAATCCAGTTCCGTTATTTCTTTACCACTTTCACGCTCAATTACCACCACTCGATTGGCATCTGGCAATAACGTACGAATTTCAATTCCTTGCTCGGTTTCGTGCATACCAAGCGTAGCAAAAGGATCGCCATTGCTCGCATCAAAAAAACCATCAATAATTGCTTGGGTTACTGCGGTTGTCATATTTACTCCTTATACATTTCGCCCTTGGTTAATTTGCACAAAGAACGTTTTTAAAGCTTCATTACTAAAAATAAACTCTAACGGTTGAGAAAGTTTCTTACACCAGTTTGGGTATTCATTTGAGGTGCCCGGCAAATTAAAACTGATTTCTTGGCTAAGTAAATTTTCTAATTGTACACCAATCAATCGGCTGTTACTTTCCGCTAAATAATGATGGATCATTAGGTTTAAATGATCGTGCATCGCCATAGAAAGCGCATCGCCTTCATAATGCGGCGGTAAATAATTATCACGATGTAAACTATTTAATAAGGCTTGTTTATCCATGACGCGTTGATCATATTTTTGCTTGAGCACTTCCCCATTCAGAATACCGAGTTGATTAAATAATTCTAAATCACGGCAATGCCAAAAACTTTGTAATGAGGGAACATCATGCGTGCCAATAGTGGCATAAGCATTTCGAGGATAATCAGATATACGAGGAAATTCGCCATTTTGTTGGGCGAAATACAATACAAAATAAGAGAAAATTTGAAACTCATTTAATTTCCACCGCACTTCATCAGGCACCGTGCCGAGATCTTCACCAATAATCAAACATTCATTGCGGACACTTTCAATGGCAAGAATCGCCATTAATTCATCAAAAGGATAATGTACATAAGCGCCATCAGCCGCGGTTTTTCCTTCTGGAATCCACCACAAACGAAATAAGCCCATAACATGATCGATGCGAAGCACACCAAAATATTGCATATTGGCACGTAGCATATCGATAAATGGTGCAAAGCCACGTGCTTTTAGCACCGTTGGATTATAAGGTGGCAAATTCCAATTTTGCCCGACAGGACCTAACGGATCAGGTGGCGCACCAATAGAGGCATTTACACAATATAAATCAGGATCGCTCCATACATCAGCACTACCACGAGAACTATTCACAGCTAAATCGCCATAAATACCCAACTTCATACCAGATTGTTTACAAAGATTTTGTAATGCGGAAAGCTGTTCTTCCGTAAGCCATTGCAACCAAGCAAAAAATTGGATTTGCTCATGGTGTGTTTTTAATAGGGCTTTTCTTTTTGTCGCATTTAAATGCTGCCATTCCTTACGCCAGCCAAGCCAACCAATAGTATTTTCTTCCGCTTGATGGTCAGCATGTTCTTGTAAATCTAATACATTAAATAAGCCCTGTAACAACAAAGGTTCACCTTTGTTTTTTAAATAATCGGCAAAGATTTTTCGACGTGTCACAATTTCAGCGGATTGACTACGTTGAAAGAAATCAAACAGGGATTCAAGTGCGGTTAATTTTAAAGCCAATATTGAAGAATAATCGATGCAATCACTTTCACGCAAAGCGCCAATTTTTGCTTGAATATCCTCACGCTTAAACCAATTTTGCACAGAACGGCAACGCTTAAACTCTGGTAACTCTGTAATCGCTAAATATAAAAAATTCAACCAACGACGAGAGGATGAACTATAAGGACTGGCCCAGTTTGGCACAGCAGGATATGGCAAATGTAATGGATTAATTCCCACATAATCCGCACCTTGTTTTGCACTTTGTTCGATCAAATAAGCTAAATCACCAAAATCGCCAATGCCCCAGTTTTGTTCTGAGCGTAAACTGTAAAGTTGCACATTCACGCCCCACACTTTTTTATTTTTTAATACGGGTGGTTGAAAAGCTGTTTTAGGAGAAATAAGTAAACGAATGCGGTACTCTTCAGTATCGGAAAAAATAGATAATTTATAATAGCCAAAAGGAAGTGCAGGCAAGGAAAGTGCGGATAAATTTGAAAGTGTTTTTTCTAACAGAATGACATTAGATTCATCAATCAGCTGATAACGATATTCCGCAGATAGTGGCAAATCTAGACGATTGAGTCGATAATCAATCGGTTCATTTTCAAATGCAGCCAGTACATCGTCAAACTGTCCTTTCGCTTTTGGCGGAGGCTGCAAAAGCTCAACAAAAGTTGAAACCGTCTTTTCATCTGCGAAAATAAGATGTCCATCAATATCATAATGAGAAAGAGCGATACCGCATTTTTCTGCTTTTTGTTTGAGAGAATCCGAGATTTGCATAGACACCACATGACAACTGTATAACTCTTGTTAGGGATTATAACCAAGCTGAAAGTGATGACAACCGGCTTTATTTAAAAGTGTGATCTTCGTCAAAATAAAGCCTCTAATCAGTTAAGTAAAATCTAACTTTTAGAGGCTAAATATAAAACTAAATTTTTCGTGAATAAAATCTTATTAAAATTTTAACGCCTTTACTTTTTCTAATAACACTTTACCCATAGTGCTAGGATCACCTTTAAAAAGTGTTTTTAAACCATTGCTTTTTATAATGTGACGACGAAGCTCTAGACGCTCTTTATGATTTTCTGCAAGTCTTACTGCACAATCAATATATTCTTCCACACTTTGTGCAATAAGCCATTCTGGTAAGCCTAAACGTTTGAATAACCCTTCATCAATATGTTCATGCACTTCATCCCCAGTTTTACAAACACCAACTAGACCAAGCGTTACCATATCAATAATTCCATTTGTATTACCAAATGGAAATGGATTCAGCATCATATCACATTGGTGTAAAATACTGAGATACTGATGATAAGGCGCGTGAGCATGAGCCGTTGCACTATCGCCTAAATACTGCTCAATAAACCACTTAACATAAGGATGTGTAATACCGAAAGACTGCCCTAGTGCGAAATGGAAATGAACTTTCACTTTAGCCTTATCACGAATTATTCTCAATGTTTCAAGGAATGTTGGATTCAATTTCATTGTTGTTGCAGCAATACCGATATTTACCACTTCGGGTTCTTCTCTGAACAAGTAATCGACTTTTTCAGGTGCCAATGCTGACGGCACATAAGGCAATGCATCCTTTGGTAAACGGAGTAATGTTTCACTAAAACAGTCTTCTGAGCCTACATAATCATCTTCAACAATCACATATTCAATGAAATCAGAATGAGTTGTTGCTGGATGCCCCAATGCTATTGCTTGAATTGGAGCTAAGCGTGTATTACTTGCAAAAATTGTTGTTAAATCCATACCGATACTTGGCATATAAAAAACAGCTGCGCCATATTCTTCACATTTTCCACGAATAAATTCAAGACGTTGGAACATTGTATCGCCTTCAAGTTGGAAAAACTCATCAAATACCTCGCGTCCAAGCTGATCCACTGCCTCTCCACCAATACCAACCAAATGGAATTTCTTACGTGCAGCAATCATTGATGTAGAATGAGTTCGATAAATAGAATGTGCGGAATGAAAATGCTCCAAAAGCACCACCATAACAGGTTTACGACGACGTTTACCTAATGAAGTTATTTCACGATCTTTCCACCCCTGAGCTAACAAATGTTTACGTATAACCTGATTTAGGGCACGTTTTACATCATGTTTATTTTGAGCAAAATCGTAACTGCAATGCATATACACATCATGAGAAAGACTAGAAGGCAATTTATCTAAATTTTCAAATTCAGCCAACTTTTTAGAAAACCATTGTAAAAGAATCGCTCTTTTATTAAACGAGGTACCAGTGCCAATAAAACGTGGTGATTGCAAAGCAAAGCAAAGAGATGCACAAAGCTCTTTATTTATTTCCCAAAGCGCATCCAAATTAATATTAATATTTGATTCAGATAAATATAGAATACAGAATTTCGCAAAAGAAGAAAAATCAGTATTTAGATGCATATCACCTTTAGGATCAGGGTTTGTATTATAAGTTCTTAAAATATGATCCGCATTCACATAAGGAGAACTCGCAAAAATAAGTGTTAGCCAACGTTGGAAAGCAAGAAAGCCTAATGCACCGTTTTCTGAAAGCTCTAAATTAGGATCCATAAATAAATCTGTTATCGCATTAGCAACTCGGGTACAAAAATATTGGATGCTTTTTTCTGGTAAATTAGAAAGTTGTTCTGGCGCATCGAATTCAATTCCCTCAATCCCACCAAAATTGTCATCAATTTTCCGTAAAATATTCAAAAGTTCTTGGCAAGCACCTTCATAATCTTTATTCGAAATTTCTTTTTCTAAGCGGTTAACGCTGGGTTGTAGTATTGTCATAATTCCTTCTCTAACCAATTGAATATTTTAAATAAAGACACCTTTAAAAGCGAATAATATGCTATAGAATATTATCGTACTCTAGTATTAATGGCGAAAAATTATAAATAATTATAAAAATAACACCAGTTTTTTATAAAAACTTAAATCACAAACTCAAACCAATCAATCACATCGCGTTCGTGAATACCGTTTTTAATCAAAATATCCGCATTTTTTACAGAATGGGGAGAGCCAGAAATAAGCGGATGCCATTCAGGGAGCGTTTTTCCTTCATAAAGTAAACGATAGGCACAAGTATCAGGCAACCAATGAAAATCAGGTAAATTCTTTTTAGTGAGTTTGGTACAGTCAGTTTCAATTTTAAAACGCTCTGAATAATTACCGCACTTTCCTGTTTCCACATCTAAAAGGTTACAAGCAATTCGAGTGTAATAAAGTTTTTGGCGTTTACCTCGCCCTTGAATATATTTGCGATAACAGCATTTGCCGCAGCCATCACATAAGGCTTCCCATTCAGATTCCGTCATTTCAAGCAGGGATTTTGTTTGCCAAAAATTAGGTTCAAGTTGCATAGTTGATACAAATAAAAAGTGCGGTCAAAATCGCATTTATTTTGACCGCACTTGGTTGATTAAAATTAGAAGCCTTCTTTTAAGCTTACTGTTAAGTTAAATACCAAATGTTCAGGACGGCTATCTTTACTATCCGCACAGAAATAACCTTCGCGTTCAAATTGGTAACCTTTTTCTGGTTCCGCATTTACGAGGCTTTGTTCTACAAAACCGTGTTTTACCACTAAAGAGGTTGGATTTAACACGCTTTCAATATCATCTTCAGCACCTGGATTTGGCACGGTAAATAAGCGATCATACAAACGGAATTCAGCTGAGTGATTATGTACAGCAGATACCCAGTGAATAACACCTTTGACTTTACGTCCATCCGCTGGATTTTTACCTAAAGTTTCAGGATCATAAGTACAGAAAATCGTAGTAATTTCACCATTTGCATCTTTTTCCACGCGTTCAGCTTTAATCACATAAGCGTTACGTAAACGTACTTCTTTACCTAATACTAAGCGTTTGTATTGTTTGTTTGCTTCTTCACGGAAGTCTGCGCGATCAATATAAAGCTCTTTCGTAAACGGTAGTTGACGCTCCCCTAATTCAGGACGATTAGGGTGATTTGGTGCCGTTAAGGTTTCTTCCCCTTCAAAGTTTTCAATCACAACACGAACAGGATAAATCACCGCCATTGCGCGAGGTGCGTTTTCGTTTAAATCTTCACGAATACAAGCTTCAAGTGCAGAATACTCTACGACATTATCTTGTTTAGTCACACCGATACGACGGCAGAATTCACGTAACGAAGCCGGTGTATAACCGCGACGACGTAAACCTGAAATCGTTGGCATACGCGGATCGTTCCAACCATCCACAATGCCGTCATTTACTAATTTCAATAATTTACGTTTAGACGTTAACGTGCCTTCTAAATTTAAACGTGAGAATTCATATTGATGTGGTAATGGGCGCTCAATACTGATATTTTCCAACACCCAGTCATATAAACGACGGTTATCCTGGAATTCTAATGTGCAGATAGAATGAGTAATACGCTCGATTGCATCAGAAATACAGTGAGTGAAATCGTACATTGGATAAATGCACCATTTATCACCGGTTTGGTGATGGCTTGCAAATTTAATACGATAAATCACCGGATCACGCATGACCATAAATGGCGATGCCATATCAATTTTTGCACGTAAACTTGCTTTCCCCTCTGCAAACTCGCCGTTCTTCATTTTTTCAAATAAAGCTAAGTTTTCTTCAATAGTGCGGTCACGATATGGGCTGTTTTTACCTGGCTCAGTTAATGTACCGCGATATTCACGCATTTCTTCTGGAGAAAGCTCATCCACATAGGCCAAGCCTTTTTTGATTAATTCAATCGCATAACCATAAAGTGCATCGAAGTAATCTGACGCATAACGCGGTTCACCTTCCCATTTGAAACCTAACCATTCCACGTCAGCTTTGATGGAATCTACATATTCCACGTCTTCTTTTACGGGGTTAGTATCGTCAAAACGTAGGTTACATAAACCTTGATATTCTTTTGCTAAGCCAAAGTTTAAGCAAATAGATTTCGCATGACCGATATGTAAATAGCCGTTCGGCTCAGGCGGAAAACGGGTATGAACGCTTTTATGTTTACCCGAAGCTAAATCTTCATCAATAATTTGAGTAATGAAGTTATGTGTGCGGGTATTTTCCGCATTTTCTAGAGTGTGTTCTGTATTGCTCATAAATTTCTCAATAAATTGAAAATAATTGCGCCATTCTATACGAAAAGTCTGACGTTGTGAATTTGATCCCAAAACTAACCGCACTTTCATTAAATTAATACTGAATTTTTTAAGATTTTTAGGTCTAACTTGAAGATTTTTCGTGCAAACTGAAAAGTTTACCTTTAGAATAAACCTTTACTGAACAAACGTTCATTTTTATTTAGGATAACAAAGTCTTTATGAAAAAACGCTTTTTTATTTTACTCGGATTACTCGTCGCTGCTGGTGCAGCTTATTATTTTTTATCCAACAATAGCAAACAAGAAACTACTTATCTTACTGAATCGGTTACACGTGGCAATGTGGAAAAAACAGTTGTCGCTTCTGGCTCAGTTGAAAGCGTGAATGAAGTTGATGTTGGTGCTCAAGCTTCGGGTAAAATCACTAAACTCTATGTCAAATTAGGGCAAGAAATCAAAAAAGGCGAAATGATCGCAGATATTGATTCCACCACACAAATTAATACCTTAAATACCAAAAAGGCGGCATTAGTCAGCTATCAAGCACAATTAAAAGCGAAGAAAACCGCTAATGATGTTGCCCTTTCAAGCTATAACCGCTTATCAAAACTTTATACGCAAAAAGCAACGTCTTTAGATAGTGTGAATGCGGCGAAAAGCACTCTTGATAATGCGAAAGCGGAAATGGAAGCCATTGAAGCCAATATCAAACAAGCTGAAATTGAAGTGAATACAGCAGAAACCAATGTGGGTTACACCAAAATCACCGCCCCAATGGACGGTACCGTTATTGCTGTGCCTGTTTCAGAAGGTCAAACCGTTAATGCCAACCAAACGACGCCAACAATTGTAACCATTGCCGATTTAAGCAAAATGAAAATTAAACCTGAAATTTCAGAAGGCGACATTACTAAAGTGAAAGCCGGTCAAGAAGTGAGTTTTACTATTTTATCGGATAGCCAAACCCTGTATCACTCTGTCATTGATTCTGTTGATCCTGCCAATACCACGACAAGTGATAGTTCTTCAACATCATCTTCGACAAGTTCAAGTAGCAGCTCAATGACCAGTGCAATCTACTATTACGCCAATGTTTTGATTGATAACCCTGATCGTACTTTACGCATCGGAATGACGACAGAAAACAACATCAAAATTGCCAACGCGAAAGATGTGTTATTAGTTTCCAATATGGCTATTAAAAAACGTGATGGCAAAAGCTTTGTAAATGTATTGAATGATAAAAATCAACCTGAACCGCGTGAAGTTGAAACCGGTGTTCAAAATGATTTCAAAACTGAAATCAAATCGGGTTTAAACGAAGGTGAAAAAGTCATTGTGTCGCAAGTCGCGAATGGTGAACAAGTTGGCTCTATGCCTCGTGGTCCAAGAATGTTCTAAAAGTGCGGTAGAAAATTAATGAATATTATTGAAATTAAGGATCTCAATCGTTACTTCGGTGAAGGCGAAAATCGTGTTCATATTTTAAAGAATGTCTCTTTAAATATTGAAAAAGGCGATTTCGTCGCGATTATTGGGCAATCCGGTTCGGGTAAATCAACCTTGATGAATATCATCGGATGCTTGGATACGGCAACCAGTGGCTCTTACAAAATCAATGGCAAAGAAACCATTGAATTAAGCAAAGATCAGCTGTCAGATTTACGTAGCCAAAAATTCGGCTTTATTTTCCAACGCTATAATTTATTGTCGAGCTTGACCGCAGCAGAAAACGTCGCCTTGCCTGCAATTTATGCGGGGATGTCGCAAGAAAAACGTCTTTCTCGTGCGAAACAACTTTTAGAAAAATTAGATTTAAGATTTAGGCGATAAATGGCAAAATAAACCAAGCCAGCTTTCTGGTGGTCAGCAACAACGTGTGAGTATTGCGCGTGCGTTGATGAATGGCGGTGAAATTATTTTAGCCGATGAACCCACTGGTGCATTGGATTCACAAAGCGGTCAAAATGTGATGGAAATTCTGCGTCAATTACACGCAGAAGGCCACACTATTATTATGGTAACCCATGACCGAGAAATTGCCGCTAGTGCGAATCGCGTGATTGAAATTAAAGATGGCGAAATCATTGGCGATACGCAAAAAGAAGCGGTAAAAAGTGCGGTCGAAAATCCAACCAAATCTAAACCGCACTTTGGGTTCAGCAAAGATCAATTTGTTGAAGCCTTTCGTATGTCGGTGAGTGCGATTATTGCCCACAAAATGCGTTCTCTTTTAACCATGCTCGGGATTATTATCGGGATTACATCTGTGGTTTCCGTTGTGGCATTGGGAAACGGTTCACAACAAAAAATCTTGGAAAACATTAAAGGCATTGGTACAAGTACCATGACCATCTTTAATGGCACCGGCTTTGGTGATCGTCGTGCTGAACAAATGCAAAATCTCACAATTAATGATGCCACGGCCTTAAACCAACAAAGCTATGTACAAAGCGTCACGCCAAATAGCTCATCAAGTGGCACATTAATTTATGGTAACCAGACTTTCTCCTCGACCAGTTTAAAAGGTGTAGGCGAACAATATTTTGATGTAGATGGATTAAAACTAAAATCTGGTAATTTATTTTCTGCTCAAGATGTTGCTGATAATAATCAAGTAGCCTTAATCGATGAAAGTGCGAAAAAGTCGATTTTCCCAGATGAAAATCCTATCGGCAAAATTGTAATGTTTAATAAACGTCCATTACGCATTATTGGCGTAGTATCTGATAAACAAATGGGCGGAGCAAGTAGTTCACTTAATCTCTATGCCCCTTATACCACCGTGATGAATCGTATTTCGGGCAGTAAAAAAATTGGCTCGATTACCGTAAAAGTAGATGATTCCGTGAATACGACTGTCGCTGAAAAAGGAATTACTGAATTGCTCGCCATGCGTCATGGAAAAAAAGATTTCTTCATCATGAATAGCGACACCATTAAACAAACTATTGAAAGCACAACTGGCACGATGAAATTGCTCATTTCTTCTATCGCCTTTATTTCATTAATCGTGGGGGGGATTGGTGTAATGAATATTATGTTGGTTTCCGTAACAGAACGAACCAAGGAAATTGGTGTGCGCATGGCTATTGGCGCAAGACAATTTAATATTCTGCAACAATTTTTGATTGAAGCTGTGTTGATTTGTTTAATTGGCGGCGTGACGGGGATTCTGCTTTCGGGCTTAATCGGTCTGCTATTTAACGTATTTATGACTGACTTTACGATGACATTCTCAACTGTATCAATTGTTGCAGCTGTAATCTTCTCTACCCTGATTGGTGTGATCTTCGGTTATATGCCAGCAAAACGTGCGGCACAATTAGATCCAATTACAGCGCTTGCTCGAGAATAAAGAAATTTTGTAAAACACAAAAGTGCGGTTAAAATCATCCGCACTTTCCACTCATTTTCGTAAGAAGGAAAACTCAATGTTTAAAATGAAAAATATCACGCTTGCTTTGTTGATGTCTGGTGCATTGGTGGGATGTGCCAATATTGGCGATTCTTATCAAGCAAGCCTTGAAGATTACAAGCAATATGAAGAAATTACCAAGCAATATAATGTAAAAGAAAATTGGTGGTCATTGTATAACGATGCGCAATTAAATCGCCTAGTAGAACAAGCGTTAATAAACAACAAAGATTTAGCTAAAGCAGCTGTGGCAGTAAACCGTGCGCTTTATAGTGCAAATTTAGTGGGTGCAAATTTAGTGCCTGCATTTAATGGTTCAACTTCATCTGCGGCACAACGTCGAGTTGACACAAGTGCAAACTCTGCCATTTCACACAAAGGTTCTTTAAATGTGAGCTATACATTGGATCTTTGGCAACGTTTAGCCAATGCCGCTGATGCTGCGGAATGGTCGCACAAAGCAACCGCTGAAGACATGGAATCTGCTCGTTTATCATTAATCAATTCTGTGGTAACAACTTATTATCAAATTGCTTATTTAAATGATGCAATTAGCACAACCAACGAAACGATCAAATATTACACTGACATTGGTAATATTATGCAAACGCGTTTAGCACAAGGTGTAGCTGACGCGGTCAGTGTTGATCAAGCACAACAAGCAGTATTAACGGCGCGTAATAACAAATTAAATTTTGAAACCCAACGCAAAACAGCAGAACAAACGCTACGTAATCTTCTTAACCTAAAACCAAGTGATGCGTTAAATATCACATTCCCTCATATTATGAATGTGAAAACAGCTGGGGTGAACTTAAATGTACCAGTCTCTGTGATTGCAAATCGTCCAGATGTAAAAGCAGCGCAATTCCGTTTAAGTAGTGCATTCAAAAATGCGAAAGCAACTCAAAAAAGCTGGTTCCCAGAGGTTAATTTAGGTGGAAGTCTATCTTCAACAGCAAGTACTGTTGGCACGGCGTTACACAATCCTGTGGCTGCTGGCACAGTAGGAATTAGCCTACCGTTCTTAAATTGGAATACCGTAAAATGGAACGTTAAAATTTCTGAAGCTGACTATGAAACCGCGCGTTTAAATTACGAACAACGCATTACCACAGCTCTCAATAATGTGGATACCAACTACTTTGCCTTTAACCAAGCGCAAAGCACATTAAGTAATTTACAGCAAACCCATAGTTACAATCAGCGTATCACGCAATATTATCGAAATCGCTATAATGCGGGCGTATCCGAATTGCGCGAATGGTTAGTTGCAGCCAATACTGAAAAATCATCACAACTTGCAATTTTGAATGCAAAATATCAAGTGTTGCAAAGTGAAAATGCGGTATATAGCTCAATGGCGGGATATTACTCTCGTTAATAAAACCAAACATAGGGCGTTTTTAAGCGCCCTTTTTAATATTACATTCCTCACTTAGGGTATAAACCTTACCAATAAAAATTCCTAAAAATGAAAAAACAACTGACTTTTTATTTTATTCGTCATGGCCGCACTATTTGGAACGAACAAGGATTAATGCAAGGCAGTGGAGATTCTCCATTAACAGAAGAAGGTATTCAAAGTGCGGTAAAAACAGGGCAAGCTTTACAAAATGTCGATTTTATTGCGGCCTATTCGAGCTGTTTACAACGTACCATTGACACAGCCAATTATATTATTGGCGATCGAGACATTCCCTTATTCCAACATTGTGGATTAAATGAACATTATTTTGGTAGTTGGGAAGGAACAAGTGTAGAACTGATCCGACCTTTGCCAGAATTCCAACAAATGATTAATGATCCTGCAAACTATAAAGCTGAATCGAATGGTGGAGAAACTTATGAACAACTAGCAAAACGAGCTATCGCAGCAGTACAAGACATCATTAAGATTCATCAAAAAGGGAATATTTTAGTGGTATCGCATGGCCATACTTTGCGTCTATTAATTGCTTTACTCAATGGCGCAACTTGGCAAAATCACCGAGATAAAGACAAATCAGTATCTTTATTAAATACTGCTATTAGCATCATGTATTATGACAGTGAAAAAGGCTTTAGCCTTGAAAAACTAAATGACACAACGCATTTACAATAGATAAAAAAAAAGCCCCTAAATCATTAGGGGCATCAAAAAGGAATTTATGAATAAAATCTCTAAAGTTTAGCTTTATCAAAGGAATCTCGATAAAACAGGGTCATTATATTGACTAATCTAAAGAATAGCAAGAAAAATCTTTACATTTCTTTACAAATCTTTACGTTTCTTTACATATCTTTATATTTCAGCATTTCGATAATTACTTGAACCGTCTTTTCCATGCCTTGTAAAGAAACCAACTCGTGTTTACTATGGAAATTATAGCCACCAGTAAAAATATTCGGGCATGCTAAACCTTTAGATGCTAAAAATGCCCCATCCGTACCGCCTCGAATCGGCTTATGACTTGGTTTAACCCCTACTGCTTTCATTGCGCGATCAGCAAGTTCAATTGATTGAGGAACATTTTTTACCACATCATACATATTTTGGTAGCTATCTTGAATTTCTAACTCAATAGGCTTTTTCAAACCTTTCTTAGCATTAAATTTTTCCACCTGACTTTTAATAAAGGCTTTTCTGTGTGCAAAATTCTGCTCATCAAAATCACGAATCAAATAAGTTAGCTCTACTTGCTCAATATCGCCAGAAAAATCTTCTAAATGATAAAAGCCCGCTTTCCCATCTGTTTTTTCTGGTACTTCATCAACTGGAAAAACTTGCTGGAACTCGCAAGCTAAAGTCAGTGCATTCACCATTTTTCCTTTTGCGTAACCAGGATGAATACTACGCCCGAAAAACCGCACTTTTACCGTTGCCGCATTAAAGTTTTCGTATTCTAATTCCCCTACTTCGCCACCATCAATGGTATATGCCCAATCACAGGAAAACTTTTCCATTGGGAAATAATGGATTCCCAAACCAATTTCTTCATCAGGCGTAAAAGCAACACGAATATTGCAATGAGGAATATTCTCTTTCTGAAGAATGGAAAGTGCGGTCATAATTTCTGCAATTCCCGCTTTATTATCCGCCCCAAGCAAAGTGGTTCCATCGGCAACAATCAGAGTCTGCCCGACCAATTTTTGCATAAAAGAATAATAAACAGGACTAATAAACTCCTCGCCAATACCTAATGCAATATCTCCGCCACGATATTGCTCTATCACTTCGGCACGTACATTTTTACCACTACATTGCGGAGATGTATCAAGATGCGCAATTAAACCAATGGTTTTCGTCAAGTTAGGATCATTAGCGGGTAAAAATGCTGTCACAACCGCGTATTTACTTACTTCAACATTCTCTAAACCAAGTTGGATGAGCTCTTTTTGCAACTGCATGGCTAACTTCATTTGCCCGACAGAGCTGGGGGAATGCTTCGCATTAGGTTTTGATTGGGTGTCAAAAGACACATAATGTAAAAATCGTTCTAAAAGTTCTGTTTTATCTATTTGAGAAATCATATTCTCACTCCTTTTAAAAATATCTTTTTTAGTTTAACGAGAAAAATAGAAAACATCTTGATATATAACAATATTTATAAAATTAACGAAGTAAAATTCATCTAAAGTGCGGTTAAATTTCTTGTTATTTTTATGAACGACAGTTTTTTTACTTTCTAAGGCATTAAGTCCTTTTAATTATTAATAATTCACTATATCATAGGCGTCTATTTTTATATGTCGCCCCTGCAGTCTTGCAGGTTTTATTTCTACTCAGTACCAAATCATTGGTGAAATTAGGGAGAAAACCAAAGCTAGTGGAAAATCAGCTTCAAAACAAGCCTATTATTGAGCTTCGTTCAATCAAAAAATCCTATGGTTCTAACACCATTATTAACGATTTCAATCTTACAATTAATAATGGTGAATTTGTCACTATTCTCGGCCCTTCAGGCTGTGGTAAAACCACAGTTTTACGCTTACTTGCAGGCTTAGAAGAATTGGATTCAGGTAGCATTATTTTAGATGGTGAAGATATCACCAATGTGCCAGCGGAAAAACGTCATATTAATACAGTATTCCAAAGCTATGCGCTATTTCCACATATGACAATTTTTGAGAACGTGGCTTTTGGTTTGCGTATGCAAAAAGTACCAAACGACGAAATTAAACCGCGTGTTTTAGAAGCCTTGCGTATGGTACAGCTGGAAGAAATGGCAGATCGTAAGCCAACTCAACTTTCTGGCGGACAACAGCAACGTATTGCCATCGCTCGCGCCGTAGTAAATAAACCAAAAGTATTGCTACTTGATGAGTCTTTATCTGCATTGGATTACAAATTGCGTAAACAAATGCAAAATGAACTCAAAATGTTACAACGTCAGCTTGGCATTACCTTTATTTTCGTCACCCACGATCAAGAAGAAGCAATTACAATGTCTGATCGTATCGTGTTATTACGTAAAGGTAAAATCGCCCAAGATGGTTCTCCACGTGAAATCTATGAAGATCCAGCGAACTTATTCGTTGCTCGTTTCATTGGTGAAATTAACGTATTTGAAGCAACGGTGATTGAACGTAAATCAGAACAAGTTGTACTCGCGAATGTGGAAGGTCGAGTTTGTGATATTTACACAGACATGCCTGTTGAGAAAGATCAAAAACTTCAAGTACTCCTTCGCCCTGAAGATATTGTGATTGAAGAATTAGATGAAAATGAACATTCTAAAGCGATTATCGGCCACATTGTTGACCGCACTTACAAAGGAATGACATTAGAATCAACAGTAGAATTTGATCATAATGGCATGCGTGTACTTGTAAGTGAATTCTTTAACGAAGACGACCCACATATGGATCATAGCGTAGGTCAACGCGTAGGCATCACATGGCATGAAGGCTGGGAGGTTGTTCTCAACGATGAAGATAATCAATAATAAATTCCAGAAAATTACTGTTGCGATTATCTTCAGTTGGCTCATCTTCTTTGTGTTGATTCCAAACTTATTGGTATTCGCCGTAAGTTTTCTGACTAGAGACGGTAGCGACTTTTACGCTTTCCCAATCACCATTGAAAACTACACAAACTTGTTTAATCCGCTTTATGCACAAGTTGTGTGGAATTCGTTGTATATGTCGGGCATAGCTACCATTATTTGCTTATTAGTTGGCTATCCATTTGCTTTCATGATGAGCAAAATTAATCCTAAATATCGACCGCTCTTATTATTCCTTGTGGTTTTACCATTCTGGACAAACTCGTTGATCCGTATTTATGGAATGAAAGTGTTTCTTGGTGTGAAAGGTGTGCTTAATACAATGTTGATGGACATTGGAATTTTAAGTGACCCCATTCGCATTTTGAATACAGAAATTGCGGTAATCATTGGCTTAGTTTATTTACTATTGCCATTTATGATTTTGCCACTCTACTCTGCGATTGAGAAATTAGACGGTCGTTTATTAGAGGCTGCAAGAGATTTAGGTGCAAATGCATTCCAACGTTTCTTCCGTGTTATTTTACCACTAACCATGCCAGGCATCATCGCAGGGTGTTTATTAGTATTATTACCGGCAATGGGTATGTTCTATGTTGCAGACTTACTTGGTGGCGCAAAAGTATTGCTTGTTGGTAACGTAATTAAGAGCGAATTCTTAATTTCTCGTAACTGGCCATTTGGTTCTGCAATCAGTATTGGTTTAACTGTTCTAATGGCATTGTTGATTTTCGTGTACTACCGCGCGAATAAACTATTGAATAAGAAAGTGGAGTTAGAATAATGAGTCGTTTACTACGTAATGCATTTATGTTTGTGGTATACGCTTATTTGTATATCCCAATTATCATTTTGGTCACCAATTCCTTTAACGAAGATCGTTATGGTTTAAGTTGGAAAGGCTTTAGCTGGAACTGGTACGAGCGTTTATTTAATAACGACACCTTAATACAAGCAGCGATTCATTCGGTAACTATTGCATTTTTTGCAGCTACACTAGCTACTATTGTGGGTGGATTAACTGCAATCGCACTTTACCGCTATCGATTCCGCGGTAAACAAGCGGTAAGTGGCATGTTATTTATCGTCATGATGTCACCAGATATTGTAATGGCAGTATCTTTACTCGCGTTATTTATGGTTGTCGGTATTTCATTAGGTTTCTGGTCTTTATTACTGGCCCATGTAACCTTCTGTTTACCGTATGTGACCGTAACTATCTTCTCTCGCTTAAATGGCTTTGATTCCAGAATGTTAGAAGCGGCGAAAGACTTAGGCGCAAGCGAAGTGACTATTTTACGTAAAATTATCCTTCCTTTGGCATTACCTGCAGTTGTATCTGGTTGGTTATTAAGTTTCACTATTTCATTAGATGATGTTGTAGTTTCATCATTCGTCAGTGGCGTAAGTTATGAAATCTTACCATTGAGAATATTCTCTTTAGTGAAAACCGGTGTAACACCTGAAGTTAATGCTCTAGCAACAATTATGATCGTGCTTTCACTGGCTCTTGTCGTTTTAAGCCAGCTAATTACACGAAAAAATAACCATTAATAAACAAAAGGTTTCACAAACCTTTGAATTTAAAATAGAATACGCCTTGACGCACAATCAAGGCGTTTTTTTATGCCTGTCATTTGACAGGTGGTTTTTTACGACTCTTTACGGAGAACAAACAAAAATGAAAAAATTCGCAGGTTTAATTACTGCAGGCTTAGTAGCTGCAACTTTAACTGCTTGTAATGATAAAGATAGCAAAGCTGAAGCTGCAAAATCTCCGGCTACTGCCAATGACACCGTGTACCTCTACACATGGACTGAATACGTACCAGATGGTCTTTTAGATGAGTTTACTAAAGAAACAGGCATCAAAGTTATCGTTTCAAGCCTAGAATCAAACGAAACAATGTATGCAAAACTCAAAACTCAAGGTGCTGCTGGTGGCTATGATGTGATTGCACCATCTAACTACTTCGTCTCTAAAATGTCTCGAGAAGGCATGTTAATGGAGCTAGATCACAGCAAATTGCCTGTTATTAAAGAATTAGACCCTGATTGGCTTGATAAACCTTATGATAAAGGTAATAAATACTCTCTTCCACAATTATTAGGTGCACCAGGTATTGCATTCAATACCAACACTTATAAAGGAACTCAATTCACTTCTTGGGCTGACTTGTGGAAACCAGAATTTGCAAACAAAGTTCAGTTATTAGACGATGCACGCGAAGTATTCAACATCGCTTTATTGAAAATTGGTCAAGATCCAAATACTCAAGATCCAGCCATTATCAAACAAGCCTATGAAGAATTATTGAAATTACGTCCAAACGTACTTTCTTTCAATTCTGATAACCCTGCTAACTCTTTCATCTCGGGTGAAGTTGAAGTGGGTCAATTATGGAATGGTTCTGTACGTATTGCTAAAAAAGAAAAAGCACCTTTAGACATGGTATTCCCGAAAGAAGGCCCTGTACTTTGGGTTGATACTCTAGCAATTCCTAAAACTGCTAAAAACCCAGATGGTGCACATAAACTTATTAACTATATGTTAGGTGCTAAAGCTGCAGAAAAATTAACCTTAGCAATTGGCTATCCAACAGCTAACTTAGAAGCGAAAAAAGCATTACCAAAAGAAATCACTGAAGATCCAGCGATTTATCCACCAGCTGATGTATTAAAAAATAGTCACTGGCAAGATGACGTTGGCGATGCAATTCAATTCTATGAACAATATTATCAAGAATTAAAAGCAGCTAAATAATCAACAATCCAAAAGTGCGGATAAATTTCACCGCACTTTTCTATTCGAGATAAATATAAAAATAGCCACACTCATATTAAAGTGCGGCTATTTTATTCACTATTTTTTACTTCTGAACTGTTGCTAAAAATTCTTTGCGAGTATCTCTATCTTCTAAGAATACGCCACCATAAGCAGATGTGACAGTATAACTATTCGTATCTCTAATACCTCGCGCTTTCACACAAAAATGGGTCGCTTTCACATATACCGCCACATCATCTGTCTCAAGAATTGTCTGAAATGCTGTCAAAAGTTGCTCTGTTAAGCGTTCTTGAACCTGTGGACGTTGAGCAAAAAATGAAACGATTCGATTAATTTTAGAAAGACCAATCACCCAATCTTTTGGATAGTACGCCACACAAACCTTACCATCAATCGTAACAAAATGATGTTCACAAGTGCTTGTTAGCGTGATGTCATTCACTTGCACCATTTCGCTGACTTTCATCTGATTTTTGATTTTCGTCATTTTAGGAAAATTGGCATAATCCATTCCACTAAAAATCTCATCAATAAACATTTTAGCTAAACGATTTGGCGTTTCTTCCAAACTATCATCTCGCAAATCTAATCCAATCAGCTTCATCACTTCATGCATGTGTTTTGCAATGCTTTCTCGACGTTCATCTTTAGCCTGTGTTGGATCAATCATGGGGGTTTCAATGCCTTTTTCAATCAAAGCATTTCTTACATTCTGTGCATCCAGTGAAATTTTGCTCATAATAGTCTTTCCTAAAAAAATAATCGGCTATTCTAGCAAAGGATAATAGGATGGTAAAATGAGAAAAATTGCAAATTTGAATGAATTAGGCTTTAGATATAGAATAGCTGACAAATTTTATCAAATAAGGATTTTCTATGCTTACATTGGATCAAGCTCGCTCGAAAATGCTCGAACAGATTCCCTTCCCGACTCAAACTGAATACCTAAATTTACAAGAAGCCGCCAATCGAATTTGTGCAGAAAATGTTATTTCACCTATTAATGTTCCCTCTTTCGACAATTCAGCAATGGATGGCTATGCTGTACGTTTATCGGATTTACAACAATCTTTAACGCTTTCGGTTGCTGGAAAATCTTTTGCAGGTAATCCATTCCAAGGGGAATGGCCATCAAAAAGTGCGGTCAGAATTATGACTGGCGCGATGATTCCTGAAAGCGCAGATGCAGTGATAATGCAAGAGCAAGTGACGCTCAATGAAGACGGAACCGTCACTTTTAGTGAATTGCCTAAACCAAATCAAAACATCCGTCGTATTGGTGAAGATGTAAAGAAAGGCGATGTGGTACTAGAACAAGGCGCACAGTTCACCCCTGTTTCCTTGCCATTATTAGCCTCTCTAGGCATTGCAGAAGTAAAATGCTATCGCCAATTAAAAGTCGGCGTACTCTCAACTGGCGATGAACTTGTCGAAGTCGGCAAGCCATTGCAAAGCGGACAAATCTATGACACTAATCGTTTCACCGTAAAATTATTACTCGAAAAACTAAACTGTGAAGTCATTGATTTAGGACTATTACCTGATAACGAAGCTGAATTTGAAAAAGCATTTATTGCTGCACAAAGTCAAGCTGATTTAGTGATTACCAGTGGCGGTGTTTCCGTTGGTGAAGCGGATTTCACTAAAGCAGTATTGGAAAAAGTAGGCCAAATAAATTTCTGGAAAATTGCAATCAAACCTGGCAAACCATTCGCTTTTGGTAAATTAGAAAACGCTTGGTTCTGTGGTTTACCTGGTAATCCAGTTTCTGCATTAGTGACATTTTATCAACTCGTACAGCCACTTATTGCTAAACTGCAAGGGCAAAAACAATGGAAAAAACCACCGCACTTTTCAGCCATTGCCACAATGAATTTAAAAAAAGCACCTGGTCGTTTAGATTTCCAACGGGGTTTTTATCACATCAATGAACAAGGCCAAATTGAAGTGCAATCAGTAGGTTTCCAAGGTTCTCATCTCTTTAGCGCTTTTGTAAAAAGCAATTGTTTTATCGTGTTAGAACAAGAACGTGGCAATGTCACTGCAGGTGAAGCGGTGACGATTGAGCCTTTCAATCATTTATTAGGATAAAAAATGACCGAACTTAGTCACGAAGAAGAATTACGCTATAACCGCCAAATTATTCTTAAAAGCGTAGATTTTGACGGGCAAGAAAAACTTAAAGAAAGCAAAATGCTGATCGTTGGGCTTGGTGGCTTAGGCTGTGCAGCCAGCCAATATCTCGCAGCGGCAGGCGTTGGAAATTTAACACTGTTGGACTTCGACACAGTTTCGCTTTCGAATCTTCAACGCCAAGTCTTGCACTGCGATGCTCGCTTGAATATGCCCAAAGTGGAATCAGCTAAAATTGCACTCAAGCAAATCAATCCACATATAAACATCGAGACAATTAATGCGAAGCTAGACGAAGAAAAACTGGCTGAAATCATTCCGCACTTTGATATTGTTTTAGATTGTACAGACAATGTAGAAATCCGTAATCAGTTGGATCGACAATGTTGTAATGCAAAAATTCCTCTTATTTCTGGCGCAGCAATTCGGATGGAAGGTCAGGTTTCCGTTTTCACTTATGAACCGAATACGCCTACTTATCGTGATCTCAGCAAATTATTTGGACAAAATATATTAAGCTGTGTAGAAGCAGGCGTGCTTGCACCAATCGTCGGTATTGTGGGCAGCATTCAAGCCTTAGAAGCAATTAAAGTGCGGTTAAAAATCGGTAAAAATTTGTGTGGACGCTTGTTGATGATTGATGGTTTTTCGATGAATATCCGAGAAATTAAACTTCCAACCAATATGGAATAAAATGCTTAAAAAGAGAAATAAATTTAACCGCACTTTTTATTAACCATAACCTTTACGACAAAACACTATGACAACAGAAATTAAAAAACTTGATCCCGATACAGCTATTGATATTGCTTACGATATTTTCTTAGAAATGGCTGGAGAAAACTTAGATCCTGCTGATATTCTTTTATTCAACCTACAATTTGAAGAACGCGGTGGTGTGGAATTTGTTGAAACCGCTGATAATTGGGAAGAAGAAATTGGTGTACTGATTGATCCTGAAGAATACGCTGAAGTGTGGGTGGGCTTAGTCAATGAGCAAGATGAAATGGATGATGTATTTGCTAAATTCTTAATTTCTCACCGAGAAGAAGATCGCGAATTTCACGTTATTTGGAAAAAGTAACGATAACGTAAAAATAAGGGAAATCATCTGATTTCCCTTTTTCTTTTCTCTTAAAATTAACGCGCTATTAAATTGGAAAACTCGAGAAAAAGACTAATAACAACGGCGGTAATAAATTTGTCACCATACCAAAAGAAATAGCGATAGGCGTTACTTCAATTCCGCCTGATTTTTGAATAATCGGCAATGTACAATCTAATGCCGTTGCGCCTGTAATCCCAATAGCTGTAGAGCGATAATGTTGCATAAACAGTGGAATCAAAAATAAACTCAATATTTCACGCGATAAATCATTGAAAAAAGCAATACTACCCTGCATCGGTCCCCAAGCATTTGTCAGCACGACGCTTGATAAAGAATACCAACCAAATCCCGATGAAAAGGCTAAACCTTGAGTAATCGGCATACTTAGAAAAAATGACGAAATAACGCCACCAATTAAAGAACTTAAGGTAAAAATCGCTCCCATCATTAAACCTTGCTTATTTAATAAGACTTCTTTCAAGGAAATACCATTATTACGAAGCTGAATACCTACAAAAAAGATCAACGCAATAAGCACGTAAAGATTGGAACCATGTGGGAAATGCAACCAATCATTACACAACCAACCTAAAACAATGCCGATAATCACCGCACTTAATAATTTAATTGAGTCCATTAACGAATGCCAACGAGATGGTAATTCTCCCTGTAAATAATTAACAGGCTTAGGCAAAGTGCGGTCATAAATAGCCAAACCTAGGATATTACAAGTCAGAATGATAGCGGATAGCCCTAAAGCGGTCATTCCAATAATTGGCAATTTTTGTTCTAAATGCTCTAATTGCCCAAGCATAAACCCCATCATAAATAAAATGATGTAAAGCAATAACATCACAATTTTATTAATGAACGCCAACGCATTTTGATTCTGTATTTTGACTAAGTAGCCCAACATCATCGGCACAAGCACGATGAGTAGTCCATTAATTATTTCTTCCATTGTATCCTTCACCAATATTACTTTTATCTCGTCTGTAAAAGTAAAGACCATTTCAATATCTAAGCACTATTTATAATATATACTTTTTATCAATCTACCAAATTCCCAATGAAAGAATATCTACGTTATGTCAGAAATAAAAAAGCGGCTGGTTAAATTTTAATTACCAGCCGCTTGATTTTATTTCTCAATAAACTTAATTATTTGCTCCCGTCCTAAATGTCCTGGCACAGTTTTCTTCACCTTTAAATCAGCATCTAAAAATAGATTAAACGGATAACCTCGAACATGAACACGATCAATAATTTCACCATTTTCATCTAGCAAGACTTTAATATTTTTATATTCTAGCCCTTTGTACCATTCAATAAAATCAGCAGTGTCTTTTTCGCCTTTGTGATCGGGCGAAACAATGGTAATCACTTCAAAATTGCGATCTTTTTCCGCACTTAAATCATCAATTTCAGCTAATCCAGCCAAGCAAATTGGGCACCATGACGCCCACATTTTTACATACACAGGTTTGCCTTTATATTGGCTTAAAGTAACTGGCTGATTGTTTAAATCTTTGAGTTGCACATCCGCCAAATTCGTTTGTGCAAAAGCGTTTAGGCTGAATGCCATTAAAAATATTGATAGTAGTTTTTTCATTGTTTTTTCCTTTTAATAGATTTCTTTTGTTGAGGTTATGCCTTACGAAAAATTATTCGTAATCAATAAAATGCCCATCACGATAATTAAAATTCCGCCACCGATTTTAAATTTGTCTAAGTGTTTATTTAACCCTTTAGCACGTTTTAGCAAGCTGTCAGAGAAGAACGAAAACAGTACAAAAGGCGTTGCCAAGCCTAAAACATAAACAAACATCATCGATGCACCGTAAAGTGCAGAGCCTTCATCACCTGATAACGCTAACACGGAAGCCAGAATCGGGCCAATACAAGGTGTCCAACCAAGACTAAAAGTTAAACCAAGCACAAATGCCTCAAGTGCGGTCGATTTTCCTGATGTTTTTATTTCCACCAATTTCGTGCGTTCAAGTAACCCAATTTTGAAAATTCCCATTTGGTGAATACCAAGAATAATCACGATAATGCCAGCAATTACTCGAGTTGTATTACTAAATAAAATATTCCCTAAAAAGCCAAAACTAAAGCCTAAACTTACAAATGTAAGGGAAAGTCCTAAAATAAATAAAAAAGTATTTAGGACTTTTTTACCGCCTTTACTCAAAATACCAAAATAAATTGGAATAATCGGGAAAATACAAGGCGACAGAAAAGAAGCAAGTCCAGCTAAAAATACCGTTCCAATAAGGAGTTGTTGATCTAACATCCTACATCTCCTTATTTTTTAATTGATTGAATCAAATATCCGTATCCTGCCTTTTCCATTTCAGCTAACGGAATAAATTTAATTGATGCACTGTTAATGCAATAACGTAAACCGCCTTTATCTTTCGGGCCGTCATCAAATACGTGACCTAAATGAGCATTGCCCGCACGGCTTAACACTTCGGTACGTTGCATATTAAAACTATTATCCGTTTGATAATGCACCACCTCTTTCGCTATTGGTTTCGTAAAACTCGGCCAGCCACAACCCGATTCAAATTTATCATTTGAAGAAAATACAGGCTCGCCTGTGGTGACATCAACATAAATACCTGGTTGGAAATTATCCCAATATTCGTTACTAAAAGAGCGTTCAGTATGTTTATTTTGAGTAACGGAATATTGCAACGGTGTCAATTTCGCTTTGAGTTCTGCATCACTCGGTTTCGGATAATCTTTTTCGTCAATCAAAGGTTCATCTGCTTTGGTAATATCAATATGGCAATAACCATTTGGATTTTTTTTCAAATAATCCTGATGATATTCTTCCGCTACGATGTAATTTTTTAGCGGCTGCACCTCAATTTGTACTGGTTTTTTATATTTGGTTTGAAGCTGGGTAAGAGCTTGTTCGATCACAGCTTTATCTGCCCCATCTTGATAATAAATTCCTGTGCGATATTGTCTGCCACGATCGTTTCCTTGTTTATTTACACTCGTTGGATCAATCACTTTAAAATAATATTGCAATAATTTATCAAGCGAAATTTGATTTGCATCGTAAGTGACTTTTACAGTTTCTGCATGATCGGTTACGCCAATCATCTGATAACTAGTTTTCTCCGTATTACCATTGGCATAGCCAGAAATCGCATCTTTCACACCGTGAATACGCTCCATATACGCTTCCATACCCCAGAAACAGCCACCAGCAAGATAAATTTCACGAATATTTTGCATATTTTCCATTGCCATTTTTTGTTCTCCAGATGATGATGTTGAATTTTGTATTGCTAAAGTTGGTGTTGCACAGCAAAGTGCGGTAATAAATAGAAATGTTTTTGATAGTTTCATTGTTTTTCCTTATGATGTAAAAATTAACGTTACATAAGGTTAGACGGCAGACAATCCGATTTCTTACAGATTTTTGTAAAATTTTTAAAGAAATTGACTAAAATCCATTGTTATAACCAATAATAAAGCGTTAAAACACGCTATTTTCTAAGGTAAAAAAATCTATATGCAATCACATTCCACTCCTTCGCTTTATCACAAAGCGATTAGTTTTATGGTATCAGCGTACTTTTCCATTACCTTGATGAATGTATTTGTCAAAACTGCATCTCAAACAATCCCTGCAAGTGAAACCTTATTTTCACGTTTTTTAATCGGCTTGCTTTTCTTACTGCCTTTTGTAATTAAAGATCGCGATTTTAAAGTAGATACCCGTCAATGGAAATTTTTAATCCTACGAAATGCCGCGGGTGTATCGAGTATGTTGATTAACTTTTATGTCGTGAAGTTCTTACCGCTTTCCATCGCGGTCTTATTGATGAATACCTCCGCCCTATTTATCCCGATTTTATTGCTATTTTTCCATCAAAAAACACCGTTTAATGTGCTTTTTTGTAGCTTAATCGGCTTTCTTGGCGTTTCCATTATTTTACTCACCAATCACAATGGCAATGTTGATCCTATTTATGTACTGATTGGATTATCTGGTGCCGTATTGGCAGGAATGGCATTTATTGGCTTACAAGAATTAAACAAATACAACACACCAAAAAATATCGTATTTTATTTTCACTTGATTGGTACGTTCATGTTACCAATCTTCTTTATTAACCAATGGAAAACCCCTAATTTATACGAGCTTGGTTTATTGCTATTAGTGGGCGGATTTGGATTGATTTTCCAATTATTGCTCACTCGCGCTTTCAGATATGCGCCAGCCAACGTTATTACCCCTTTTGCTTTCACTGGTGTCATTTTCTCTAGCGTTTTCGACTGGCTATATTGGCATCATACCCCTAACCTATATTTTTGGCTCGGTGCAATCATAATTGTGGGCGCAGTGAGTTTATTGGCAAAAATGAAGAAATAGATACTTTATTTATAAGAATATTAAATTTAGTACGATTAGGTTATAGCTGGTTCAATAAAGTGCGGTGAAAAGTAACAGTGGTTTTCACTCTGTCATAATTCCTAATGTAAATCTTTAAATTTCTTCATCATCATACTTAACGTTTTGCAATTTCTTTGAAAACGACGGCAATGAGGGCAAGTTAACAAATGCATTTTTAAACCCATTTTTTCTTGCAATTCTAATGGTCGCTCATGAGAATCAGAAATTATTCGAGTGGCTTGAATACAACGCATAATTTTCTCCTAAAGTTTTTTTGATAGACAATTTTGCAACTGCAAACGGGCCCGATAAAGTGTGGTATGCAAGTTGGATGTGGTAAGCTGAGTTTCTTGACAAATTTCATCCGATGACAATTCTAAAAACTCTCTCATCATAAAAATTTTGGCATGTTTAGCGGGTAAACAAGTCAGGCAAGTTTCGAAAATCAACCAAAACTCTTCAGAATACACCGTTTCCTCTTCACCCTGTAATTCGCTCGGATAATATTCTATTTTCCAATGGCCTGTATCATCAAAAAATGTATTAGTTGACTGTTCATCTTCGATCTCACTTTCTAATACAAAGCGTCCTTTCTGGCGAAGATAATCAATAATTTTATTTTTTAGAATGGCAAAAACCCAAGTTTTAAAAGCGGCTTGATGTTTAAAATTCGCGAGATTGTTAAATGCACTTAAAAATGCTTCTTGTACTAAATCCTCAGCAAGGTCAGCATGGTGCAACTGTAACATTGCAAATTTCAGCATCTGCGTACGAATTTGTTGGAGTTCCGTATCAGAAATAGCATTCATTTTAATTCCTTTAAAATTTTTGTAAGAAATGAAAAAGTGTTTCGTCTAATAACATGAAAGAAACAATTTCTTTCAATACTATTTTTACCACTCAAACAAGGAAATTTAAAATGAAAAATATTACATTGAAAAGCGCAATCTTAGGTATGACTATGTTATTTGGTGCGACAACCGTTTATGCAGAAGAAATGAAATCTGATGCCATGCCAATGAAATCAGAACCAATGATGAATACCCCAATGAAAAAAATGATGAAATCAGATGATATGAAAATGCACTCTGACCACATGATGAAATCTGACAATATGATGAAGTCTGATGAAATGGGCATGAAATCTGATATGAAAATGAAATCTGATAAAAAGATGAAATCAAATAAAAAAATGAAAATGACAAAAGAAAAAATGTAAAAAGATACTTTTAAAAGTGCGGTAAAAAATCTCAAAAATTTTTCACCGCACTTTGTTAAATCGGAGTTTACATCACCACAACATCAAACTGTTCTTGGTTATAAAACTGTTCTGTTTTCACCTTCACTCGTTTGCCAATAAACATTTCCACTTCTGGCAGCAAACCGTGAGATTCTTCGTTAATAAGATATTCGGAAACTGCTGGAGAGGCATAAACAACAAATTGTTCACTACTGAATAAGTGATAAACCCGAATAATTTCACGCATAATTTCGTAGCAAACTGTCTCAACAGTTTTCACCCGACCGCGGCCATGGCAAGTTGGGCATTCATCACATAGCACATGCTCAAGACTTTCACGAGTTCTCTTACGGGTCATTTCCACAAGACCTAATTGCGTAAAGCCATTCACATTGGTTTTCACACGATCTTTAGAAAGCGCATCACATAAAGATTCTAGTACTCGATTGCGATGTTCATCTGTTTGCATATCAATAAAATCAATAATGATTATGCCACCCAGATTACGTAGTTGTAGTTGCTGTGCGATAGCTTTTGTCGCTTCAATATTGGTATTGAAGATGGTTTCTTCTAGATTACGATGCCCCACAAACGCGCCTGTATTAATATCAATGGTGGTCATAGCTTCTGTTTGCTCAATAATTAAATAACCACCCGATTTGAGATTAACACGTTTATCTAGCGCTGTTTGGATCGCATTTTCAACCCCATATACATCAAAGATAGGTTGATTGCCAGAATAAAGAACGAGTTTATCGCTTAATTCAGGCATAAATTCATCGGTAAATTCTTTCACTTCGCCAAAGCAAAGTTTAGAGTCGATACGAATTTTTTCTAAGTTTGTGCCGATAAAATCACGCAAAATGCGTTGTGGAAGCGCTGGCTCGCCATAAATTTTTGATTTGGTTGGATATTTAGATTTACGCTCTAAGACTTTACGCCATAAGCGTTTTAAAAATTCAGCGTCTTGACGTAATTCTTCTTCGCTTGCCCCTTCTGTGGCGGTGCGAATAATAAAACCGCCGAGTTCATCACAAAAAGGTTCAACTAATGCTTTTAAACGGGCACGTTCTTCTTCGCTTTCAATACGTTGTGAAACGCCTACGTGGCTATTTTCTGGCATAAAAACAAGATGACGCGATGGCAATGTGATGTCTGTTGTTAAACGTGCGCCTTTTGTACCAAGCGGATCTTTCACCACTTGTACAACAATATCCTGCCCTTCGCGTACTAATTCTGAAATGCTCTTAACTTTAAATTGCTTTTGTTCATTTTCATCTACACATTCCGTGTGGGATACAATGTCGGCGGCGTGTAAAAAAGCCGCTTTTTCCAAACCAATATCAACAAACGCAGACTGCATTCCAGGTAGCACTCGAGTCACCCGACCTTTATAAATATTTCCGACAATTCCTCGTTTGGCTTGGCGTTCAATATGCACTTCGCGCAACATTCCTGTTTCTACTAGCGCAATGCGTGTTTCGTTAGGAGTTACGTTCATCAATAACTCTACAGCATCCATTTTATATTCCTAATTTCTTAAATTTCATCAAATATTCAGTCTAAATAGAATAATAGCCCGAAATAAGGTAAAATGCACCCTTTCTGAAATTTTTAACCCATTTTGGACTTATTAAATGTTTGGATTCGACCCAACTCTTGTTACTTTTACTATTTATATTTTCGGGATGTTGCTGATTGGCGTACTCGCCTATTATTACACGAATAATTTATCAGATTACATTCTCGGTGGACGTCGTTTAGGCAGCTTTGTCACGGCAATGTCAGCTGGTGCTTCAGATATGTCTGGTTGGCTTTTAATGGGCTTACCTGGTGCGGTATATTTATCAGGCTTAGTTGAAGGCTGGATTGCTATTGGTTTAACTATCGGGGCTTATTTTAACTGGCTTTTAGTGGCTGGTCGTTTGCGTGTTTATACAGAATTAAATAATAATGCCCTCACCCTCCCAGAATATTTTCACAATCGCTTTGCCACATCACATAAATTATTAAAAATTGTTTCTGCTACGATTATTTTAGTGTTTTTTACTATTTATTGTGCTTCGGGTGTCGTGGCAGGTGCAAAATTATTCCAAAATTTATTTTCAGTGGAATATTCCACCGCACTTTGGTACGGAGCATTAGCCACCATTCTTTACACTTTTATCGGTGGTTTTTTAGCAGTAAGTTGGACAGATACCATTCAAGCAACCCTTATGATTTTTGCGCTGCTCTTAACGCCTATTTTTGTGTTATTAAGCATTGGCGATACCGCTCAATTTTCTGCGGTCTTAGCGCAAGCTGAAGCGGCTGCCAATAAAGATTTTACAGATTTATTTACTGCCACTACGCCACTTGATCTATTAAGCCTTGCCGCTTGGGGATTAGGATATTTTGGTCAGCCACATATTTTAGCGCGTTTTATGGCGGCTTATTCTGTTAAATCATTGATCAAAGCTCGTCGCATTAGCATGACATGGATGGTGCTTTGCTTAGGTGGTGCAATTGGTATTGGTTTCTTCGCGATTCCTTATTTCTTTGCCAATCCAAACATTGCAGACACAGTCAATAATGAACCAGAACAAGTATTTATTGAACTCGCTAAACTTTTATTTAATCCTTGGATCGCGGGCATATTACTTTCCGCTATTTTAGCTGCAGTAATGAGTACATTAAGTGCGCAATTGTTAATTTCTTCTAGCTCAATCACAGAAGATTTCTACAAAGGTTTTATTCGCCCTAACGCATCTGAAAAAGAGCTCGTATGGCTTGGAAGAATTATGGTGTTAGTTATTGCCGCACTTGCTATCTGGATCGCACAAGATGAAAACAGCAAAGTATTAAAACTAGTAGAATTCGCTTGGGCTGGTTTTGGTAGTGCATTTGGCCCTGTGGTGCTTTTCTCTCTTTTCTGGAAACGAATGACATCATCGGGTGCAATGGCAGGTATGCTCGTAGGCGCAGTAACAGTATTTGCTTGGAAAGAAGTTGTTCCAGCTGATACCGATTGGTTTAAAGTATATGAAATGATTCCTGGATTTGCTTTCGGTAGCCTTGCAATTATTATTGTCTCATTGATGTCTAGCAAACCAGAACAAAATGTTCTAGATACCTTTGACAAAGCAGAGAAGGCCTATAAGGAAGCAAAATGATCGACTTTCGCCCTTTTTATCAACAAATTGCTACTACAAATTTATCAAACTGGTTAGAGACCTTACCACTCCAACTAAAAGAATGGGAAACTCAAACTCATGGCGATTATGCGAAATGGTGTAAAATTGTTGATTTCCTACCTGATTTATATGCTGATGAAATCGATCTCAAAAGTGCGGTGAAATCTGACCGCACTTCTCCCCTTTCAGAAGGTGACAAACAACGAATTATCCATCATTTAAAACAATTAATGCCGTGGCGAAAAGGGCCTTATCATCTTTTCAGCATTCATGTAGATTGTGAATGGCGTTCAGATTTTAAATGGGATCGTGTTCTTCCTCATTTAGCACCGCTGCAAGGTCGCACTGTTTTAGATGTGGGCTGTGGCAGCGGTTATCATATGTGGAGAATGGTAGGCGAAGGCGCAAAAATGGTCGTCGGGATTGATCCTACCGAACTTTTCCTTTGCCAATTTGAAGCTGTACGCAAGCTGCTTAATAATGATCGTCGAGCAAATCTTATCCCGCTTGGTATTGAGCAAATGCAACCATTAGCGGCATTTGATACTGTATTTTCAATGGGCGTACTCTATCATCGTAAATCCCCATTAGATCATTTAAGCCAGTTGAAAAATCAGTTAGTAAAAGGTGGTGAATTAGTATTAGAAACGTTAGTGGTGGATGGCGATGTAAATACCGTGCTCGTACCGGCAGATCGCTATGCGAAAATGAAAAATGTTTATTTTATCCCCTCTGTTGCTGCACTAATTAGCTGGCTAGAAAAAGTTGGTTTTACCAACGTACGTTGTGTTGATGTTGCAACAACGACATTAGAAGAACAGCGTAAAACTGATTGGTTGGAAAATGAAAGCCTGATTGATTTCTTAGATCCAAATGATCACGGTAAAACCATTGAAGGTTATCAAGCACCGAAAAGAGCGGTAATTTTAGCGAACAAATAAAAAAGGGAAATTATTCCCTTTTTTATTTTCTATCAAGAATCTTGCATACTTACAATGAATGATACTCTAATTTCACTGATGTCAATGTTGAGAGCAACGTTTCAGCCATCGTTTTATGGCTTAGTTTTAATGCTTTTTCAGCCATCACAATTCGCTCAATATCACTCAATTTTTTATCATTTAAATACGCAAAATTAAGTGCGGTTTGCAATGCAGGCAAACTCGGATTAAATGCTGCATTTTCTGCATAGCGTCCTGTCACCACATCACCATTTTTAAATAAAATTGCAATGCCATGCGGGCTATTTGAATAAGGACAATGAGATTGATTTGCCGCAAAAATAGCTTGATTAACCAAATCATCTTGGTGCTCAGCCACTAAATCATGATTTTCTTCCGATAAAAGATGAACCGCAATATCGAGATCTTTCGGTCCAAAAGCATCAGGTAAATAAGAATGCAACGGATTATTTTGGCTATGTGGCAAATGAATTGAAATTTTTTCAGCGCCATGCAATTCATTCATAAATTGACGACAATGCCCACAAGGCGTGTAATTGACCACCATATCTGAAATACGACGTTCATTACGCAACCATGCGTGAGAAATTGCGCTTTGCTCTGCATGAATCGTTTGCTGAATGGCTGAATTAGAAAATTCTTGATTCGCGCCAAAATAAAAATCACCTTGTTCGCCAATAGCAATGGCCCCCACATTAAAATGAGAAATAGCGGTATGGCTATAACTCGCTGCAATCGGCAACAAATGCATAGCTAATTTTAGTGGCGTAAGTTCAAAATCACGGCAAAGCTGCTCCACTTGGGAACGATTTAAAAAGCCAGCCCAATTTTGCAAACGAATTTCATCAACAATAGCTTGATTGAGTGCATCATCTTGTGGCAATGCGTGCTTAATAAGTTCTTGCATAAGACATCCTTAAAATATTAAAAATTATAACTGCACTTATTAAAGCAAAATTTACTGTTATCCGCGACCCTTTACTAAAGTATTCCTTATAACTGTGATCCTGATCACTTATTTTGATAGATTAAATTTATTACAATTTATTAACATATAGTCAAAGACTATCAATTTTATTGAATAGAACAATTTCACAGCAAATTCTAGAAACGTATAATACCCATATCAAAGGCAGGGCATTAGCTCAATTATTTAACTAGAAAAAGGAAATTATTATGTCAAAAACATCTATCGGATTAGACAAAGTTCAATCAGCAGAATTAGCCAATAAACTTAACGAATTACTTGCAACCTACCAAGTATTCTATACTAATGTACGTGGTTACCACTGGAACATTAAAGGTGTGAATTTCTTTGCATTACACGCAAAATTTGAAGAAATTTACACAGATTTAATCACCAAAGTTGATGAAGTGGCTGAACGTATTTTAACTTTAGGTTACACACCAGATAACGCATATAGCCAATACTTAAAAGTATCTCGTATTAAAGAAGATATCGCAGTAAGCGGCGCACAAGAATGTTTATCAGGCACATTACAAGGTTTAAAAACATTACTTGAACAACAACGTGAAATTCTTGCTCTTGCAGGCGATGCTGATGACGAAGGTACCTCATCACAAATGAGTGACTACATTAAAGAGCAAGAAAAATTGATATGGATGTTCCAAGCAGCTTGCCAAACTTGTCATGCTTAATGGGTAAATTTTAACTCTAACGAAAACTTAACCTGCAATCTATCTAACTTAACAAAGTTAGATGTATTTAAGAACCAAGTTCTACTTTTCTAAGAACTTGGTTTTTTCATTTTAAATTGAATTTACAAAAATAAAGTGAAAAAAATCTCATAAGTGCTATTATCCGCGGACTTTATGTTTATCATTGCATACATTTAAGATCAAAAAAATTAAACGTATATTTGTGTTAATCAAAGGTTATTGTAAAAATGAAAGGGATCTATACTGATGAACCAACCAACCAACCAACCAACCAACCAACCAACCAACCAACCAACCAACCAACCAACCAACCAACCAACCAACCAACCAACCAACCAACCAACCAACCAACCAACCAACCAACCAACCAACCAGATGGTAAAACCGTTGCGGTAGTGACGTCAACAATTGGTCGTCCAGAATTAGCTTTGGCTATTAAAAGCGTACAAAATCAAACTTATCCATGTAAGCATTATGTATTTGTCGATGGCAATATTTTCTGGGATAAGGCCAAACCTATATTGGAACAATTCCCTGATGTCATTCCTATTTACTTACCAATGAATACAGGAAAAAACGGAATTCTTAACGGAGCCATTAACGCAACGGCGGCTTTTCTTGTTGAAGAAGATATTATTTGTTACTTGGATGATGACAATCAGTTACGAGAAGATCATGTAGAAAGTTTAGTGAATGTGATTGAGCAAGGAGCTGATTTTGCCTATTCACTGCGCGTTTTTTACGATTCCAATCATCAATTTATATGTCGCGATGATTGCGAATCTCTCGGTAACTGGAAACCTAAAGAGAATGTGCCGGTTCGCTTTATTATGGAAAATGGTCAACAGATAGGTTACTTTATTAATACTACAACTAAGAAGCATATTGATACTAATTGTTATGCGATTCCTCGTGAAATTGCTCAGAAAACAGCACATGCTTGGTACACGCCTTTTATTGGAGATCAAAAATTTTTCTCAGCTTTAAATCAATTAGAATTAAAGGGACAAACTTCTGGAAAATATACTGTAAAATATACAGTTGATTTTGATAAAATGATTGGAGTTCATCACTGGTTCCCTCAACTAACTTTATCTGATGAAATGATCAACCTCATTTCATCAGATATATTGAAAGAGCTAAATCAACAAAATATCGAATACTACGGAGGTCGTCCCTGGGCAAAGGAATAAAAATAAACATTTTTCATCAAAAAACATAAAAAATATTAATTCAGGCTTGACTTATTCCTCATGTACTAGTTTAATAGTACAAAAGTTTCCAAAAGGATATCAATATGCAAACTCAAGCCTTTATTGCGGTGACAGCTCAACCCGTTCCCTATTATGCTGACACCACCGCTATTTTTAATACACTTTGCCAACCTAATTCAAATTCTCTCCTACTCGACTCTGCGGAAATTGGGAGTAAAAACAGTTTACAAAGCCTTATCTTAGTCAATGCTGCGGTTAAAATAACGTGCTTAGGTCACAACGTCACATTTAAAGCATTAAATGAGAATGGAAAACAAGTGTTAAAAGAAATTCATCCAAAATTAACCGCACTTGGAAAAGTAAGTGCGGTCAATTTTGATGATAAATTTTCTGTACAATTTTCTCCACTTGATAATCAACTCGATGAAGATAGCAAATTACAATCTGCCACTATTTTTGATGGATTGCGTGTTGTATCTACTCTTTATCAACATAGCCAAACGCCTATTTTCTTAGGTGGATTGTTTGCTTACGATCTCGTTGCAAATTTCATTCCAATGGATGGCATTACATTACAACATGATGGTATCAACTGCCCTGATTATAGTTTCTATCTTGCCGAACACCTCATTACTATCGACCATCAAAATCAACAAGCGACACTAAAAAGTTTCTGTTTTGCTCAAGAAGAACAAGTCAATATTGCGAAAACCTCGCTTTCTATCGCACAAAAACTAAAAAATATTGATAACGTTCTTTCCATTAAAGCGGCAAGTGATGAAGTTAAAACAAACTTTGACGATCCTGAATTTACTGGCATTGTGAAAGCCTTAAAACACCATATTAACATTGGTGATGTCTTCCAAATTGTGCCCTCTCGCCGTTTTTCCCTTGCTTGCCCGAATACATTAGCCAGTTACGCCCAACTCAAACAAAATAATCCAAGCCCTTATATGTTCTATATGAATGATGAAGACTTTATTTTGTTTGGTGCATCGCCAGAAAGTGCGCTGAAATATGAACCTGAAAATCGTCAGTTAGAAATTTACCCAATCGCAGGTTCACGCCCTCGTGGTTTTGATGCTCACGGCAACATTGATCCTGAATTAGATGCACGTTTAGAACTAGAACTTCGTCTTGATCACAAAGAACAAGCGGAACATTTAATGTTGGTTGATTTAGCGCGTAACGATATTGCTCGAGTTTGCCAAAGCGGTACGCGTAAAGTGGCTGAATTAATGCAGGTGGATCGCTATTCTCACATCATGCATTTGGTCTCTCGCGTAGTGGGTAAATTACGCCCTGAGTTAGATGCGCTTCACGCCTATCAAGCCTGTATGAATATGGGCACATTAACTGGTGCACCCAAAATTAAAGCAATGCAGCTTATTTATCAATTTGAGCAACAAAAACGCCATAGTTACGGTGGTGCGGTGGGTTATCTCACTTCAGACGGTCGTTTTGATACTTGTATCGTGATCCGTTCTGCTTTCGTACAAAATGGGATAGCCCATGTACAAGCGGGTTGCGGAGAAGTATTGGATTCTGATCCACAAATGGAAGCCGATGAAACACGCCACAAAGCAGCGGCTGTCTTAAAAGCAATTCGTCAAGTTAATACACAAGCAAAATAAGGAAGAATTATTATGGCTAATATTTTATTTTTAGATAACTTCGATTCCTTCACTTACAATCTTGTGGATCAATTCCGTGTATTGGGTCACAACGTCACAATTTACCGCAATGACTGCGATTTAGAAAAACTGGTAGAAACCGCACTCAATACACCTGATACCATTCTCGCACTTTCTCCAGGGCCAGGAACACCATCAGAAGCGGGAATTCTACTACCATTGATCGAGCACTTAAAAAATCAAGTGCCGATTATTGGAATTTGTTTAGGCCATCAAGCATTGATTCAAGCCTTTGGTGGGAAAGTTGTTCACGCTGGCGAAGTATTGCATGGTAAAGTTTCTCGTATCACCCATGATAACGAAGCCATGTTTAAAGATCTTGCTAATCCAATGCCTGTGGCGCGTTATCATTCTTTAATGGGACAAGATTTACCAAAAGAATTTATCGTCAATGCGGAATATAATGGCATTATCATGGCAATTCGTCATCGTGATTTACCTATTTGCGCATTCCAATTTCACCCTGAAAGTATTTTAACTGTGCAAGGTTCGCAATTATTACAACAATCAATTGAGTGGTTGTTAAATAGATAAGGCATCAAAAAGTGCGGTGATTTTTAACCGCACTTTAAAGGAGAAAAAATGATCACCGTATTCGGACTTAAATCCAAACTCGCACCACGTCGTGAACAACTGGCAGAAGTCATTTATAACAGCCTCTATCTTGGCTTAGATATTCCAAAAGGTAAACACGCGATTCGCTTTTTGTGTTTAGAAAATGAAGATTTTTACTACCCTTTTGACCGTAGCGATGATTACACGGTCATCGAAATTAACCTGATGGCTGGTCGTATGGAAGGCACGAAAAAACGCTTGATAAAAATGCTGTTTAGCGAATTAGAGTACAAGCTCGGCATCCGTGCTCATGATGTGGAAATTACGATTAAAGAACAGCCTGCACATTGCTGGGGATTCCGTGGAATGACTGGCGATGAAGCGCGCGATTTAGATTACGATATTTATGTTTAATAAAATATAGAAAATTAACAAATCCATATATAAAGAAAAACAGGAATAGACTATGCAACACAACCCATTATTAGAACAACTTTATAGCGGACATTCACTTTCAACTTCAGAAAGCACCGCACTTTTTAATACCGTCATCCAAGGTGAACTTTCCAATGAACAAATTGCTGCAATGCTTATCGCTTTAAAAGTACGTGGAGTAAATACTGAAGAAATTACTGGTGCGGTTGCCGCCTCATTACAAAATGCCAAAGTATTTCCACGTCCAGATTATCCTTTTGCGGATATTGTAGGAACGGGTGGTGATGGGCAAAACACAATTAATATTTCCACCGCCAGTGCGATTGTGGCAGCATCAATGGGAGCAAAAGTAGCAAAACACGGTAACCGCAGTGTATCAAGCAAATCAGGTGCTAGCGATGTGTTAACCGCACTTGGCGTGAATGTGAATGTCACACCAGAGCAAGCTCGACAAGCATTAGATGAAATTGGTGTCTGCTTTTTATTTGCTCAACAATATCATTCTGGTTTCCGCCATGTTGCGCCAGTCCGTGCATCTTTAAAAACACGCACCATCTTTAATATTTTAGGGCCACTTATCAATCCTGCTCGCCCAACTTATCATTTACTTGGCGTATATGCACCTGAATTAGTAAAAACCTATGCTGAAACCGCAGTCGCCTTAGGGCATCAGCATTCCTTCGTTGTTCATGGTTCTGGGTTAGATGAAGTCGCATTGCACGGTGAAACGCAAGTGGCAGAAATTAAAAATGGCAAAATTGAATATTTCACTTTAACGCCTGAAGATTTTGGCTTAAAAGCGCAATCCCTCGAAAGCCTTCGTGGTGGTGAACCACAAGAAAACGCCCAAATGCTTACCGCACTTTTACAAGGCAAAGGAAAGGCTGAACACGCAAATGCTGTGGCGGCAAACACGGCATTATTATTGAAATTATTCGGGCACGATGACTTAAAACAAAATGTGCAAAATGTATTGGCGCACCTTGCATCAGGTAAAGCCTTTGAAACATTACAGAAATTAACCACATATTAATAAAAAGCTAATTTAATACGCCATAATAAGAAGAAAAATGATGATCACTCAAGATTTTACCAAACCCATTGATTCCGCTACGGTGTTACAAAAAATTGTACTTGATAAAGCACAATGGGTTAAAGCAAAGGAAACTGAATTTCCGCTTTCTCAGTTTAAACAAAACGTTCAAAAATCTGACCGCTCTTTTTACTCAGCGTTAGCAAAAGGCACGCATCAAAAGCCCGCCTATATTTTGGAATGTAAAAAAGCCTCCCCTTCCAAGGGATTAATTCGTGCTGAATTTAATTTGGAAGAAATCGCCAATGTCTATAAACACTATGCCTCTGCTGTATCTGTGCTGACAGATGAAAAATATTTCCAAGGTAATTTTGAGTTCTTGCCTTTAGTTCGCGGTATCGTGAACCAACCTGTGCTTTGCAAAGATTTTATGATCAGCGAATATCAAGTTTACCTTGCTCGCTACTATCAAGCGGATGCGATTTTATTAATGCTTTCCGTGGTAAACGATGAGACTTATCGTGTGCTGGCAGATCTTGCGCATTCTCTTGGCATGGGCGTACTGACAGAAACCAGCAATGAAGAAGAATTTGAACGCGCCCTTGCGCTTGGTGCGAAAATTATCGGTGTCAATAATCGTAACTTACATGATTTGACCGTGGATTTAAATCGTGTTGTTGAACTCACTGAAAAATACGCCGACCACATCCCTGCTGATGTACGTATTATTAGCGAATCAGGCATTTACAATCACAAGCAAATTCGTCAATTACAAAAAGTGGCGCATGGTTTCTTAATTGGGAGCAGCTTAATGGGCAACCAAGATTTGAATAATGCGGTTCGCTCGGTGATTTTGGGAGAAAATAAAGTATGCGGTTTAACGCGCGCGCAAGATGTCAAAATCGTTTACGAAAACGGTGCACTTTACGGAGGATTAATCTTCGTAGAACATTCAAAACGTTGTGTGAGTTTACGCCAGGCGCAAGAATTGGTAACCACTGCTCCACTTCGATTTGTTGGTGTTTTTCAGAATCAAGAACTTGACTTTATCGCAAAAATAGCCAGCCAGTTGCAACTTTATGCGGTGCAATTACACGGTGCAGAAAATGAAGCATTTATTACCGCACTTCGCCAACAACTGCCAAAAAATACGCAAATCTGGAAAGCTATTTCTATCAATACTGAAGCCCAAAGTTCGGTCGATTTTACCGATGATTTGAATGTGGAGCGTTATATTTTTGATAGCCAAACAGCGAACCAACAAGGTGGTACTGGAAAAACCTTTGATTGGTCATTAATTCCTGAACATCTTAAACATAAGATTATTTTAGCCGGAGGCATCTCACCAAATAATGTGGAACAAGCCATTCAACAAAATTGCTTAGGCTTAGATCTTAATTCTGGAGTAGAGAGTGCTGCGGGCGTAAAAGATGAAGAAAAAGTGCGGTTAGTTTTTGAAAAAATTTTTAACTCGTTCTAGAATTTTTCGTTTAAGCACCACTGAATTTCAGTAGTGCTTTATTTTTAATATTATTTTTGTTCAAGTAAGGCGATTATTTTTTTCAGTGATGCAATTTCATCAGATTGTTTTTGGAGAAGCTCATCTTTATGCATAATAATCAAATTCAGTTTTTCAATCACAAAATCGTTACCACTACTTTTACCGTAATAATTAGAACTTAAGTTGCTATGCTCATTAATCAAAAATATATTTTGCTGATCTGAAGAAAGCAGTTCTACAATGTCCAAATTAAAAATCTGTGCAATCTGCTCTAACTTATCTAGACGCAATTTTGTTTCTCCACGTTCAATCTTCGCATAGCCATTAACAGACATATTCATCTTCGTTGCCATATCTTCTTGTGACCAGGCATTTTGTTCACGTATTGTACGAATTTTTTGATTAAGATTCATTTTAGCTTTTACCCAATTTGATGTTTTTCACCACAAAAAGGCGAAACAATTCTCCCTTTTATTGGTGGAGGTTAATTGGTGCCTAGTATATCATTTCTTCATCTTATAACCAATACGATTAAATAAAAGGCTTAATAAACAATATATTAAGGAATGAAAAATGAAAAAGTTAGTACCTAGTATTATTTTAACTACAATCGCATCCACAGTATTATCTGGCTGTGTTCAATTTGTGCCTTATGAAGGGAAATCTTTAAATCCTGAAGCAAGAGGAATTACAACAGTGCGTTCAACTCCCTACGGTTGTAAAGTATTAGGTGAGGCGGAAGGCAAGGAAACAACTAATTCAGCTACCTTATATACTCCAGGCTCAGTTACTCGGGAAACCTTGAGAGATAGTGCGCTCAATGATCTTAGAAATAATGCTGCAGAGGCAATTGGTAAAGGAAAAAGAATTACATTACGAATTGTTGAAGAACTACCAACTTGTAAAAGTCGTTGTCCATTAGATGCAGAAGGATATGCAATAGAAAGCCATATTACTGGCTATAGAATCAGCGCACAAATTTTTGAATGTGGTGATAAAGATATCCAAGAAAATACATCCGCTCGACCTCAAAAGAAAAAATAACATAATAAGGCTGCGCAACATTGCAGCCTTTTTTCTTTCCTAAAAATAAACAAACAAGAATCCTTCTCATCTAAAATAACATTCCGTTCACAATCTGGACATATTTTTGCTATAAATTCTTCATTTCATGATTATGATCAAATTTTTTTTGAAGAAAACATTTATCATTGGCCAATTCCCACAATAAATGTGTGTCTTTGGAGTGATACTATGAATAATCCAGATGGCGTTTTTTCTGCGTTGGCAGATGTTTCTCGCCGAGATTTTATGAAATTATGTACCGCACTTGCGGCTACGATGGGGCTAAATTCTAAAGCGAGCGCTGAAATGACGGCAGCAATGACCAGCCCTGCACGCCCACCAGTGCTTTGGATTGGTGCGCAAGAATGTACTGGCTGTACCGAATCTTTACTGCGTGCAACCCACCCAACTGTTGAAAATCTCGTGCTCGATTTAATTTCCCTCGAATATCATGAGGTGCTTTCTGCCGCATTTGGTGAACAAGCGGAAGAAAATAAACATAATGCTATCCATAACTATTACGGCAAATATGTGCTTGTAGTGGATGGCTCCATTCCAATTAAAGACGGCGGTGTGTACTGCATGGTGGCAGGCAAACCAATTGTGGAACATATTCGTGAAGCCGCAAAAGGTGCCGCAGCCATTATTGCAATTGGATCCTGCTCATCTTGGGGCGGTGTTCCATCTTGCGGTGGCAACCCAACAGGTGCGGTCAGTCTTTCTGAAGTTTTACCAAAAGGCACACCAATTATTAACATTCCTGGTTGCCCTCCTAACCCACATAATTTCTTGGCAACCGTTGCCTATATCATCACTTATAAAAAATTACCAGCAATGGATAAATTAAATCGCCCATTGTTTGCTTATGACCGTCTAATCCATGAAAACTGTTATCGCCGACCGCACTTTGATGCAGGCCGTTTCGCAAAAGAATTTGGCGATTATGGTCATCGTCATGGCTGGTGTTTATATCATTTAGGTTGTAAAGGGCCCGAAACTTACGGCAACTGCTCTACACTAGAATTCTGTGATGTTGGTGGTAATAACTGGCCAGTGGGTATCGGTCATCCTTGCTATGGCTGTAACGATCAAGGCATCGGGTTTACCAAAGGCATTTTCCAATTAGCGAACGTCGAAAATCCAACGCCACGCGTGGAAAAACCAGATGTAAACAATGTTGAAGGCGAAGGTGCCTCAATGACGGCGATTGGCTTATTAGGCGGTGCTGCAGCCATTTTAGCAGGTGTTAGCGTGATGACCTTGAAAGAATTGAGCAAACAACATAAAGCGAACAAATCTGCAGACAATCAAGATCAAGGACACTAAAGATGGATAGACGAAATTTCCTTAAAGCAGGTCTGCTGGGAACAGTCACATCAGGTCTGCCCGTTGCAAAAGCCAAAGCGGTGGAAAATCTTCCGCCCATTCCTGGCGCACTTGGGATGCTTTATGACTCCACACTTTGCGTTGGCTGTCAGGCTTGTGTTGCAGAATGTCAACAAGTGAATAAAACACCTGTCAACCCAAAAGGTGAGCAAACTTGGGCAAACAACGACAAACTTACGCCGTTCACACGCAATGTGATTCAAGTATGGAGCGATGGAGACGGCAAAAATAAAGATAAAACCGAAAACGGTTATGCTTATGTTAAAAAACAATGTATGCACTGTGTTGATCCAAACTGCGTTTCCGTTTGTCCAGTACAGGCTTTAACCAAAGATCCTAAAACAGGTATTGTTAAATACGATCCTGATATTTGTACTGGTTGCCGTTATTGCATGGTGGGCTGTCCGTTTGACGTGCCAAAATATGATTACGACAATCCATTTGGTCAAATCAGCAAATGTGAACTTTGCAACCAAAAAGGTGTGGAACGCTTAGATAAAGGTGAATTACCGGGTTGTTGTCATGTTTGTCCAACTGGGGCGATTATTTTTGGTACTCGTGAAGAACTTTTAGCGGAAGCAAAACGTCGTTTAAGTTTATTACGTGGCACAGAATATGACTATCCTCGCCAACACGTAAACAGTAAAGACACTTATCGTGCAACTGTGCCAGCCTATCAATATCGTATTTACGGTGAAAAAGAAGGTGGCGGTACACAAGTATTAGTGTTAAGTGCGGTTCCACAAGAAAATTTAGGTTTCCCTGAGTTAGATGATATTGCTACAGGTGCACGCGCAGCACATTTACAACACTTCTTGTATCGCGGTTTGGCATTGCCACTGGTGGCGTTAGCTGGTTTAACAATGATGACTTATAAGAATATGCACGGCGATAAGATTCGTGAACGAATTGAAGCGCAAAAAGAAGCGATGCGCCAAGCACGTAAAGAAATGGAAGACGCGGAGGATGAACATCATGGGTAATCCACGTCCGGTGGGCGGTCGATTAGTTTCCGCCAGTATTCTCTTTTTTGCACCTTTGGCTGTCATTTGTATCTTTTTAATTATCAAACGTTTGTTCTTAGGTATCGGTTCCGTCACCGCACTTAACGGCGGTTATCCTTGGGGCTTATGGATTTCCTTTGACTTACTTGTAGGTACAGGTTTTGCCTGTGGTGGTTGGGCATTAGCTTGGACAGTATATATTTTCAACAAAGGGAAATATCACCCTCTTGTGCGTCCCGCATTGCTTGCCAGCTTATTCGGCTATTCATTAGGTGGTCTTTCCATCACGATTGATATGGGACGTTACTGGCACTTGCCTTACTTCTATATTCCAGGTCAATTCAATACAAACTCGGTGTTATTTGAAACCGCATTTTGTATGACGATTTACATCATTGTCGTCACCCTTGAATTTGCGCCAGTTTGGCTCGGGTTCTTAGGGTTGAAAAAATGGTTTAATAAACTCAACAAAATTATGTTCTTTGTCATCGCACTTGGCGCACTATTGCCGATGATGCACCAATCATCTATGGGATCATTAATGATCGCCGCAGGTCATAAAGTTCATCAAGTGTGGCAAAGCTATGAAGCATTACCAATCTTATCCTTGCTTACCGCATTTATTATGGGCTTTTCTATCGTCATTTTTGAAGGTTCTTTAGTGCGCGCAGGTTTGGCAGGGAAAACACCAGATGAGCGTTCACTCTTTACCCAGCTTGCAAAAGTGACCGCTGGATTAATCGCACTTTTCCTTGCAGTACGCTTTGGCGAGTTGATTTACCATGACAAACTCCATTATGTATTCGGATTCGATAAACTTGGTAAATTTGAAGCTTGGATGTTTTGGATGGAAGTATGGCTAATGACATTACCATTACTCACTTTATTCCTTGGTGAGAAAAAATCTGATTCACGTTGGCTATTTATATCAGCCTTGAGTATGTTACTCGGCGCAGCCCTATGGCGTTTAAATTATTCAATGATTATGTACGATCCAGGTAATGGCTATCGTTACTTCCCATCAGCAGAAGAATTGCTAATTTCTATTGGTTTCGTTTCCATCGAAATTTGCGCCTATATTTTAATAATTCGTCTATTCCCTGTCTTACCAGTGTTGAAAGAAAAACATCATGAAGACTCGGAACAAATTATTGCCGAAAAAGCACAATTCAGTAAAAAAATGAGCGGAGCAGAATAATGACTGAAAAAAAACGTATCTCAATCGACCCTATCACACGCATTGAAGGCCATTTACGTATCGATTGCGAAATTGAAAATGGCGTAGTAACAAACGCTTGGTCATCAGGCACAATGTGGCGTGGAATGGAAAATATCGTGAAAGGTTCAGATCCGCGTGATGCTTGGATGATTATGCAACGTATTTGTGGCGTTTGTACAACCGTTCACGCCATTATGAGTGTGCGTGCAGTAGAAGATGCTCTCGGTGCTAAAGTGCCAGTGAATGCACAATATATCCGCAATATGATTCTTTCTGCTCATAGCATGCACGACCATATCGTTCATTTTTATCAACTTTCTGCGATGGACTGGGTGGATATCACTGCGGCACTGAATGCTGATCCCGATAAAGCCGCTGAAATGCTTAAAGGTGTTTCAACATGGGGACTAAACAGTGCAAATGAATTCCGCAATGTGCAAAATAAAATTAAATCTTTAGTTGAAAGCGGTCAGCTTGGTATTTTTGCCAACGGTTATTTCGGTCACCCTGCCATGAAATTACCGCCGGAAGTAAACCTAATCGCGGTAGCTCACTATTTACAAGCACTTGAATGTCAGCGTGATTGTAACCGTATTGTGGCATTACTCGGCGGAAAAACACCACACATTCAAAACCTAGCAATTGGTGGCGTAGCAAACCCAATCAACTTAGACTCTCAATCAGTATTAAACTTAGAACGTTTAATGTTTGTAAAATCCTGTATTGACCGTTTAAATGATTTCGTGACCCAAGTTTATCGTGTTGATGCGGCTATCATTGCGGCTTATTACCCTGAATGGCTTAATCTTGGTAAAACATCGGGTAACTACCTTTCTGTGCCTGAATATCCAATTGACGGTGATAATTCTAAATTTGCTCTAACGGGTGGCTATATTGAAAACTTCGATATTTCGACCTTCCGTCCAATTACGCGACAAAAAGATGAATTTGTTGTAAAAGGCATTAAAGAAAGTGGTAAACACGCTTGGTATGAAGACGATGAACCGCTTGAACCTTGGGCTGGTTTAACACGTCCGAAATATACCGGCTGGCAAGATGAAGGCAAATATTCATGGGTTAAAGCGCCAAGTTTCTATGGAAAAGTTGTTGAAGTCGGCCCTCTTGCCTATTTAATGTGTAACTTAGCAAATAAAAATAAAGATACATTACATCACTTTAACCATATTAAAGGATTGTATGAAAAACTAAGCGGCAATACCTTATCTGTTGAGCATTTACATTCAACCTTAGGGCGTATTATTGCTCGTACCGTACATTGTTGCGTGCTAAATAATATTCTTGAACAACAATGGAAACTACTTGTTGATAATATTGGCACGGGCGATACTGTTGCTTATCTCAAAACAGACATTCCACAAACTGGTGAGTTTAAAGGTGTTGGATTTGGTGAAGTGCCTCGTGGCATGCTCTCTCACTGGGTTGTCGTTAAAAATGGCAAAATCGAAAATTATCAAGCCGTTGTGCCATCGACTTGGAATGCAGGCCCTCGTAACCAAAATGATGAAATGGGGCCTTATGAGCTTTCCATCATCGGTACACCTGTAGCAGATCCAACAAAACCATTAGAAGTTGTGCGCACAATCCACTCTTTCGACCCTTGCATGTCATGCGCAGTGCATGTGGTGAACACAGAAAATGGTGAAGTCACACAAGTGAAGGTGCTCTAATGAAGCCATTAATCTTAGGCGTTGGTAATATTTTACTCGGCGATGAAGGCGTGGGCGTACGAATCGCCCAAGCCCTAGAAAATCGCTCTGAAATTTTACCGCACTTTGACGTGGTTGACGGTGGCACTTGCGGCATGGAATTATTGGATGAAATGGCAAATCGTGAGCATATCATCATCATTGATGCCGTACTTGCCAATAAGCAGCCAGGAGAAATCATTGTGCTTCATGATAAGCAAGTGCCGGTATTTTTCTCGCGTAAAATTTCACCACATCAACTTGGTATTTGTGATGTGCTTTCTGCGTTAAAATTAACGGATGAATTCCCTAAGAATCTATGTTTAATTGGGATTCAACCAGAAACTTTTGATCCACAAATTGCATTAAGTGAAACAATTCAAAAACAATTTCCAGAAATTTTTAAAACATTAGAAAACGTTTTGAAAGAATATGGATTTCACGTTCAAATGTAGATAAAAAATAACAGATTTCACGCACGCCATAATTTGCTCTTATGGTATGCGTGAATTGTTGAAATTCACCTCGCTGTAAATTTTAATAATTATGTATCGACACGAAAAAACACCAGAAAATACCACCGCACTTGAAGGTATTATTCAAGGCTTCTCCGAAGAGCCATCTTCAATCTTCCAAAACGAAATGCGAAAAGTTGCAGAAGAAATGAAAGATCTTCCTTTCTATCGAAAAGGTATCGACTGCTATTGTCCTAAATTTGTACTTTTTGAAAACCAATGGATAGGTACAGTTGTGACACCTTGGATGTTGAGCATTGTCATTTTACCAGGCAAAGATCAAGAATGGGAATTGCGTGAAATTGGCGATAAACTTTCAGTACAACTGCCCTATAAAACCTTCACTTTCACAGTGAGTAGTTTAGAAAATATTCCACAATATCTTAGTTGCTCCCTTCATTCTCCGATTGATCCTGCCATGACAAATACTCAAGCTGTTCAACTCGCACAAGATTGCCTCAGAATGATTTTATCAATGCCAACAAAAGCAACAACTTTTGATCCAGATCGACGTAACTTATTCCGCGCGATAGTAAAATAAGCACAAATTTCAATAGGAGTGAATGTATTATGTGTTTAGGTGTTCCAGGCCAAATTATTAAGATTGGCGAAAGCGCTCTTCAACTTGCCACCGTGGATGTATGTGGCGTACAACGTGATGTGAATATTTCACTGGTCTGCACTGGAGATCCAGCCGATTTACTTGGCAAATGGGTGCTCGTTCATGTAGGCTTTGCAATGAGTGTTATTGATGAAGATGAAGCCAAGAAAACTCAAGAAGCCCTACTCGCTATGAGTCAACTAGAGCACGAAGTTGGGGATTTTTTAGGATTAAATCAAAAATAGTAAAATAGTCGTTCTAATTGAACGACTATTTTATTTATATGCTATTCCAATCTAAATTCTGATAAAAAATATAATTATCTTTATAAAATTTGGGAAAGTCTTCATGATCTTCGTTTAACCAAGGTTTAAACTTTCCAGTATAATGAATAATATTTGGCACAAAAGTAAAATGAGGACTTAAATCTATATTAGCCTCTCTCAATCTATCTTCTAACAAACCCACTTGAAAATTAAATTTAAGAGGCAATAGTTTAATTAATTCCTTACTTAAGCTAAAGTTAATTGTATCTTGATCACCATATTCAAATTTCTTACCATATTTTAATGCGCCATCAATAAAATATTTATCAACATTTAATTCACGCCATTTATTTAAATTAATTAGCATCACACCAGAATTAATATACTGTTGTTTATCAAAATACTTATGGAACCAATGGAATTCCATACCATAATCAGTAACAGCTCCCAATAAATAATTATCTATGTCAATATTCCAAAGTTCATCTATTGGCTTATTAATAATTACATCTACATCTAAATAAATAACTTTATCTAGATTTTCTGGGAGTAAACGATGAACAAACAATCGAACTAAAGAAAACGCCCCAATATGATCTGGAGATCCTACTGTTGGAAATACAATTAACTTATTAACATCTTCAATATACAAGTCATACAGAGAATTACCTCGATGAGCTAAATACTGCCCGACTCTCGTCAATTCAGCTCTTGAAATACCATCATGAATAATATAAATATTTACATTATGATGGTGATAGTGCACTGACTTCAGAGCCACCTCTAAATAACTAGAATAATTTTTATCTAGTACAAATACAATATTCATTAATTAAAAACCTTAATATAGAAAATAAAATCCTTTTCTCCTTTCCAATATATAATTAGATACTCTTTCTATCGAGTTATTCCATACCCAATTTTTTTGGTTTATCTGAAAATATTTAGCAAAACAAAGAAAAAAATAAAAACGTCAGATTAAACCGACGTTTTTATTATTAAAATTAAAGCGCCTCAATCGCCTTATATTGCTCTTGAATTTTTTCTAATCCGGATTGGTATTCCGCTTGTTTTTCGCGTTCTTTTGCAATCACTGCTTCTGGCGCTTTAGCCACGAAAGCTTCGTTGCTGAGTTTGTTTTCGATACGTTTAACTTCGTTTTGATATTTTTCAATCTCTTTAGTTAAACGCGCAAGCTCTGCTTCTTTATTGATAAAGCCAGCCATTGGCACGAGTAATTCAGTATTGCCAACGAGTTTCGCTACCGCAAGTGGTGCTGTTTCGTTTGCGGCTAATACTTGAACGTTGTCTAATTTCGCCATCGCTTTCAAAAGAGCGGTCTGTTTTTCGAGAATTTTTGCGTTTTCTGCACTTAAATTACGGAATAACAGATCTAAGCCTTTACTTGGTGCGATGTTGCTTTCTGCACGAATATTACGCACCGCAACGATCACTTCTTTTAACCACTCAATTTCAGCTTCTGCTTCTGGATCAAAGCCGTTCTCTTCCACTTGTGGGAAAGGTTGTAACATAATGCTGTCAGCCGTAATGCCGACGAAACCTTTCACTTTTTGCCAAATTTCTTCGGTAATAAATGGAATCAGTGGATGTGCTAAACGTAATAATTTTTCTAGCACATGAACCAAAGTTTGGCTTGCCGCACGAATTTGTGCTGCATTACCGTTTGCAAATACTGGTTTAGTCAATTCTAAATACCAGTCACAGAATTGGTTCCAAGTGAATTCATAAATTGCATTGGCACAAAGGTCAAAACGATATTGGCTTAATGAATTACGGAAAGTTTCCACTGTGCGATTGAATTCCGATTGAATCCAACGATCGGCTAATGAGAATTCAATCTCGCCTTCGCTTAAATCTAATTTTTCATTCGTTAAGACGAAACGGCTTGCATTCCATAATTTATTACAGAAGTTACGGTAGCCTTCTAAACGTTTCATATCCCAGTTGATATCACGACCGTTTGAAGCCAATGCCGCTAATGTGAAACGTAATGCGTCTGTACCGTGAGCGGCAATGCCCTCTGCGAATTCTTTGCGAGTCGCTTTAGCAATTTTTTCTGCTAATTGCGGCTGCATCATGTTACCAGTACGTTTTTCAAGTAAATCTTCAAGGCTGATACCGTCAATCATATCGATTGGGTCAAGTACGTTACCTTTCGATTTCGACATTTTTTGGCCTTGCTCATCACGAATTAAGCCCGTTACGTACACGGTTTTGAATGGCACCTGTGGTTTGCCGTTTTCATCTTTCACGAAGTGCATCGTAAACATAATCATACGAGCAACCCAGAAGAAGATAATGTCAAAGCCGGTAATTAAAACATCCGTTGGGTGGAACATTTTGAGCTCTTTGGTTTGCTCTGGCCAACCTAAGGTAGAGAACGTCCATAAGCCTGATGAGAACCACGTGTCTAACACGTCTTCATCTTGCTTGAGTTCAACCGCAGAATCTAAGTTGTATTTTGACCGCACTTCTTCTTCATTGCGCGCGACATACACATTGCCTTCTGCGTCATACCACGCAGGAATACGGTGTCCCCACCAAAGTTGGCGAGAGATACACCAATCTTGAATATCACGCATCCAAGAGAAATAAAGGTTTTCGTATTGTTTCGGCACGAATTGGATTTCGCCGTCTTCCACCGCTTTAATCGCTACATCAGCAAGCGGTTTCACGCTCACATACCATTGGTCGGTTAACATCGGCTCAATCGGCACGCCGCCACGGTCACCATAAGGGACTTTCAAATCGTGCGGTTTAATTTCATCTAATAAACCTAGCGCTTCAAAATCTGCCACGATTTTCTTACGTGCAGCGAAACGCTCTAAACCACGGTAATCCGCAGGAATAGTCGCCTCATAACCCGCAAGTGGTTTGCCGTCTGTGCCGATAATTTCCGCTTCATCACGAATATCGGCATTTAAAGTTAACACGTTGACCATCGGCAAGCTGTGACGTTTACCCACTTCGTAGTCGTTAAAGTCATGAGCTGGGGTAATTTTTACCACACCAGTACCGAATTCGCGATCCACATATTCATCCGCAATAATCGGAATTTCACGCTTCGCCAACGGCAGAACCACGGTTTTACCAATTAAAGATTGATAACGTTCATCTTCCGGATGAACCGCCACCGCCGTATCGCCCAACATGGTTTCCGGACGCGTGGTTGCCACCACTAAATAATCTTTACCATCTGCCGTTTTTGCACCGTTTGCTAACGGATAACGGAAATGCCAAAGGGAACCTTTGCTCTCTTTGTTTTCTACTTCTAAATCGGAAATCGCGGTGTGAAGTTTTGGATCCCAGTTTACCAAACGTTTACCACGGTAAATCAAACCTTCTTCGTGCAAACGAACAAACACTTCTTTTACTGCATTAGATAAACCATCGTCCATGGTGAAACGCTCACGTTCCCAGTCTATTGAGTTCCCTAAACGGCGCATTTGTTGGCTGATTGTGCCGCCTGAATAGGCTTTCCAATCCCAAATTTTGTTGATGAACGCTTCACGTCCATAATCGTGGCGAGTTTTGCCTTCTTCAGCCGCAATTTTACGCTCCACCACCATTTGGGTTGCAATACCCGCGTGGTCTGTCCCCGCTTGCCATAAGGTATTATGCCCTTCCATACGGTTAAAACGGATTAAGGTATCCATTAAGGTTTGTTGGAAAGCGTGTCCCATGTGTAAGGAACCCGTGACGTTCGGCGGCGGAATCGCAATGCAATAGCTCGGCGCATTTTCATTTTCCGACGGTTTAAAATAACCGCTCTCTTCCCAATGTTGATAAAGGGCTTGTTCTACCGCAGACGGATTAAAACGGTCTGCCATTTCGAATTTTTGTGTCATAGGTATCCTATCGTGTACGTATATGTTGGCTATATTCATTAACCCATTTTATTAGGGTTTTAGCTCTTCTTTTTTTGGTGGAATCAGATAAATTCGCACCAAAGGCATAATTTAAAAATTTGATGACTTCAGTTATCTCAAGAGGAACATCAAGTACTGAAGACACTTGATAATAAGTGCACCAACAGACACCAATATTACTATATTGGAAAGCTGTCACTATTGTGTCCATAAAATCGCCTTGGGAAGATAACAGGTCTCTACCTGCTCTAGTTAAGCAATCTTTAGAATCTAAGAATCCTAAAATTCTAGCTGCAGCTTTATAATACCGAACCTGTCTATCAACAATTCCCATCTTAGATGCCAATAATTGATCATCGTGAGATAAAGTAGGTTCTTCGCCTATGAGAGATGTAACAGTATAAACCTTATGTAAATCATCTGCTTGAGGAGCATCTGTACTATCTAGTTCATTAAAATCATTAAAATTAATAATCATATATTTTCCTTAATATTATTTATCAATAATCATCATTTATAAAGTTTCTAAATACAGACTAAACTCTATTATCCAAAATATATATTCTCTCGGATAAATCCCCCGAATCACCTCTTTCAGCTCATCCAATCCCATATTTTCCTGCTTGGCATGTTGTTCCGTCAGTTTATCAAGGGTAATCGGTGAAACACTTAACACTTCAATCGTGCAGAAATATTGATTATCTTCAAACCGCCCAACACGCAAGATATCATCCGCTTTAAAATAGCTTTCAGATTTATCTCGAATAGTAATCGTTTTACGCCCGGCGAGAATATCGGCTTCAAAGCGTTGGTAAAAAGTGATGTCGTTGGATTGCATTTTGATCCTTAAAGTGCGGTTGGGTTTTAAAAAGTTTTTACAAAAACTATCTCAATTCTTTCTTTAAACTATCAATTTCATTTAATAAGCGATATTCTTCTTGATGGCAAAAACTCTCAGAACCGAGTTTCTCTCCCTCGCTAGTGCAACGAACTTGCTGATATTGTTGTTCTAGTATTTGTAATATTTTTCGTTTTTCTATATTTGGATCATTCGTCTGCTTTATTTTAGCTGGAGCTGATACCTTAGATAAAACCTGATCTTCTGGCATTTTTTGTTGAGTAGTCATCTCTACCGTTTTTTCAGCTTCAACCATTTTTTCTTGTTCAACCGCTTCAGATTTCTGAGCTACAACAGAAGTTTTCTCTTTATTTTCTTCTAAAAGGGCAGCTTCCTTTTTAACATCCTGTTTTGTGACCTGTTGAGTTTCTTCAACTTTAGGTGTGGCTTCAACTTTAGGTGTGGCTTCAACTTTAGGTGTGGCTTCAACTTTAGGTGTAGCTTCAACTTTATTTTCTTGTTTCTCACAAGCTGAAATCATCAATACAGCTGTTCCCAATAATAAACTTAAGCAAAATTTGGTTTTCTTCATAATTACTCCATTCTGTTATGCTATATTTTCGGTGGAAAGTGCCCATCCCAACGCTCTTAACTGTTTATAACGTTCTCGGGCTTGTGTTTTTAAGGCATCATCTTTCGGCACAAAATCAATAATTTGGGTAAAACTATGGCTAAAATCTGGAATTTCTTGTTGCAAATTAATTAACACGTCACGGCGTTGTAAATTTCGTTTCCCAAGCCATGAAATCTCAATCGGTGTAGGATATTGTGTGACCTCCCCCGATAAATTATGTGGAACAAATTCATTAGGATCTCGTTGCCACAAACGCTCATCAATCTCTAGCGCTTGAGCCTCACTTTCACAGCTAATTAATACTTTTTTCCCTGAACGCCATATTGAAGCAGCAAGATTACAGGCAATTTCTTCGACAGTTAAAGTACAATCTTCCGTAAGAATGTAAAATTGTGCAATTTTTGCCATTTTAGCCCCGTTATTTTCTCAATCTTGCCCTATAAAAAGAGCGAAATTTTAACGAAAAAACCCTAAAAAATAAATAATTAAATATACATTATTACAAATGCGTGAAAATCCACCGCACTTTTATGATCTATGTCACAAAACTGATTTTTAACGTTTTTGTTACGTTCCACTCATAACTCGGAAGTGTTAAAATCACTTGCGTTTTAATTTTCATTCAATTCATAGGAGTACAGAATGGCATTTCGTATTGAAAAAGACACAATGGGTGAAGTTCAAGTTCCAGCAGATAAATACTGGGCTGCACAAACTGAACGTTCACGCAATAACTTTAAAATTGGCCCTGCCGCATCAATGCCACATGAAATTATCGAGGCTTTTGGCTATTTGAAAAAAGCAGCCGCATTTGCTAATCATGATTTGGGTGTATTACCTCTTGAAAAACGTGATTTAATTGCTCAGGCTTGTGACGAAATTTTAGCAAATAAATTAGATGATCAATTCCCACTTGTTATTTGGCAAACTGGTTCTGGTACACAATCTAATATGAATGTGAATGAAGTAGTTGCCAATCGTGCTCACGTGTTAAACGGTGGCAAATTAGGCGAAAAATCTATCATTCACCCAAATGATGATGTGAACAAATCACAATCTTCAAATGATACTTTCCCAACGGCAATGCACATTGCTGCATATAAAAAAGTAGTTGAGCACACCATTCCTTGTGTTGAACGTTTACAAAAAACTTTTGCAGCAAAATCTGAAGCCTTCAAAAACGTAGTAAAAATTGGCCGCACTCACTTAATGGATGCAACGCCACTCACATTAGGTCAAGAATTTTCAGCTTATGCTGCTCAATTAGATTTCGGCTTAAAAGCATTAAAAAACACCCTTCCGCATTTAAGTCAATTAGCATTGGGTGGAACTGCAGTTGGTACAGGTTTGAACACGCCGAAAGGCTATGATGTGAAAGTGGCAGATTACATTGCAAAATTCACCGCACTTCCCTTTGTCACTGCAGATAATAAATTTGAAGCATTAGCGGCTCATGATGCGATTGTTGAAACTCACGGTGCATTACGTCAATTAGCCATGAGTTTATTTAAAATTGCGAACGATATTCGTCTATTAGCATCAGGCCCTCGTTCGGGAATTGGCGAAATTTTAATTCCTGAAAATGAACCTGGTTCTTCAATTATGCCGGGTAAAGTAAACCCAACTCAATGCGAAGCGATGACAATGGTTTGCGCACAAGTATTTGGTAACGATACCACAATCGCATTTGTAGGTTCACAAGGTCACTTCCAATTAAATGTGTTCAACCCAGTGATGATTGCAAACTTCTTACAATCTGCTCAATTATTGGGTGATGCTTGCGTATCTTTCGATGAACACTGTGCAGTGGGTATTGAACCAAACTATCCAAGAATTAAACAACAACTTGAAAATTCATTGATGTTGGTGACCGCACTTAATACGCATATTGGCTATGAAAACGCAGCTAAAATTGCAAAAACTGCACACAAAAATGGCACAACATTACGTGAAGAAGCAATTAATTTAGGTTTAGTTTCTGCCGAAGATTTTGATAAATGGGTTCGCCCAGAAGATATGGTCGGTAGCCTAAAATAATTCACCGTACAAATTAACATCAGTAATATTAAAGGCGAGTAAAATTACTCGCCTTTTTACTCGTTTCTCATTTGTTTTTTGATGCGGTTTGTTATAATCAGCACAATTTTACTCACGGCAATTTATTATGAAAATGAAATCCCTTTTTGTGGCAATGATAACGTTTTTTTCTGCCGCACCTTTTGCTCATTGGCAACCCATCGGAAATGCCGAATACACTTGGGGGCCGTTCCATGTTTATACCATTGGTTTATTTTCCGAAACGGGTACTTATCAAGAAAATGAACGCCCATTAATGCTCTCTTTCAAATATGAAAAACCCATTGAAGGAAAAAATTTTGCGATTACGCTTATTAAAGAAATCGAAACCTTAAAACTTAATGATGGCGATACTCAAAGCTGGCTTAAAGAAATGCAATCCACATTTCCTGATTTCTCACCAAACGATATCTTGAACTATATTGCCTTACCAGATAGAGGCTACTTTGTATTAAATGATACTGTTTTGGAACATGATTTTGATGCTAAATTTAATCAAGCATTTATCGGCATCTGGCTTGCACCGAATAGCACTTTTGTAAAACTTCAGCCACAATTATTAGGCAAAACAAAAAGCAATCATGAAGCGACTGAATTTTATCTCAAACCTGAAATTGAATCCGTTGATGAACAAGATTCAATGCCTGAATTACCACCACATTATTTATTAGATAATCAGAAAAAATCTGAAGGATAAATTTAGTTTTTTATATTTTGAACCATAAAAAATACCTGTTTCCAAATAAATTTTATTATCAAGGAAACAGGTATTTATTATTTGAACATTCTCTATCGGGCTAAAATTTTTCCCAAACTGGGATGATTCCATCAACTAAATCTAAATTTTTTCCTAACTCAATCCAACCACAAGGAAAATGAAAATCAGAACCAACGGATCCCAGTAGTTCAAATTCTTTTGCCCAACGAGCAAGCATTTGACGTTGATCTTTTGTCTGACCACAGTCCGCCATTTCCATGCCATCACCGCCCCAAGCCTTGAAATCGGTTATCAGCTTACGCACCCATTTCCCCGTCATGTTATAACGTAATGGATGCGCAATAATAGCTATACCGCCCGCGGCATGGATTGTCTCAATCGCTGTGGGAATATCTGTCCATTCAGCTTTGACAAATGCCGATTTTCCTTGTCCTAAATAGCGTTTAAAGGCTTGACCATCATTAGATACCTTACCAATCTGCACCAAATAACGTGCGTAATGAGCACGCGTAACTTCACCATCAGCTAAAGCTTTAGCCCCTTCATAAGCATGAGGAATCCCTGCTTTTTCTAATTTATCGCCAATTTCCACCGCTCTTTTTTCGCGTAATGCTTTTTGGCTTTGCAAAAGTGCGGTCATTTTGGGGTGAGTTTTATCGAAGTTTAATCCTACAATATGGATCCCTCGCCCTTCCCAATTTGTCGAGATTTCTACTCCAGTAATTAATTGAATGCCTACTTCTTTCGCTGCAATCTCAGCTTCATCAATACCTGCAATAGTATCGTGATCGCATAATGCCAACACATTCACGCCTTGCGCATAAGCACGATGCACTAATTCGGTTGGACTCAACACCCCATCTGATGCCGTGCTGTGACAATGTAAGTCATATTTTTTTGTCATTATTTAATACTTTTTACTAATTCTTTTACTAATTTTGGACCGTGATAAATCAATCCTGAATAAACTTGTAACAACTCGGCTCCAGCCTCAATTTTCTCTTGCGCATTTTGCACACCATCAATGCCGCCGCTACCAATAATCGAAATCTGACCTTTCAGTTCTTGATGTAATCGCTTAATAATCTCTGTGCTTTTATGCTGCAACGGCTTTCCACTTAATCCGCCTTGCTGTTCCGCATTTTTCATCCCCATCACAGTATCTCGAGAAATTGTAGTATTAGTTGCAATAACCCCATCCATTTTATGACGAACCAACGTATCCGCAATTTGTACTAATTCACTTTCCGTTAAATCTGGTGCAATTTTTACCGCAATCGGCACATATTTATTGTATTGGTTTGCCAAAATAGCTTGACGTTCCTTGATGCCTCGCAATAAATCATCGAAATAGTCACCATATTGTAACTGACGTAAATCTGGTGTATTAGGTGATGAAATATTCACCGTAATGTAACCTGCGTAGTTATAGGCTTTGTTCAAACAGAAAATATAATCATCTTTGCCTTGTTCCAAAGGCGTAAATTTATTCTTACCAATATTAATGCCAATCACGCCTTTATAACGTGCGTTTTTCATATTTTCTATAAGATAGTCAATACCATTATTATTAAAGCCATTACGGTTAATAATGCCTTCAGCTTCAATCAAGCGAAACTGACGTGGCTTTGTGTTCCCATCTTGTGCAATGGGCGTGACAGTTCCTACTTCCAGAAAACCGAAACCCAATGCACCAAAGCCGTCAATCGCATCACCGTTTTTATCCGCTCCTGCCGCCAATCCTATGGGATTAGGGAAATTCACTCCCATTACCATTTTCGGAAAGCCTTTGGGTGCATGAATAAGAGATTTTAAGATCGGTTGAAATAAAGGATTACCGGCTAATTTCAAGAATTGAATCGTGAAATTATGAGCCTTTTCAGCATCCATTTGGAAAATGCCGTGACGGAATAATTGATACATACTCGTTTATCTCTCGGGATAGTTGACTGTAAGAAAGTGCGGTCAATTTTCACCGCACTTTAAAGGTGAGATTACTCGTATTCTACGAGGAACAGGAATAATGTGCAAATAATAAAAAATGTGATGATCACAACGCAATCATCACATTTTAATATCAACCTTTCATTCAAAAGTTAAAGGAAAATCAGGTTATTACCAGAAATATGCTACACCAGCACCAGCACCAACATTACCTTGTGTATTAGCACCTAGTGAGAATTTCACCCCATATTTTCCATTATCAGAAAGGCGACTATAACCAACAGCAACCGCCGATTGACCACGATATTGACCTACTGCAGCAGTAGCAGCTGACAAACCAGGACGATAAGATTGGAGCAAGTTTGCCGTAGCAATTGCACTTGCCGTACCAGCATCTGCACGTTTGCCCACTTTATCAATTCGATGGTTTAACTTATCCATATTGCCACTCAAACGGCTTTCAACAGCATGTAACTGACCACCATTCACGGCATCTTTACTGTCTTTAGCAACAAGCCCATCAGCTACATTACTGATTACACCTTCCTCATTTAAGCGAATTGACTTATCTGCCTTTTTAGTAAACGGTAAGTCGGCAGAAACAGTATATTCATTGCCACTAGATGTGACTTTTATGCCACTACCAGCAACTACTTTAGTTTTCGCCTTATTAATCGCCGCCGCTACTTCACCTGCTTTCGCTAACTTGCCTTTATCATCATCAACAACACTTGCATTATCTCCCGCTGTAATCGTACCCGTTACCGCTGAGACTTTGCCACCTGTGACATTAATCGTTGTGTTATCTGTATCTACAGATACACCATCTGTACCCACAGTAAGACCACCTTTGTCTTTCGCGTTAACAGATACACCGTTTTCATTCACGGTTACACCGTTTCCACCTTGCACAGATAAGCCATTTGCACCCGCAACGATACCTTTGTTCTCCTCAACTTTCGCTGAAACCGTATAGGTGTTAGTCGCCGCATTATGCTCAACCTTCGCACCCTTACCTTCTTCAACTTTCACTTTCGCCGCATTAATCGCGTTAGCTACATTAGTAACAGTGGCAAGTTTATTTCCATCACCAGTATTCGCTTCTGTATCACCTGTCGTTGCATTGGTCGTAAAGCCACCCGTTACCGCTTTCACATTACCTGTCGCTGTATCTACTGTAATGGTTGCGTTATCAGTTGTTACAGATACACCATCTGTACCCACAGTAAGACCACCTTTGTCTTTCGCGTTAACAGATACACCGTTTTCATTCACGGTTACACCGTTTCCACCTTGCACAGATAAGCCATTTGCACCCGCAACGATACCTTTGTTCTCCTCAACTTTCGCTGAAACCGTATAGGTGTTAGTCGCCGCATTATGCTCAACCTTCGCACCCTTACCTTCTTCAACTTTCACTTTCGCCGCATTAATCGCGTTAGCTACATTAGTAACAGTGGCAAGTTTATTTCCATCACCAGTATTCGCTTCTGTATCACCTGTCGTTGCATTGGTCGTAAAGCCACCCGTTACCGCTTTCACATTACCTGTCGCTGTATCTACTGTAATGGTTGCGTTATCAGTTGTTACAGATACACCATCTGTACCCACAGTAAGACCACCTTTGTCTTTCGCGTTAACAGATACACCGTTTTCATTCACGGTTACACCGTTTCCACCTTGCACAGATAAGCCATTTGCACCCGCAACGATACCTTTGTTCTCCTCAACTTTCGCTGAAACCGTATAGGTGTTAGTCGCCGCATTATGCTCAACCTTCGCACCCTTACCTTCTTCAACTTTCACTTTCGCCGCATTAATCGCGTTAGCTACATTAGTAACAGTGGCAAGTTTATTTCCATCACCAGTATTCGCTTCTGTAGCACCTGTCGTTGTATTGAGCTTAAAGCCACCCGTTACCGCTTTAACATTACCTGTCGCTGTATCTACAGTGATTGTTGTACCATCAGTATTCACAGATACACCGCTTCCATCAACAGTAAGACCACCATTGGTTTTCGCGTTAACAGAAACACCGTCTCCATCAACTTTGATACCACCGTCAGTTTTCGCGTTAACAGAAACACCGTCTCCATCAACTTTGATACCACCGTCAGTTTTCGCGTTTACAGAAACACCTTTATCATTAACTGCAACCCCGTCTCCAGCTTTTACTGACAAACCTTCAGCTTTATTCTCTAAACCTTTGTTGCCCTCAACTTTCGCTGAAACCGTATAAGTGTTAGTCGCCTCATTATGATCAACCTTCGCACCATTGCCTGCGGCAACTTTCACTTTCGCCGCATTAATCGCATTGGCTACATTAGTAACAGTGGCAAGTTTATTTCCATCATTATCATTAGCTTCTGTAGCACCTGTCGTTGTATTGAGCTTAAAGCCACCCGTTACCGCTTTAACATTACCTGTCGCTGTATCTACAGTGATTGTTGTACCATCAGTATTCACAGATACACCGCTTCCATCAACAGTAAGACCACCATTGGTTTTCGCGTTTACAGAAACACCATCTCCATCAACTTTGATACCACCGTCAGTTTTCGCGTTAACAGAAACACCATCTCCATCAACTTTAATACCACCGTCAGTTTTCGCGTTAACAGAAACACCATCTCCATCAACTTTGATACCACCGTCAGTTTTCGCGTTAACAGAAACACCGTCTCCATCAACTTTGATACCACCGTCAGTTTTCGCGTTTACAGAAACACCGTCTCCATCAACTTTGATACCACCGTCAGTTTTCGCGTTTACAGAAACACCGTCTCCATCAACTTTGATACCACCGTCAGTTTTCGCGTTAACAGAAACACCGTCTCCATCAACTTTGATACCACCGTCAGTTTTCGCGTTAACAGAAACACCGTCTCCATCAACTTTGATACCACCGTCAGTTTTCGCATTAACAGAAACCTTATTATCCGTAGAGACTGAAATTCCATCTCCTGAAGCAACAGGGGTGCTACCACCAGCACCACCACCAGCAGTATCACCACCTACCCATGTAATTGTGGTTTCACCATTTGCAGATTCCACTTGTATTTTATCCGGGCTACCAGATTTGATTTCAGATTTAATAATTGTATGACCTGCGTTATCACCTTCCACAGGCTGGTCTATTGATATCGCACCGCTACCGTCAGCAGCCTTAACTGGCGCATCAAAGGTGATTTTATGAGATTTATTTTCAGCTTTTTTAAGTCTAATCCCTTTATTCCCTTCTAAAACCAATCTAGAATTATCGCTATTATCTTCTGTTGGGGCCGAATCTTTATCTAATACGCCTATATTCATCTCTGTATCTGGGCACGCACTATCTGCATTTCCATTGGGGCATCCAGCATAATGTTCAAGATCATCTGGCTCACCAGTGTTAGCAGTCGTAACACGAAAATAATAGTCTGTTCCCAACTCAGAAGGTTGAAGATTCTTAGCCACATCCGAGTCCGTGTTACTCGCCTGCGCGAAAGGAGAAAGCATGCCAGCAACAAGAGTAGCTGCAACGGCGGTCACAGAAGCACGTTTTTTGTGTTTTTTAGTCAGTTCAGATACGGCGACCCAAGCTTGAGCTGCTTCGTTCCATACAATTCTAAAAATTTTATTCATAAAGTTCCTCTTTAGAGATAGTTACATTAAAAAATGAGCGCGGATTATACACAATAACAATAACAATAACAATAACAATAACAATAACATAATATTTTATGTTTCACCATAAATATAAAGGACTGAAATTGTAAAATACAACCTCAGTCCTTAAGTTACAGTTAAGTAATAAACTTAAAATTTACGCTAATTCCGCACGTAATTTTTTGGTCACATCCACCATCACTTTTAATTGATCGATAGTTTCTGTCCAGCCGCGAGTTTTTAAACCGCAGTCTGGGTTTACCCATAAGCGTTCTTTTGGAATGACATTTAATGCTTTGCGTAATAAGTGTTCAATTTCACCCGCGGTTGGTACACGAGGGCTGTGGATATCATACACACCTGGACCGATGTCATTCGGGTAGTTGAATTTTACGAAGGCATCTAATAACTCCATATCTGAACGTGAAGTTTCAATGGTAATCACGTCTGCATCTAATGCGGCAATCGCAGGTAAGATGTCGTTAAACTCGGAATAACACATATGTGTGTGAATTTGTGTATCATCTTGCACGCCCATTGAGCTTAAACGGAATGCTTCGCCTGCCCATTGTAAATACGCATCCCAATCTGCACGTTTAAGTGGCAAACCTTCACGAATTGCTGGTTCATCGATTTGGATAACTTTAATGCCTGCCGCTTCTAAATCTAACACTTCATCAGATAATGCTACGCCGATTTGTTTACATACGGTTGAACGTGGAATATCGTTACGCACGAATGACCATTGTAAAATAGTTACAGGACCAGTAAGCATTCCTTTCATTACACGATTAGTTAAACTTTGAGCATATTGTGACCAACGTACTGTCATTGGCTCTGGGCGAGTCACATCACCGTAAATTACTGGTGGTTTCACACAACGTGAACCGTAACTTTGTACCCAACCAAATTTAGTGAATGCGAAACCATCTAATAATTCCCCAAAGTATTCCACCATGTCGTTACGTTCTGCTTCACCGTGAACTAACACATCTAAATCTAATTCTTCTTGGCGACGTACCACATATTCGATCTCTTTTTTCATTGCCGCTTCGTAATCTGCAAGAGATAACTCGCCTTTTTTGAAACTTGCACGAGCATGACGGATTTCAGTCGTTTGCGGGAATGAGCCAATGTTTGTAGTTGGCAGAAGCGGTAAATTTAACCACGCATTTTGCTTAACGATACGTTCTGCAAATGGTGATTTACGTTGATCCGCACCTTTTGGCAAGTTCGCTAAACGTTCTGCCACTTCTGGACGATGAATTTCTTTTGAGGTTGCGCGTGCATCTGCTGCCGCTTGGCTTGCATCTAATGCCGCTTGAACAGAGGCTCTGCCATTATTTAAGGCTTGTTTTAATACATTTAATTCTTCCACTTTTTGTAGCGTGAAAGATAACCAGCTATAAAGTGCGGTATTTTTTTCTTTTAATTGTACTTCCACTTCTAAATCAAATGGGGTGTGCAATAATGAACAGCTTGGTGCAATCCATAAACGCTCGCCTAATTTTGCTTTTAATGGCTCTAATACATCTAACACTTTGTTTAAGTTTGCACGCCAGATATTACGACCTTCAATCACGCCAGCTGATAACACTTTGCTGTAATCTTCAAAGGCTGCAAGTTGTTCTGGCGCACGCACTAAATCTAAATGCAAGCCTGCAATAGGTAAGGCTTTTAATAACTCAGCGTGTTGTGCAACGGAACCAAAATAAGTGGCTAATAATAATTTTGCGTTCACTTTGCTTAATTCAGCATACACAGATTTATAGGCTTCAACCCATTCTGCTGGTAAATCTAATGCTAATGCAGGTTCATCAATTTGAATCCACTCCGCACCTTCAGCCACTAATGCATTTAAGATTTCAACATAAACAGGCACTAATTGATTTAACAAATCGAAACGGTTAAATGCTTCGCCTTTTTCTTTACCCAACCATAAGAATGTTAATGGACCAACAATTACTGGTTTGAAGTTTAAGCCTAACGCTTTCGCTTCACGAATTTGATTCACGTAATGAGCTGGATTTGCCTTGAATTGTGTATTTTTATGAAATTCTGGCACGAGATAGTGATAGTTCGTATCAAACCATTTGGTCATTTCAATCGCAAATTGATCTTTGTTACCGCGTGCAAGTTGGAAATATTGATCAAGGGTTAAATTTTGGCTATCAAAACCAAAACGAGCAGGAATTGCCCCTGTTGCCACTTGTAAATCTAAAATATGATCGTAGAACGTGAAATCGCCCACTGCCACAAAATCCGCATTGGCAGCCGCTTGATGTTTCCAGTTTTTTTCACGCAACGCTTTCGCTAAATCTAATAAATCTTGCTCGGCTAATTCTTTACGCCAATAACGTTCTTGTGCAAATTTTAATTCACGTTTCGCACCCACACGAGGAAAGCCTAAAATATGTGATGTTGTCATAATAACTCCCGTTTTAAAGTAATCTTCTTAATCATTTAGACGGCTAAACGTCTGTACGGGTATAGAATGCGTCATCTTGGTGTATTATGCAAACTTATTATTTTCAGGATTTGTATGAAATAAATTAATATTAAAACTAGATATAAAACAAAGGGGCATACTAAATGCCCCAAAAACTATTGAAAAATTTACCGCACTTTTAACCATATTTTAAAGATCTGGCTTTAGGTGATTTGATTTTCAGTTGGTTACAATATGTAACCAACTCATTTCCCTTTTACGCACATTTACTCCACCTACTGCAACGCTTTCTCAATTTTTTCAAATAAATCTTTTGAAAGATTTTCTACAACGCTTAGGCGTTCTAAAGCTCGTTTCATCAGCGTTTGGCGTTGGGTATCAAAGCGAGAAAAACGAATTAATGGCTCGATTAAACGCGCAGCCACTTGCGGATTGCTTTCATTTAAACGAATTAACACATCCGTTAAGAAACGATAGCCTGATCCGCTTACGTTATGGAATGCTTTTAAGTTGTGATTTGCAAAGCTACCCACTAATGCACGTAAACGGTTTGGATTATTAAAGTTAAAACTTGGGTGATCCATTAATAACTGAATAATTTCCAATACATTTTCATCTGGGCGAGTGGCTTGTAATGCAAACCATTTATCCATCACTAATCCATCGTGTTGCCATTTTTGTTCAAAATCAGCTAGCAACGCATCTCTGCAAGGTAATACGGCTTTAGTCGCAACACTTAATGCAGCCAATGTATCTGTCATATTATTCGCATTATTGTAGTGTTTTTGTACTAGATTGTTGCCCAAATTGGTGTAAGCCAAATAAGTTAAGCAAAGATTACGCATTGCACGTAAGGCGATGTCTTGTTGCATAACTTGATAATCATCAAGACGAATATGGGTATAAACACGCAAGAAATCATCTTTTAAAGTCTCGGCAATTTGCGCTTGCATAAATGCTCTTGCGGCTGAAATGCCATCAGGATCGATGGTTTTGAAACCTTCGGCAAATTCCATTTCTTTTGGCAGCGTGAGAATTAAGGTTGCCAATTCAATATCTTTCTCATAATGGTTGAGAACATGAGAAAGTGCGGTCAACATTTCAGACGAAATTTCTAACGCCTCGCCTTGTTGGAAACGCACAACATTACGACGTAATTCTTGCGCAAATAACATCTGAGCCGCATCCCAACGGATAAATTGATTATCTGCGAATTTCAGCAAGCCTAATAACTGCTCAGTTTTGTAATCATAATCCAGTTTGACTGGCGCGGAGAAATCACATAACAATGCTGGAATTGGGCGACCATAAATGCCATGAAACTCAAAGACTTGATCTTTTTCAGTAACATTTAATACATCACTCAACAGTTCGCCATTATATTGCAGCATTTGTTTCGTGCCATTCACATCATAAAGCGCCACTTTTAATGGAATATGTAAATTCACTTTTTCCATTTGATCGGCGGTTGGCGGTGTGGATTGTGAAACTGTTAAACGATAAGTATGCGTTTTTTCGTCATAAGCATCGCTAATCAATAATTCTGGTGTACCCGATTGGCTATACCAACGGCGGAATTGGTTTAAATCGAGGTCATTTGCACGTTCCATGGCAGAAACAAAATCTTCACAGGTTGCGGCTTTGCCATCATTTTCAGCAATATAAAGTTGCATCCCTTTTTGGAAACCTTGCTCACCTAATAAAGTGTGCAACATACGAATCACTTCCGCCCCTTTTTCATATACAGTAACGGTATAGAAGTTATTCATTTCAATCACTTTCTCAGGGCGAATTGGGTGAGACATTGGGCTTGAATCTTCGGCAAATTGCACAGTGCGTAAAAATTTCACATTATTAATGCGATTCACTGCGCGCGAACCCGTATCTGAAGAAAACTCTTGGTCACGGAAAACCGTTAAGCCTTCTTTCAAACTTAGTTGGAACCAATCTCGGCAAGTCACACGGTTGCCTGTCCAGTTATGAAAATATTCGTGTGCAATCACACTTTCAATCGCAAGATAATCCTCATCTGTTGCCGTTTGTGGATTGGCTAATACAAATTTAGAGTTAAAGATATTTAACCCTTTATTTTCCATTGCGCCCATATTGAAGAAGTCCACGGCAACAATCATGTAAATATCTAAGTCATATTCTAAATTAAAGCGATCTTCATCCCATTTCATCGCTTTTTTCAGACTTTCCATTGCCCAAGTTGCACGGTTAAGATTGCCGCGATCCACATAAAGCTCTAAAGCCACTTCACGACCACTTTTAGTAATAAATTTATCTTGTAATAAATCAAAATCCCCTGCCACTAAAGCGAATAAATAGCTTGGTTTCGGGAATGGATCGTTCCATTCCACCCAATGGCGACCATCTTCTAATTCACCACTTGCAATGCGGTTACCATTCGAAAGTAAGAATGGATATTTGGTTTTATCTGCCGTAATTTTAGTTGTGTAACGCGCTAACACATCAGGACGATCAAGCATATAAGTGATTTGACGAAAACCTTCCGCCTCACATTGCGTACAAATGCCTTCACCAGACTGATATAGCCCCTGTAATGAAGTGTTTTCTGCTGGTACAAGGAAGGTCACAATTTCAAGTTCAAATTCTTCCGCACTTTTACCTTTTAAATCGAGCGTTAAACTCTCGCCATCTTGTTGATAGGCAGAAAATGGCTCACCATTAAATTTAATAGAAGAAAACTGGAAACTATGCCCATCTAAACGTAAAGAAGTCGCTTCATCATTTAAGCGTTGGAATTTTGTAGTTGCCGTCACCTCAGTATGTTTTGGATCGAGTTGAAAATCTAAATAAATGTCTGTGACAGTAAAATCTGGTTGTTTGTAATCTTTTCTATATTTTGCTTTGGCTAACATAATTTGCCCTACTTTGAAGAAAGAAAATGTGAATATGATATCGTTACGTTTTGTTATCTTAAACTTGGTTTTTCACGAAAAATTTTTTCTTGAATCGCTTCCGTCACAAAAGCATTAAGTGAACGATCGCCTGCTATTATCGTAGCTTCTCTATGCAATTCCTCGCCAATTCGTACATTAAATACACCTTTAAAAGGCTTATTCGGTTCTTTACCTAATTCCAAACAATCTTGTAAATATAAATCAACAGATTGACAAAATTCTTTTTCTAGCTCAGATAATGACTCTGCTTCGTAAGTCACTAAATCACGAATGTAAGCAAGTTTGCCAAATAATATATTGTTTTCTAAATCCGCCTCAATCGTGCCAACATAACCTTTATAATTTAATAACTTCATAGAATACCTACCTGTTTTAATGATTCTTTCACTGACTTTAATATAATTTTCAGGATTCCAATTAAATGTAGATTTTGATTGTGCGAGCTTATCTAATAATTTTTCAGTTCGTCCCATATAAACTATCGCCCATTAATTTGGTATCAAGTATAGTTACTAAAATTTAAAAATCAAATAATTATAAGATAAGACTAGGTAGTACCCAATAAGATAGCAAACGTTTGCTTGATGTATGTAAGATATGCTATTCTACGCCACGTTTTTAATTAAAAAATTGAGAAAATAGCATGCCAAAAACTGCACAAATTGCCGTTGTGATGGGTTCCAAAAGCGATTGGGCTACCATGCAAGAGGCAACTCAGATTTTAGATGAATTAAAAGTACCTTATCATGTGGAAGTCGTCTCGGCTCATCGTACGCCTGATAAACTTTTTGAATTTGCCGAAAATGCACAAAAAAATGGTTACAAAGTAATTATTGCTGGTGCAGGTGGTGCGGCACATTTACCTGGCATGATCGCAGCGAAAACACTTGTGCCAGTGCTGGGTGTGCCAGTAAAAAGTTCTATGTTAAGTGGCGTAGATAGCCTTTATTCAATTGTGCAAATGCCAAAAGGGATTCCAGTCGGAACATTAGCTATTGGCCCTGCAGGTGCGGCAAATGCCGGATTGTTAGCCGCACAAATTCTAGCAGGTTGGGATACAGAATTACTTTCACGCTTACAGTCTTTCCGTGAAAGCCAAACTCATGCTGTACTGGACAATCCCGATCCACGCACATAAAAATTTCTTCAGTTCTGACCGCACTTCTAAAATGCGGTTGTTTTTTTCGTAAATTTAACGAGAAATATTATGCAAAACTCCACCTTATACCCAACGGTTTATGTACTCGGCAACGGACAACTCGGCAGAATGTTACGTTACGCGGGCGCACCTTTAGATATTTATGTTGAACCCTTAGCCTTCAATGCGCTAGTTTTTGACTTACCTGAAAATGCAATCATCACGGCGGAAATTGAACGCTGGGAAAAAACGCCTTTGACTGAATTACTCGGTAATCATAAAAACTTCGTTAATCAACATGTATTTGGATTATTAGCCGATCGTTTTACTCAAAAATCCTTGCTTGATGAACTGAATCTTTCTACCTCGTCTTGGTGTTTATTAAAAGATAAAACACAATGGAATGATATTTTCCAAACCATTGGCGAGAAAGTTGTCGTTAAACGCAGAACAGGCGGATATGATGGACGTGGTCAATGGATTATCAGCGATGAAAACAAAGCGGACATCACCGATGATTTATTTGGTGAAGTGATCGCAGAAAAATTTATTCCTTTCGATTATGAGGTTTCTATTGTAGGCGCAAGATTTAAAAATGGCGAAAAGCGTTTTTATCCCGTTACGCATAACCTGCAACAAAACGGTATTTTGCGTTACAGTGTGGTTGATAGTGCTTTTCCTCAACAATCTGCACAACAAAAGCAAGCTGAAACAATGCTCAGCAAAATTATGGATAAGCTAGGCTATATTGGTGTGATGGCAATGGAATGTTTTGTTGTAGGCAACAAATTACTAATTAACGAACTTGCGCCTCGCGTACATAACAGTGGGCATTGGACACAACTAGGATGCTCGATTAGCCAATTTGAATTACATTTACGTGCGCTACTCGATTTGCCAACGCCTGACTTACAAACTTTCGCTCCTAGTGTGATGGTGAATTTAATCGGCACAAACCATAACCCAAAATGGCTTAATACACAGTTTGCACAACTTCATTGGTACGGTAAAGAAGTCAGAGCTGGGCGTAAAGTCGGACATATCAATCTTTCCCATCCTAATAAAACAGTCATTATTCAACAATTAGAAAAACTCCGCACTGAGTTACCAGAAAATTATCAATCGGGATTAAATTGGACGATTGAAAAACTAAAATAATGTAAAAAATGACCGCACTTTTTGATGAATATTTAAAAATATCAAAGTGCGGTTAATTTTTATAAAAATCTTTCTTGATAAAATAAAACGGCTGAAGTATAAAATTATCCACCACACAACACATACATAAGGAAAAGCTATGTTTGAACATATCAAAGCGGCACCAGCCGATCCAATCTTAGGCTTAGGCGAAGCATTCAAATCCGAAACTCGCGAAAATAAAATCAACTTGGGTATTGGCGTTTATAAAGATGCGCAAGGCACAACCCCGATTATGCGTGCGGTAAAAGAAGCCGAAAAACGCTTATTTGATAAGGAAAAAACGAAGAATTATCTGACTATCGATGGTATTTCTGATTATAACGAACGAACAAAAGAACTCCTTTTCGGTAAAGATTCTGAAGTCATCAAATCTAATCGTGCGAGAACAGTACAAAGTTTAGGCGGAACAGGCGCATTACGCATTGCGGCAGAATTTATTAAACGTCAAACCAAAGCACAAAATGTTTGGATCAGCACCCCAACATGGCCAAATCACAATGCAATTTTCAATGCTGTGGGCATGACGATTCGTGAATATCGTTATTATGATGCTGAACGTAAAGCCCTTGATTGGGAACATTTACTCGAAGATTTAAGCCAAGCAAGTGAAGGTGATGTGGTGCTTTTACACGGTTGCTGCCACAATCCAACTGGTATTGACCCAACCCCAGAACAATGGCAAGAATTAGCCGCACTTTCAGCGAAAAACGGCTGGTTGCCACTCTTTGACTTTGCTTATCAAGGTTTAGCTAATGGCTTAGACCAAGATGCTTACGGTTTACGTACTTTCGCGGCAAATCATAAAGAATTATTAGTGGCAAGTTCATTCTCTAAAAACTTTGGTTTATACAATGAGCGTGTAGGTGCCTTTACCCTTGTAGCAGAAAATGCAGAAATTGCGTCAACCGCTTTAACACAGGTGAAATCAATTATTCGTACTCTCTACTCTAACCCGGCATCTCACGGCGGCGCAACTGTAGCAACAGTATTAAATGATCCTCAACTCCGTCAAGAATGGGAAAATGAATTAACTGAAATGCGTGAACGTATCAAAAAAATGCGTCATTTATTTGTTCAGTTATTAAAAGAATATGGTGCAGAACAAGATTTCAGCTTTATTATGGGACAAAACGGTATGTTCTCTTTCAGCGGCTTATCACCTGAACAAGTTGATCGCTTAAAAGAAGAATTTGCGATTTACGCCGTTCGTTCTGGTCGTATCAATGTAGCGGGTATCACAGAAGATAATATTCGTTATTTATGTGAAAGTATTGTGAAAGTGCTGTAATTAACTCTATCAGACAGCCAATAATGGCTGTCTAATTTTAACAGACCGCTTCACTTAATTCATCTACGCTCTGCACAACCCTATATTCCAAATCATCGTAATCTCTATGGAGATGTTCAAAATTCTTTCTGGCATAAGCAATTTTCATTTGTTCTGAAGGATCCAACTTGCTTTCATCCACACCACGCTGAATACCCTTAGCGGTATTTTTGGTTTCCGCCACAAAGTAAACTTTATTCTGCCCTTTAAATACTACTGCCCAGTCGGGATTATAATTCCCCAATGGCGTTGGAATTTTAAAATTTTTCGGTAACTTAAAATAAAACTCGACATCTTCACTGCTTTCACAATGGCGGGCAAACGTATTTTCCGTGTTGGAATCTAGGGCAATATAGCCCTCATAAATGGTTTTTGATTGATTACTCACAGAAAAACTGTATTGATTAAGATAAAACTCAAAATCCTTAAATAATGTCATTTCATAGGTACGATCCGCAATGCGGTGATATTCCACACCATCCGCCATAATTTGGCTTAACGCTTCATTAATTTTTTCTGCAACCAAATCAATAAAACGTTGTGGATTATGATAAATCTCTGCCAATCGTTCTGATTTTTGCAAAATACGGCAAATGGTTTGACGGGTTAGCCCGGTTTTCTTCTGTAATTCACCCAACACATCGGGAATATCCCAGTGAGTTTTTGAGGTTACCTGATTGGAAGAACGATATTCTGTCGTCACACCTTTTTCATTAATCGCAAAGGCGACCTTTTCATGTCGAATTTTCACCTCATCAATACGTGGCATTTTGACTAAATTTTTGACCGCACTTTCGATCAAATCATCCTGTGAAAAATTGACCCGATAAGTCGTTTGGTGCTTAATACGTTCCCAAATCGCGGAAAATTCAGGGTGTTGGCTAAAATCTTTGCGATAACGCACATATTTTCGATCCAGCTTATTTTTAATTTGTCCTTTATCAAAGGACACACCGCAATCTTCTTCAATTTCCCGTTGTAATTTGGTCGCAAATTCCTCATAGCTTTCATTGGCAATCACTGTCAGGATATTTTTATCCCGCTCATGACTTCTTACACCAAACCGGTTCACCGGCAAGCGCAATCCGCGTCCAATTTCTTGTCGTTTTTTAATTTCCGAATGGGTATCGTTTAACGTACAAATTTGGAACACATTCGGATTATCCCACCCCTCACGCAAAGCCGAGTGAGAGAAAATAAAACGCAACGGATTACCCAAGGACAGCAAGGATTCTTTATCCCGCATAATTAAATTATAAGCCTTATTGTCTGCCTGTGTTGTACCATTGGTATCTTTCCATACGCCTTTTTTATCTTCTGAAAAATAACCAGCATGCACGCCAGAAGGATCTTCATCGGTTAAATGACGATAAATCTCTTCAAACCATTGATAAAATTTGCCATCATTACGATAGTTAGCTACTTTATCAATAAAAAATAGCGACAACACTTTTATACCTAGCGGATTTAAGATTTTTTCCTTGCGTAAATGTTCTTCTATTGTGCGACGAATTTGCATTTTTTGAATGTCGTCTTTCAAGAGAGAATTATCAACGCCTTTCGTCACTTTTAATCCGCCGGAAAACTCAATCTGTTGTTCCTCAACATTCATTCCTTCCAAAATATAACCACTGCGATAAACTTCATTTTGTCTGGAAAGATCAAATAAGTCTTGATTCGGCTTAACCGTGACGACTTTCTTCTTCATCGACTTATCATTTACCAAGATTTCCACTTTTGCCGACCAACTTTTCGCACCGGCGTTAATTTCTTTTAACGCCACATAAGCGCCATTCACATCATTATCCGCCAATACGCTGTCCACTTCGATTTGCTTCACTAAGCCTAATTCGTACGCCTGCACGGGATTGAGGCGAAAAATCGGGTTATAGGCGTTTTTATGGGTCGCCGAATAGCGCAGAGTGAATAACGGATTGAGAGTCGCAATAGCATGACGGCGAATATCCGTTTCCATATTCTGCGGTTCATCAATAATCACAATAGGATTGACGTTTTGAATATAACGAATGGGCGCATCGCCACTTTCATTTTGTGTATTAATCACATTGCTTTCTTTAGCAAAGGCATCAATATTCATCACCAAAATTTCAATATGATTGCCGGTAGCAAAGGCTTTTAAGCGGGAAAGTTGATTACTCTTATATTCGTATTTCGGATTTACGCTCGGGTTATCAAACAAGGTGGCAAAGTGGTTACGTGTTGTTTCCAAGGTATGCAATACGCCCTCACGAATAGGTACACTCGGCACCACAATCACAAATTTCTGCCAACCATATTGACGATTCAATTCAAAAATCGTGCGCAAGTAAACATAGGTTTTCCCCGTTCCGGTTTCCATTTCTACGGTAAAATTTCTACCCTGTTCCTCAATAAAAGTGCGGTAAAAATTAAACTTGTTTTGTTGCTTAGCCAAGTTTTGTTGTAGCTGTTCATCATTAATTTGTAACGGCAAATTCGCCACGAAACGCATATCATTCTGCGCTTTCAAACCGAATTCCGTTTGCTGATTAGGCTGTCCGATGAACAAATCCACCGCCGCTTGAATCGCATGCATTTGGTAATCCAAGGTTTCAAATTGAAGTTCCATTTTGCCTCCTTAAAGCACAAAGAAGGCAATGCCTGCATCATTCATTTGCAACTCGGCATTTTTCTTTAAGGCATCATCGCCATTAAACAACGAATCTAACGTCACGACTTTTTTGGGCTGGGCAGAAATCACCTGATCCAATAAATCCGCACTCAGGGTTTCAAGCAACAAGGCAAACTGTTGCCCGCCTTCATCACTCACCCAAAACACCTGATTTTTCGACCGCACTTTTGCCGTTAATTTCAAGCCCAAGCGCAATAAAATTTCATAAAGCATGGCGTCAGGCGTTGCCTCTTTCCGCACGGGATCCACAAACAATTCGATTTGCTGTGCTAAATTTTCTGCCGACGGTGATTGCCATTGTTTAAAGTGGCTGTCAGTCAGCTTAAATACTTTAAAACCAATATCCAGTTGTTTATCAGGATGATTTTCAGCAATTTTTTTACCGGCGCGACGGATGCGTTCTTTTGTAATTTCAGAAATAGTCCTAAAACCAGACTTGAAAGCATCTGAATCTTTATCTGTTTGTTCTGGTAATTGCACACAGATAAATTTCCGATTATGTATGGTATCTTGGCTATTTAACTCCATAACAGCTTGCAAAGTTGTCCCAGAGCCAGCAAAGAAATCCAAAATCACATCATTTTCAGCGGTTGACGAGAATATTAGATTTTTTAATAAATCAACTGGCTTTACTGTATCAAACCCAATTTGGGCTTCAAGTAATTCATTTAACTCTTTTTTTCCATCTTCTGCGCTACCTACATCAGAAAAATGAGACCAAAATGGCTTTGATACAAAATTATCTTCATCTTCTGGATACACAGCGACTTTAATTTTTCCATCAATGATCTCTATTCTATCTTTTTGTATAAGAGACTTTATTTCATCTTCACCTATTTTCCAACGCTGTCCTTCCGGTGGAACTATATTAAAAATAGGGAATTTCATAGTATCTCTTTTTTTGGCTCCAATATCAGAGTCTAAAATATCTTTATATCGGCATAATCCTAGCTTCCCATTTTTATCATAAGCTCGCTCCTCTGTTTTTCGCAATTTAAAGGAAATTTCAGATTTCTTATATGCTAAAACATATTCAATATTTTTCTGTAACTGGAATTTTGCAGTACCTGAATTAATAGGTTTAGTTTTCTTAATCCACGTTATAATCCCAACAAAATTCTCCTCCCCAAATACCTCATCACACAACAACTTCAACTGAGCCTGCTCATTGTCATCAATGGAAATAAAAATCACACCGTCATCTTTCAGTAAATTTTTTGCCAAATGCAAACGGGGGAGCATCATATTTAGCCATTTGCTGTGGAAGTGCCCGTTTTCCTTGCTGTTTTTCTTGAAAGCCAGTTTGAGGTTGCCTTCCTCATCCAATTCGCCGCTTTGTTCCTGGTAATCTTTAAGATCCAGCTTGAAATTGTCGTTATAAACAAAATCATTACCTGTGTTATAAGGCGGATCGATATAAATCATTTTGATGCTATTGAAATAGGATTTTTGTAACACTTTCAACACATCCAGATTTTCCCCTTCAATAAAAATATTTTCAGTGGAATCAAAGTTGACACTTTCCGCTGGTTGCGGTGTAAGAGTTTTGCAAGTTTGTGCTTGTAATATGCGATAGGCTTCCGATTTTCCCGCCCAGTTCAACATATAACGCTCGGGCTCGGAAGTAATGTGGTCAGAAAAAAGTTGTTGGAATTTTTGAAAATCAATTTGCTCTTCGCAAAAAATTTCAGGTAGAAGTAATTTGAGTTGCGTTAATTTAATGGATAGGTTATCCAAGTGCTGTGCTGTGCTGTGCTGTGCTGTGCTGTGCTGTGCTGTGCTGTGCTGTGCTGTGCTGTGCTGTGCTGTGCTGTGCTGTGCTGTGCTGTGCTGTGCTGTGCTGTGCTGTGCTGTGCTGTCAGGCATTATGATGCTCCTTTTAAATATGTCAATAATATAAAACAACAAATTTTTATTATTTACCACTTATCTAACGCTTCTTTATCGCTATCTCTCGCTTCAATCCAACGTTCACCTTGATGGGTTTGTTCTTTTTTCCAGAACGGCGCTTTGGATTTTAAGAAGTCCATAATAAATTCATTAGCATGGTAGGCATCTCCACGATGAGCAGAACTGATGCCGACTAAAACAATTTCATCGCCAGTATGTAAAAGTCCCACACGATGAATCACTGACACTCGCTGGATATCCCAACGTGCTTTCGCCTGTTCTACAATTTCACGTAAGGCTTTTTCTGTCATGGCGGGATAATGCTCTAAGTATAAACTGGATACCTCATCGCCTAAATTAAGATCGCGAACTTTACCCACGAAAATAACCGTTGCGCCAACCGAATGTTGCTCAGAAAGCCATTGGTAAACGACATTTTGATCAAAAGGTTGTTCTTGTACTGAAATTTGAATATCAGCCATTTAGCCCCCTGTTACCGGTGGGAAAAACGCAATTTCATCCCCATTTTTGACCACACTGTCTAATGGCATCAAGGTTTGATTGATGGCGACTAAAAGCTTCCCTTTTTCTAACGCTAACGCCCATCTATCACCTTTTTGAGCAAGATGTTCACGCACCGCTTCCGCTGTTGCAAAATCGCCTTCAAGCTGAATTGAATCTTCCCCAATTAATTCTCGAGTTTGAGCAAAAAATAAAACATTTAACATCTTATTTTTCCTCCGCAATAAAATGACCGGATTTTCCACCGCTCTTTTCTAACAGGCGAACGTGCTCAATTACCATGTCTTTTTGTACGGCTTTACACATATCGTAAATGGTTAAGGCTGCTACGCTTGCAGCGGTTAATGCTTCCATTTCTACGCCGGTTTTTCCGGTTAATTTACAAAGAGATTGAATGCGAACTTGGTTGGTTTCAAGTAACGGTTCTAAATTCACTTCTACTTTAGAAAGTAACAACGGATGGCAAAGCGGGATAAGTTCCCAAGTGCGTTTTGCCGCTTGAATACCTGCAATACGTGCTGTAGCAAATACATCGCCTTTGTGATGTTTGCCTTCCACTATCATGAAAAGGGTTTCTTTTGACATGGTAACAATGGCTTCAGCACGAGCTTCGCGAACGGTCTCTGCTTTTGCAGAAACATCCACCATATTGGCTTCGCCTTGAGAATTGATATGCGTAAATGTAGTCATAATAAAATAAAGTACGGTTAAAATATTGAATGTTTTACATATGTGACGAAAGCAAAATAAGTGAACAGTAAAAGTCACCTATTTTCTTTTAGCCACCGATAGAAGCTAAATGGTTTCTTACGCCACTATCGCCAACATGCAAGTAATGATGTTCACGTTTGCCTTGCAATGCAGAAAAAATACGTGCTTGCAAAATATCTTGCTGTTCATACGATTGTAATAAATCACGTAATTCAATGCCTTCTTCGCCGAATAAACAGAGATGAAGTTTACCCTTCGCTGACACTCTGAGACGATTACAGCTTGCACAGAAATTCTTCTCATAAGGCATGATTAAGCCAATTTCACCAGCATAATCAGAATGTGTGAAGACTTTAGCTGGGCCATCAGTATGGGATTTATGCTGTAATGCCCAACCATTTTTCAGCAATTTATCGGCTAAGACTTGTCCAGAAAGATGGTGTTTATCAAAGAAGCTATCCATTTCACCTGTTTGCATGAGTTCGATAAAACGCATTTGAATTGGGCGATCTTTCACCCAAACAAGGAATTGCTCAAACTCTTTGTCATTCAAATTTTTCATCAAAACTGAATTGACTTTAACTTTGTTGTAGCCCACCTCAAATGCACGATCGATACCACGCATCACGTCATCAAATTTATTGATACCTGTAATTTGATGGAACATTTTCGGATCTAAGCTATCAACACTGACGTTAATAGACGTAATTCCTGCTTTCTTCCAATCAGCCACATCTTTTGCCATGCGATAGCCATTTGTCGTGACGGCTAATTGACGGATTCCATCAATATTAGCAATGCTTTCAGCAATAGAAATAAAATCTTTGCGTAAAGTCGGTTCGCCACCCGTTAAACGGATTTTCTCTGTACCCATTTCAGCAAATGCTTGAGCAAGATGGGTAATTTCTTTTAAAGTTAAGAAACTTGGTTTGTTAGCTTCGGGTTGATAACCATCAGGTAAACAATAGGTACAACGGAAATTGCACTGATCGGTAATCGACAGTCGTAGATAGTAATACTGGCGTTGGAAAGGATCGACTAAGCGAGACTCTCCTACGTTTTTAATAGGAATGGATTGCATTTTACACCTTTCTAAATACGGAGAGGATAAACCGTTTCCAGCGTATCCCTGAATAACACACGGCGTTATTGGCTTGTCGCCGTATTTCTATGAAACTTAGGCCAAACAAGCTCGGAGTTATGCGTTAAATTTGATTTGTCGTCATTCTAAAAGATTTCACTTCATAAACACAATCAATAATATTGATGAAAATCAGTATTTTCCTAAATTCTTAAAAATCAATTATATAAAAAAATACATAATGAATTTAACGCAGGCTCATTAGTGATAATTAATCCTATTTATGTAAATAACCATAAATTTTAACCTGATTATTATGAGGTATTTTTATTGATTTAAATCATAATTTAATCAATAAATAAATCTCTCTACTTTTCATAATCAGAAAAATATCCTACCATTTTTATCGGATTTATTTTTACTTAATCAATATAGGAGTGATTTATGTCTTTTGCCCAACAAAAACTTAGCGAACTCGCTGTTTCAATTCCAGGTGCAACTAAAATTTTTCGTGAATATGATTTAGATTTTTGCTGCGGCGGTTCTGTATTATTAGAAGTCGCAGCACAACAAAAGAATCTTAACCTTGCTGAAATTGAAAAACGTTTAACTGATTTACAACAAAGTAAAGCAGAAAATCATGATAAAGATTGGACTTCAGCATCTTATGCAGAGATGATCGATCACATTGTTACTCGTTTTCATAATCGCCACCGTGAACAACTCCCAGAATTAATTACATTGGCGGAGAAAGTAGAAAATGTACATGGTGATCGTGATGACTGCCCTATCGGCGTAGCAGCACAATTAGAAAAAATTTATGCTGAACTTAGTCAGCATTTGATGAAAGAAGAACAAATTTTGTTCCCAATGATCAAAATGGGGAATTATGCTATGGCCTCAATGCCAATTCGTGTAATGGAAATGGAACACGATGAAGCAGGGCAAGATGTAGAAGTGATCAAATCACTTACTAATAGCTGCACGCCACCAGCAGATGCTTGTTTCAGTTGGAAAGCCTTATATAGCGGTATTAATGAATTTATTGATGATTTAATGCACCATATTCATTTGGAAAATAATATTTTATTTCCACGTGTATTAAACGAAAAATAATTTAATATTCGTAAAAAAATAACCGCACTTTAATCTATTCCGAAAAACAAACTAAAGTGCGGTCATTTCCACAAAAATTTTGAGTTGGTCGATAAGCCGAGTTCTGTCGTGGACAATCATTCCTCTAGGCGACAAATTACTCTGCCGCTCAAGCAACCTACCCGAATCCTGAGCGGGCCACTCATTGGATTCCTATTTGGTCTTGCTACGAGTGGAGTTTACCCTGCTGCCAACCGTTACCGGAGGCACGGTGCGCTCTTACCACACCCTTTCACCCTTACCGTTTACACGGCGGTCTGCTCTCTGTTGCACTGGTCGTCGGCTCACGCCGCCCGGACGTTATCCGGCACTCTGCCCTGTGTAGCTCGGACTTTCCTCTCGTTTACTTGTCCCACTAGGTCGTATAAATACGGTTAAGGGCTTCAATAAACCAGCGATTGTCTAACCAACTCGGCGCGTAGTATAGGGGCAATCATTAGTGCGGTCAATAAAATCCCCAATTTTTAGAGATTGCTCGTCAATCTTATAAACAATAATGCCTAGCTTGCATCGAATTTTTCATTCGTATTTTTTTATGATTCCGCTAAAATAGCGCCAATTTCAACCGCTCTTTTAGGAAGAAGAATGAACTATCTAAAAATTGCACAGGATTCCCTTTCCGTAGAAAGCAACGCACTTTTACAACTCAGCCAACGTTTAGGTGAAGATTTTAATCAAGTCGTCGATTTAATCCTTGCTTGCGAAGGACGATTAGTCATCGGTGGGATAGGGAAATCTGGTTTAATCGGTAAAAAAATGGTAGCTACCTTTGCCTCTACGGGTACACCAAGTTTCTTTTTACATCCGACGGAAGCCTTCCACGGCGATTTAGGTATGTTGAAACCAATAGATATCGTGATGTTAATTTCCTATAGCGGTGAAACTGATGATGTCAATAAACTGATTCCCAGTTTAAAAAATTTCGGTAATAAAATTATTGCCGTGACGAGTAACAAAAATTCTACGCTCGCACGCCATGCAGATTATGTTCTAGATATTACTGTTGAGCGAGAAGTGTGTCCAAATAATCTCGCGCCAACAACGTCCGCACTTGTGACGCTTGCGCTTGGTGATGCGCTCGCCGTATCGCTCATTACGGCACGCAATTTCCAACCAGCTGACTTTGCTAAATTCCATCCAGGTGGCAGTCTTGGTCGTCGTTTATTATGTAAAGTGAAAGATCAAATGCAAACTCGCCTACCAACAATTTTACCCACCACCAATTTTACTGACTGCCTCACAGTCATGAATGAAGGGCGAATGGGCGTTGCCTTAGTGATGGAAAATGAGCAACTTAAAGGCATTATCACGGATGGCGATATTCGCCGCGCACTTACAGCCAATGGTGCCGAAACGCTGAATAAAACAGCCAAAGACTTTATGACAAGTTCACCAAAAACTATTCATCAAGACGAATTTTTATCAAAAGCAGAAGACTTTATGAAAGCGAAAAAAATTCACTCGCTAGTCGTTGTTAATGATGAAAATCACGTAGTGGGTTTAGTGGAATTTTCAAGCTAAGGAATCCCAATGCAACAAAAATTAGAAAATATTAAATTTGTCATTACTGATGTAGACGGCGTACTCACTGATGGACAACTCCATTATGATGCCAATGGTGAAGCAATCAAAAGCTTTCATGTTCGCGATGGTTTAGGCATAAAAATGCTGATGGATGCAGGTATTCAAGTGGCAATCCTTTCTGGTCGCGACTCCCCTATTTTACGCCGTCGCATTGCCGATCTTGGTATTAAATTATACTTTCTTGGCAAACTTGAAAAAGAAACCGCTTGTTTTAAACTCATGAAACAAGCAGGCGTCACTGCCGAGCAAACCGCTTATATTGGCGATGATAGTGTAGATCTCCCCGCCTTTGCAGCGTGTGGAACTTCTTTTGCTGTGGCCGATGCCCCTATTTATGTGAAGAATGCTGTTGATCATGTACTTTCTACCAATGGCGGCAAAGGTGCCTTCCGAGAAATGTCCGATATGATTTTACTGGCACAGGGAAAATCTTCTGTGTTTGATAGCGCCCAAGGTTTCCTAAAATCAGTGAAAAACATGGGACAGTAATAACTCATTCGTCAGTGTTATTGCTTAATAAAAAATAAAGTGCGGTTAATTTTCAAGGTGTTTTAAAATCTCTCAAAAATCAACCGCACTTTTATATTTATAACGATCCTATGCTTTGATAGCTTATTCTTTTAACAAGACTCTTTCCTAAAATACTCATAGAACTGCGGTAAGAGTTGTGTAATCAAATTCAATTGTTGATAAGGTAAACTAAAGACGGCTCGTTCTTCTGCGGTCATCTCTTGTTTTTCTAATTCTTTTAAATGTGTTTCGATACTTTCTTGCTGTTGGTTAAAAATAGCTTCAGGTATTTCTTCAATATGTTCTAAGGTATAGATAATTTTCTTTGCCACGGGATAAAAACCAGATAAAAACTGTGCGGTCTGTTGCAAATTTTTCATTCTGTCGCGATAAGCACCAAGGGCAGAAATATAGCTTAATAGAGAATAATTAAGTTTGAGTAAATCAAAGCCTTTTTGTAAATATGCCTTATATTTCACTGGCTCATTATTCATATTAGAAAGTGTTGTACTCAGTGCGGCTGCATATTGATGCGCATTACGACGTGCTATGCGATATTTAAGATCGTCACTTTTACCAAATTGCAATTGACTAATAATATGCAATAAATACACCGCATCACTACGCAATGCTTGATGGCTCACTTTATCAAGTTGCAAATATTTCCAATCTGGCCATAAGTAAGACACTGCAAACCATGAAATCGCGGCACCAAGCAAAGTATCGAGTAAACGAGGCATTAATGCGGCTGCCGTATCGAATCCCATGACGTCAAAACTCAGCAATACTTGTAGTGTGATGAAAAAGGTCGAGAAACTGTAATTATTACTGCGGAAGAAAAAAAACAACGTACTTGTGAGCACCACAAGACCCAGTTTTAATTCTAAGGTTGGATTTAAATAAGGTAATAGAGACCCCACCACTACGCCTAATATCGTGCCAATAATGCGCTGACGTAAACGCACTTTAGTTGCTGAATAGTTTGGCTGACACACAAATACAGTGGTCAATAAAATCCAATAACCAAGATTAAATTGGAAAAATTCAACAATTGCACAGCACAGAAATACCACAATAGATAAGCGTACCGCATGACGGAACAACGGTGACTCAAAAGTAAAATGGCTAAAAATCACCGCACTTATATTTTTTAACCCCTTGATCTGTTCCGTATGAATTTGAGCTAATTGTTCTGTATCCGTCGTTTCTTGTGCTAACTGGCGAAGTTGCCAATTGATGCTTTGTAAATTATCTAACAAAGTTTGGATATCAATCAGTTCATCTTGATCATTGAGATGTTGTGCTTTATATAGTTCAAAGGAATGCAACGTACCTAAAAGTGCACGTTCGACACGTTCATTAAAATGATAAGGTTTATTTTCACGCAAACTCGCCGTGATTTCTTTACAGGATTGTGCTTGTAGCTCTAACAAGCGTTGAATACGGAAAATCAAATCTGTATTTTTTAGTTTTTCCGTTATTTGTTGATAATCAAAATACGTAGAATTGGCGCGCTCATGAATGTCTTGCGCAGCAAAATAGTAACGTAACATTCTCTGGGTGCGAGGATGGCGATGTTGTCCTCTAATACGGTAAAAAAGTGCGGTACGCACAATATTAAACGCCGTGACAACATTCGCATTTTTCATTGCAAAATTGAGGTGTTTTTTTTCAATCTCTGCTACTTCGTCAGGATCAAAAAAACAGGATTTAGTATCTAAATATTCACCCAACGCACAAAACGCTTTAGCGACACTTTCTTGCACGGGGCGATTTGGGAAAAACAGGTAAACAATCAGAGTGACCACGCTATACAGTAAGGTACCGCATAAAATCATTAAGGGGTTAATAAACCATACATTTCCTTCAGGCACATAAGTCAATGTGGTATAAAGCGCAACCACTAATGAACCAAAAGCAATCGTGCTATAACGCTGCCCCACGGCGCCAATCATGGTGAAAATGAATGTCAGTACCGTCATTAACACAATATATTGGATAGGCTTACCGATATGTAACTGCACAATAAAGGATGAAATAGAAAAGGCAATGAGCGTGAAAAATACGTTTTTCAATCGTCCAGTTAAACGGTTATCCAAATCCACCAAACCACCTGCAATGATCCCTAGAATCAAAGGCATTGATTGCGAAGAAATATCAAAAGCCCATATTCCCACTGCCGCAATATTTACGGCAATAAAAACAGGAATCGCAGCGATTACTTTGGCATTTAACCGAATATTCATTTCAAATCCTTATCAAAATAGAAAAGTGAGCAACAAGGCTCACTTTTTATTGTATGAAGTGCGGTAATTATTTATGGGATTTTGCCCAATTTAAGAAACGTGTTTGAGTTTCTTTATCAGCTTGTTGGAACCAATATTGAAGCTGTTGCTCTGCAACGTTTTCACCTTGAACAACCACTTTACCTTTATTCACTTTTGCATTACTTGCTGGAGTAGCGACCATTGGGCTAGCAGCTGTGGTTGCAGCAAATGCAGCAACAGATGCAGTTGCACCAGACGCATTATATTCAGCAAGATCATTTACTACATTAGCACTTGGGAATAAACCTTCTTGTTTTAACACATCCACTTTTGCTGAAAGCGTATTGCCTGATTTTGTTTTCACACTAATACTTGGCATTTCATTGAATTTATCACCTTCTGAACGACCACGAATAGCTGGCGCCGAAATAACAAGATCCTCTGCATTGCCTTGGAATGTCACGATGACTGGGTTAGATTCAAAAAGGGTTTGGCTAGATCCAGAACCAATAATTTCACTTAAACGAACAACAACCTGATGGTTTTGGGTGTCATTCACAGCAAAGGTTTTAGCATCCTTCGCAAGAGATTTAGATGCCTTTTGACCATCAATGGCTAAAAGCTCAAGGTTAGATGAAGTAGAAACCATGCCAGCAAAAGTGGCTGTGCTAGCACATAATGTTGCAAGACCTAATACAACAGCACGTAATTTCATAATTACTCCTTTTTATAAATGAAAATGAAATTCTTCCTTATGCTATGCTAAATCAGCAGAAATGAAAATAAAAAAAGTGAGAATTAGTTTAAAAAATCTTTGTTGTAATAGCACAAATAATCACAATATTTTATCATGTTGATGCCTAAACTAGTCACGACTAGTCTCAAGCATAATGTAATCTATAAAATATCAATAGGAGTAACAATGTTAAACGATATTTTAACTGGCTATGGAATTTTTATTCTGGAAATTTTGACAATTTTATTACTCATTCTTGCTATTGTTGGTTTGGTGATTTCTTATCGTCAACATAACAAATCTAAAATAGGAGAATTAGAAATTAAAGACTTATCTGAAGAATTTGATCATCAAGTTCGTGTTTTGCGTGATTTTTATCTTTCTGAAGAAGAGCTAAAACAGCAAGCTAAGGCAGAGAAAAAAGCAGAAAAACAAAAGGCAAAAAAACGCAAAGAGAAATTAAAAAAAGGTGAAACCTTAGATGACGAAAAGAAAAGCTGTGTGTATGTCTTAGATTTTCATGGAGATATTTCAGCGTCAGAAACTACCGCACTTCGCGAAGAAATTTCAGCAATCTTGAATGTAGCAACACCAGAAGACGAAGTATTACTACGTTTAGAAAGCCCAGGCGGTATTGTTCATGATTATGGTTTTGCAGCCTCTCAGTTGTCTCGTTTGAAACAAAAAGGCATAAAATTAACCATCGCTGTAGATAAAGTCGCGGCAAGTGGAGGTTATATGATGGCTTGTGTAGCAGATAAAATTGTATCTGCGCCTTTTGCTATTATTGGTTCTATTGGCGTCGTAGCACAAATTCCAAACGTTCATCGTTTATTGAAAAAATATGATGTTGATGTAGATGTGATGACAGCTGGTGAGTTTAAACGCACAGTAACTGTATTAGGTGAGAATACCGAAAAAGGTAAGCAAAAATTTCAACAAGAGTTGGAAGCAACACATCAATTATTCAAACAATTTGTCTCACAGAATCGCCCTTGTGTAGATATTGATAAAATTGCCACAGGGGAACATTGGTTTGGCCAACAAGCAATCGACTTGAAATTAGTCGATGAAATTTCAACCAGTGATGATTTAATTTTAGAAAAAATGAATGAAAAACATGTAGTAAGCCTGAAGTATCGATTAAAAAAATCCTTGATCAAAAAATTAGGTCATCAAGCTGAAGAAAGTGCGGTAAATATTGTTCATCGTTATACTACAAAGCGAGCAAATGATTTTATACATTAAAAATAGATATCTTTACATTCCTTTACAAAAAAGAGGCTAATTTACTGATTTTATTATTTACAAGGCGATTTTTTGCCATTAGTATATGCACCCGAAACTTTAACAGTTTTGTTATGTTTAATTCGTAAAGTTTAGTTATGCCCTTTGAGGGTTTCTAACAAATAAAAGGTAAAACCAATGAAATTATCTCGTATTTTATTATCAACAGTTGCTATCGCAACTCTTGCTGCTTGTGGCAACTTAAGCAAAGTGACTGACGCAGGCACTCCAGAATATAAAGACGTAAATGGTGAACAAGTACCTCAATTAGTATGGCCTAAAATTGATTCAGCGACCTTCAACCACGATGGTAGCCAATTCGGTAGTTGGCCAAATTGGGATAACGTACGCATGATTGAAAATGGTATGAACAAAGATCAAATTCGTCAATTAATCGGTGATCCTCATTTTACTGAAGGTTTATATGGCGTATCTGAATGGGATTATGTATTCAATTATCGTGAAAACGGCACCCATAAAGTTTGCCAGTACAAAGTATTATTTGACAAAAACCATAATGCACAAAGTTTTTTCTGGTATCCAAACGGTTGTAACGGTAATTCAGCATTCAATTTAAGCGGTGATTTCTTATTTGACTTCAATAAAGACACCTTAACTGCACAAGGTAAACAAGTTATTGATAGCGTAGCATCTCAATTAAAATCTACTGGTGCTAAAGAAGTTAAAGTTGCAGGTTATACAGATCGTTTAGGCTCTGATACTTACAACTTGGATCTATCTCAACGTCGTGCAAATACCGTTAAAGCTCGTTTATCTGAAGATGGTGTGAATTCTCTAATTACTGCTGTAGGCTATGGTAAAAATCCTCAAGTAAAAGCTTGTGAGGGTGTTAATGGACAAGCGTTAAAAGATTGTTTACGTCCTAATCGTCGTGTTGAGATCACTGCCTCTGGTTCTGAATTAAAACTACAAGAAGGTGGAAAATCTAACGGTGGTACTCAAGGGCCAGCAAAATTATATCAAAAATAATTGATGTAGAACATCAAGCAGTACTCTACTCACATAAGTCAAGTTGAGTATCGTTATTCAAATATTACGCAGCTAATAGTTTAAATGATTAGCTGCGTTTTTTATTCATATCTAACAAAACGTGAAAATCTAAATTTTCTCTTTCTCCTACCCCAAATTTTCTATTGTTATCGCGCCTATAAATGAGGATAATAGCCGACTTATACACAAGGCAGAAAGCAATGACACACTATATTTTATTAATTATCGGTACTGCGCTGATTAACAACTTTGTATTGGTGAAATTCTTAGGACTTTGTCCTTTTATGGGCGTATCCAAAAAAATTGAAACCGCAGTGGGAATGGGGTTAGCAACCATGTTTGTATTAACAGTTGCCTCCCTTTGCGCATATTTAGTTGATCATTATATTCTTGTTCCCTTAAATGCTACTTTTTTACGCACATTAGTATTTATTTTGGTTATTGCCGTAGTTGTACAATTTACCGAAATGGTGATAAATAAAACTAGCCCAACGCTATATCGTTTACTTGGAATTTTCTTGCCTTTGATAACAACAAACTGTGCAGTTCTCGGTGTCGCATTATTAAATGTAAATCTTGCTCATAATTTAACGGAATCTGTTGTTTATGGTTTTGGTGCATCTCTTGGGTTTGCACTTGTATTAGTGCTTTTTGCTGCACTCCGTGAACGTCTTGTCGCAGCTGATGTACCTTTAACTTTCAAAGGTTCATCTATCGCACTTATTACAGCTGGGTTGATGTCTCTTGCTTTTATGGGATTCACAGGACTAGTGAAGTAATAAAATGCTCTATCTTTTAATGGCTATTACCATTTTGATTTTATTTATTGGGTTCTCTCAGTATTTTTCAGGAAAAAGAAATAAATAATGACCCTTCTATTCATCGTAATCACTTTACTCGCTTTAATTTTCGGTGCGATTTTAGGCTTTGCTTCACTTAAACTCAAAGTTGAAGCGGATCCCATTGTGGAAAAAATAGACTCTATCTTGCCACAAAGCCAATGTGGACAATGTGGTTATCCAGGCTGCAAACCATACGCTGAAGCTATTTGCAATGGAGATGACATCACAAAATGTATTCCTGGTGGTCAACCTACCATCGTAAAAATTGCAGAGATTTTAGGTGTTGATGTACCAGCAATGGATGGAGTAGAAGAACCTATCGAGAAAGTCGCTTTTATTGATGAAAATATGTGTATTGGCTGCACGAAATGTATCCAAGCCTGTCCTGTTGATGCCATTATTGGTACAAATAAATTCATGCACACGATCATTCCAGATCTCTGTACTGGTTGTGAACTTTGCGTTGCGCCCTGCCCAACAGATTGTATCTCAATGATTCCCGTGAAAAAAAATATCGATAATTGGGATTGGAAGTTTGATGCAAAATTAGTCATTCCAGTAATGAATGTAAATGGCACTGAGAAAAAATTGGTTGTGGGGGAATAAATGGCGGACGTATTATCTCGTTTCAATTCCGGTAAATTATGGGATTTCAAAGGTGGCATTCATCCGCCTGAAATGAAATCACAATCTAATTCACAACCATTACGTCATCACCCTTTAGTTACGGATTTTTACATTCCTCTTAAACAGCACGCAGGAACAATAGGTAACCTTTTAGTAAAGGAAGGCGATTACGTATTAAAAGGTCAATCTTTAACGCAAGGCGATGGCTTACGTATGCTACCCGTTCATGCGCCCACTTCAGGCACAATTAAATCGATTAAACCTTATGTCGCTGCACATCCGTCTGGTCTTGATGAAGCTGCAATTCATTTGCAAGCAGATGGGTTAGATCAATGGCTAGAACGTAATCCTATTGATGATTTTTTAACACTCTCGCCAGAACAACTCATTAACAAAATCTATCAAGCTGGTATAGCTGGCTTGGGCGGTGCAGTGTTTCCGACTGCCGCTAAAATTCAATCAGCAGAGAAAAAAGTTAAACTCTTAATTATCAATGGTGCAGAATGTGAGCCTTATATTACTTGTGATGATCGTCTTATGCGTGAACGCGCTGATGAAATCATAGAAGGCATTCGTATTTTGCGTTATATCCTACGACCTGAAAACGTAGTCATTGCCATTGAAGACAACAAACCTGAAGCAATAGAGGTAATTCGCAAAGCGCTACAGGGAGCAAATGACATTAGCATTCGAGTGATTCCAACAAAATATCCTTCGGGTGCTGCAAAACAGCTTATTTATTTGCTTACAGGAATGGAAGTGCCAAGTGGTGCGCGTTCTTCTAGTATTGGCGTACTGATGCATAATGTTGGTACAGCCTTTGCAATTAAAAGAGCGGTGATAAATGACGAACCTTTAATTGAACGTGTCGTCACCCTTACAGGTGATAAAATTCCTGAAAAAGGTAATTATTGGGTTCGACTTGGTACACCAATTTCTCAAGTATTGACGCACGTGGGTTATCAATTTGATGAACGTTATCCAGTGTTTGCGGGTGGCCCCATGATGGGATTGGAACTTTCCAATCTCAATGCACCAGTGACCAAAATTGTCAACTGTTTGCTTGCACCAGACTATTTTGAATATGCAGAACCAGAGCCTGAACAAGCTTGTATTCGCTGTTCTAGCTGTTCTGATGCCTGCCCAGTCAACTTGATGCCACAGCAACTCTACTGGTTTGCGCGTAGTGAAGATCACAAAAAATCGGAAGAATACGCCCTCAAAGATTGTATCGAGTGCGGGATTTGCGCCTACGTATGCCCAAGCCATATTCCGCTGATTCAGTATTTCCGCCAAGAAAAAGCAAAAATTTGGCAAATAAAAGAAAAACAGAAAAAATCAGATGAAGCCAAAATTCGCTTTGAAGCGAAACAAGCGCGAATGGAACGAGAAGAACAAGAGCGTAAAGCACGTTCACAACGTGCAGCAGAAGCACGTCGAGAAGAATTAGCGCAAACCAAAGGTGAAGATCCTGTTAAAGCGGCGCTAGAACGCTTGAAAGCGAAAAAATCCAATGAAATAGAATCAGTACAAGTTAAAACGATTACCTCAGAAAAAGGGGAAGTTTTACCTGATAACACTGATTTAATGGCGCAACGTAAAGCTCGTCGTCTGGCTCGTCAGCAAGCGGAATCTCAAGTCGAAAACCAAGAACAACAAACTCAACCAACCGATGCGAAAAAAGCAGCGGTCGCAGCCGCACTTGCCCGTGCAAAAGCAAAAAAACTTGCACAGGCAAATGAAACCGCTGAATCAGTCTCAAATACTCAAACCGTAGAAAGTGCGCTAGAAAAAACAGACGAAAATTTAACCGCACTCGATCCAAAAAAAGCGGCGGTAGCTGCAGCGATTGCGCGCGCAAAATCGAAAAAACTTGCACAAACAAATGGAACCGCTGAATCAGTCTCAAAAAGTCAAACCGTAGAAAGTGCGGTAGAAAAAACAGACGAAAATTCAGCCGCACTTGCTCCAAAAAAAGCGGCAGTAGCCGCTGCGATTGCTCGAGCAAAAGCAAAAAAATTAGCAAAAACACAAGCAACATTAGAAAACAATCAGGAATAAAATAATGTTTAAAATGGTTAGCTCTCCTCATACTCATTCGGGGAAACTCACAGCGCGTATTATGCTTTGGGTCATGTTGGCAATGATGCCAGCTTTTTTGACGCAAATTTATTATTTTGGGTTTGGCGTGGTGCTTCAATCCGCATTAGCCATTGGTACAGCAATCATTGCGGAATTTATTGCAATAAAATTACGTGGTAAAAAGTCGTTAAATTATCTTTCAGATTTCAGCGTATCCCTGACAGCTTTAATTTTGGCGATGGCTATTCCACCTTATGCGCCTTATTGGATCATCATCATTGGAACACTTTGTGCAGTTTTATTAGGTAAACAGGTTTATGGTGGCTTAGGACAAAATCCATTCAATCCAGCGATGATTGGCTATGTAATTCTTCTAATTTCATTCCCGTTACAAATGACAACTTGGATGCCTCCAATTAATTTATTACAGGAACCACCGACTTTTTCAGATGCGTTTTCATTAATATTTTCAAGTTTAACCACTGATGGATTTACGCTTTCACAACTCACACATAACATAGATGGCATCACCCAAGCAACGCCTTTGGATAGCGCAAAGATCTTCTATAAAAGTCACACTCAATTAAATGATTTTTATGAATTGATTAAACTGCCGATTTTTATGGGTAATGGAACCGACTTTGCTCAAGGCTGGTGGCAAGTCAACGTGGCTTTCTTAGCGGGCGGAATTTTCCTTATTTTAAAACGTGTCATTCACTGGCAAATTCCAGTGGCGATGCTTGTCACCTTTTTCTGTTTAGCCACAGCGACCGCTTTTACTGGCTTCACACATTTAAGTGCGATTAGCCAACTCGTGAGTGGTGCAATGATGTTTGGCGCATTTTTTATTGCGACTGATCCTGTTACAGCTTCTATTACACCACGAGGAAAAATTATTTTTGGCGCATTAGTGGGGTTATTTGTCTATCTCATTCGCTATCACGGAAACTTTCCAGATGGTGTAGCATTCGCAATTTTATTAAGTAATATTTGCGTTCCACTTATCGATCATTACACACGTCCTCGAGTATCTGGTTATCCAACAAAAGGAAAAAAATAATGGGCACAGTAAAAATCACATCGCGTTACGGGATATTGTTAGGCTTTGTCGCCCTACTCTGCACAGCTATTTCTGCGGGTATTTTTTTCCTAACAAAAGATAAAATTGATGCGGTGATGGCGGCACAACAACGAGAATTGCTTTTACAGGTCATTCCACAAGATTATTTCAATAATAATTTGCTAGAAAGTGCGGTCATTCCTCAAGATAAAAATTTGGTGGGCATTCAGAAAATTTATTTTGCGAAAAAAGATGGAAATGTTTCTGCCTATGCCTATGAAACCACTGCGCCGGATGGTTACTCTGGTGATATTCGCTTGCTTGTGGGATTAGATCCGAAAGGTGAAGTACTAGGCGTGCGAGTCATTGAACACCATGAAACCCCAGGTTTAGGCGATAAAATTGAGCTCCGTATTTCCAACTGGATTTTAAATTTCACTCATCAATCGATTAATGAGCATAATTTGAGCGAATGGGCAGTAAAAAAAGATGGTGGAAAATTTGATCAATTTTCTGGTGCAACCATTACACCTCGCGCAGTGGTGAATCAAACTAAACGTTCAGCATTAATCATGCTAAATAATCAAGCCTTGTTACAACAGCTTTCAACACAAGTGAAATAATATGACAGATTTAACTGAAAAAAATACCGCACTTGAAGAAGAACAAACAGAAAGTGCGGTTGAAAATCAACAAAAATCCATGTGGAAAGAAATATTTGCTCAAGGAATTTGGAAAAATAATCCTGCGGTTGTCCAACTTCTCGGGCTTTGTCCGCTTTTAGCGGTGTCTAGCACGGCCACCAATGCACTGGGTTTAGGTTTAGCGACAATGCTTGTGCTCAGTTGTACAAATACTGTTATTTCACTTTTCCGTAAATATATTCCGAATGAAATCCGCATTCCAATCTACGTGATGATTATTGCGACAACAGTAACTGTCGTTCAACTTTTAATGAATGCTTATACTTATACGCTTTATCAATCACTTGGGATTTTTATTCCACTCATCGTTACCAACTGTATTGTGATTGGTCGAGCAGAAGCATTCGCCTCAAAAAACAGCTTACTCCATTCCGTTTGGGATGGGTTTTCAATGGGATTAGGGATGGCGCTTAGCTTGACAGTACTTGGCGCATTGCGTGAAATCATTGGACAAGGTACGGTTTTTGATGGCATCGAAAATCTATTCGGCGAACAAGCGAAATTTTTAACGCTCCATATTTACCATACAGACAGTAGCTTTTTACTTTTCATTCTGCCACCAGGCGCATTTATAGGATTAGGCTTACTCCTAGCAATAAAAAATCGAATTGATAAATAAGATGAATAAATTAAAAAGAATCGAAATATTAACCCGATTAAGAGATCAAAATCCCCACCCGACTACAGAATTACAGTATAATTCGCCCTTCGAATTATTAATTGCGGTAATTCTATCGGCACAAGCAACCGATAAAGGCGTGAATAAAGCGACAGAAAAACTATTCCCTGTTGCAAATACGCCTCAAGCGATTTTAGATTTGGGATTAGATGGTTTAAAAAGCTATATAAAAACTATCGGGCTTTTTAATAGTAAAGCAGAAAATATTATCAAAACCTGCCGCGATTTAATTGAAAAGCACAACGGTGAAGTGCCCGAAAATCGTGAAGCCTTAGAAGCATTAGCAGGTGTGGGCAGAAAAACAGCCAATGTTGTACTAAATACGGCATTTGGTCATCCAACCATTGCGGTGGATACCCATATTTTCCGTGTATGCAATCGAACTAATTTTGCACCAGGTAAAGATGTTGTAAAAGTGGAAGAAAAACTGCTTAAAGTCGTACCTGATGAATTTAAAGTGGATGTTCACCATTGGTTAATTTTACACGGGCGCTACACTTGTATCGCACGTAAACCTCGTTGTGGCTCATGCATTATTGAAGATCTTTGTGAATATAAAGAAAAAGTTGAGTTTTAATTTTGCGGTAAAACACCCTAATTATTTACCGCACTTTTATTAAAAATAGGATAAAAAATGACAACAAATAATAAACAGCGACAAACTTGGTCGAGCCGCCTCACTTATGTTATGACGGTCGCAGGCGCAACTGTCGGTTTCGGTGCAACTTGGCGTTTCCCTTATCTCGTGGGGGAAAATGGTGGCGGTGCTTACGTTCTACTCTTTTGTATCGCAATGATCGTAATCGGTATTCCTATGATTCTCGTTGAAAACGTGATCGGCCGTCGCTTACGTGTAAACTCTATTGATGCCTTTGGCGATAAAATTCTCGACAAAGGAAAAGGCATTTCTAAATATTGGAAAATATTAGGTTATATGGGCTTACTCGGCGCATTTGGCATTATGGCGTATTATATGGTGCTTGGTGGTTGGGTTATTTCTTATATCATCAGCCTAATTAGCGGTACATTAGACATTTCAACCCCAATTACAAAAGACATTGCCAAAAATTTCTACGATCTTCATATCGGTAATAGCCCTTATGAAATTATGTTGTACACCTTCTTATTTGTTGTCGTGAATTACATTATCTTGGCAAAGGGTATCATTGGTGGGATTGAACGTTCAGTAAAATATTTAATGCCATTACTATTTATCTTCCTCATTGGAATGGTAATTCGTAACGTAACATTACCGGGCGCAATGGAAGGAATTACATTCTATTTAAAACCTGATTTCAGCAAAATTACGCCACAATTATTTATCTTCGTTTTAGGTCAAGTATTCTTCGCATTGAGTCTTGGTTTTGGCGTATTAATTACCCTTTCAAGCTACTTAAATAAAGAAGAAAACTTAATACAAACTGCAGTTATTACAGGTTTCACCAACACAATTATTGCTGTACTTGCTGGCTTTATGATCTTCCCATCACTTTTCACTTTTGGAATTGAACCAAACGCAGGGCCAACATTAGTATTCCAAAGTTTACCTATCGTATTTTCTCACTTATGGGCAGGTAAATTCTTTGCGATTATCTTCTTCGGCTTATTATTAATTGCCGCACTAACGACTTCTATCACAATTTATGAAGTAATCATCACGGCATTACAAGAAAAGCTCAGAATGCGCCGTGGCAAAGCGATTGTCTTAACCCTTGGTGGGATTTTTATCTTGGGTAATATTCCAGCAATTTTAGGGGATAATGTATGGAAAGATGTTACCATTTTCGGCAAAAGCATTTTTGATTTCTATGATTATGCAAGTGGAAATATTCTCTTTATGCTGACCGCACTTGGTTGTGCTATTTTCGTTGGTTTCGTGTTAAAAGATGAGGCGAAAAAAGAACTTTCTCCAACACCTGACTCAACATTCACTAAAATCTGGTTTAACTATGTGAAATTCGTTGTGCCAGTGATTATTTTAGTCATTTTTATCAGCAACCTATTCTAAAAAAGAAAAAACCGAGTTTTTGCTCGGTTTTCTTTTTTAAAGGAAATATCTATAAAAATATTTGTGCCCTTAAGCCAATTCGCTGCCCTTCTTTTATAACATTTTCTAACCGCACTTTGAATCCATGTAATTCCGCAATTCGCATAACAATAGAAAGCCCTAAACCACTGCCCTTTTCATTTTGCCCAGCTGGACGATAAAAACGCTGTCCAAGCTTTTTCAAATCTTCAGGTTCAACGCCACCGCCATTATCTTCAACAATAATCTGAGAAGAGGCGATTTTCACTGAAACGGTTGTGTCTTCAGGACAATATTTAATGGCATTATCTAATAAATTTCTAAGCATCAATGAAACTAAAATTGGTTGCCCTTGTTTTGACTTTGGTTCAGATTCTTTCTCAAAAGCCAAGGTAATTTTACGTTTTTCTGCCACAAAATAACGCTCAGCAATCAGCGATTGAATAATGCCTTCCCAATCAATAGACTGTAATTCTTCCAATTCTTGTAAATTATCCAGTTTTGAAAGGGTCAAAAGTTGCTCAATTAACTGAGATGCACGATCAATCCCTTGTGTTAAATGCAAAAGTGCTTGTTCTCGTAATTCCACATCATCACCCGCCAGTTGAGCAACTTCAGTTTGAATACGCAGTGCTGCCAATGGACTACGCAATTCATGGGCTGCATCAGAGGTAAAACGACGTTCGCGTTGTAGCATAGCCGAAGTGCGGTCAAAAAATTGATTTAAATTTTTTACTAAGGGTAAAATCTCAGCAGGTAAACCTTCTGGATTCAGCAATGATACATCACCAGATTTTCTCGTTTGTATTTCTTGACTTAAACGTTTAATCGGTCTCAACTCTTTATAAATCAACCATCCTAAAACGATAATTAAAATAGGCAAACTCGCAAACCAAATCCACATTTGCCCAAAGATCATTTCTTCAATTAAATCTTCACGATAATCTAACTCTTGCCCTACTGCGATAATCAATTTCCCATTCGCTGCCGTACGCCAGAAAATTCGCCAGTTATCGTCATCATCATAAATATGAGAATTATGAAAACCCGTTTTATTATTAAAAATAAAATCTTTTCCATTTCGTCCATCACTGAATAAAAGTTTCCCTGTTTTAGAAAAAATAGCAAAGGCTAAGGCATCATCGTCGTAACTTTTTTTTAATGCCGACTGTGAATTTTTATTTAGCGTTGTACTAGATTCCAACAAAATAGTACTTAAATCTGAATTTGCGAGCCGTTCAGCAAAGAGAACTTGTTGTGCATCAAAAACTTTATTCACATCGTGGCGCACTTGCCACCAAGCAACAAGCGTAGAACCAAGCCAAACAAAAAGTGCGGTTAAACAAAGCACAGAAATAAGACGCAATGTAAGGCTTCTATTTTTCATTTTTCAATTTGTCCCAAAGCATACCCAACACCGTGTACCGTACGAATAAATTGTTTCCCCAATTTTTGGCGTAAATTATAAATATGCACATCCAATGCGCCGCTGCTAATTTCCTCATCCCAACTTGATAATTTTTCTTCAATTGATGAGCGAGACAGTACTCGATCTTTATTCAGCATAAATAATTCAAGTAATTTGTATTCACGGCTTGTTAAAGAAATAGGTTGATTATTTAGCCAAACAGAACGCTGATTTGGATCGAGTTTAACGCCTGCGTGCTCAATCACCGAATGATGATGACCATAACGACGACGAATAAGTGCTTGCAAGCGCGCCGCAACTTCAGCCAAAGCAAAAGGCTTGCAAAGGTAATCATCTGCACCGCTTTGTAAACCTTTGACACGTTCATCTAAGGTATCACGGGCAGTCAAAATCAATACGGGAACATCTTGATGCTTGGAGCGCCATTGTTGCAATACCTCTAATCCATCAAGTTTAGGCAATGTCAAATCCAATACCACCGCATCATAAGGCGCAGAGGTTAAGGCATCCATTCCTGTTTTACCATCCGTAAACCAATCCACCATAAAACCAAGTTTAGTTAAACCAATCTGTAAACCATTGCCGATTAGACTATCGTCTTCTATCAATAAAATTCTCATAAAAATTGACCGCACTTTATAAACAAAAACAGCGAGCTAATGCTCGCTATCTTCAAAGATAATTATTCTGCTTTTTCGATACGCAATACATCAAGTTCTGCTTTCTCAAATACCTCATTATCCAATTTTCCATAAATTTTCACTTTATCCTTTGAATCCACGTTTAAACCATTCCAAACGCGTTTTTTAATTTCAATCTTGATTTGCCCTGTTCCATCAGTAAACCAAAATTCATCCTTATCAATTTGTTGTGTGATATTCCCTACTAAAGTAATCATTGAATTATCAGCTGCAGATAAAGCTTGTTTTACACTAATTGCAGCAGGGGCTGCTTGTTGAAAACCACCTTGACTATTATTGCCATTAAAACCAGCAAATGCTGAAGTGGTTGCTAATGCGAAGATTGTTGCTAATGCAAATTTTTTCATAACGTTTCCTTTTTAAGTCAGTTAATTTCAAGCACCATTGCTTGGATGTGTGTATTAAAACAAATAAATCTTAAGAAAAAGTTAAGAAACATAAAAAAACCTAAATTTTTTTAATTTAGGTTTCTCATAAATTAAAGTTTATTCAACTGCTCAATAGATGGTGCGTAATAATAAGCGCCCGTTACAGCCTTCGTAAAACCTAAAATGCGGTCAGTTTTTCCGTCTTTTTCACCAAACATATTCAGCAACTGTTGTTCAATGTTATAAAGCGTTGCGCAGTAAGCAATAAAGAATAATCCGTGCGTACCGCTCGCTGTACCATAAGGTAAGCTTTGACGTAAGATTTTTAAACCCTTGCCATTTTCTTTTAAATCTGTACGACCAACATGAGAAGTATCGGCCTTATCTTCCATTTCTACGCTATCCGTTTTGGTGCGTCCGAACACATTTTCTTGTTTTGCCGTATTTAATTTTTCCCATTTAGCGAGATTATGTTCATAACGTTGAGTAAACACATAACTCCCATCTTTATCATTACCATTTGAAATTAATGCCACTTCCGCTCGTTGTGCATCCTTTGGATTTTCAGTTCCGTCAATAAAACCCGTGAGATCTCGTTCCTCCACCCAACGGAAACCATGAATTTCTTGCTGAACGTCAATCGCTTGAGCAAAAGCATTCACTGCAGCTTGTGCCACAGAAAAATTAACATCAGGGCGTAATGATTGAATATGCACTAAAAGATCAGTTTGTGTACTTGGCGCAGTTAAATCACCTTTTCCTAAAGTAACAAAAGGTTTAAGTTCTGGTGCGTCCTGCCCTCCAAGGGTTCTCCAAGCTTTATCGCCGAAAGCAACTACCGCCCCCAAACGAGCATCGGGATAGGTTTGTTGAAGCTGTTCTAAGCGAGTAAGGAATTGGCGAGCCGCCGCTGGAATCTGAGAATAATCTGAGATATTTGCTTCTAAAAATACGCCTGCTTTGCAACCATCAAGCAAAATACCAGTTTGTGCTGTCATAAAAATCTCCTAAAAGGGCAATTGGAAAACGCTTGCATTATACATGCAGCCATTAAAAAATCTTAAATATTCAAATAAAACTTGATCTAAGTAGCAAAAACTCAAATTTATTGTTGAGATTTTTTCTCATTAGATATATCTTTCAAATACGAATGGATTTCATTTATAAGGTTATTAGTTCTATGCCGTACCTTTTACGTTATATCAGCATATCTTTACTATTTTTATTTTCTCAAACAGCCTTTGCCGATAACTATCAAAAATGGGTAGATGACATCACTCAACGCTTGAATCACACCGAACAACTTCTTAAAGAAAACAAAATTGATGATGCCAAAACCGAAGTACAAATGGCCTATTTTGAAGTATTTGAAAATTTAGAAGGTCCTATTCGTATTAATTTTTCAGCGCAAAAAAGCTATCAAATGGAAGCCACTTTTGGTGAAATTCGCAAGATGATTGGCGAAGGTAAACCAATGAATGAGGTTCAAGCCAAAATTAACGGTTTAAAAAATGAATTACAAGAAGTTTTACCTTCTCTTGTTGAAGGGCATCAACTCAATGCTGATAGTCAGCACGGCGTTTATGATAATCAAGCCATCAAGCCTTATTGGCAACAAAGTTTCAAAACCATTGATGATCTCGTTGCACAAGCCATTACCGCCTATGAAAACGGTGATTTTGCCAATGCTAAGAAATCATTCCAACAAGCCCAATACGACGGCTACAAAAATTCTGAAATGGAAATGTCGGTTAGAACTAACCGCTCTTCTGAAATTTCATCAGCGATCAATCAACAATTCTATAATTTGATTCGTTTGAGTGAGCAGCCTGATCAAATGACAGAAATTGCTTACCAAAGCACACAACTCTTGCAAGATATTGAAGAGCAACTTCCTAATTTGCCAACCACTCGCGATGAGCAAAACGCTCAAGCGACACAATCACAAGCGCAAACTTCAGATAAGGTTGCAGATCAAGATTGGGCAAAAATTACAACTGAAATCAACCAACGCATTCAACAAGCTATTGCACTTTATGAACAAGGCGATGCGAAAAAGGCCATGCTTGCAGTACAAGACACTTACTTTGATGTATTTGAAAGTTCTGGCATGGAAAACAAAGTAGGCTCGCGCGATAGCAATTTTAAAGCAGAATTAGAAGGTTATTTCACTCGTTTAGTCAGCCTGATGAAAGCGGGAAATGGCGACAAATTACAAGAACAAGCTGCAGGTTTAAGCCAAAACTTAGCGAAAGCCGTTCAAATATTGCAAGGTAGCGAACAAAGTGATTGGTCTATGTTCTTATATAGCTTGCTTATTATTTTACGTGAAGGCTTAGAAGCGTTGTTAATCGTTGCCGCTATTGTGGCTTATATGGTTAAAAACAATCATCACGATAAATTGCCAGTTATTCGCCAATCCGTTTATATTGCGTTAGGGGCAAGCGTAGTTACCGCATTCATCTTTCAACTTATTTTTGAAAACTCAGGGCAAAACCGTGAATTGCTTGAAGGTTTCACAATGATTATCGCGGTCTTTATGCTATTTAGTATGAGTTACTGGTTGCTTTCTAAAGTCGAAGCACAAAACTGGAAACGCTATCTCGAAGGCAAACTATCAACGGCATTAACAGCAGGCTCGCTATTCGGCTTATGGCTTACCAGTTTCCTCGCGGTATATCGTGAAGGCGCAGAAACCGTATTGTTCTATTATGCCCTAGTTGGCGATGCGAAAAGTGCGGTCAGTTTAGCCTATCTTTTTGCTGGCTTTATTTGCGGAGTGATTTTACTTGCGATTTGTTACTTTGTGATGCGTTACACCGTGGTTAAATTGCCATTAAAACCATTCTTTATGTTTACCGGTTCATTTATGTATTTAATGGCATTTGTGTTCGCTGGCAAATCTGTACTTGAACTTATTGAAGGTAAACTGTTTGAACCGACATTAATTAACGGTGTACCAGAAATCTCGTGGTTAGGTGTTTATCCTTATGTGGAAACCCTTGTGCCACAAGCCATCTTAATTCTTGCTGCTATTTTTGCTTTGTTTGTTATGAAATATCAAAGCAAAAGAGCGGTTTCAAATTAACTCAAAACTCATCTCAGGAGAGAAACTATGAAAAAAGCACTTCTTAGCGCAAGTTTATTAGCAGGAATGTTTGCAGCAACTTCTGCTTACGCATTCCAAGAATATCCAATCGGTGAAGCGGTTACCATGAATGACATGGAAATTGCAGCGGTTTACTTAAAACCAGTGGATATGGAACCTCGCGGCATGGGCTTGCCTGCAGCAAAATCTGATATTCACTTAGAAGCAGATATTCACGCAGTGAAAGGTAACAAAAACGGTTTTGGTGAAGGTGAATGGATGCCTTATTTAACTATCAACTATACTTTAGTCAATACCGATACTGGTGCTAAACAAGAAGGTACCTTCATGCCAATGGTTGCTGGCGATGGCCCACACTATGGCGCAAACATCAAAATGATGGGCGTGGGTAACTACAAATTAACTTACCATATCGATCCGCCACCAAAAGCAGGTATGCACCGCCACACTGATGAAGAAACTGGCGTGGGTCGTTGGTGGAAACCATTTGATGTAAATTATGAATTTAAATTTACTGGTTTAAAATAATAGTGCTGTAAGGTGGGCTTCTGCCCACCAATTAACAATCAGACATGAAAAAACGGTGGGCTAAAGCCCACCCTACCATTTAAAAATCCTCTTTCTATGACTTATTTTTTCATTTTTGTTCTGCAATCTCTTTTGCCAATTTCGCTTTTACTCGGTGCATCTTGGGCAATCAAAAAAGGTAACATTTCGCCTAAAACGCTTATTTGGCTAAGCCTTATTGGCTTGGCTTTGGGTGTTGTCCTACGACTCAATATTCCTAATGGACAAACCACCAACCTTATTCTAACCATCGGCTTTTTAATTATCTTCTTACTTTTTGCAATCAGCCAATGGAGCAAATCATCAAACCTTGCCGCATTCTGGCAATTTGCATTAATGCTTATCGCGGGAGCAACTTGGGCAAAAGATCCAAACATCACTGCCCTCACCAACACAGATGTCATCAACACTGACTTTATTTTAAATATAAGTGCGGTCATTTTTGGCATAATCTTTAGTTTAGCCTCAAGTGCATGGCTCTATTTCTTACTTAAACAGCAACAAAAAACACAAGGTAAATCCACCGCACTTTTTGCACTCAGCTTTTTACTTTTTATCGCTTTAATTCTTCCGCTTGTAGCAGAACTGCTACTTACCTTAATGAAATTACAGCTCATTGAACTCACCAAAGTGCGGTTAAGTTTTGTGGCAAAATCAGGGGAAATCTCCGCTTGTCTCAATATCATTTGTGTTGCGTTAATGTCAGTTATTTTGTGTATTTTTACCATTCAAACACATTCAAAACGTTTAAGAGAAGCAAAAGCCGAAAAAGATCTTATTGAAAAACGTAAAAAATTAGCCTTCGTGCAAACATCAAAACGCACCATTTACTGGGGCATATTCGGTATTTTATTTGTGGCAGCAAGCCAACTTTATTGGGAAAAAGTTGCCTCTCAACCGCCACAACTTTCTGAAGCGGTTCCTGTACAACTTAATGACAAAAATGAAGTGCATTTAACACTAGAACCACTTAAAGACGGTAAACTTCACCGCTTTGTTTGGATTGCTGATGATGGCAAAGCCGTACGCTTTTTCATTATCAATCGCCAACCGAATAAAGTCAGTATGGCAGCAGTATTCGATGCTTGCCTACTCTGTGGCGATCAAGGCTATGTCATGCAAGGTAATCAAGTAGTCTGCGTTGGTTGTGGCGTGCATCTCTTTATTCCATCTATCGGTAAACCAGGCGGTTGTAACCCTGTACCTCTTGAAAATTGGCAACAAAGTGAAAATGAAATCGTGATTTCTCGTAAAAGCCTTGAAGATGGTTTAAATCTATTCAGTACGATTGTGGAAATTGAAGTACAAGATCCGATTAGTGGCGCCAAACTCAAAAACACTAAAACTGAATATAAATATAGCCACGAAGGGCATACTTATTTCTTTGAGAACGAAAAAAATCTCGATTTATTCCGCGATAATCCCGATAACTATCTCGGCATTAACAAAAACGAAAATCCAAAAGGGGAATAACAATGCTTGCTAGAATGTTATTTCAATCTTGGCGATTTGGTATCAAACGTAAATTGCTCGCCATTATCACTATTTTCTTAGCTGCAGGCTTAGTCTCTGCACTGCTTGCAGTTTCCATTGATATTGGTGACAAAATGGCGAAAGAACTGAAATCTTACGGTGCCAATATTTTGGTGGAGCCAGCCAGCAATACGGCATTGCCTGATGAACTCAGCCATAGTGCTTCATTATCTAGCCAAGATTTTTTAGATGAAAAAGAACTTCCCAACATCAAAGATATTTTCTGGCGAAATAATATCGTGGGTTTTGCCCCGTTGCTTTCAGCAAATGTGCAAGTGACAAAATCTTCACAAAATTCCACCGCACTTTCAGCACCTAAAACGATTAATCTTCTTGGTACCTTCTTTGATCATAATATTGCCGTGCCAGATGAAGAGGATTACCACACAGGACAACGAATCATTAGCCCTTATTGGAAAGTAGAAGGGGAATGGGTTGATGATCTAAACAATGACTTTGGCGAAATCGTCCCAACCCTTGCTGGCGAACAACTTGCCAAAAGTAATGGTTGGAAAATTGGCGATAAACTTAGCTTAAGCTACACAAACGATAACGGCGAAAGCCAACAAAGTGCGGTTGAAATTAAAGGTATTTTAAGTACGGGTGGAACAGAAGATAATCAGCTTGTTATGCCCCTAAGTGCAGTACAAAATTTGCTGGGTTTAGAAGGCAAAGTGCAATCCGTCCGCGTATCAGCCCTCACCGTACCAGAAAACGATCTTTCCCGTAAAGCGCGCGCCAATATTGATGCCTTAGATGCGGAAGCCTACGACCGTTGGTATTGCACCGCTTATGTTTCATCAATTTCCCATCAATTAGAAGAAGCAATTTCTGGCGCAATGGTTCGCCCAATTTGGCAAGTCGCCGCGTCTGAAGGTGTCGTCATTGGTAAAATCCAACTCTTATTGGCGGTAGTTACTTTCGCGGCATTAATCGCTGCGGCAATGGGTATCGCTTCCTTAATGAGCGCAGGCATTATCGAACGCTCAAAAGAAATTGGCTTAATGAAAGCCCTAGGCGCTTATCAATGGCAAATTACCTTACTGTTCTACTGTGAAGCAGTATTAAGTGCATTAGTAGGCGGAATATTTGGCTGTTTAGCAGGATGGGGATTAGCCAAATTTATCGGTGCCGCATTATTCGGTGCGCCTCTTGATTTCGCTTGGATCGTCGTACCTTGTGTTCTCGTACTCTCCATTCTTATTGCTGTGATTGGCACTTGGTTCCCAGCGCATAAAATCGCTAAACTTTACCCTGTCGAGGTACTTTATGGCAGAGCATAAAAGCGCAAAAACTCAAAGCATGTTCTGGCGATTAATTTTCCGCGCATTGCGATTACGCCTCCAACGAGTATTCATTATTTTCACCGCACTGACAGTGGGGGCAAGTATCGTCACCGCAATGGCAGCGGTTTACTTCGACATCAACACCAAAATGAGCCAAGAACTGCGTACTTTCGGAGCAAATTTCTATATTGGTTCAGCCGATGGTGGAATGATGAATCAAGCAGAATTAAACGCAATTTTACAAAAATCACCTGATGGTTTTATCACTGCTGCCAGTCCTTATCTTTATGGCGTCGCACGCAGTGATTTAGAAAAAATTGTACTGATGGGCGTAAATTTTGATGCCATGCGAATCCTCGCCCCTTACTGGCAAATTACGGGATCAGCAATCAACGTAAACTTTGACGATCGCAATGCAATGATTGGGAAAACCCTTGCTGAACGATTACATGTGAAAGTGGGAGACAGTCTACAACTGTCTAAAAATGCCGTAGAAAAACATAGTTTCAACATTAAAGGAATTGTAGAAGCCGGTGATGCAACTGACAATATGCTTATTGTAAATGTTGAATTTGCACAAAATTGGCTGGATAAAGAAGGCATAGTAAACAACGCATTACTCAATGTGCAAAATGCGCAAGGCGCCAATACAGTGGATCAATTTGCCGAAAAAATCATGCAACAATATCCCGATTTAACCGCTCGCCCGATCCGTAAAGTTTCCGCTTCAGAAGGGCAAATTTTAGAAAAAATTAAAGGCTTAATGGGCTTAATTTCCCTTGTGATTTTGGTGCTTGCAACCTTATGTGTGAACACCACCTTAATTGCCATTGTCGGCGAACGTTCCAAAGAATTTGCCTTACAAAAATCACTAGGTGCAAAAAAATTTGACATCATTCGCCAAATCAGCACCGAAATTTTAATAATCGCGTTTTGTGCGATTATTATCGGACTTGGCTTGGGGTATTTATTAGCTCAAGTATTGGGAATAACTGTATTCAAATCTTATATTGATATGCGATTACCAGTGTTACCAATTACGGTTGTACTTTCGTTATTAGTAGCATTTGTGGCTGTTATTATTCCAACACGTCGAGCATTGAGTATTAATGTTGCGAATGTGTTGAAGGGTGAGTAAAACTGAAACGCTTATAAATTATGTTCTTCGTTTTTACTTCTGCCAAATCTCCCCTACCCCTCTTTGTTAAAGAGGGGGATATAGGGAATAATCGTATTTAGATATGCGATTACCCATGCTACCAATTACGGTTGTACTTTCGTTATTAGTGGCATTTGTTGTTGAAGGGTGAGTAAAAGTGGAGCACTTATAAATTATTTTCTTCGTTTTTACTTCTGCCAAATCTCCCCTACCCCTCTTTGCTAAAGAGGGGGAAATTGAGGAAATTTTGAGTTCTGAGCTTTAACTTTGCTAGTTGAGAATAATAAAAGTAAATGAGCCTGCTGCAATTTATTTAAACCACAAAACCACTCCCCTCTTTAGCAAAGAGGGGTGGGGGAGATTTGGCAGTCTTAATTCATGAAGAAATTAGATAATAAAAGAGAAAAACCATGACCAATTTTGTAATAGAAACCCAACATTTATATAAACGCTTCGGGCAAGTTACCGCTCTGGAAGACATTAATATTCAAATTAAACAAGGGGAATTTGTGGCGATTATGGGGGCTTCAGGCTCTGGCAAAACCACGCTGATGAATATTTTAACGGGCTTAGATACCGCTAGCGAAGGTAAAGTCATCTTAGATGGCGTAGATGCTGCTCAATTAGATGAAGTCGGTCGCCAACGTTTCCGCGCAGAAAAAATCGGCTTGGTATTTCAACAATTCCATTTAATCCCTTATTTGACCGCACTTGAAAACGTTATGCTGGCACAACATTATCACAGCGTGATTGATGAAGCCTCCGCCAAAGCGGTATTAGAACAAGTAGGCTTAGGCCATCGCATTGATCACCGCCCTAGCCAACTTTCAGGCGGCGAGCAACAACGTGTTTGCATTGCGCGTGCGTTAGTGAATCAACCGCCCGTGATCTTTGCCGATGAACCAACGGGAAATTTAGATGAGCAAAATGAATCTTTAGTTTTAGATTTGCTCACAAAACTCAATCAACAAGGGCGCACCATTGTGATGGTGACGCATAATCCAGAGTTAGGTGAACTCACCGATCGTGTTATTTATTTACATCACGGAAAATTTGTAAAGGAAGAAAATCATGCGAACAAATAAACTATTGAAATTAGTTGCCATAAGTGCGGTTATTTTTGGCGCAGTTTCTTGTAAAGATGAAGTTGCCTCAGTAGGGCAAAAAGCACCTGATATTGCCGCCTATGATCTTCAAGGTAATCCTGCAAACCTTGATAATTGGAAAGGCACACGCTTACTTATTTTTTGGTCTGAAACTTGCGGACGTTGCATCGCAGAGTTAAAAGAATTTGAAAAACTCGCAGAAGACAATCCTGGAAAAGTTTCGCTCATTGCGATTAATGTGGATGGCGATAAAATGGACACCAAAGCCGTTGTGGCGAAACGTGAGCTCCATTTGCCTGTAATTAAAGATCAAATGAAAATTACCGCAGAACGTTATCAGCTTATGGGTACGCCCACTTCATTTGTTATTAGCCCTGAAGGAAACATTCAAGCTAAATATGAAGGCACCATTCCCGAAGACGATTTAACTAAATTATTTAAAGGATAACCCATGAAAAGAATTTACACTACTCTACTCTCTTTAAGTTTACTCACTGCCAGCCAACTTGTATTGGCTAATGTGAATAATGTGAATATGGAAAAAGCTGAAAATTTTTATAAACGAACCTGTGCCACTTGCCATGGAAAATCTGCTGAAAAACCCGCATTGGGACAATCCAGAATTATCAATACGCTAAATTCAGAGGAAATTTACACCGCACTTTCCGATCGTAAAAGTGGAAAAATACAAGGTGCAGGCAACATGGTAAAAAGCAGATTGAGTGAAGAAGAGATAAAAATGCTCTCAGAGTTTGTGCCGACATTAAAATAAAAGACTATCTTACGGGATAGTCTCCTCTTATAACAAAAAAGTTCCCCCCCCCCTCCCTCTCGCCAATCTTTACATAACTTTACAAAAATATGGTGTTTTTATAGGCTAATTTGTGGCAAAATGCACCGCCCTTTTAGAATTATTGGGTTCTTATTTTTTGATTTCTCCGTGAAATTAAGAGGTAAGCTATAACAGTACATGGTGTGCTGTTATTTTTTATCAATTATTTTAGGAAACTAATTAATGAACAAAATTTTTAAGATAATTTGGAATAAAACAACTCAACGATTAGAAGTTGTATCTGAGTTAGCTAAGTCACAAGGAAAAGCTACGGCAAGTGCAGATAATCGTGTTGAAATAGCGAGTACGGTTGGTTTTAAGAAATCCGTATTATTGACTGCAATATCCTTAGCTCTAGGATTAAGTGCTGTTTCTTTACCTGCAAATGCAGCGACTGTAGGCTCCACCTACGGTGAAGGTTATTCAACAACTTGGGGGGTGAATAACCAATATGGTGAGCGTATTACAGATAAAACTTGGCCAGTAGTGGTTGGGCGTGATAATAAATTATATCCAAACAATGATGCGGCGACTTATGGTAGTCCTGCAGCTGCAACGGTAATGGGACGTGAAAATAATATTACCAAAGGCATGGAGTTTGCTGTATTTGGTGAACGCAATGAACTTCATGCGGGTAATGTTTCTACAGTTATTGGTACGCGTAACAGTATCCGTAATACAGGTACAAATAACAACCGTTACTTAACAACCGTTGGTAATAAGATAGTGGTATCTAATCCATCAACGGAAGGGATTTATATAGGTAATAATGTAACTGCGAACTCATCCCCAATTGCTATTGGTAATAATGTATATTCTGAAATTGGTGGTTCTGTAATCGGTCATAATGCTGAAGTTCGAGCTCGAACTGCTTCAGGCGGTGGTTTTTTACCCGGCGATTCGGGTTTTGCCGTTGGTTCGAGAATTACCGGATACGGTGACCATATATTCTTTGGTCGAGGAATCAATTTATCATCAGGATAACGTAGCAAGCACTGCAACAGTAGACAACAAAAAAAGTGTTTATGTCGGTCAAGATATTACTGCGAAAGGCTCAAAAGAAAGCGTATTAATGGGTAGCAATATCACATCAGCTGACGATGTAGGACATTATGCTGTGGCGTTGGGTTCTGACATCACGTTAGGAAACGGCAATGACCAAACTGCAAACTCAACGGCTGTTGGTCAACACATCAATGTTACAGCTAAAAATGTCGTTGCTGTAGGTAGTGATATCACTGCATCCGCTGAAAAAGCAACCGCGATTGGTTCGGGAGCAAAAGCAACAAATAGTAGTGATGTCGCATTAGGTGCGGACTCAAGCACAGAAGGCGCAACAACGAACTTATCAAACTGGACAGTAACAGGCGATAATTTAACAGCACGTTACGCTAACTCGGTTAAAACCACCAGTAACGGTGTAGTTTCTGTGGGTAGCGCAACAGTAAGACGCCAAATCAAAAATGTTGCAGCGGGTGATGTGTCAGCAACTTCAACTGATGCAGTAAATGGTGCGCAACTTTATTGGTTATCGACTAAAATTGGTGATACTGACTACGTTCACGTTAAATCAACTAAAACGGGCAATAAAGGCAATGCAGAGAGTGGTGCAACGGGTTCAAACTCTGTGGCAGTTGGTCCGAATGCAACCGCTTCTTCTACAAGTGGCATCGCAATTGGTGATGAAGCAAAAGCGACTTCAGCTCAAGGCAGTCTTGCCGTTGGCCAAAACGCAAATGCATCCAATAACAATGCAACAGCCATTGGTCGTGACACCACTGCAAACGGAACTGACTCAGTTGCTGTAGGTTTAACTTCGACAGCTAGTGGCGCAAGTGCTGTTGCGATCGGTAAGTTAGCAAAATCTACAAGTAATAGTACTGTTGCTTTAGGACAAGAAGCGAATGCAACAGGTGTATCCGGTACGGCTTTAGGTTATAGATCACAATCAACTGGAGACTGGTCTGTTGCAGCAGGTCCTGATGCAAAAGCGACAGGAGCAAAAGCTTCTGCATTTGGTAACAATGCAAATGCAACTAAAGAAGCAGCTACCGCAGTAGGTTTCCAAGCACAAGCCACTGGAATTTGGACGGCAGCAGTCGGTCCTGATTCAAGAGCTACTGCAGACTTCGCGGTTGCAATGGGTAACAATGCTAATGCAACAGCCGTGAATGCAACAGCGATTGGTCATACGACTACAGCTGGACAAGTAGGTTCATTGGCATTAGGTAATAATGCAACGGCTAATACCGCAGCAGGCGACATTGCATTAGGTCAAGATGCAGCAACAGCAGCACAAAATGCCGGTAATTCATTTACTTTAAATGGTCAAAATGTTGCTGAAAACGTTGTTCAAGGAACAAACAATGGCGTGCTTTCTGTAGGTAGCGCAAGGGTTAAACGTCAAATCCAAAATGTTGGTGCAGGTGCGATCACCGAAACTTCAAGCGATGCGATCAATGGCTCACAACTTTATTATGTGGCAACCGCATTAAATACTGTGGCAAATGATGCTAAAACAGCAGCAAATAATGCAGTAACTGCAGTGAGCAATAGCTACCTACATGTCAATTCAAGTAAAACAGGTAACCTTGGGGCATTAAATGCTGCTGCTAATGCGACAGGTGCTAATTCTATTGCATTAGGCCCTAATGCAACTGCCGCTGGAGCAAGTTCAATCGCAATTGGTGATGAGGCTACTGTAACGGCCAATAATCCGGGAGCAATCGCAATTGGTCAAAATGCAGCTGCCAATACAAATAATGCAACCGTAATTGGTCGTGATGCGAAAACTGTAGGGGCGGCAACAGATTCTGTTGTAATTGGTTTAGGTTCAATTGCCACCTCTACATCAGCAACCGCTATTGGTAAAAATGCAAACGCATCTGGAGCAAGTTCAATCTCTATCGGTCAAAACACCGTTACTTCAGGAAGTGCAACTGCAGCTTTAGGTTATAACGTTACAGCTACTGGAATAAGTGCAACAGCTGTTGGTTCTTATGGTAATGCTTCTGGCGCTAATTCCATTACAGTTGGTTCTGCAAATGCTAGTGGTTCAAGTTCTGCTGCTATAGGTGCAGGAGCAAATGCTGCAGGAGGAAGTTCTGCTGCATTCGGTCAAAGAGCAAATGCAACAAATTTAGCTTCTCTAGCACTAGGTTATCAAGCAAACGCGACTGGAGACTGGACGGTGGCAATTGGCGGTGATGTAAATGCATCTGCTCTAAATGCAACAAGCGTTGGTCATGGTTCTGCTGCTTCAGGTGTTAACGCAACAGCCGTTGGTGCAGGAGCCAATGCAGCACTAGACAGAACATTAGCGTTAGGTCGTGGTGCAACAGCCAATACGGCAACTGGAGATGTGGCAATTGGTGATTCATCCACAACCTCTGCAGTTAATGAGATTTCTACTTTAACTATTAACGGTAAAGATATTTCATCTAACTTCCAAAAAGCAAAAGCAAGTGGAGATATTGGTGGAGTTGTTTCTGTTGGTAGTGCAGCAGTTAAACGTCAAATCCAAAATGTGGGAGCGGGTAATATATCTGCAACATCTACCGATGCAATCAACGGTTCACAACTTTACTATGTTGCTACAGAATTAAATACCTTAGCATCTACTGCAGAGAGCAAAGCAACTGTAGCTTCTACTGCAGCATCTACTGCGGATAGCAAAGCGGTAGCAGCGTCTACAGCAGCATCTACTGCTAATAGCAAAGCAACTGTAGCTTCTACTGCCGCATCTACTGCAGACAGCAAAGCGGTCGCAGCGTCAACTGCAGCATCTACAGCTGACAGTAAAGCCGTCGCAGCGTCAACTGCAGCGTCAACTGCAGACAGCAAAGCCGTAGCAGCGGAATCTAAAGCAACTGCGGCCGCGAATGCTGTTACTAACTCAGGCTTAGAAGTGAGTGGTCAAAATACCAAACTCGGAAATGGAGCAACCTACTCTAGCGGTTCAAATGCAACTGCAATTGGTGGTTCAGCTAAAGCAACCGCAGAAAATACAACTGCAATAGGTCAAGGATCCGAAGCAACTGCGAAAGGAGCAACAGCAATTGGTCAAGGTGCGAAAGCAACTGCTGAAAATTCTGTAGCAATTGGTACAGGCTCTACAGCAACTGAAGCAAATACTGTGTCTGTAGGTTCACAAGGTAATGAACGCCGTATAACAAATGTGGCGCCAGGTGTGAACCCAACTGATGTGGCTAATGTGGGTCAAGTCAATACGGTAGAAAATCGTATCAATAATAAACTTGGTAAACTTGATAAGAAACTTCGTAGCGGTATTGCTAATGCGGTAGCGGTAGCGAATATTCCTCAAGTTACAATCCCTGGAGCAAATATGGTTGCTGTAGGCGCTGGTAACTATAAAGGTCAAAGTGCTGTAGCAATAGGTTACTCTAGAGCAAGCGATAATAACCGAGTTATTATTAAGATGAGTGCAGGAGCAAGTACCCAACGTGATTACACATTCGGTGCTGGTATTGGTTACCAATGGTAATAACTAAATAGTTAATCTGAATTAGTTGATTAACTGAAAAAGAGCGGTATTTTTGTCATTTATTTGATAAAATAACCGCTCTTTTACTATATGAATATTGAGAATAAAATATGTCTAAAAAATACAACGTAGGTATTACGTTTAATTTAGAAAGCCAAATTAGAGATATTTGGTCTAATGGAGTTAGTCAAAATCTAGTTTTTTTATATCAATTATTTGAAGCTTTAGATATTGTAGAAAACGTAACTTTTGTTTGCTGGGGACCAGAAGGCATTACTACTCCAGATAAAAATTTTATGTTGGATAATTTAAACCTTAAATTTTCACATATTAATGATATTATCGAAGATTTAGATCTTTTGATTGAAGGCACTTTAACTATAGAGCCAGCTCAGGCTGATATCCTCCATAAAAATAATGGGAAGGTAATCTGCTATAAAATGGGAAATGATTATATTTATGATATTGAAGCTGTAATACATAATAAATCAGCAACAAGAATATTTAATGGTACTAAGTTTGATGCGAATTGGATTATTCCACAGAATATGAATACTAATTCGGCGTACTTTTCAATTATGCATCGTTGTCCATCTCGACAAATCCCGTTTATTTGGTCTTCAGTTTTTTGTGATAAAGGAATTGCTGAATTAGATCGACCATTTGGTTATATAAATAATTTAGATAAGTCTAAAAAATCTCGTCGAATATCTTCTTTTGAACCTAATATATCTATTTTTAAAAATAGTTTTACTGATATTTTAATTGCGGAACAAGCATACAGAGAAAAACCTGATCTTATTGAGCATGTTTATATGTGCAATACATATGACATTAAAGATCACCCTACTTTTTTCAATTTTATTGGAAGAACACATTTGGTCCGAGATGGAGTGATGAGTGTCGAAAAACGATTTGCAATGCCTTTGTTTTTATCAGAATATACTGATATTGTATTAAGTACTCAATGGGAAAATGGGCTAAATTATGCTTACAATGATGCACTTTACGGAGGCTATCCGTTTATTCACAATTCTAAATTATTACCTAAAGGCGTAGGATATTATTACAATCAATTTGATGCATTTGAAGGAGCAAGAGTATTAATTGATGTGATTGAAAATCATGATAAATATCACGATGCTTATGTTCAACGTGCAAATGAATATTTAGATTCCTTACACCCACATAACCCTATAAATTTAGCGGTTTATGAACTTGAATTAAAGCGTTTATTTGAATAAAAGAGTAAAAAAATGAGAAAGTATAAGATCGGTATTACATTCAATTTAGAAGGGAAAATAAGAGATATTTGGGCAAATGGCGCAGGACAGAATGTCATATTTCTCTATAAATTATTAAAAAGTTTAGATTGTGTTGAGTCTGTTGTTTTAGTGAGTGATGGGCCGAATAAAATCACTGTACCTGATAAAGGTTTTATGCTTGATGATTTTAATTTATCTTTTGCTTATGTTTATGATGTTATTGATGACTTGGATGTCTTAATTGAAGGTACGTTAACTATTGAACCTGATTATGCTAATCGAATTCATCAAAGAGGAGGAAAAACGGTTGTTTATAAAATGGGAAATGATTATATCTATGATATAGAATCAACCATACATGATAAATCTCCTATACATCAATTCAATGGTGCAAAAATTGATGCTAATTGGATTATTCCACAAAATATGAATACGAATTCGGCTTATTTTTCAATTATGCATGATTGTCCATCTGTTAAAATTCCTTTTATTTGGGAACCTTTATTTTGCCAAGCTGCAATTGCTCAACGTCCTGATTTATCTTTTGGTTATTTAAGTAATATAAATAAACATAGCCATAAGCGTAGAATATCCTCGTTCGAACCCAATATTTCTATTTTTAAAAATAGTTTTATTGATATTTTAATTGCTGAGCAAGCATATAGAGAAAGACCAGATCTGATTGAACACGTCTATATGTGTAATACCTATGAGAAAAGAGAACATAATACTTTCCATAACTTTATTGGCAGAACAGAGCTAGTAAAAGATGGAGTCATGAGCGTAGAAAATCGCTTTAGAATGACAGATTTCTTATCTATTTATACGGATATTGTCCTCAGCACGCAATGGGAGAATGGATTGAACTATGCTTATAATGAAGCACTTTATGGAGGATATCCGTTAGTACATAATTCTACCCTGCTTCCAAAAGGCATTGGGTATTACTATGATCAATTTGATGCTTTTGATGGTGCAAAAAAATTAATTTATGCGATAGAAAATCATGATAAAAATTATGATGAATATATGCAAAAAGCAAGTGATTATTTAGATTCATTAGACCCTTACAACCCAGTAAATTTAGCTATTTATGAAAGAGAATTAAAACATTTATTTAAGTGAGAAAAAAATGAAAAAATATAAAATAGGCATTACATTTAACTTAGAACATCAAAATAAAGATGTATGGTCAAATGGTGTTCATCAGAATTTGGTTTTTTTATACCAACTTTTTAATGCATTGGATTGTGTTGAAGATGTTACATTTGTAAGTTGGGGACCTGAAAATATAAGTGATCCTAAAGAATGGAATATGCTATCAGATCTTAATCTAAAATTTAATCAAATTGATGAAAAGATTAATGAACTAGATATTTTAGTAGAAGGTTCTTTATATATTGAACAGCGTCACGCAGATATTATTCGAAAGAATAGTGGAAAAATTGTTTGCTATAAGATGGGAAATGATTTTATTTATGATGTTGAGGCATTTTTACATAATAAACCATCACCAAGTAGTTTTAATGGTACTCTGTTTGATTCACATTGGTTTATACCACAAATGTGGAATACAAATTCTTCCTATTTTGCAATTATGCAACGTTCAGAACCACGTTTAATTCCCTTTATTTGGTCCCCATTATTCTTAGATAAAGCTATAAAAGATTTATCACAACCATTTGGTTATATAAATAATAAAGATGATTCTAAAAAAACAAGACGAATCACATCATTTGAGCCAAACATTTCTATATTTAAAAATTGCTTTATAGATATCCTAATTGCAGAACAAGCATTCAGAGAAAGACCAGAACTCATTGAACATGTTTTTATGTGTAACACTTATGATAAGAGAGATAGACCTGCTTTCCGAGACTTTATTGGACGAACAGACTTATTAAAAAATGGAAAGATCTCAGTAGAAGGGCGTTTTCATATGGCTTATTTCTTATCTAAGTATACTGATATAGTTTTAAGTACTCAGTGGGAAAATGGTTTAAATTATGCTTACAATGAAGCTCTTTATGGAGGCTATCCATTTATTCATAATTCTAAACTTTTACCTAAAGGTGTAGGATATTATTACGATCAATTTGATGCTTTTGATGGTGCAAAAGTTTTAATTGATGTCATTGAAAATCATGATAAACATCATGATGAATATGTTGCTAGAGCAAATGACTATTTAGCTTCGCTGCATCCATACAATCCTATTAACCTTGCTATTTATGAAAATGAATTAAAACGGTTGTTTAAATAGGTAAATATAAATGAAAAGAATTATTTTAACAGCATTAGATAACAATAATACTATTTGGTATGAGCAATTCTTACCCTTTATATTAAGTTTACAAAAAACAGATTTCTATACCGAGAAAAAAGGTGATATTGGTGTATTAGATTACGGTCTTTCTCTAGAGAAAAAGGCCGTTTTAGAAAAAAATAATATTTTTTGTTTCTCCCCTTCTCATTGTTATAGTGAAATGCTTTTAGATAGACATATTTCTGTTGCAGATATTGCAGAAAAATATGCTTATGAGCAAATTGCATTTTATGATGCTGATATTTGGTTTCCCTCACAAACACTAACTGTTTTTGATCAGATTATCCATCAAGATAATTTATATTGTGCTTATGATGCTTGGCGTTGTAGCTTTCTAACAGATGTTATTTCAGAAGATAAAATTGATGAATTTAATAAAAAAATTGATGTGTTAGAGGAAAAAAATGGATATGTATGGCAGGTTGGTGTTGTTTTAGGAAGTAAAAAGGCTTTTTTAAATTATAAAGAGTATGTTCAATATCAGTTAAATACAAATTCATATTTTAATATGAGGTACGGTATTGATACATCATTAATTAATCTCTATTCCTATGATAAAAATAAAGTAAGTGTACTGCCCATTAAATATAATTGTACGCCTGTTTGGGGAGTCAAACATCTTGTAAAAAATCATCAACATATTTTTCTAATAGAAAATGAGCAAGTAGAGGGATTTCATATTACAAGAAATCATCGTGAAGACAAATTAATTACGTTTAATGGGCTTTATCCTGATGATTTTTATGAGAGGGGAAAAGCCTTCCAAACGGGAAATTATATACTTTATAATATCATTAGAGAAAGTTTAGTAACAAATAATAGTGAAAGCCAAACTAAATTATCACTAAATTATGCAAAAGCCAACGGACATCTTTTAATAAAATTTGATAGTGGTGACCTTTTTAGGAAAGGTGCTCTATGTGTTGAATGTTCAGGAGAAAGTACTATTTCTTTTATAAATAATCAGGATTCTCCAGTAATTTTATATTGGCTTTATAGTGGAATTGCAACTTATCCCGAATGTACTCGAATCTATATTAATAATGGAGCTATTTTTACACCAAAACAAAATTATTATTATAAAGATATTATAGGAGCAGGTAAAACTATCAGTTTTAACACGCAAGATTTAAATGTTGAAGAACACCGAATCCAATGGTTTTTTGCTGGTTTACAGATTGTTTAATTTATCGGTTTAAAGTAATAAAATATGAAAAAGTATGTAATATTTAATAAAAAAGATCAAAATAAGCTAGAACAATTTTATAAATCTATTGATGAAAATGACTTTATCGAAATAGAAAGCATTTCTCAAACACTTATAGATTTATATTCAGATAATTCACTATTGTTTAATAGTAGTAAATTTAGAGATATTTTTAATCGAGAGCCTGAAGCTAAGGAAATTACTCAAACATTGTCGCATATTCAATGTTGGAAAGCTATTTCAGAAAATCAATTAATCGATGATAATGATATGGTTCTCATTGCTGAAGCAGATATTGTGCTTGTACCAAATGCAATTGAATTAGCAAATGAATATGCAAAGAAATATTCTTCTTATAATATAATAAAATTACAGCGCGACTTTCCAACACATAATCAGGAAAGCTTATTTAAAGAGGAAGATACTATTGATGCATTAGTTTATGGAGATAAAGAAAACTATAATAATTCTGGTGCATCACTTTATCTCATCCGTAAAAGTATCGCAAGAAGGTTATTTGAATATACCATAAAAGAAAAGCCTTATTGGAAAGCTGATTATTTTGCTGATTTTATTTCTTTAGTTGATAGTGTTAGTCATATTGCACAAGCAGAAAAATTATTAGGGCATATACCCAAATACAAGAAAATGCCTGAAAACCCTTTATTTAGTATTATTATTCCCATTTATAATACAAGTAAATATTTAGATGAGTGCCTTAATTCCGTCGTTAATCAAAAATTTGATGATTATGAAGTGATTCTTGTTGACGACGGTTCAGCTGATGACTCTGCAGATATTTGTTATAGATATAAAAAAGAATACAACAATATTATTTTTATAAGCAAACCTAACGAAGGTCAATCGGTTGCTAGAAATATTGGAATACACCTAGCGAGAGGAAAATATCTTATTTTTTTAGATAGTGATGATTATTGGAATAATGATAAAGTCTTATCCGACCTGGAAATGATTTATCAAGAATCTAATCCTGATATTATAATGACTCCTTTAGCTTCTATTTATTCTGATAAAATTCTTTACCATAGTCCAGAGTATAGAAATATGAAAGGAAATTTCCATGAGGATTTTCAATATTTATTAAATAAAGAAATCTATCTTGGTTTCCCAGTTACAAAGATAATAAAAAAAGATATTATAAAAAATAATAATCTTTATTTTATTAAAAAACGTACATATGAAGATATACCGTGGAGCTTTAATTTAGTAAGACATATTAAAACATATTCAATCTATCCTAAAATATATTATATGTATAGGAGAAACAATGAAAATTCCACAACTAGGTATGTTAGCGTCATTAACCAACAAAATTTATTTATGAATTTTGTTGATATATATAAAGAATTAAGTTTTTTTAAAGAAAACATCCCAGCTCTGTACCCTACAATGCTAAATTATGCACATAACATAGATGAATATATTATGAAATGTTATCAGTTACTGGACATTGAATCTAAGAAAGAAGTTGATGAATTAATGAAAAGCCATATTGAATTAATTAAAAAAATAGCCATTTAATAAGTTATTTATATAAAATAATTAATTTTTCTCAATATATTTTGAAAAGGTTATCTTTAATTTGTTCTGCAAACATACCGATACTCAACGCAAAATAATTAGATTTATTCCAATCCAAAATAGTACGGAAATTATTTGAAACTAAAAATGCTCTGCCCGCTTCGCGATCAGGGCGAACTAGCCAAAGCTGAGCATTTTCAAGTGTACTTAATTTTGCTTGCTCCTGTGGATTGGCGCTTTTTAAAATTAGCCCCATCGCTTGCCAGTCTTTTAAAGAGCGAGCTTTATTACTTTCTGTACCAGAATAACTCAAATCAATAGGTTGCGTAAGCATCACCTCTACGCCCCAAGGCAAACTGTTATCCCATCCTACTGTATGCAAATAATTTGCAATAGAAGCAAAAGTATCAAACTGGTTTTTCCAAATATCTTTTACGCCATCATTATTTCCATCAGCCGCATAACGTAAGAAAGTGCTTGGCATAAACTGAGTTTGTCCCATAGCGCCCGCCCACGAGCCTAACATACGTTCACGTTGAATATGATCTTTTTCAAGCATTTTCATGGCTGAGATAAATTCTTTCGTAAATAATTTTTCTCTACGACCTTCAAAAGCCAAGGTTGCCACTGCAGAAAGTACATCATATTTGCCTTGATAATGCCCGAAGCTACTTTCCATTCCCCATAACGCAAGCAAATACTCCTGTTGAACACCATATTTTTGGCTTGCTTTTTGCAATGGGGCTTGCACTTCCCAATAACGCTCACCCGCGACATTCACTTTATTTTGAGTTAGCACTCTATTGAGATAATTGCTCGTGCCATTAGGATTAGCCACTGGAGGTGAATTAGGATCTCCTTTACGAATTTTACCGGCTTGTTCACGATCTAAATCTACTGCCTTTTGCATATAAAGAATATTATTTTGAGCATTCAATACCGATAATGACACACCTTCAGCGGCGGCTTTACCTTTTAAAAATTGAACATAATCATTAAAATTTTCTGGCGTTCTTTGCTTAGTATAACTGGTGCTATTGACCACTGGCTTAATATCAGGCGAACTAGAACAGCCAACTAAAAAAAGTGCGGTGGATAATGCAGAAATTTTAAATAATATATTCAATTTCATCGTATTTCCTATTTACGTAAAAAAGTTTGATAAAGGTTTTTCAATAACGAGGTTGGCAATAAACGAGAACCAAAACGCAATACAAAAGTAAATAATCCAGATAACAATCCTTGAATTCCCAAACGATATTTTAATTTGAACAAACGCCATTCTGCTTTGGCTTGATTGACCCCACGGCGGCGACTCACCATGCCATTTCCTACTCGCGCATAAACTAAAATATCAGGCAAATTCGCCACATATAAACCTTGTACAACAAGTTTGATCCACAAATAATAATCTTCTTGAAGATCTTCATATCCACCACAATTAATGACCGCAATTTTTTGATATGCCACCGTCATATGATTAAACGGACAACGTTTTTGCGTAAATTTGATAATTTCTTGAGCCGACGTTGGCACATTACGATATGCCACAATATCATTTACATTTTCACCAAATTCGGCAATTTGTCCGCCAAAGATAATGGTTTCAGGATGTTGTTCAATAAACGCCACTTGTTTTTCAAAACGATCAGGCACGCAAATATCATCGGTATCCATACGGAAAACCCAGTCATAAGCACAATGCAATAAACCTTCGTTCAAGGCTTTACCTAAACCTCGATTTTGCGGCAATTTAACTAATTTTAATGGCAGTTTTGTTTCAAACTCCGTCACAACAGATTCTAATTCTGGCATTACTGCACCATCAAAAACCAAAACAATTTCATCTGCTTGACGAGTTTGTTCCACAAGACTTTCAAAACACTCCCGCAAGAATTGAGGATTTTCCTTAATATATAAGGACATAAGGACTGAAAATTTCATTTTATTTTCCTACATAAACCGTTTTAAATTAATCGCTAATTTTGGCGAAATTAAAATAACCAACGTAATAATGAATTGCTTAATGCTTTTTGTTTTCTTAAAAATATCAAAATAATATTTTGCCGCTTTACGCGATAAATTCATGATATGGGGATAAGCCAAAATATAGCTCGCATTAATATCAAAATTACGAGCTTGCTCTACCGTTTTCACATAATGCTCGCGAATATAGTCAATCGCTTTTTGCGTATTAGTAGTATCCGTAGACACACTTGAACGTTTAGTATGGAAAGTACAATAAGTTAGTGGCTCATTAATTTTATAAGGTTTAAAACTCGGCTCTTGTAGCAGTTTTAATAAGAAATCATAGTCTTCCAAAGAACGAAGTGCGGTGGATAATCCACCTATTTTTAAAAACATCTCTTTTTTAATCGCAACCATTGGCATGCCACCAATCTTATTGGCTAACAAAATACGTTCTGTCGAGATTTCTTGGGGTTCAATCGGTTGAGTCACATAAGTAAACCCTTCATTGACCATTTCACATTTAGCTGGATGATAAATAAAATTAATGTCTGGATTTTGCTCAATAACTTGTAATACTTTTTCACATTTTTCTGGCATAAAACGATCATCATCATCGAGAAAAAGCAACCAATCGCCATTTGATGCACGCGCACCAATATTACGACTTTCCGCTGCACCTTGATTCGTTTCATTACGAATCACTGTAACTGGAAAAGAATAGCTTTGTTCAACAACTACTCTCTCTTTGGAGCAATCATCCACAATAATCACTTCAAAATGAGTCGATGTTTGTTGATTTAAACTTTCTAATAAAACTGGCACTTCTGCTTTTCGATTATAAGAAGGCACAATAATGCTTAACATAATTCCTTCCTTTAATTAGCCAAATTTTTCTTAATCGCAAAGATTTTTTTCAATGGATATTTCATTAATTTTTTAAACAAATTATTGGATAAAGATCCACGAACACTTTCTAAATTGCTTATCAATACAGGATTTTCAATTACCATGAGAGGGCGAACCACTTTATTTCTTATATTAAAATCCTGTTCAAAGAGTAAAAAATCATCCGCCAACCAAAATGGTTTATTTTGAGAAATTTGCTGGATAAATCTTCTTGCAGCAGATTTTTTAATAAGATAACCCACCGTGCCGGCAAAATAACTTTTATAAGGGAAAGCGTAATTTACATTGCCTGTTTTTTTGCATAGAAAAGAAAAAGTTGTCGGATAATTAATTTCTAAATCAAAATCATTGAAATCATTAATTTTGGACTGTCCAACCAATATAATTTCAGACTCAAGTTTTTCTGATAAAAGCGCGGTTAAATTTTGCTGAAAATCTGAGTGGAATAAAGCGTCATCTTCACAGACTAACGCATAGCTATCTTCATCGATGTCATTGTCTTCAACAATTTTTTGGTACACGGAAAGATGACTTAATGTACAGCCGATTTCGCCCTTAGTGACATTACGGCCATAATGTGCTTTAAATTGTTCAATATTAAAAATATCAGCTAATTCATCCCAATCTTTTTGCATGGTATTAATGGCAGAAAAAATTTGGAAATCCTCAGTGTTTTTTTGAGAAAAGAATAATTCCCGACGTTGAATATCTTTATCTAAAGAGATCAAATATTTTTTTAACATAAAATGATGCCTTATAAAATCGCTTTCCATTCTTCAATAATTTTCTCAATGCCATAATTTTCACTCATTAAACGAGATTTGTCTGACATCTGTTGATAAAGTTCAGGATTATTCATTAATAAATCTAAACCATTAACCATTTCTTCAATATTATTTTTTTCACAAAGAAAACCATTTTCTTTATGCTCCACTAATTGCTTTACACCCGGAGAACAATTAAAGGCAACAATAGGCAAACCAAATGCCATCGCTTCAATAACAACTAAAGGCAAGCCTTCTGTTTGTGAAGGTAAACAATAAATTGAACTGCTTTCATAATAAAAAGCGACATCATTGGTACGAGGAATAAAATTAACTGAATCTTCAATACCTAACGCTTTAGCAAGATTTTTTAAATTCTGTTCTTCCTCACCCGATCCCACTATTTTTAAATTCCAATCTGGGTGATTTTTTGCTAAAACTTGCCAGGCTTTTAATAAATAATCAAAACCTTTATAAGAAAATAAATGCCCTACAGATAAAATAGTTTTATTTTCCCATTTTGCTAATTTATTCTTTGGCAAAAGCGTATTTGGGTTAGCTATACTGATTATATTGTTCGTTTTAAATTTTTCTTGCCACAGTGTTTTTTCTGACTCGGTTAATGTAACGACTTTATCACATCTTGTTGAAGCTAAATATTTACCGAGTGTACGAACTAGGCGATTGCCAGTAAAGTTAAAAGAATAATGCTCCCATAAAATATGCTTTACATGTAAATTGACCAACGCCAAAGCAGAAAAGAGCATAATCGCACCATCAACCACAATTAAGGTATCCAGCTGCAATTCTTTAACCAATTCTCTTAATTTTTTTGTGATAGAAAAATAATCTTTTTTCAATGAATAGGGCAATTTATTCATTGCGTAAATATTAATTTTTTCATCGACTTGGAAAAAAGGCTTATTACCGCCAATGCTAATAAAAGAAACATCATATCCCTGTTTGGCAAGGGCATTAGCAACATTAATAGAAACGCGCTCTGTTCCACCCGCACTTTCGATATTCATAATAAAGAAACCAATTTTTTTCATCTTAAATTTCCTTATAAATCGTTAATCCAAGATCTGGAAATGAATCGTAACAGAATTGCCATCTTGGAATACTCGTTCTAATAAAACGAATTTCTACATTAGGATGACTTAATAAATTAAACGCAACAGAACTGAAGAACGTGTAAATAATCACTTTTTTATTCGCTAAATGTTTAAATACGTAATCTTCAAAAATGAGTTCTGATTCAACATAATTTACCTCATCCACTCGGTAATCTTCTGCTGGATGAGGGAAATAATAGTCAAAAGGAATCTGATCTTTTAATTTTTTTATTAATGAGATATTTTCCTCTTTTGTATTTAACAATGGTTGTCCAATAAAAAATGAGACTTCGCCATCTATATCGCAATTGACTTTATTATCCCATAAGGAAATGGGTTCAATATTGGGAACAATATTTCTGTAATTAGGATAAACCGTATAATGTTTTTTTATTTTGTTAAATAATTTATGCACATTATATTTATCGCCAATAAAAACTTTAATCAGTTTGTATTTAAATGTATCAGGCTCTCTCAATAAATTAGGATGTGGGAAAATATTATCTGAGCCATCATCAAAAGTATAAAGCTCTTTAAATGAAACATGACTAAGATAAGTTTGTAGCCATAATGAATTAAGATTGGCGAGAAAAACCTTATCAAAACTTTTATGCGTAATTTTATTCTTAAGCTGGCGCATTAACTTGAGAGAATCGAAACCTTTTAGATCTTTTCCCGTATCAATGTTCATAGAATCATTACAAACTTCCGCTAATTTACTCGCGTATAAGGTTCTTTTTTTATCCCATACACCACCAAACATAACGCCAAAGAATTGCTCGTTAGGATGTAATTCAATGATTTTTTTAGCAATTAATACTTGCAATGGTGTGCAACAAAGAATGAGATTCATAGGGTTTTACTCACTTTAGATGTCATAAAATAAAGAATAGGAATAATGGAAAGCGAACCAATAATTCCAGCATAAGGGATATATTTAATTTCTGTAAAAGTTAAAGCCACAAGGCTCGCTACATAAATGATTGTAGATAAAACCGAACATTGGGAAATAAGTTTATTTTTTCCATAATAGAAAAGATAATTAACTAAAATCAAATAAGGAATACTTAATGTGGTCGAAATTAAAAATAAAATAAAATAATATTTCGTTCCCACAAATTGACTTCCTAAAATCCAAACGAGCACATCTTCAGGAATAATCCACATAACTAAAGCGGGAATAGGGATCAGCAAAAAGGAAAATAGCGCCCATTTATGTAACTGTTGAATCACTAATTTTTTTTGTTTTAAAGCTTCATAAAAATAAGGAAGAATCGCTTTATTAAGAGCTTGAATAGCAATAGAAACCACCAAAGCAAGTTGAGCGCCCATGGCATAAAGCCCTAAATCTGTTTCACTGAATTTGTGATAAATAAAAATACGGTCTAACTGCCCTTTTAAGAAAAAGCTCGCATGATGCAAAATGAGCGGTAATCCAAATCCTAAAATATAAAATAATGCAGATTGATAATGTTTAAATTGATATTTTTTAGATGTCGCACTCTTTCTGTAAAGAAAATAAGAAAAAAACCAAACGACTAAATTACTCAATAAAATGGCCAAAATTCTTTTTTCAACAAGGTCATTTTGATAATACTCGAGCAGTGCGATGGTAAATACCGCACCAGTAACAGTGAGTGAAAATTGAATAAAAGCATAAGACCAAGCTTTTTTCTGGCATTGTCTTACACTTAGCTGAACATTTAAGAAAGATTGAAAAATTGAGGAAAGTGCAGCATAAAATAATATTTCAGACTGAGCAATCCAACACCCCATTAAAATAATACTGCCAATTATCGTCGTATAAGCATAGCCGGTATTCACCACTAAATTTAATGAACGTTTTCCGTAAAAATAAAAATAACGGGAAATTGCGCCCTCCTGAGTTAAAGAAACCACAATTAAAAATAAACTTAAAAAAGTTTGATAATAAGAAAGTGAGCCATACCCTTCTACGCCCAATTTACGCGATAAATAAGGCAAAAGTAAAAAAGGAACTAACTTTGACGATAATTCCCCAACAAGGTAAATGACACTGTCTTTAAAAACTTTCATAAATATAACCGCACTTTTGATGAATTCGAGCGTTTGTTTATCAAAAAATAAGGGGCTTATTTTAACAAAATCAACATGGACAAGCTATGACTAATCATTATAATGAAACCGCTCTATATCAAGGATCTTATCTATGTTAGAACTAGGAAAACTTCTTACCGCACTTATCGCACCACCTCTCAATACCTTTGTATTACTGATTATTGCAGTAATTCTTTATCGTGTTCATTTCAAAAAATTAGCCAAATTTATTGCGCTTATCAGTTTCACTTGGCTTTATGTCATGAGTGCACCTTTTACCAGTTTATTTCTAACAGATAATGATAATTCTCCAGCCCTTACCCTAGATGACTATAAACAAGCTCAAGCCATCGTAATATTAGGCGGTGGATCTTACCCAACCAAAGAACTGTATGCAGAAACAGCTTCTGGCGCACCGCAACTAGAACGTTTACGTTATGCGGCATTTTTACAAAAAGAAACGGGCTTGCCTGTTTTAACTACGGGCTATTCTTTGATAGGCATTTCTGAAGGCGACTTAATGGCAAAAGAACTAAACCAATTCTTTAATGTGCCAACGCAATGGATCGAAAATAAAGCCCGTAATACGGAAGAAAATGCCAGTTTTACTAAACCTATTTTAGTTAAAGATCATATTCAAAAAATTATTTTAGTAACAAATCAATGGCATATGAAACGAGCCAAATATCTTTTTGAAAAACAAGGATTTGATGTACTTCCTGCTGCAGCGGCAAGCTATGGCAGCAAAGTAAATCTCTCTGCAAAATCTTTTATTCCTGACTTAGGTGCGTTAAATAGCAATATGGTTTTACTAAAAGAGTGGATTGGTTATTGGAAAGCCCATTACCTACAGTAATTACATATAAAATTAATCTTCTTTGATAAAAATCACAGCTTACACATATATTTTCAGTTAGCATAAACACCACTCAATTTGATGTAGAGAATAAGTTATGAACGGAATCGAATTACGCATTAAAGGCAAAGTGCAAGGTGTGGGATTTCGCCCTTTTGTGTGGTTATTAGCAAATGAATATGGCCTAAAGGGTGATGTAAATAATGATGGGCAAGGAGTGTTAATTCGATTTGTAAATCCAGAAAAAGATGCGCTTACACATTTTTTAAAAGATTTACAGGAAAAACTACCGCCTTTAGCTTTAATCACAGATATTCAGCAATATGAAAAACACTGGGAAAATCTACCGCACTTTGCTGAATTTGTCATTCGAGAAAGCGAAAACAATGCAATGGACACGCAAATTGTGCCTGATGCCGCCACTTGTCCCGCTTGCGTAGAAGATTTATTTAATCCTGAAAATCGTCGTTATCACTACCCTTTCACTAATTGCACCCATTGCGGGCCTCGTTTTACGATTATCAAAAAGATTCCTTATGATCGTAAAAATACATCAATGTCGGATTTTCCTTTCTGCCCAGATTGTGAACGCGAATATAAAAATCCAGCAGCTCGCCGATTTCATGCCCAACCTAATGCCTGCCCAGTTTGCGGCCCGCATATTTGGCTACAAGATACCGAACATCAACTTGCAACACATCAAACAGCCTTAAAACAAACCGCACTTTTGCTCAAAGAAGGAAAAATTTTGGCAATCAAAGGGATCGGCGGTTTTCATTTAGCTTGTGATGCACAGAATTTCGATACAGTTCAATTACTGCGAGATCGTAAACATCGTCCGAGCAAACCTCTTGCCATAATGGTGCCAAGTTTAGATTTTTTACAAAATTTAACAGAAACCGAAATCAAATTACTCACTAGCACAGCTGCACCAATCGTTTTGTTACAAAAAAATAAAGTGTCAAATCTGGCAAAAAATATCGCCCCGAATCTAAATGAAATTGGTGTGATGTTACCGAGTAATCCATTGCAGCATTTACTCTTACGTGAAATCAATCAACCGCTCGTCATGACATCTGCCAATCCTAGTGGTGAGCCACCTGTTTTAGACAACGAAAGTGCGGTGAAAAAATTAAGTAATTTGACTGATTTCTATCTTTGCCATAATCGCGATATTTTGCAACGCTCTGATGATAGCTTAGTGAGAGCCTCTTTTGATGGCGTGGAAACGCTACGCCGAGCGCGTGGCTACGTTCCTGATGAAATGCTATTGAAAACGGAAAATACAAAAAATATCTTAGCATTGGGTTCCGATCTTAAAAATACATTTTGCCTACTAAAACAAAATAAAGCCGTTGTTAGCCAACATATTGGTGATACCGCCAATGAGCTTGTGCAACAACAATTAGAAAATAATATCGACTTATTTTGCCAAATTTATCAATTCAAACCGGATTTAATCGCGGTTGATGCACACTCAGGTTATTTTTCATCAAAAACGGGGAAAAATCTCGCAAAAAAATTATCGGTACCTTATGTGGAAGTGTTACATCATCACTCACATATTGCTGCTGTGTTAGCAGAACATCATTGTCATGAAAAAGTGATTGGTCTAGCTTTAGATGGTATTGGAATGGGGGATAACGGGCAACTTTGGGGCGGAGAATGCTTATTAGTGGATGGCGAACAATCTCAACATTTAGGTGGATTGCCTGCCGTTGCTTTGCCAGGTGGCGATCTTGCGGCAACTCAACCTTGGCGCAATTGGCTTGCTCATCTTCAAAAATTTGTACCCAATTGGCGTGACATTGCGGCTAAAACTTGTTCTGAATTACCTTGGGAACCTCTTTCCAATGCCATTGAACGTAATCTTAATTCTCCGCTCATTTCATCGGCTGGGAGACTATTTGATGCGGTAGCTTATGGATTAGGTATTGTGGGTGACAAACTCTCTTGGGAGGGAGAGGCTGCTTGTTATTTAGAAGCGCTAACCACAAAATCTGACTTTATCAAAGATGAAAAAAGTGCGGTCAATATTCAGGTTAAAATACCAATCAAAAATAATCAATTAGATTTAGCCACATTTTGGCAAAGTTGGCTGGCTTACAATGATTCAAAAGAAAATAAGGCATTTGTTTTCCATTATGCTCTGGCAAAAGGTTTTGCTGAGTTAGCTCGTCAGCAAGCAAAACGCCACAATTGCAAAACCATTGTGCTTTCAGGCGGTGTAATGCATAACCAATTATTACGTCGTTTATTAAAACAAGCACTTGCAGAATTTAATGTGTTAAGTGCACATCAATATCCAATGGGAGATGGCGGATTAAGTCTAGGGCAAGCGATGATCGCATCAAGATTGTCTGGCTAATGCCAAATTCATTTAAGCAAATGTTGCTTATTAACATATAAAAAAACGATCGCAAGTTAAGCGATCGTTTTTTATGAATAAAAGCAACTACAATCGAGTAATTTCGCCTAAATCGCCCCCATCCTTCAAAAATTCATAGAAAAATTCTACCGCACTTTTTACAGCTTCACTCATCGGAAAACCAAAGGAAACAAGATCGGGCTGGATACCAATAAAAATAACCTCAGGAATATCTTCCTCTAATTGCTCGATTAAAAAATTAAGTGGCAAATTATGCGTGCTGACGAAGAACATTTCTGCAATGAGTTCTTTATCGATAATACGAATTTTACCAACGGGCAATTCCATTTCTGTTGCATCAAAGATAATTAAACGCTTTGGTTTCATGGCACGGATCTGATGCACAAGATTTTCTGGTGCTGAACCGCCATCAAGTGCGGTCCAATTTAGCAATGGATTTTCAGAACAAAGCTGGGCAAGATAAGGGCCTGCTCCGTCATCGCCCATCATTGTGTTACCAACAGTTAGGATTACATTTTCATTCATCACGACGTTTCACCATAATATACATCACAGGTTCACGCTGAATGGAAGCAAGCGTGTCCATTAAAATATCGACCCATTTTTGATGTTCAGGCGAAAAATTGGCTCGATTTTCATCAAGTGCCTTAGCCAATAAATTTACATGACTTGAATCAATCACAATTTCACCAAATTTCATTAAGCCCGCAAACTTACGTTTTGCATCCCCTTCAGGGAAGGTATCTACAAAACGTTGGTAATCTGCATAATCACAAATTAGCAATTTTTTAAAGCAGTCAATCACACCAACATGGTGACCAATCGCAAGGGAATAATACATTACTTGCTTGGCTTGCTCTGGAACTTGCTCATCGTTTTCAACAAAACGCTCATTGAGTAAATAGAAAAAAACTTGGGTTGTCATGGTACGTCCTATAAAACTTGTAAAGTAATTTCTTCGCTAATCAATACTGCCAAATCTCCCCTTACCCCTCTTTGCTAAAGAGGGGGATTTCTCTTTAGCAATAAAGTACTTCTCTATCATTTTAATTTTCTGTTGTTAATGCAGAAAACTAGATTAAAATTGACCGCTCTTATTCCTCTCTTTGCTAAAGAGGGAGATTCTTCTTTAGCAATAAAATGTCTTCTCTCTCATTTTAATTTTCTATTGTTAATACAGAAAACTAGATTGAAATTGACTGCTCTTATTCCCCTCTTTAGCAAAGAGGGGTAAGGGGAGATTTGGCAGAAATCAAAACGGAGCTATTAGTTTATTTAGCAATCGTTAGACTATCCCGAAAACGGCATACTAATTGCATGTAATCGGTTTACGATTTCACTCAAACGAGGATCCGCTTCACGTTCCAAAAATTCGCCAAGACGAACACCAAATGGAACCCGATCTTTTTCAGACATCATACTCATAAATTGATTAGCAATGTCTCCACCTTGTCGATAGCCCGCTAAACGACGCGCTTCACGTTCTAATTCCACGCGTAAATCTAATGGAATATTTGGGAAACGTAATTTAGCCTCAGCATTAGGATCGGCAATTTCTTGTTTACCTTTGAGTTTTTGATCAAGTAAACCAAGTGCCATTGCAAAACCATAAATAGTCGCCGCTGGAGTTGGAGGGCAACCAGGAATATACACATCAATTGGCACAATTTGATCGCTACCGCCCCACACGCAGTACAAGTCATGGAAAATACCGCCACCACAACCGCACGCCCCATAAGAAATACAGATTTTTGGATCGGGTGCAGCTTGATAAGCACGCATTGCTGGTGTACGCATTGCACGAGTTACCGCACCAGTAAATAATAAAATATCCGCATGGCGAGGTGATGCAACAACCTTAATCCCAAAACGTTCTGCGTCAAAGGTTGGTGTAATGGTACTAAAAATTTCAATTTCACAACCATTACAACCGCCACAGTCAACACGGTAAACATAAGCGGAACGTTGAATATTTTTCAACAAAGTTTGTTTCATTTTCGCAATGTTTTCATCCACACTAAATGGCGTTGAAATACCATTCACGGGCATTGGGATTTGTGTGTTCATCTTGCAATCTCCCTAACGTGATCAAATAACGCCAATTTCACGCGCATATTGGATTCCATATCGGCGGTTTTTTCCAAACTGTTTTGGCGTTTACAGGTTGGGCAAGTGTTGAGCACCGCTAATTTATGTTTTACCAGTTCATCGTTATCCAATGTTTGTTTGAATAAATCCACTGCATAATTGAGTTCTTTATGAGAAACAAAAGGTTGACCACATTGATGACAAATCGTTGTAGTAAAGGTTGTTTCTTGATAAAGATCCTGTTTATTGCTAACTGATAATTCAAAATCTTGGCTTAAACGAATCGCTTTTGTTGGGCAAACTTCTTCACAACGGCCACAGAAAATGCAGCGGCCTAAAAATAATGACCACGTACGTTCGCCTGTTTCTGGATCAGTACGCATAGTAAGCGCATTAGCTGGGCATGCCATCGTACAAGCTGCACAAACAATACATTGATCAGAATTCAGTTCTGGCTTACCACGGAAATCAGGATCAACTTCATAGGGTTTAAACGGATATTTAGTGGTAACATCCCCCGCATTTAATACGGTTTTAAGTAATTTAAACATTGTGCGCCCCCTATTTTAATGGTGAATTTTTACGTTCAATGCCGTAACGTTCGATTTCTTTGTAAGAAACCGTTTGTGCTTTGCGTTTACGTACATCCACCACTGTTACACGGTCAGTACAAGAATAGCAAGGGTCAAGGCTACCAATGATAAGTGGCGCATCTGATACCGTATTGCCACGCAACATATAACGTAAAGTTGGCCAGTTTGCATAAGTCGCTGCACGACAACGCCAGCGATATAATTTTTGGTTATCACCAAGCATTGACCAGTGAATGTCTTCACCACGCGGTGCTTCCGTGATACCTAAGGCAAAACGTCCAGGGGTGTAATTGAAACCTTCAGTGATAATCGCACCAGTAGGCAAGTTATCCACCATATAATCAATGATATTCATGGATTCAAACACTTCATTTACCCGCACTTTCACGCGAGAAATCACATCGCCACCTTGTTCGGTGAACATATTGAATGGTACATCGCCATAGCCAGAGAAGGGGTGAATTTTACGCACATCACGTGCGAAGCCGGAACCTCGAATCATCGGTCCGACTGGGCTGAAATCACGCGCAACTTGACGATCAAGCACTCCTACGCCCACAGTACGTTGTTCCATATTTGGCGTATTGAGTAAAATATCTACCAAAGTTTTAAGCTCTTCACGCATTTCTGCAATAAGCTTAATGCATTGTTCACGTTGGTGTTTCAACATATCACGGCGTACACCACCGATTAAGTTGATACCATAGGTTTTACGCGCACCAGTAAGCACTTCCGCAAGTGTCATCGATTTTTCACGAACACGGAAGAATTGCATAAAGCCAGTATCAAAACCAGTAAAGTGGCTAGATAAACCTAAGTTCAATAAATGACTGTGCAAGCGTTCAACTTCCAATAAAATTGCACGAATCCATTGTGCCCGTTCAGGAATTTGAATACCTAACGCATTTTCGACTGAGTTAGCATAAGCAACACTATGGGTAAAACCGCAGATACCGCACACACGGTCAGCCAAGAAATTGACTTGATCGTAATCCATTCGGGTTTCTGCCAATTTTTCCATACCACGGTGTACATAGAATAAACGATAGTCCGCATCAATAATATCTTCCCCATCGACAAATAAACGGAAGTGTCCCGGTTCATCTGATGTAATATGGAGAGGGCCGATAGGCACAATACGCGCTTCACCTTTTTCGTTAATAAACTCATAGGTTTCCGTTGCCGTAGTTGGATCTGGACGCAAACGGTAGTCCATCGAATCTTTACGTAATGGGTAAAGATCATCTGGCCAGTCATCTGGTAACACTAAACGGCGTTGATCGGGAAGACCGACGGCTTTTAAACCGTACATATCAAATAATTCACGTTCGCCCCACACCGCCGCTTTGACTTTCGGTGTCACGGAAGGAAATTCGAGTGTAACAGGATCCACTAGTGCTTTAATCGTCACAAAAGTCTTGACGACGCCTTCCATAGAAAGCACGTAATAAACGGCATAATGACCATGAATTGAGCGTTCATCGTTACCAAAAACCAATGGCAACCAGCCCTCATGTTGATAGTAAAGATACTCCACCACATCAGGTAACATATTAGTTTTCACCGTTAAAGTCACTTGATTCGGTGTAGACCACTCCTCATCTAAAATTGTATTCGGAAATTTTGCATTAACGGCTTCAATATAATTTTTGCCGAGCATTTTTACCGGATCGACCGATGTATTTTTAGTTAATTCCATTTTTTCCCCCAGTTGTCGATCATTTCGCTAAACTTTGCCAAGGTAAAACTAGCATATCGCCAAAGGACACATGTTCAGATCCAAGCACAATTCCTACCGCACTTTTTAGTAACTGCAAGATTGGCTCTGCAATATGGATACCCATTACAAACATTAACAACAATAGTATGGCCATTGCCGCCAAAGAGACTTTACTGACTTCGCCTGCTTCCACATTATCAGGTTGTTTACCAAGCACTGTTTTTAATAGCATTAAGGCAAGTCCTGCAAGCACGATGGTAAGTAAAATTAAGCATAAAATAACTAACCAAGTTTTACCCGCTGTAATCCCTGCGACCACAACACTAAATTCACTCACAAATACGTTAAATGGAGGGATACCGCCCAATGCCAACGCACCACCTGCGAAAAGCACCGCACTCACTGGTGCAACACGCCATAATCCACGCACTTGATTCATATCACGGGTTTTATATTTCAATAGAATATTACCCGATGCACAGAATAATAAGGTTTTCGCAAGGCTATGGTTGATAGTGTGAAGTAAACCTGCAAATACCCCAATTGGGCCACCAAGACCGAAAGCAAAGCTGATTAAGCCCATATTTTCGATACTTGAGTAAGCAAGCAAGCGTTTAATATCAAATTGCACGATGATAAATAACGCCGCCACAAGCACTGAAAGTAAACCAAAGATTAACATTAAGGTTTGTGGAAATTCTGCGCCAACTGCTTTTGAAACCAATGTGTAGTAACGCAACACTACAAGCATTGCACAGTTTAATAACACCGCTGATAAAATTGCACTCACTGGGCTTGGTGCTTCACTGTGTGCGTCTGATAACCAAGTATGCATTGGAAATAGACCGCACTTCGTGCCAAAACCAATCAATACGAAAGCGAATGCGATATACATCAACATTGGGTTTAAACCAGTGGCTTGTTGATTCACGGCTGACCAGAAAATCGCTTGGCTTGGATCGGCAAGCACGCTATTTGCATTAGCAAAGGTTAAAAGTGTGCCGTATAAACCGAAGGCGACGCCCACAGAACAGATGATGATGTATTTCCACGCGGCTTCAAGGGATGTTTTTTGTTTGTAAGTACCGACCAAAAACGCAGAGCTTAATGTTGTCGCTTCAATTGCAACCCACATTAAAATCAAGTTATTGGTGATAACTGACACAATCATCGTAAAGAAGAATAAGTGTAAGAAACCGTGGTAATGAGCATAGGTTTTAAAATCAATATGCCCTTCTTCCAATTCAGTGTTCATATAACCGATGGAATACACACCAGCAAGTGAACCCACGACAGCAATTAAGCCTAAGAAAATGGTAGAAAGACTATCAACATACACCCAGTTGTTAAATGCACTGATACTGCCTTTTTCCAACACGCCAGAAATGACTTGTACGGAAAAGAACAACATCAAAATTAACCCGGTAATATGGAATGCGGTACAAACTGTCCGATTTTTTGTTCCGCGTAGTGCAAAGCTTTCAAAAGCGATGACTAAAGGTGCGACTAATAACGCAATTATCCATTGTTCATACATAGCGTTACCCCTTCAAACTCATAAGTTGTTTGGCATCAACAGTGTTGAAAGTGCGGTAAATTTTATTCACCAACACAACCATTATGATGACCGCAAAAATCGCATCGGTGGCAATGCCGATTTCAACTAATTCTGGCGCATTGTTGGCAAGTAAAGCCAACGTTAAATGCGCACCGTTTTCCATTAAACAATAACCGAAAACTTGTTTCACAATATTGCGTTGGCTCACAATACACACTAAACCTAAAAGGAAGTGGCTAAGTGATACTGACAACGCTGGTTTTAAATGTTCAACTAACGGTAAGTTCACTGGAATGACAACAAAGTAACATAAGCAAACGATGATAGATGTGATCGGGATCAACCAAGCGACATTCATTCCTGCAGGAGTTTGACTTTCGTCAATTTTTCGTAAAGAAAAGATTAAAATTCCTGGCACTAATAATACTTTCGTGATGAATGCACTAATGGACCACATATAAAGTTCGTGAGCTTGCATTTCAAATGCCAAATAAACGAATAACACCACCAATACAAGAGACTGTAAGCCATAGCACAACGCGGATTTTTTTGCGGTTTTTGCCATAATGACACAAAGCGATGTAATGATGAGTAAACTCGCTAATACATTGATCATTAACATAATTCTCTCCTTAACCCGCAAGGCCTAACCAATAGGCAGCGATAAAGCTAGAACACACAGACATCACCATTAAAATCACTAAAACAAATGTCATAGAGAATGGCAATGGCTGCGCATTTTGCACGTCTTCAGATGGTTTACCGATAACGCATTGACCAAATTTATAAAGCAACCAAACAAATGTTGCCGTAGATTCAATCAACGCAATCACCATTAACCAAGTTACCCAAGAATATTCTTGTCCAAGGTCGAAACCTGCGGCAAATAATGGGAATTTACTGAAGAAACCGTTAAACGGTGGCACACCAGCAATAGCCAATGCGGCAATACCAAATCCTGTACCAACCACAGGCATGGTGCGCATAATCCCTTGTAAACGAGGCATTGAACGTGTGCCTGTGGCATAACTCAATGAACCTGCAACTAAGAAGAATAAACTTTTCGCAAAGGCGTGGTTAAAGATATAAGCAATCGCTGCAACAAAGGCTAATTTAGAACCTAATGCTGCAAGAGAAAGCCCGATGAAAATGTAAGAAAGTTGAGTGATAGTTGAATACGCAAGTAAGCGTTTTAAATCCGCTTGTGGCAAGTACATTAAGAAACCATAAATCAATGTAATCATTGCCATCACAATCCCTACTTCACCCACAATGTGAGGAATTTCACCAGCAGACATCACGGAACGAGCGAAAATATAGACGCCCACTTTTACCATTGATGCGGCGTGCAAATACGCACTGACGGGTGTTGGCGCTTCCATCGCATTTGGTAACCAAATTTGCATTGGAAGTTGTGCTGATTTACCCCATGCGGCAAACATCACGCCAAACAACACGATAGTTTTCGCTTCAGGCGTAAGATGTTCTAACGCGGTGATAGAGAATGTGCCAGATTGGCTAAATAAATAAGCCGCAGCAAGATATAAACCTAATGAACCTACGTGAGTAATAATCAACGCTTTCATCGCAGCCGCCATTGCTTTTTGGCTTTGATAATAGCTGATTAATGCCCAAGAACATCCCCCAGTGATTTCAAAGAAAAGCAACTGGCCCGCCAAAGTTGATGAATACACCAAGCCAGCCATTGCACCGATGAAGATCAATAAGAAAGCATAAAAACGAGGTAATCCGTTATGCGGATGTTCGCGGTTTTTATCGGTTAAGTAGCCACAAGAATATAAGCAAATTAAGAAACCTAAACCCACAACGGCAAAGGCAATTAATGTACTTACTGCATCTAAGGTCACGCCGAAGATTGCAGTATCACCAAATTTAACTAAATCATAGGTGACAGATTGTGCGCCATTTGCATACCACTGCCCCGCCACAGCAAGTGTGCCAAGGGTAGCAAGTGCGGCAAAAATTGTGGCGATTTTTGGGAAAGATTGTTTGTTCAACCCCACAATAAACGCACCGACAAACGGTAAAATGATTGTAATTAGTGCTAAACGTTCCATATTTCCTCCTTACAATCCTGTGAAGTAAAACACAAACGCCAACACTGAAATGCCGAAACCGACCACAGTTAAACGTCCTGTTAGCATAAAGCGGGTACGAGCCAATGTGTTTTCAAACACACATGCGGCAATAAATACCACGAGCAATTTCACAAAGAAAGAAACGATACCTAAAATAACCGCACTTACCGTGAACTCTTGTGCTGCACCGAATGGGAAAAGCACGCTCACAAAGACAGAGGCAACCACCATTGATTTTAAACTCAAACCAACTTTCAATAAGGCGAAAGAAGGGCCTGAATATTCAGTAAGTGGGCCTTCTTGAAGTTCTTGTTCTGCTTCAGCCAAGTCAAATGGAATTTTGCCCATTTCAATAAAGATCGCAAAAGCAGCGGCAACTAAGGCAATTACTGTTGCAACGGGATATTGCCAAGGTTGGCTAGAAAGTGCGGTGCTAATAACTGCAAAATTCGTAGAACCTGCAATTAAAGCAATCACAATGAATGCCAACATTAAGATTGGTTCAACAAGTACGCCTAATGTCACTTCACGGCTTGCACCTAAACTTGAGAAAGTACTGTTAGAATCCAAACCCGCAATTGAGAAGAAAAAGCGGAACAACGCGAACAAATAAATAACGGTGATTAAATCACTGCCTGCCCCAAAAGGTGAGTGATGAGTAAACATGGGTAAACTCATCGCAACCACCATGACGGTGCTAATTAACACATAAGGCATAACACGAGATACCCAACCCGCATTATCTGGCCAAATATTTTGACGCGTCATTAATTTTGCAATGTCGCGATAATCTTGTAACAAGCCTGGGCCTCGACGAGATTGAATACGAGCCCTAATCATCCGTGAAATGCCTGAAAAGAGAGGTGCCAAAGCGAGAAGAATTAACGCTTGCACAATGGCTAAAAGGAACATTCCAGCGGAAGTGGAAATTTCTGAAGGTAATGAAATCATAATTTCCTCCTACATCAACGCAATGGAAAGTAATAACACAACTAAGGCAATCACGAAGTACACGCAATAAACGCGGAAGTCGCCTTGTTGTAGCCATTGAATTTTACGACCTAACCACGGGATAAAATGCGCAATCGGCATTGTTACTTTTTCTTCCCAGAATGGTTCTGTTTTGGTCGCACCTGAAATTAATGCATTGATACCTTTTGCACCAGCAGGCGCAGGATCAAGCACTTGACGCAAGGTATAAAGTGGTTTGAAGATAATACGAAGCGGACGAGTAAAACTACCCGCAGAGGCTGCCATATCCATTTCGTAAGCATAACCACAAGCCCAAGGATTGCCTTTTGCACGATCTGCCATACGATTGCCTTTGGTGTAAGCGTAATACATAAACGGCAACACAAAGAATGCAATCAACATAATGCTCACCATTGGTGTAGAAAGTGCCGTATTCGGTGTATTGCTTGCTACCACTACACCATTTTCGGCTAAATTAAGCATGTCATTATGAGAAAGTGCGGTTGCAATATTGGCAATTATTGGGGTTACCACAGAAGCGCCCACGCCTAAAAGTACGCAGAATAATGCCAAGATTGCCATTGCAATCACCATTGGTTTTGGTACTTCGCGTGCATGTGCTGCTTTTTCGCTGCGTGGTGCACCACCAAAGCTAATACCATACACTTTCACGAAACAAAGTGCGGCAAGTGCACCTGTTAAGGCAAGCATAATGATTGCAACAGGGCCAGCAATGCGTAATACCACATCATTGTGTTGGCTTAGGCTAAATAAAGATTGATAAGTAAACCATTCACTCACAAAACCATTAAATGGTGGTAATGCAGAAATTGCCATGGTACCAATCAAGAAACAGAAAGCAGTAAATGGCATTAATTTGCCAAGTCCGCCCATTAAATCCATATCTTTTGAATGTAAACGGTACATCACAGAACCAGCACCCAAGAACAATAAGCCTTTGAATACCGCATGGTTAAGTAAGTGATATAAACCGCCAAGTAAACCGACAATAGCAAGTACAGGATTATGAATGGACATACCAATCATACCAACACCAACACCCATCATAATAATGCCGATGTTTTCTACGGTGTGATACGCCAAAAGTTTTTTGATGTCATGTTCAGCCAAAGCATAAAGTACGCCAAGCACAGAAGAGACTGCTCCAAAAGCAAGCACAATCACACCAAACCACATATTGTGTGCGCCAAGTAGATCAATACCAACTTTGATAATCCCGAAAATACCAATTTTAACCATCACACCAGACATCATTGCAGAAGCATGAGAAGGCGCAGCTGGGTGAGCTTTTGGTAGCCAGCTATGCAATGGAATCATCCCTGCTTTTGCACCGAAACCAAGAAATGCCAAAATAAATACCGTAAAGGCTAAAGGCATTGAAAGCTCGGTGTGGCGGAAGGCTTCAAATTCAAAGCTACCTGCGTAGCAATAGAAAATAAAGAAAGCGATCATAATCAACACAGAACCAGCGTGAGCAATGAAGAAATACAACAAGCCCGCATTGGTTGCGTTGTCGTCTTGTTCGGTTAGTACTAAGAAGTAAGATGCCAAAGACATCATTTCAAAGAACACTAAAAAGTAGAAAGCGTTATCGCTGGTGACTAAAGCAACCATTGAGGCGATAAACAAATTCATAAAGAAGCCCATCGTGCCAGCGCCTTTGCCAATGTATTCTTTCACATAGGAAAAGGAATAAAGTGCGGTGATAATAACCATTAAAGAAATTACACACACCATAAACGCAGCTAATCCGTCAATGCGGATTGAAAATTGGGCGAAGTCGAAAGGGGTTGAAAACACATCAACGACCGTATCGTTGCTGATAAGCACGGGAATGCAGGCAACAATGCCTAACAAGCCACCAAGTACACCGGTCACGCCGGATATATTGATTGAAAGTTGTTCATTTTTTCGCACAGCGAGAGAAATAAACGCACCAACGACATAAATCAACAAGGACGTGATGAGCAAACTGATTGAAGAACTCATAATTTCACTCCATTGATTAACGAGTAAACAAACAATAAACTTTTATCTTGGCACAACAGGTGAACCCATCATTGCCATTTCGCGTTTTTTGCGATTTGCTTGTTCGATACTCTCATCACTAATTAAGAATAAAGTTTTTGTTGGGCAAGTTTGCATACAAGCAGGACCTTCTTCACGGAAATAGCAAAGGTCGCATTTCACCGCAATGGCTTTTACACCTGGTTCCCATGCAAGCATATTATGAACATCGGTATTATTCGGTGCAGTGCGAATATCACGTTTTACCGCATCAGTGAAAGAGAAACTGTCGTAGTGGTTTGGTGCGTCTAATGGCGCGCTACCGTGTTGAGTAATCGCCCCGAATGGACAAGCAATGGCGCAAAGTTTACAGCCAATACACAAACCTTCGTTTAATTGAATAGTGTCATTTTCGTGCTTAATTGCATGCACAGGGCATACCGTAGCACAAGGAGAATCATCACAATGACGACATAAGATCGGCACAGTAATATCGTCATTACGCATTACTTGTAACCGCGGAAAGGATTGTAATCCAAAAGCTTTGTGTACTTCGCTGCAAGCAGCCATACAGGTATTGCATCCAATGCAATCTTTCGGATCACCTATAACAAAACGGTTCATATTTTCCCCCAAAGTATGTATAGATAGAAACAGAAAGTAGGTGGAAGGCATGACGCCAATACATCACAATAACCACTCTGGAAATAAGGATACTCCTTCAGAGTTACCCAGACTAGAGTAAAACGATTGTTTTATTGACTGAGATCATAAATTTTTTTGTTTTTATTGAAGGGAAAATTTCGTATTGAGATTGACTCTCAATTCAATTTGTTAAGTTTGTAAGTAATTGAAACTATTAAACTAATTATTGAAAAACAATTGATAATACAATGTTAAAATCCTGTTGGCATTTTCTCATTTAGCACAAAAGTGCGGTAGATTTCCCGCAAGTTTTGGAGACTGCTTTGAAGTGGATTTTCATCATAAAAATCCTCTTTTCTAAATGGGAATAAACAGAATAGGCATAAAAAAGGCCGCAAAGTGCGGCCAATTTTTTTAGAATTCTTTTGAAATTAAACTTTCGGCTAATTGCAAATCAAGTGTGGAATCAATATCAATGGAACGATAAGTTGGCATTAAATAAAAACGCATTGGGGCAATAAAAAAACGTTTTTCCTCAAAGAGACTTTCGATGTCATTAATATAAATTGCGCCATTTGCACGATAAGATTTGGGTAATTTTTGGCGAGGGGCTTCAAAATCCGTTAATTCGTGAATAGGCTGAACTTCGGTACCTTCTAAAGTGAAGGATTTATAAGGATGATGCTCACATTCGCAAGCGGAAACCACTGATTTATATTTGCCACCAAGGAAAATCTCCATCGCATTACGAATATCTAAAGCATTGCGCAATGGGCTGGTTGGTTGCAAAAGTGCGGCAGTGCCTTGTGAAATATTGAGAGTTTCTAAGCAATGCAAAATAGCATCAATGGTGCGTGTATCACTTTGCGCCAAACTTTCAGGGCGTGCCACTGCTTTTGCACCGTATTTTGTGGCTTCTTTTAAAATATTTTCACCGTCTGATGTCACCACAATTTGATCAAACATACCCGATTCTTGCGCCGCCAAAATCGCACGCCCCACCAAAGAAACGCCCCCCACAAGCTGTAAATTTTTGTCTTTAATGCCTTTAGAACCTGCTCTCGCAGGAATAATTGCAATTCTTGTCATTATTTTCACCCTCTGTGATAAAAGTGCTGACTATTCTAGAATCTTTCCCTTGTTTTAGCAAAAACTAATCTTTAATATGGCAGCACATTTTTGTTTAAAAAAGAGGAAATAAAATGACTCAACTTACCCGTGAACAAGTTCTTGAACTCTTCCATCAACGCAGCTCAACACGTTATTACGATCCCGCAAAAAAAATCAGTGATGAAGATTTTGAATGTATTTTAGAGTGCGGTCGATTATCGCCGAGTTCTGTGGGCTCTGAGCCTTGGAAATTTTTAGTGATTCAAAATAAAACCCTGCGCGAAAAAATCAAACCTTTTAGCTGGGGAATGATGAATCAGCTTGATAATTGCAGTCATCTTGTGGTGATTTTAGCGAAGAAAAATGCCCGTTATGACAGCCCATTTTTTGTGGATGTGATGGCTCGTAAAGGCTTGAACGCAGAGCAACAACAAGCCGCCCTCGAAAAATACAAAACCTTGCAAGAAGAAGATATGAAATTGCTCGAAAGCGACCGCACTTTATTTGATTGGTGCAGTAAACAAACTTATATCGCCCTTGCAAATATGCTTACTGGCGCTGCCGCACTAGGCATCGACTCTTGCCCTATCGAAGGTTTTCATTACGATAAAATGAATAAATGCCTCGCCGAAGAAGGATTATTCGATCCTCAAGAATATGCGGTTTCTGTCGCCGCAACCTTCGGCTATCGCTCACGCGATATTGCGAAAAAATCCCGTAAAGCGTTAGATGAAGTGGTAAGATGGGTGGGGTAAAATAAATCCTATTAAAAAAGGGCTGCAAATGCAGCCCTATCTTTTTTCGATTATTTCACTTCTTTAAATAAAATCTCACTTGGGATTATAGAACCTTGCCAGTAAAGTTCTGTAGAGACTTTTTCTGAGAGTTGTAGGAATGCTTGTGAAATTTCATTTTCAGGCACTCGCACAACAGTCGGGTTGCCCGCATCTAAATCTTCACGGATACGAATGTGTAAAGGAAGTTGGGCTAATACTTTCACATTGTATTTTTCCGCCATTTTCTCTGCACCGCCTGTGCCAAAAATAGCTTCGTGGTGACCGCACTCGCTACAAATGTGCATAGACATATTTTCTACAATACCCAACACTGGCACGGATACTCGCTCGAACATTGAAATACCTTTCACCGCGTCAAGCAAAGCAATATCTTGTGGAGTTGTCACAACTATTGCGCCAGTCACAGGGATTTGTTGTGATAAGGTAAGTTGAATATCGCCAGTGCCCGGAGGCATATCGATGACAAGATAATCTAAACTATCCCATAGGGTTTCATTCAATAATTGGCTTAATGCGCTACTTGCCATTGGACCTCGCCAAATTGTTGCGCTGTCTTCATTCATTAAAAAGCCAATAGAATTTGCAGATAAACCATGTGCTTTAATTGGAGTGATATGTTGATTATCTGGCGAAGTTGGACGTTGATCCGCTGCGCCTAACATATGTGGAATAGAAGGCCCATAAATATCCGCATCTAAAATCCCAACACGTGCACCTTGCGCTTGTAATGCTAAAGCTAGATTAACAGAAACCGATGATTTTCCTACGCCGCCTTTACCAGAACTCACAGCAATAATATTTTTCACACCTTTTACAGCAGGTTGATTATTTGCACGTTTAAGTGTGGCGATTTGATAAGTCACCGACCATTTAATTGCTTTGCAATCTGTTGCTTTCAACAACGCATCTGAAACCGCTTGTTTTAATTGTTCTGCACCAGAATTCCATGCAAAAGGTAATTTCAATTCTATACGTAAAGTATCACCGCCCTTTTCCACTTTTTTCAAAGTATTAAGGGAAATCAGATCCTTTTGCAGGGTTGAATGCTGAAATTGTTGGATAATCTGCTGAACTTGATTTTGCTGTTCGGCAGTCAAATTATCAGAAAAGTAGGTTGCCATAATAACTTCCTGTTTAGTAGAGTAAATTTGTCGGGCATATTTAATCACGGAAAGTGCGGTATGTTAAGTTAAAGTTTTTCAAACCGAATAAAAAAACCTGTTTCTGATAACCGATTTCAGAAACAGGTATTTACTCAAATAACGGACTAAACTCAAATCATTCCATTATACAAGCTGTTTTTAGCCCTTTATGACAAGCCTGTTTAAATCTTTCTTTTGCTACCCTAAGGTTTTTTGAGAGATGTTGTCCGTTATAATATTGCGCTGCAAGATAGAAATCAGCATTTGCACAATTTTTCTCACTCGCCTTAGTAAATAACTCAAAAGATTGAGCGTATTTCTTATCTTTATAAGCTGCCACACCTAATTGAAAATCAGATTTAGCTTGTGATGAACAAGTTTCAACATCTAATGCCAAAGGCGAAATCATTGCAGGAAAGGTAATATCTTCATTAGAAGTACAAGCAGATAATACAGAAAGTGTTCCAACCAAAGAAAGCATAGTAATCAATTGTTTTTTCATAATATTTTTCCCCCTATTTCTTATTGTAACTTTTTAAAGCTTTACAAGCTTCCTTTGTACCTTGTTCACAAGATTTCTTAAATAATTCTTTGGCTTTCGCTTTATTTTGTTTAACGCCTACTCCATTATCATACATCTCACCTAAGAAAAATAGTGACGTGGAAATTCCTTGCTCTGCAGACTTTCTATACAACCTTATTGCCTCAGCATAATCTTTTTCTACGCCTTTTCCAAATCTATACATTGAACCTAAGGCCATTTGACCTTCTGGACTCCCCTGCTCTGCAGCCTTTCTATACAATTTTACTGCTTCAGCATAATCTTTTTCTACACCTTCTCCGTTTTCATACATCTCACCTAAGAAAAGTAAGGCAAACTTCGCCCCCTGATCTGCAGCTTTACGATACCATTTTGCAGCCTCAACATAATCTTGCTTAAAAAATTCCCCATTATAATACATTTGCCCCAAAAGTATTTGCGCTGTAGGATCTCCTCTCACTATACCTGCATCTTTAAACTGTTCTGCAGCCTGTGCGAAATCATTCTTCCTATAAGCATCTATACCTACTTGTGTTCCAAAATCCATAGCTGCCACAGTTGAATGAAAAGAAAGAATAGAGGCACCTAACAATGCGCTGGTAAGCAGTATTTTTGTTAATTTCATATAATAATCTCTTAAGTTGATTTATAAAAAATACCAAATTTTTTGTTTGGCAATATGTTTTGTTAGTTTCTCTGTAAAGAGAAACTAACACCCAGTATACTGGGTGCGAAATGATTAAATTTTAAACTTTTAAAATAGGTAATTTTAAATAAAGTGCGGTGGATTTTCCTTCCATTTTCAAACTAGAAAAAATCCCCTATTTAAAGTAAGATAAGCACAATTTTTGTATGCTAAAAAGAGAATAATAAATGACAACTCAACCCCGTAAAATTTTAGTCACTTGCGCCTTGCCTTATGCCAATGGGGCAATTCATTTAGGCCATATGTTAGAACATATCCAAGCGGATATTTGGGTGCGTTTTCAACGTATGCGTGGCAATAAAATCCATTTTGTCTGTGCGGATGATGCGCACGGCACACCGATTATGTTGAATGCCGATAAACTTGGCATTACACCCGAAGAATTAATTGCTAAAGCAAAAGCCGATCACGTGCGTGATTTTGCAGGTTTCAATATTAGTTTTGATAACTATCATTCCACTCACAGCGAAGAAAACAAACAACTCACCGCAGAAATTTACAATAAACTCAAAGCCAATGGCTTTATTAAGAGTAAAGTTATTTCTCAGTTATTCGACCCTGAAAAAAATATGTTCTTGCCTGATCGTTTTGTGAAAGGCACTTGCCCGAAATGTAAAGCAGAAGATCAATATGGCGATAACTGCGAAGTTTGTGCTTCAACTTATAGCCCAATGGATTTAATTAATCCTCGTTCAGCTGTTTCTGGCGCAACACCTGTAGTGAAAGAATCTGAACACTTTTTCTTTGACTTACCAGCATTTGAAGGCATGTTAAAAGAATGGACACGTTCTGGCTCACTTCAATCTGAAATTGCGAACAAAATGCAAGAATGGTTTGAGAGCGGTTTACAACAATGGGATATTTCACGCGATGCACCTTATTTCGGTTTTGAAATTCCGGGCGCAAAAGATAAATTCTTCTATGTTTGGTTAGATGCACCAATCGGCTATATGGCTTCATTCAAAAATCTATGTAATCGTGAAGGCATTGATTTCAATGAATTTTGGGCGGAAGGCAGTGATGCGGAGCTTTATCATTTCATCGGTAAAGACATCATTTATTTCCACAGTCTATTCTGGCCAGCAATGCTTGAAGGTAGTGGCTATCGTAAACCGACTAATGTCTTCACTCATGGCTACGTCACGGTGGATGGGGCGAAGATGTCAAAATCTCGCGGAACTTTCATTCAAGCCAGCACTTATTTGAATCATATTGATCCTGAATGTTTGCGTTATTACTATGCGGCAAAATTAAATGATCGCATTGAAGATTTAGACTTTAACCTTGAAGATTTCGTACAACGTGTAAATACGGATATTGTAAACAAATTAGTGAATTTGGCTTCACGCAATGCGGGCTTTATTGCGAAACGCTTTGAAGGCAAACTTGCGGATAAACTGGAAGATGAAACATTATTTACAGAATTTACCGCTCAAGCCGAGCAAATTGCCGCTTATTACGAAAGCCGTGAATACAATAAAGCCATTCGTGAAATTATGGCATTAACCGATAAAGCCAATAAATACATTGATGAAAAAGCCCCTTGGGTGATTGCAAAAGAAGAAGGCAAAGAGGCAGAATTGCAAGCCGTATGTTCAATGGGAATTGAGCTTTTCCGCGTGTTGATGTCTTACTTAAAACCTGTTCTTCCAAAACTGGCAGAACGTGCAGAAGCCTTCTTACAAGCTGAATTACGTTGGGATAATATTCATCAACCATTACTTGGCCATACTCTTGCACCGTTCAAAGCCTTATTCTCTCGTTTAGAGAAAAAACAAATTGATGCCGTTGTGGAAGAAACCAAAGCCTTATTTGCAGCAGCCAATAAAGCAGCAGAAAAAACAGAAGCAAAACCAACCGCACTTTCTGCCGTTGAACCTATTGCTGAAACCATCACCATTGATGATTTCGCTAAACTTGATATGCGTGTAGCAAAAGTATTGAAATGCGAAGCCGTGCCAGAATCCAATAAACTTTTACGTTTTGAATTAGATCTTGGCGATCATACTCGTCAAGTCTTCTCTGGCATTAAAGCGGCTTACAATAAACCTGAAGAATTAGAAGGTCGTTTTGTGATTATGGTGGCAAACCTTGCACCACGTAAAATGAAATTCGGCGTGTCTGAGGGAATGATTCTATCTGCAGGAACAGGCGGTAGTGATTTATTCTTATTATCTGCCGATAGCGGTGTCACTGCAGGCATGCAAGTAAAATAATCTATTCAATCTAAATTAGGGCAACATTACGTTGCCCTTTTATTTTCTTGTTGAAAATAGGTAACTTATAACCTACTATAACACTCAACTATTTATCTGTTTGGAGAATATTATGAAAAACGAATTAATTTGCTATAAACAAATGCCTGTGTGGACAAAAGACAAATTGCCACAAATGTTCCAAGAAAAGCATAACACAAAAGTCGGCACTTGGGGGAAATTAACCGTATTAAAAGGTAAACTCAAATTTTATGAGCTAACCGAAAATGGCGATGCTGTTGCCGAGCATATTTTCACCCCAGAAAGTGACATTCCTTTTGTTGAACCTCAAGCATGGCATCGTGTTGAAGCGCTTTCTGATGATTTAGAATGTACGCTAGGTTTCTATTGCAAAAAAGAAGATTACTTCAGTAAAAAATACAATATGACTGCCACTCACGGCGATGTGGTGGATGCTGCAAAAATTATCTCGCCTTGTAAAGTATTAGATTTAGGTTGCGGCCAAGGGCGTAATTCACTTTATTTAAGTTTATTAGGCTATGATGTGACCTCTTGGGATCACAATGAAAATAGCATTGCCTTTTTAAATGAAACCAAAGAGAAAGAAAACCTTAATATTTCTACCGCACTTTATGATATTAACTCCGCCAACATTCAAGAAAACTATGATTTTATTGTTTCAACGGTGGTGTTTATGTTCTTAAATCGTGAACGTGTGCCGTCAATCATTAAAAATATGCAAGAACACACCAATGTTGGCGGGTATAACTTAATCGTTGCTGCTATGTCCACTGATGATGTGCCTTGCCCACTTCCGTTCTCTTTCACTTTTGCTGAAAATGAATTAAAAGAATATTACAAAGATTGGGAATTTTTAGAATATAACGAAAATATGGGCGAATTACACAAAACCGATAAAAACGGCAATCGCATTAAAATGAAATTTGCCACAATGTTAGCAAGAAAAAAATAACCCGCTAATTTAAAAAATCACCGCACTTTGTCCTCAGCCAATATTAAAAAATATCTTTTGCTTTGCGAAGTGCGGTAAATTCTTCAAGTGTTTTTGCTTGTAAAAACGGATTAATTTCTCGCTCTAGTTTTAATGTCGTCGGTAAACTAGGTTTATTTTCAGCCCGTTGTATTTCAACAAAAATACGCTGCTTTTCTACCGCACTTTTCTCCACCAGCACAGTTTCCGCAAAAGCTAAATTCCCCAAGGTGTATTCGTGAGCAGGACAAACAATCGTCTCGTCAGGCAAGGTATTCAAACGCTGTAAACCATCAAACATCTGCGCATAATTACCTGTGAAAACACGTCCGCAACCTGCAGAAAATAACGCATCACCACAAAATAAATGATTATCTACTAAAAAACTAACGTGCTGTTTAGTGTGTCCACCAGTCGGAATGACATCAATTTGATAATATTCGGTAAGGATCTTTCCTTCATTCACAATTTGAGTTGCGCCTTTTTTCTCACATTCTTGCGGCCCATAAATCGGCACCGTTGGATAACGTTTTTTAAATGCCGACACACCTTGTGTATGATCCTCATGTTCGTGAGTAAGCAACACCGCTTCAACCGTTGCATTTTGCTTATCTAGCCATGCAAACAGCTTGTCCGTTTCAGGCAAATCGACAATAATAAGAGGCAGATTTTCTCGTTGATAAAGCCAAATGTAGTTATCATTTAGCGCAGGCAAAGCAAATAACATAATCGTCTAATCGTCCTTTTCATTTGTGATAGAAAAATAAATTGATTCCGCTTAAAACATTAGATGCGATCCGCATTCCACCAAATCAACGCCCATTTTTTCTGTCCGTGAGAAATTGGTTCGTTGTTGGCTTGTTTACGATCGTAAAAGGCTTTTAAACCTTGTTTTTCTTTTTCGGAAAGTTCGCCTAAAGAAAATTCCACCGAGGCTAATAAATCCTCATAGATTTCACCTTGAAAACAACCCGACTCTGTTTCAATAAAATTCAAATTTGCCTGAATGCCTTTTTGATACAACCGATTGAGTAAATAAATATAAGTGGGGAAACCAATATCTTCACGCCCAATCGCCTCAAATACGCCCTCATCTAAAAAATGGCGTTGTGTGACAGAAGTCAAAAAAACACGTTTTTTCGCTTTGGCACAGAGTTTTTCAATCATATCGTCCAAATCGTCCACCAACGTGGAACGAGATGCCAACACCACATCAGCTTGTGGCACATCATCCCAGTTATCCGTCCAAGATTTATGAAATATCGTGAGATGATGCAAACCAAGTTTCTGTTTGAACTGCGCCAAGCAATCTAACATTCCATTGCTATAATCCAAGGCATATACCGTTGAGCCTTGTTGCGCGAGTGGTACAGCAAAGGTACCGGGGCCACAGCCAATATCCAACACAGTTTCATCGGCTTGCACATTCATAGCTTGCAATAATTGCTGATTATATGCAGAAGGCTTGCCGACTAGGTTTTCTGCCATTTTCACAGCTTTTTTATCCCATTTTGTCGGAGGCAAGTTGTAATGATTACACGCGATTAAGTGTTGTTGATAAAGTTCAGCAAAATTGATGTCATAAATAGTCATAGTGATTTTTCAATGTGGTTATTCAAATGTTGATGTAAAAGTTCGGGCTAAGTGCGGTTAAAATGGTAAGTTTTTTCATTTTAACTTTTTAAAAACGAGACACTACAACGAATTCTACAGCATCGATATATTAATTCAAATATAACGTAGTAAAATGAGATAAAAGGACTCTATAATATTAGGTGTTCTATATTTTCCTATGGTTATTTCGTAGAAAAGGATAATTCAATGAAATTTGAAGTGATTTATAAATTTTTCTTAGTGTGGGGATTAGCCCTAAGTTTGCTTTTTGTTGTTGCAAGTGGCATTTCAATGTGGTTAGGCTTTTCTTTTACTCAAGCCTTAGATATTCATCTTTTCTTTGCTGGATTTACCGTATTTGGTTTGTTACTGCATTTTTATAGCCGTAAGAAGAAATGGGTAAAAATCAACACTCAATTTGCCGATCTCATCACACATAATCGAATGCCTTCTTACTGCAATTTAGATCGCTTGGTGATGACTTTCGAACATTTCTCCATTCAACAAATCTCTGAGCAACTCAATCTTTCTCTCCCGATTTTATTAAATGAATTATCACAAGCCCAAATAAATATAACTGATTCCCACCGCACTTTACGAGAAAACTTTCCTCTTAACGATGAGAAAATTTTCGCCACCATTACGATTGCCTTGAAAATGCGGTTCAATCCAACGTTACTTTAACGCCAATCAAATATACGTTAAAAGTGCGGTAGAAAACCCCGAAGTGTTTCGGGGTTTATTTTTGCCGAAAAAATCTTGCCCCGCTATTAAAACTCCCCTATTATTCACCGCACTTTTTTCTTATTTAGGAACAAAAATGACAGAACAAACGTTTATCCTTGGCAAAGATGCCGCATTGGAAGATAGCATTGCAAAATTTCAGCAAAAATTGACCGCACTTGGTTTTAATATTGAAGAGGCATCTTGGTTGAATCCAGTGCCAAATGTGTGGTCTGTGCATATTCGCGATAAAGACTGCCCGCATTGTTTTTCTAATGGTAAAGGGGCAAGCAAAAAAGCGGCGTTAGCCTCCGCCCTTGGCGAATATTTTGAACGTCTTTCCACCAATTATTTTTTTGCTGATTTCTATTTAGGGCAAGAAATTGCAAACGGCGATTTTGTGCATTATCCCAATGAAAAATGGTTCCCGATTGAAGATGATGCCTTACTACCTAATGGCATTTTAGATGATTATTTATTGGATTATTTTGATCCTAATGCCGAGCTTACGCCTGAATTATTAGTCGATTTACAATCTGGCAATTATGATCGCGGGATCGTGGCGATGCCTTATGTTCGTCAATCGGACGAACAAACCGTTTACATTCCACAAAGTATTATTGCCAACCTTTATGTCTCAAATGGCATGTCTGCGGGCAATACGAAATTTGAAGCACGTGTGCAAGGCTTGTCAGAGGTATTTGAGCGTTATGTTAAAAACAAAATTATCGCTGAAGCGATCAGTCTGCCAGAAATTCCAAAACCTGTGATGGATCGCTATCCATCTATTCAGGCTTCTATTGCGAAATTAGAGGAGGAAGGATTCCCAATTTATGCTTTTGATGCTTCACTTGGCGGAAAATACCCTGTTATTTGCGTAGTGTTATTAAATCCTAATAACGGCACTTGCTTTGCCTCTTTTGGTGCTCATCCAAATTTCCAAGTGGCATTAGAACGTACGGTGACGGAGCTTTTACAAGGTCGTAGCTTGAAAGATTTGGATGTCTTCTCACCACCATCTTTCAATAATGATGATGTGGCTGAACACGCTAATTTAGAAACCCACTTTATTGACTCAAGCGGTTTAATTTCTTGGGATTTATTCAAAGAAACGCCTGATTATGAATTTTCTGATTGGGATTTCAGCGGTACCACGCAAGAAGAATACAATAATTTAATGGCAATTTTCCGTGCCGATGAAAAAGAAGTTTACGTAATGGATTACAACCATTTGGATGTCTATGCGTGCCGTATTATTGTGCCAGGTATGTCTGATATTTATCCTGCAGATGATTTAATTTACGCCAACAACAATATGGGAATGGATTGGCGCGAAATTTTACTGGATTTACCAAATTGGCATCACGATGCGGAAACCTATCAAGAATTATTAGAAGAATTAGACGGACAAGATATTGACGATGCAACTCGCGTGCGTGAATTTATCGGCATCGTTGCACCTAAAAATAGCGGCTGGACAACTTTACGCGTCGGTGAATTAAAATCAATGCTCCACCTTGCATTAGGTGAATTAGAACAAGCATTAGATTGGGCAAACTGGACACTAAATATGAATAGCTCCGTATTCACTACAGAACGTGTGAATTATTACCGTGCATTAATTTCCATCATAGAATTACATTTAGATGAAAATCGCGAACCAGCGCAATATCGTACAGTGTTTGAAAAAATGTATGGTAAAGATGCAGTTAAACAAGCTTGGGCAGCTGTCTCTGAAGGAGGCAATCCGTTCTACAATCTTCCAGCAAGTGATGAAAATTTGGAAAACTTTAAGGAACATCAGGCGTTGCTGGGGGCTTATGGGAAGTTGCAGAAAGCAAAGCGAGTACATCAAAAATAAATTAGGCTTATATCGTACTTTCAATACTTGAAAGTACGACCTACTTTTCCTTATTTCCTTTGTTTCATACAATTTGCTTAACGGAAATTTTCTGAACTCGCCGCAAACGGCTCAAACAGACGAAAATTTCCTACAAATTCTATGAAACAAAGGCGGAAAATAAGGGAACCCATTTAATTCCACCTACAAATAAAACGACCTATAAAAACCTCCCTAAAACCAACCGCACTTTTTAAATGATCCTCCGATAAACTCGGGACCCATATAAATCGCCTTTGCGACTTTCAATTTTTAGGCAATTTTCGTCTGTTTGAGAAACGTAGTTGCGAGTTTAGAAAATCGCCGTAAAGAAAATTGAAACAAAGCAAAGATTAGCGATTTAACTGGGGGTACTTTTCTTTGCTTACTTTCTTTTGTACAAACAAAAGAAAGTAAGTCGCCATTAGGCGAAATCCTAATGTAAAAAACATACCTTTATGCTATAATCCGCCACAATTTTTGATCAAAAAAGGAATACCAATGACGGATTCAATCCAATCATCTATCACCCCTGTCAATATTGAAGAAGAACTCAAATCTTCCTACCTTGACTATGCGATGTCGGTTATCGTTGGGCGTGCATTACCTGACGTTCGAGATGGTTTAAAACCTGTTCACCGCCGCGTGTTGTTCTCCATGGATCGCGAAGGCAATACCGCCAATAAAAAATATGTAAAATCAGCGCGTGTTGTGGGTGATGTAATCGGTAAATATCACCCGCATGGTGACTCAGCTGTGTACGATACAATCGTTCGTATGGCACAACCATTCTCACTTCGCTATATGTTGGTTGATGGGCAAGGTAACTTCGGTTCAATTGATGGTGATGCGCCAGCTGCAATGCGTTATACCGAAGTGCGTATGCAAAAAATTACGCAAGCATTGCTCACGGATTTGGATAAAGAAACCGTCAATTTCTCGCCAAACTATGATGGCGAATTAATGATTCCAGATGTATTGCCGACTCGTATTCCAGCACTTTTAGCAAATGGTTCTTCTGGTATTGCGGTGGGGATGGCAACTAACATTCCCCCTCACAACTTAAATGAAGTATTAAATGGTTGTTTGGCTTATATCGACAACAATGAAATTACCATTGATGAATTAATGCAATATATTCCGGGACCAGACTTCCCAACTGCGGCATTAATTAATGGTCGTAAAGGGATTGAAGAAGCCTATCGCACTGGTCGTGGTAAAGTGTATGTTCGTGCTCGTGCAACGGTAGAAACCAACGAAAAAGGACGCGAGCAAATTATCGTGTCTGAATTGCCATACCAAGTAAATAAAGCAAAATTAGTCGAGAAAATCGCTGAATTAATCCGCGAGAAAAAAATCGAAGGCATCAGCAATATTACTGACCTTTCAAATAAAGAAGGGATCCGTATTGAGATTGATATTAAACGTGATGCAGTAGGGGAAGTGGTATTAAATCATCTTTACTCACTTACTCAAATGCAAGTAACCTTTGGGATCAATATGGTGGCATTGGATCACGGACAGCCACGTTTATTTAATCTTAAAGAAATCATTGAAGCCTTTGTTTTACACCGCCGTGAAGTCGTTACGCGTCGTTCTATCTTTGAACTTCGCAAAGCGCGTGAACGTACGCACATTTTGGAAGGTTTAGCGGTTGCTCGTTCTAATATCGATGAAATGATTGCGATCATTCGTAACTCTAAAAACCGTGAGGAAGCGGCAACAGCAATCAGTTCACGCTCTTGGACGTTACATAGCGATATTATTAATCTTCTTGATGTTTCTGCTCGTCCTGATGATTTAGAAGAAAATCTTGGTATTCAAGGTGAACAATATTACTTATCGCCAGCGCAAGTCAACGCAATTCTAGAACTTCGTTTACACCGTTTAACTGGCATTGCGTTTGAAGAAGTTGTAAAAGAATATGAAGAATTATTAGTTAAAATTGCGGATCTTCTTCATATTTTAAGTAGCGCAGAACGTTTAATGGAAGTAATTCGTGAAGAATTGGAAGAAGTGAAAGCGCAATTCGGTGATGATCGTTTAACTGAAATTACCGCAGCTTCTGGCGATATTGATTTAGAAGATTTAATCGCACAAGAAGACGTAGTTGTGACGCTTTCTCACGAAGGTTATGTGAAATACCAACCATTGACTGACTATGAAGCACAACGTCGTGGCGGTAAAGGCAAATCTGCAACGAAGATGAAAGAAGAAGATTTCATCGAAAAATTACTGGTGGCAAATACTCACGATACGATCCTATGCTTCTCTAGCCGTGGCCGTTTATATTGGTTGAAAGTATATCAACTTCCACAAGCAAGCCGTGGCGCACGCGGTCGTCCAATTGTGAATATTCTTCCGTTACAAGAAAACGAACGTATTACTGCAATCTTGCCAGTTTCTGCTTACGAAGAAGATAAATTCGTGGTCATGGCAACTGCTGGCGGTATTGTGAAGAAAATCGCCTTGACCGAATTTAGCCGTCCACGTTCAAACGGTATCATCGCATTAAATTTACGTGACGAAGATGAATTAATCGGCGTGGATATTACCGATGGTAGCAACGAAATTATGTTGTTCTCATCACAAGGTCGCGTGGTACGTTTTGCAGAAAATGCTGTGCGTGCAATGGGGCGTTTAGCGACTGGTGTTCGCGGTATCAAATTGGCTTTAACAAACGATATTTCTGACGATGAAAGTGCGGTAGAAATTGAAGATATTTCTGATGACAACGCTGAAGCATCATTAGATTTAAATATCGATAAAGTGGTTTCTCTCGTTGTGCCAAAAGGTGAAGGTGCAATTTTAACCGCAACGCAAAACGGCTACGGAAAACGTACACAATTAAGTGAATACCCAACTAAATCACGTAATACAAAAGGTGTGATTTCTATTAAAGTGAGTGAACGAAATGGTAAAGTCGTTGCCGCAACTCAAGTAGAAGAAACAGACCAAATTATGTTGATCACTGATGCAGGAACTCTTGTTCGCACACGAGTAAGCGAGGTGAGTATCGTAGGTCGTAACACGCAAGGTGTTCGTTTAATTCGTACTACCGATGATGAACACGTAGTAAGTTTAGAGCGTGTTTGTGATGCAGATGAAGAAGATTCTTTAGAAGAAATCGGTTCTGAAGAATAACCTATTATAAAATAACAATCCGCACGTAAAACGTGCGGTTTTTATGTAGAATCTTTAAGAGCATGTGGATATAGTCTAACATTACATGCTCCTCTACTATCTCCACATTTTTATAGCGAGGATTTTTTCTGTTCATCGCTTAAGCTATTTGCCTCTATACGTATAGCGTATAGTTTTTATAGTCAGACTTTCGTCTGGCTACAAGAAAAAACCGATTTTCAATCACTGAAAATCGGTTTAAAGAAGAACAATTTTATTGAACAATTTCACCGACAATACTGCGAGTTACTTCTTTCACTTCCGTAAGTTTCACTTTCACAATATCACCTATTTTGTAAATACGCTCACCTTTAATATAAAGGGCAATCTCATCAGAATTCACCTGCATTTCTTCTTTATTATTATGTAAAGTTGAAGCTGGTATAAACATTGAGGCGCCATTTTCTAATAATTGCACACGTAATCCACCGCGCATCACATCTTGCACCTCTGCATCAAATTCAGCGTTTTCAGCGACTTTATCAGCAAGATAGCGACAATATAACCAATCTGCAATATCACGTTCAACCAAGCGATTTTGACGACGGGCTTCTTGTAACCGAGCAAGGACTTCATCTTGTGGCTTATTACAAGCTTGTTGAGTCAATACTGCTTTAATTAAACGATGGTTCACCATATCAGAATATTTACGAATTGGTGATGTCCATGTCGCATACCCTTCTAAACCAAGACCAAAGTGCGGCGCTAATTCCGATTTAAATTCGGCGAAAGTTAAATAACGACGTAAACGGAATTCTAAGTAGTCGCCTTCAATCGGTTCAATATCATGGTGCATTTGGCAATAACCGTTTAATGTCGCCAAATTTTCTACCGAATAACGCTCAGCAAATTCAGCTTGATTTTGTTCATTGGCTAAATTTGCCATCAAGAAATTGTGCGCATTCTCTAAGAATTTTTTATCAAAACCGCTATGAGTATTGAAAATACCAGTTTGAGCATGCTCTGATAAGAATTGCGCAGCACAAATGTTAGCAATAATCATCGATTCTTCGACAATTTGATTGGCTATACGACGATATTCTGCTTTGATTTCTGCCACTTTGCCATTTTCAGCGAGCACAAAAGAATAATCCGGTTTTTCTTTAAATAACAAAGAATGAGTCTTACGCCATTGAATACGTGCTTTAGTAAATTGATGTAGCCAATCAATTTGCTGTGCAATTTCAGGTGTTTCCGGTTGCCATGCATCCGGTACTTTTTCTAAATAATCTGAGATTTTGTTATAGGCTAGTTTTGCTTTAGATTGTACATAAGCTGAAACAAAATGCGGTTTAGCCGTGATATTACCTACAAGATCCATTTCAATGTAACACACTAACGCAGGACGAGTTTCATTTGCCATTAATGAACATAATTCATCAGATAATTCGCGTGGCAACATTGGGATATTAAAGCCTGGCAAATAATTGGTGAAACAACGCTGTTTCGCATCTTTTTCAATTTGAGAATCTAACGCGATATAAGCGGTTGGATCCGCAATCGCTACAACTAATTTCCAACCTGTTTGTTCACCATTTTGTTCAATAGGCTCGATATATAAGGCATCGTCCATATCCATTGTGCTTTCAGAGTCGATAGTCACAAAGTGAAGTGCGGTCAGATCTTCACGGGTTTGTAGATCTAACATTTCGTAACTTTCAGCGCCTTGCACAGGATAACGAGATTGCTCATGACGAGCCAATGTTACCCACCAAGGGGCAAATTCATCATCAGCTCGGCAAATAAACTGATTAATAGTGGCATAGAAAAAGCGATCATCACGTAATGGGTGAGTTTTTAAATTAGCAACCACCCAATCGCCTTCTCGTAATTCTTCTTTTACAAATTTGGCTTGTTGTGCGCCGATTGGTTGATTGATACTTGGATGATCCACCAAAACTTGTAATTTCTTGTCTTTATTGAACCGCACTTTTGCAATGAAACGTGTCAACATTGGCTCAATTAAGGATTCCGGCTCGGCTTGTTCTTTATCGCCTTGCTTTTCAATGGTGGCTTTGATTTTGTCGCCGTGCATCACCTTTTTCATTGAAGGTGGTGCGATGAAATAGGTTTTCTTATCGCACTCTAAAAAACCATAGGCCTTATCTGTGCTTTTTACCACGCCTTCTACATGCTCTTTGCTGTCGTGGATTTGTTGTTTAAGCTGTGCGAGTAGAGGATTATCTTGAAACATAGTTATATTTAAAAAAAGAGAAAAGGCAGACTGAAAAGCCTGCCTAAAAAAGAATATAAGAAAAATTATTCTTCGCCTAATTCGCCCATTGCTGTGATACTGAAACCTGCATCTACATGAACGATTTCACCGGTAATACCCGATGCTAAATCAGAGCATAAAAATGCCGCTGAGTTACCCACATCTTCGATAGTGACAGTGCGGCGTAATGCAGCGGTTTTCTCAAAGGTAGAAAGCATTTTCTTGAAGTTTTTAATACCTGATGCTGCTAAAGTGCGGATTGGACCAGCAGAGATCGCATTCACACGAATACCTTCTTTACCCAAATCCGCAGCCATCACGCGAGTTGCCGCTTCAAGAGACGCTTTCGCTAAACACATGACGTTGTAATTAGGAATTGCGCGCTCTGCACCTAAGTAAGACAACGTTAATAATGCAGCATTTGGATTTAAATAAGGACGTGCCGCTTGTGCCATTGCAACGAAGCTGTATGCGCTAATATCGTGAGCAATACGGTAACCTTCACGAGTTGCTGCGTTTACGTAATCACCATCTAATTGATCGCCTGGTGCGAATGCGATAGCGTGTACGAAACCATCAAATTTGTCCCAACGTTTGCTTAATTCAGCAAAGCAGTTTTGGATGCTTTCATCGGTTGCCACATCTAAAGGAAGCACGATATCAGAACCAAATTCTTTGGCAAATTCTTCTACGCGCGGTTGTAATTTATCGTTTAAATAAGTGAAAGCTAGTTCTGCACCTTGTTCTTTCATTGATTTTGCGATCCCGTAAGCGATAGAACGATTGCTTGCAAGACCGGTTACTAAAATGCGTTTACCTGTTAAGAAACCCATAATTTTTCCTATATTGTTAACGTAAAAAACTTGCGTAGTATAAGCGAAAATTTGTCTTTGTACAAAGCAGACCAATTTTTCTAAGAAAACCAACCGCACTTTATTTACAAATTCGTTTGAGCAAAAACCTAAAATCAGCGAAAATAGCCCACATTTTTAATTGAACGAAGAAGAAACAATGAGTTATCCATTAGAAGAAGTTAATAAACGTCGCACTTTTGCGATTATTTCCCACCCCGATGCAGGTAAAACAACCATCACCGAAAAAGTACTTTTATACGGAAATGCGATTCAAACAGCAGGTTCTGTAAAAGGCAAAGGCTCAACTGCGCATGCCAAATCCGACTGGATGGAAATGGAAAAACAACGTGGGATTTCGATTACCACTTCTGTGATGCAATTTCCTTATAACGATTGCTTGGTGAACTTACTTGATACACCGGGGCACGAAGATTTCTCTGAAGATACTTACCGCACTTTAACTGCTGTGGATAGCTGCTTAATGGTTATCGACTCCGCAAAAGGGGTTGAGGAACGTACAATTAAACTAATGGAAGTAACCCGCTTACGTGATACGCCAATCATCACCTTCATGAACAAACTCGACCGCGATATTCGCGATCCGATGGAATTGTTAGATGAAGTGGAAAATATTCTTAAAATTCGTTGTGCGCCAATTACATGGCCGATTGGTTGCGGAAAATTATTCAAAGGCGTTTATCATATCGCTAAAGATGAAACCTATCTTTATCAATCAGGTCAAGGCTCTACTATTCAAGAAGTTCGCATTGTCAAAGGTTTAAATAGCCCAGAATTAGATGCTGCTGTTGGCGATGATTTAGCACAACAACTTCGCGATGAATTGGAATTAGTGCAAGGTGCAAGTAACGAATTTGAACATGATGCCTTTATTAAAGGTGAACTTACACCAGTATTTTTCGGGACAGCATTAGGTAACTTCGGGGTGGATCATTTCCTTGATGGTTTAACACAATGGGCACCAAAACCACAATCTCGTCAAGCTGATACAAGAACGGTCGAAAGTACAGAAGAAAAATTCAGTGGTTTCGTATTTAAAATTCAAGCTAATATGGATCCAAAACACCGCGACCGAGTTGCCTTTATGCGTGTTGTTTCAGGCAAATATGAAAAAGGCATGAAGCTCAAACACGTTCGTATCGGCAAAGATGTGGTGATTTCTGACGCACTCACCTTTATGGCTGGCGATCGTGCTCACGCCGAAGAAGCTTACGCTGGCGATATTATTGGTTTACATAATCACGGCACGATTCAAATTGGCGATACCTTTACGCAAGGTGAAACCTTAAAATTTACCGGTATTCCAAACTTTGCGCCTGAGCTATTCCGTCGTATTCGCTTAAGAGATCCACTTAAACAAAAGCAATTACTAAAAGGTTTAGTACAACTTTCAGAAGAAGGTGCTGTTCAGGTATTTCGCCCATTAATGAATAACGATTTAATCGTGGGCGCTGTGGGTGTCTTGCAGTTTGATGTGGTGGTTTCTCGTCTAAAAACTGAATATAACGTGGAAGCGATTTATGAAAATGTGAACGTTGCAACCGCACGCTGGGTGGAATGTGCTGATGCGAAAAAATTCGAAGAATTTAAACGCAAAAATGAGCAAAATTTAGCTTTAGATGGTGGAGATAACTTAACCTATATTGCGCCAACAATGGTAAATCTGAATTTAGCTCAAGAACGTTATCCTGATGTCGTTTTTTACAAAACTCGTGAACATTAAAACGATAAAGTGCGGTGAAATTTCACCGCACTTTTCCAGAAAAAAAGCGTTGAAATTTAATTCAACGCTTTTCTTTTATTTAGAGACTTTTTCTTGTCTTAATCGCCAAAGTTGATAAACATTCACAACAGCTAAAAATGCATTTAATAATGCTACAGGATAAGCCGAGATAATTACGCTATAGATGACAAATAAAATTGCGCCAATGCTGTTCACTACGCGTAAATGTACGATAGATTTAAACAAAAACGATACTGCAACAAAAAAGGTTGCGATATAACCCAATAATTCAACTAAATTCGACTCCATAATTCTATTCTCTCCGATTAAAAATAAAAACGGGCGTCATAATAAAAGATTTTTAAAACAAGGAAAAGATCAGAAAAAAAAGCAATCGATTGCAAGAGAAAATTATTTTATCTTACAAAGAATAAAGGTATTTTTATCATCATTAGCGCATAAAAAGCCGGGACGAGTGCGCACATCTAAAATCTTGGGAAGCTTATCCAATTTGGGGGAATTAGATAATATTAGCTCGATCAATCCGCACTTTGTCACCGGCTAAATTCTTTTAGTAATCTAGATGATCTAACAATGAACAATAAAGAAATTTAATAAAACGAGGTTCTATCTTTTGTAATAACTACAATTCCAATTTCTATTATTCTAGAAATTGGATTGATTATAAACTATGAAGTAACTTTAGATTCAAGAGGATTCTAGAGAAATGAAAGTTATGATTTTATTCTAAATAAAGACAAGTTGTACTAAAACCATATAGAAAAGCGTACCAACAGCAATAGATAGAAACATATTTTTCTTCCAAAAATGCAATCCTAGCACTACTATGCCTGAAAAAAAATCAGGGATACCATGATAACCACTTAAAACATCAACATTCTTATAGCAATAAACTACAAGCATACCAAACATAGCTGGAGGTAAAACTTTCCCAAGATAGCGAATATATTGTGGAATCGGACGATTAGCTGGGAATACAAAAAATGGCAATAAGCGCGTAAATTGCACCGTAAGCACACAAATTCCAATCGTCATAATCTGTTCTGTAAATGTCATTTTAGCGACTCCAATTTTGTCTCTAATTTAGGTCCACTCATAGTTAGAATTAACCAGATACCAATTAATGTGGGAATTAAAAAATATTCTTTGCCTACAATCAGTAAAAAAGCCAATGCAATCCCTAAACCTAAGAGAGAGCTTTCATGGGATTTTTCCTTTATCCAATTTTCTGCAAAAATGACTAAGAAAAGAGCTGTCATCGAGAATTCCACACCTTTTAAATCAAAAGGTAAAACAGAGCCAAATAAGTTACCAATTGCAGCGCCAACCACCCAATAAATATGCAAATATAAGCTGACAAAAAACATATACCAACCTTTATCTAAGTGCGGTGGAATTTTGGCCATATAATTTAAAGAAAAAGATTCATCTACAAGGGTGGTAATTAAATACCAACGTTTATGACCGATGTGTACGCCATATTTTTCTAACATTGATATGCCATAGAAAATCTGGCGAGTACTGATCATTAAGGTAATTAATAACACACTGATTGGAGAAAAAGGCGCGATAAGTGCTCCAGCAGCAATAAACTCAACCGAACCGGCATAAATAAGTAAAGCCATCAAAGTAGGATATAAAAATCCGAAACCTAGTGCCTTCATATAAATACCGTATGCCACACCAAGAAATAAAAATCCTGCAATCATCGGCGCACTATAAGGAAAAGCAGCTTTAGCCGCCGCACTAATCGAGTAAGACTGCTGATTTTGTTGAGAAAAATTCATTTATTACTTCTATAAATCTAAAACAGATAGCCCAGGTAAAGTTGAAAAACTTTGAGCTTTTACAGTTTGATAAAAATCTTCTAAATAAGAAAGGGATTCATCTTCTTTGCGAATAGCCGCATATAGATTGCTATATAAACCTTCTTTTGTGACTTTTCTTGCCACGACATAACCCTTTTCTAAATAAGGCAACGCAGCCCAGTAAGGGATAGTCGCAATTCCACGACGACTCGCCACTAATTGAATCATAGCAATAGTCAATTCAGTTGTGCGGCGAGTAGGATTAATACCTTTTGGTTTAAGCACTTTACGCAATAGATCTAACATATCATCAGGAACAGGGTAAGTTACCAATGTTTCATCTGCAAAATCTTCCGCATCCCAAATTTCTTTTTCTGCTAAAGGGTGATCTTTTGAGCAAATGCCAACCATCTCATAAGAAAAGAGCGGTTTAAAAATTACATCATCATTATGCTCTACTTCTGATACTATAGCCCAATCTGCTCGGTGAGAAAGCAATAAACCAACAGGATCCGTATGAAAACCAGACACAATATCCAACTCAACAAGCCCCCAATGCCGGCGAAATTCATCCATAGCAGGCATTAACCAATCAAAACAAGTATGACATTCCACAGCTATGCGAAGCTGACCTGCATCTCCATGTTTAACCCGAGCAAGATCACGTTCAGCATCAACAACTTTTGGCATTACCTCATTAGCAAGACGAATTAAACGCTCTCCAGCCGAAGTAAAACGAAGTGGATTACTTTTACGTTCAAATAAAGGCAAACCAAACTGTTCTTCTATTAATTTAATTTGGTGAGAAAGGGCTGATTGGGTTAGATATACTCGCTTTGCCGCTAAAGAAACGCTGCCTGTCTCTTTTAAAGCCAGTAAAGTTTTAAGATGTCTAAATTCTAGAAAGGTTGGTTTCATTAATAATATTCATACAAAATAGAAAATTAGATGATAGATATAATACCTTAAAATAGAAAATATTCGAATTAATATTCTATAGATAAAATAAAAACCCCATATCTTTCGACATGGGCTTCTTCTGTTTTCATTTTATTTAGATTCGTATTTGGTAACCTGGCGGTGCCCTACTCTCACATGGGGATACCCCACACTACCATCGGCATTACAGCGTTTCACTTCTGAGTTCGGTATGGTGTCAGGTGGTTCCACCGCACTATCGCCGCCAGGATAATTCTTTGATAACTTGTATTCTTACTTCTATCTATGTTCTTCATTGGCCACAAGC
>NZ_QQGD01000003.1:0-365085 GCF_003490935.1 Haemophilus haemolyticus | reverse complement strand
CTTTAATTCCCCAATAATGAGTATTAAAACTACCGATGGTGTCATTGGCAAAACTTGTATATTTTCCATTAACATGTTTAATCCAAGCATTATGAGGTTTTAAATCTGTTTTATCAAAATGGATTTCCCCAAGTCGCTGAACTAATGTTTCTGTATTTAATAAGTTAATTTGATAGATTGTGTTACTAAAACTTAGGCTACTTTCTGCCCCTGGCGTCAATTTGCCCTTACCATCGTCCTCATAAGGGAATAGATACCAGTTATTTACATTCGCATCATTAATAGAAACAACCTTCGAATCCGTAGGTCTACCTAATGTATATAAGTACGCCCCTTTTTCAATGACAGCTTTCGCATTGTTAGGTTTTGTATCATCCGTAGGAACTGGCACGTTATTTGATTCATTTCGCAAGGAGAATACAGCTGTATGGTCTTCTTCTTTCCCTAAACTCTCCACAAGTTTAAGCACTTCTGTGCCTGTAGATTTTGAATCTGCCATATTGCGGAAATAAATACCATGTTCCCCTTCACTACTATGTTTAATTCGTAATAAGTCAGTCTTTCCAGAGCTTACATTACCACCCATATGTAGTGTACCATTAGAACCTGTGATACTATCCAACGTCAATGTTAAAGGAACTTCTGTATCGCCGAATCTTACTTCCCCTGCATTGGATAAGGCGAGAGTACTTATCTTGGAATCATCAGTCATTTCCCAATAACTGGAGTTATCAACTTTCATATGAATGTTACCGGAATCATTATGATCAGCTTTACCAATTACATAGGAGTCCTTTGTTAATAGGTTTAGATTCACAGTGCCTTTGTTAGCTGTAAAAACATTGCCTAAAATCGTTGTGGTATCTTTTCCTGAAACAGTAATAGTCGTGTTCGCCCCTGACGATACAAGAGCTGGATCTGTTGGGTTCTCATCAATAGCTAATTTCTTGTTGAAAGTAATAGTATTCGATGACGTGTCACTCGTACCTTCGCCATCCGTTTTTGCCAACACAGCTATTTTAGATTGTCCATTACCGCGCATAGTGATAGATACATCACCATTGAAGGTGGTATTCGTTTTATTATTAGGATCGGAGTGTATTTGGGAAATACCAGTACCAGATTTGTCTGTTTCTACCCTAATTGCCAATGTAGAATAGGCATCAGATGAAAGTGTTGTACCATTGCCTGTGTTAGCTTTATCTTTCTCAATACGAATACCGTATCCATTGGCAACCGCCTCTGTATGAATTTGATTATCGCCTGACCAATGAATGGAACTTTCACCTGATCCATCCGTATCTGAACTCAATAGATTAATGCCATACGCATAACTACCTTTAGTATCGATTTTTGTACCAGCTACATCGATATGCGTTATACCTTTATTTTCATCTCTAACATCTATACTACGAGCTCCAAAGTTAGACGCTGTCTTAACATGACTATCATGTAATCGCAAGGTATTTTCCCCATCGACAGCACTGGACTTCATGCCAAATACCCATGGTCTACCAGTAGAAATGGACTCTGTTGTAACCGTTGTATGATCTAATGCTAATAGGTTTTTCCCTTTACCTATGTTACTGTATTCTTCTCCACTCTCATCATTAATACTAGCGGATACATCTATACCATATACGTAATCTTTCCCTGTCGTAGAAATACTATTTTTTGCTCCAGCTAGAGTCAATCGGTTTTCACCATTTGAATCTGCATTCATATACACACCCCAGGTAGTACCACTAGATGTTTTAGTTATGAAATCAGTATTTCCCTTGAAAGTGAACACGCTAAGTCCATGGTTTCGAGTATCTGTATTGATCTGAAACATATTATTGGTATTAGCCGTCGATTCATTTACAATGGTAGATTTAAAACTCTTATCTTCCTTTGCCTCTACATGAACACCCCCATGATAATTCGTGTTTGCTAAGAATTTCATACCTGTATTGGTATTTCCAGACATAGTACTTGTTACATTTCCATCGAAGGTAATGGTAGATGCACCTTGTTCTGGATCGATACTATCCCTTGTGGAAACTGTACGATATCGATTTTCTCCGTTATTTTCAATCCGAAAAGCGGCAATATCTAAATTATCGGTGGTAGACTCTGTATTCATCGTTAGATCATCATGAAAGTGTACATGACTTTCTCCACCTTGATTGGTTTGGTTAAAAAAGAGGTTTACTCGTTTTTCATAAAATTTTAAGTTCCCAGGATTTACTGTTTGAATACGAGAATCCAGATTTACTTTTTTAAGAAAGTTCACTGTAGATACTGGTTTTGTAACATAACTACCTGTTCCCTCTCCTACCACTTTTACAACACTATAAATTGGATAGTATCTACCATTATATCGTGCATGTGTTCTGATATTGAAATCAGTATTAGCATCCAAGTTTAATATCGTTTCAGACCGATCTACTAATTTTCCATTCGAATTATATACATGAATGCCATCTTGCCAATCAATCGGAGTTCCATCGTCTACATGAATGAAATGAATCGTCCCATCCGATGCTATTGTCGTTTCCGTAGTCGGTTTTGTTCGAATGTCATTGGCAGCAGTCATATTTCGATTTGTGATAATTTCATTAACTGTACTACCACTTATATACTTAGTTTTCGTCCCCAAGATAGTGCCATCAGCATAATTATAATCATACTTAATTTTTGTAGCGCTATTTTCAGTAATGGTGCCCCCATTCTTAGCTAATTTCTCACCGAGGGAAATCGTATCTATCGTTTTCCAATCATTCTTTGTATCTATATTATTAGGCGTGTATTCCTCGGCATGGCTCACCAATGATGTGAACATAAATGAATACAGTAATATATTTGTATTTTTCATAATATGATTCTCTCTTGAATAAATTGACTAAACTTGACTGTAAACAACTACCTCTCAAAAATTGCATTCAAGCAAACCGCCAGTACTATACCCCCAAATAATTATCATTGAAATAAATTTCGGATATAACAAAGCCTTTCCGAAGAAAGGCCTTGTTGATTAGAGAGTTGATTAGGAATTAGAATCTACCGAATTTTCACCCGCACTTTGAACATTATTGCTATTTGCATAAGCAGCTTGCCCAGTGTGCTCTTCCCATCCTGATGGCGGAGTGACTGGTTCACGATTCATCAATTGTTTGATTTGTTCTTCTTCAATGGTTTCATATTTAACTAATGCATCTTTCATCGCATGAAGAATATCCATATTATCAGTCAAAATCTGTCTTGCTCTCGCATAGTTACGATTTACAATTGCACGAACTTCTTCATCAATCGCATGAGCCGTTTCATCTGACATATGTTTTGCCTTCGCCATTGAACGACCTAAGAAAACCTCGCCCTCATCTTCCGTATAAAGAATCGGACCTAATTTGTCAGAGAATCCCCATTGCGTCACCATATTACGCGCGATATTAGTCGCTACTTTAATATCATTTGATGCACCCGTTGAGATATTTTCTTCACCATAAATTAAATCTTCTGCCAAACGACCCGCATACAAGGTAGAAAGCTTACTTTCTAATTGTTTTTGGCTAATACTAATTTGATCACCTTCAGGCAAGAAGAATGTCACACCCAACGCACGGCCACGAGGAATAATAGTCACTTTGTGTACAGGATCATGCTCAGGTACTAAATAACCCACAATCGCATGACCAGCTTCATGATAAGCAGTCGACTCTTTTTGCTTATCTGTCATAATCATGGTACGACGCTCTGGCCCCATATTGATCTTATCTTTCGCTTTTTCAAATTCAAGCATGGTGACCATACGTTTATTCACTCGAGCAGCAAACAAAGCCGCCTCATTCACTAAGTTTGCTAAATCTGCACCAGAATAACCCGGCGTACCACGCGCTAATGTCATTGCATCAACATCTTGCGCTACAGGCACTTTACGCATATGTACTTTTAAGATTTGCTCACGACCTTTCACATCAGGCAAACCAACAACAACTTGTCGGTCAAAACGGCCTGGACGCGTTAAAGCTGGGTCAAGCACATCTGGGCGGTTAGTCGCTGCAATAACAATTACTCCATCATTACCGCTAAATCCATCCATTTCAACTAGCATTTGGTTTAAGGTTTGTTCACGTTCATCATGTCCACCACCTAAACCCGCACCGCGTTGACGCCCCACAGCATCGATTTCATCAATAAAGATTAAGCAAGGTGCATTTTTCTTAGCCTGTTCAAACATATCACGTACACGAGATGCCCCAACACCCACAAACATTTCTACGAAATCAGAACCAGAAATAGTGAAGAATGGAACTTTTGCTTCCCCTGCGATAGCACGAGCCAATAAGGTTTTACCAGTACCTGGAGGTCCTACCATCAAGATACCTTTTGGAATTTTACCACCCAAGTTTTGGAATTTATTCGGATCACGCAAGAAATCAACGATTTCGCCCACTTCTTCTTTTGCTTCATCGCAACCAGCAACATCCGCAAAAGTAACCTTAATCTGATCTTGATTCAGCATTTTTGCGCGGCTTTTACCAAAGCTCATCGCTTTGCCACCACCGCCTTGCATTTGGCGCATAAAGAATACCCATACACCAACAAGGAATAACATTGGGAACCAAGAAATTAAAATTTGGGATAAGAAACCACGTTTTTCAAATGGCGTACCTTCCACTTTGACTTTTTTGCTTAACAAATCATCAAGCAATTTTTTGTCTTCAAGTGGTGGCATTACGGTTGAATATTTAGAACCATCGGTTTTCGTTACCGTAATTTCATTGGCATCAAAACGTGCTTCTGTCACTTGTCCGTTGCTTACATCGTAAACAAAGGTTGTATAATCAGTAGAATTATCTACCGAAGAGGAATTAAAACTCTGGTATGCTGTCATCATAATGACCGCCACTACCACCCAAAGCACCAGATTTTTGACCATATCGTTCAAAGTCTAACCTACCTTTCCTAAGTTAAAAGATTTTTTACAAGATACTACACATCATTAGCGATGAAAAGCTATCAAAGCAATTAGCCTTTATAGCCTGTCGCCACAATATATACTTCACGAGAGCGTCCGCGTGATGCTTCAGGCTTACGCACTTTCACCACATTAAATAAAGAACGAATTTCTCTTAAATATTCATCAAAGCCTTCACCTTGGAAAACTTTAACAACAAAGCTTCCTTTGGTTGCCAAGACCTGTTTACACATATCTAAAGCAAGCTCGACCAAATACATTGCGCGAGGAATATCCACTGATGGCATTCCACTAAAATTGGGTGCCATATCAGACATCACAACATCAACTTTATCTTCGCCTACGCGCGCTAATAAAGCATTCAAAACATTTTCATCACGGAAATCGCCTTGTAGAAAATCAACACCTACAATGGGATCCATTTCCAAAATATCACAAGCAATTACACGACCTTTGCCACCAATTTGCCCCACCACATATTGCGACCAACCGCCAGGTGCAGCACCGAGATCGACCACGGTCATTCCTTGTTTAAATAATTTATCCGTTTGCTGAATTTCATCAATCTTAAAATAAGCGCGTGAACGTAACTTTTGCTTATGCGCTTTTTGCACAAATTGATCACTAAAATGTTCATTTAGCCAGCGAGAAGAACTCGCTGAACGTTTTTTCTTTCCCATAATCTTCTATTTTTGGTAGTAGTTTTGCTTATATTTGGTTACAATCTGCCGAATTCAAGCCGAGGCTGATTGAAATCAGTGAAAAACATTGAGAAAATCAACTGCTCTTTTTAATTAGGAATCCTTATGACAACCTTATCAACCAAACAAAAACAATTTTTAAAAGGTCTTGCGCACCATCTTAACCCAGTAGTTATGCTTGGTGGAAATGGCTTAACCGAAGGCGTACTGGCTGAAATTGAAAATGCACTTAATCATCACGAACTCATTAAAGTAAAAGTTTCTGGTGCAGATCGCGAAACAAAACAACTTATTATCGATGCTATTGTGCGTGAAACCAAAGCAGCACAAGTACAAACTATCGGGCATATTTTGGTGCTTTATCGCCCAAGCGAAGAAGTAAAAATTCAGCTTCCACGCAAATAACAACAAAAGTGCGGTCATTTTTAACCGCACTTTTTTTATTTAAATATAATTCACTTCAATAATATCAAACTCAACGACACCACCAGGCGTTGTAATATTAACGGTATCATCTAATTCTTTACCAATTAAACCTCGCGCAATGGGAGAATTAACCGAAATCAAACCCGATTTAATGTCCGCTTCATCATCGCCTACAATGCGATAAGTGACTTCTTCATCTGTATCAGTATTTACAAGCACAACCGTTGCACCAAAAATGACTTTACCGTTATTTGGCATTTTTGTGACATCAATAATTTGAGCATTACCAAGTTTACCTTCAATCTCTTGAATACGGCCTTCGCAAAAACCTTGTTGCTCACGAGCTGCATGATATTCTGCATTTTCTTTTAAATCACCGTGCTCGCGGGCTTCTGCTATCGCTTTAATAATTTCAGGACGACGTACATTTTTTAAGAAATCCAATTCTTTACGTAATTGTTCTGCGCCACGCACAGTCATTGGAATTTGTTGCATTGTTTTTCCTTTTACTAAATAAAACAAAAACCACGGCAAAATCCTAAAATCTTGCCGCAGTATTATTAAAAATAAACTTGAAATGAGAAAATGATTTACTCAATTTCATTCGGGGCTTATTATTGTTCGTCTAAAAAAAAATAGCAACCATAACAAACCTAATATGAAAAAATTATCTTCAATTTCCACCGCACTTGGATCCTTTTTACTTTCCGTAAGCTTTAGCCTTCCAACCTTCGCAAACATTAATGTTTCAGACTTAACACAACAATTACCTGAAGGCTCTAGCGTAGGTTTCATCGCAAAAAATATAAATCAAAACCAAATTATCGCGGATTATAATGGCTCAACCTTTATGCTTCCTGCAAGTACACAAAAAGTTTTTACAGCTGTTGCTGCTAAACTTGCATTAGGCGATCAATTCCAATTTGAAACCGCTCTTTTGAGTAATGGGAAAATTCAAAATGGGAATTTAGAGGGTCACTTAATCGTGCGTTTCACTGGTGATCCAGATCTCACAAGTGGCCAACTTTATACCTTACTTGCAGAATTAAAAAAACAAGGTATCAAAAAAATTAATGGCGATTTAATATTAGATACCTCTGTTTTTTCGAGTCACGACCGAGGATTAGGTTGGATTTGGAACGATCTGACCATGTGTTTCAACTCTCCCCCGTCCGCTGCGAATATTGATAACAACTGTTTTTATGCGGAACTCGATGCCAATCAAAATCCAGGTGAAACAGTAAAAATCAATGTGCCTGCACAATTTCCAATTCAAGTGTTCGGACAAGTCTATGTAGCGGATAGCAATGAAGCGCCTTATTGTCAGCTCGATGTTGTTGTACACGACAATAATCGCTATCAAGTAAAAGGATGTTTAGCGCGTCAATCTAAACCTTTTGGCTTAAGCTTTGCCGTGCAGGATACGGATGCTTATGCTGCCGCGATTATTCAACGTCAATTAAGACAATTAGGTATTGAGTTCAATGGTAAAGTCATGTTGCCCCCAAAACCACAGCAAGGTCAGCTATTAGCAAAACATTTATCCAAACCATTACCGGATTTATTGAAAAAAATGATGAAAAAATCGGATAACCAAATTGCCGATTCATTATTCCGAGCGGTGGCATTCAATTACTATAAACGCCCGGCATCCTTTCAATTAGGAACATTAGCGATTAAATCCATATTACAAAAACAGGGAATTCGTTTTGGCAACAGCATTTTAGCTGATGGTTCAGGTCTGTCTCGCCATAATCTTGTAGCACCTAAAACGATGCTATCCGTTTTAGAGTACATCGCTAAAAACGAAGATAAATTGCATTTAATGGAAACTTTTCCAATCGCCGGTGTAGATGGCACGATCAGTGGGCGAGGTGGATTAATTAGCCCGCCATTAGTCAAAAATGTTATTGCTAAAACTGGTTCTTTGAAAGGGGTTTATAACCTAGCAGGCTTTATGACAAATGCTCGAGGGGAAAAAGTAGCCTTTGTACAATTTATTAATGGCTACTCAACAGGCGATTTGGAAAGCAAAACCAAACGAGCACCATTAGTTCAATTTGAGAGTGGCTTATACAACGAAATCTATAAATATTGATAAAACCTTCTAAAAAACACCGCACTTTACCATCCAAAGTGCGGTGTTTTTTTATAGCCTTTTAAAAAATACTATCGCCTGAAATACGAACGAGATTTACCAGATAATATCGATCAACGTATTGAACAAGATGCGAGAGAATTTATTACCAGTACGGTACAAATTGTACGAGGCGTGATTAACTCGGTGCTCACGACCATTGAATTTACGATTATTTTATGGTCACTTTCTGGTGTGTTAACTTTATTTGGATTTAATATCGAAAAAGGCGTCGTTTTCTTCATTTATGCCTTTATTATTTTTGCAACACTCATGTCCGTGTGGATTGGTCGCTCACTCATTAAGCTAAATTTTACAAAAGAGAAACTCAATGGCGATTATCGTTATTCCTTAATCCGAGTGCGAGACAATGCAGAAAGTATTGATTTTTATAATGGCGAGCCAAAAGAACAAACATTCTTACAACATCAATTCCGTCAAATTATTCATAACCGTTGGTCCATTGTATTAAAAATGTTGGGCTTGAATAGTTTCAACTCAGGGGTAACTCGCGTGGCCAAATTATTGCCTTTAATGTTACAAGCCCCACGTTTCTTTTCTGGCCAAATAAAGCTGGGAGACATGCATCAAACAGTCCAAGCATTTAACCGATTAATGACCGCACTTTCATTTTTCCGCTTGTTCTATGAGCAATTCACACTCTATCAAGCACGCTTAAATCGCCTTTATGGTTTTATAACAAAAATGGATGAATTAGATAAGCAAAACATTCATCATCCTTTTCATTGTTCTCATCGTGTCGCCTTAAAAAACTTCGGTATTAAAGATGAACAAGGTCATGTACTACTCAATAATTTAAATATTCATTTAGAAAATGGAGATGCCCTATTGATTCAAGGTGCATCTGGAACAGGAAAAACATCGCTACTAAAAGCAATTGCAGGAATATATCCTTTTGAAACAATAGGCATTGCAGAGCATCCATGTATGGGAAGTTTATTCCTACCACAACGACCTTATATGCCGCAGGGCACTTTACGAGAAGCAATTTGTTATCCAAATATCAATCCAAGTCACACCGAATTGGAACAAACCATGAAAGATTGTGCGCTAGGAAAATATATACACGCACTTAATGTAAAAAATGACTGGCAAGCGATTTTATCACCTGGTGAACTTCAAAGAGTGGCGTTTATTCGTATTTTACTTACAAAACCAGATGTCGTATTTCTCGATGAAACGACTTCAGCATTGGATGAAACAACGGAGCATTTACTCTACCAAACAATTACAGAGCGTTTGCCCGAAATGATCATTCTCAGCATAGGTCATCGTAGTACATTACAGCAATTTCATAACAAACAACTAAAATTAGATGTATGTTTATTATATGAAAATTAGAAGATGGCAAGTTAAGAATATATAAACCAAATATTTTGTCTATTTTGATTCTAGTCTAAAGAGCGCCTATAAAATTAAAATAAAATCATAAAAAAAGCCCTCGATATTCGAGGGCTTGATTTTTTACTATCGTAATAAAAATTAGCGACGTAAACCTAAACGAGCGATAGTGCTTTGGTATAAAGCAAGATCAGTACGTTTTAAGTAGTCTAAAAGTTTACGACGACGAGAAACCATACGTAATAAACCACGACGACCATGGTGGTCTTTTTTGTGCTCTGCAAAGTGAGCTTGTAAGTGGTTGATTTGTGCAGTTAATAATGCGATTTGAACTTCAGAAGAACCAGTATCTTTCGCATCACGACCAAATTCAGCAACGATTGCTGCTTTTTTTTCAGTACTTAGAGACATTTTTTACTCCTAAAAGGTAGTGTTGTTAATACATCATTCGCCGATCTCTAACTCAGCGATGACAAGGAATCTGCATTTTAGCGATGAATAAGCTCAAATGCAAGGTTTAAAGCTAAAAAATAAAATTTAACAACATTATATCTTTTCAATCACCACCTTTATATCCTCTGGCGGTGCATAATAAGGTGCAGAAGTGATAAATAAACGAATACCCAATTTGGCATAATCTGATACATTATCTTTATTTACCCCTCCAGCGACGGAAAGCAGAATATCTTTCTGTTTTGATTGAAGTAACGATAAAGCCTTTTTAACATCCTCCAAAGACCATTTATCAAGTTGAATAATGTCAGGTTCAGCCATATACATTTGCTCAAATTGAGCAAAATTATCGGCTTCTAAAATAATTTTATTTTCAGGTGCTTCTTGACGTAATCCATCCACAACTTTCACCCAATCATTTGGATCAGAAAGTAAGTTTCGATGATTAGTAAAAACCAAAAGAGTTTCGCTGAGGCCTTGTCGATGAATATGTCCACCAGCAGCTAATACAGCATTTGTCGCAAGTTTACGCGTATTAGGAATACTTTTACGTGTGCAAGCCACAACAGCGCTTGGGTTAACCGCTTTGACATTGGCAATCATTTCTGCCGTATATTGCGCGACCCCACATGACCATTCAAGTACCAATTGCACCACTTTCCAAGCTTGATGTAATTGTTCAGACATTCCTTCCGCACTGATCAACAAAGTACCTGATTCAACCCACTCCCCTTCTTTTACATATAAGTGCGGTTGAATATCCAGTTTTTTTAATAATTTTTCCGCAACAGAAACGCCCGCTACAATCCCTGCATTTTTCCGCTTAAAAAGAATTTTTGCCGGAATATTTTCAATACCAAGGGCATGAGTGGTTAAATCACCACGATAAATATCCTCAAGTAATAAATCATCCAATTCTTTATCTGAAAAATAAATCATCGCTACTCCTTAAATTAGTTGTCCTTGATATAAATAAACCTGTTACTTAAAAACAGTGCTTTCTGTGATAATTTCATGTAAATATTAAAGCAACAAAAAAAGTTGGGACTCCCCAACCTTTCACCTAATCTTTCAATAATTTAATTTTTTCAATCACATTTGTTGTTGAACAACCATTTTCAAAGTTTAGCACTTTAACATCACCACCATTTGCCCAAACTTCTTTTGCGCCAGCAATCTCTTCGGGTTTGTAATCTCCGCCTTTGACTAAAAGATCTGGTAGAATTTCACCGATTAAACGTTGTGGTGTATCTTCAGTGAATGGCACCAACCAGTCCACGGATGCCAAACCAGCAAGCACAGCCATTCGAGTTTCAAGATTATTAATTGGGCGACTGTCACCTTTTAAGCGTTTAACGGAATCATCGCTGTTTACCGCGACAATTAGACGATCGCCCAATTTACGTGCATTTTCTAAATAGGACACATGCCCTGGATGCAAAATATCGAAACAGCCATTAGTCATTACAATTTTTTCACCGCGCGCTTTGGCTTGTGCGACAGCATCTTTTAATTCAGCTTCACTCATAATGCCAAATCCAGTGTCAGGGCGAGCATGAATAGCATTTTCAAGTTCCACAGTCGAAACCGTTGAAGTCCCCAATTTACCCACCACAATTCCAGCAGCAACATTGGCTAGGTAACAAGATTCTTCAAAAGAACGTCCATCTGCTAATGCGGTTGCTAATACACTAATGACAGTGTCACCGGCTCCCGTCACATCAAACACTTCTTTTGCAACGGTTGGCAAATGATAAGGTTCTTGATTTGGACGTAACAATGTCATCCCTTTTTCAGAACGCGTCACCAAAAGTGCGGTTAATTCAATATCAGAAATTAATTTTAACCCTTTCTCAATAATCTCTTCTTCTGTATTGCATTTGCCCACAACAGCTTCAAATTCAGACATATTTGGTGTCAATAATGTCGCACCACGATAGCGTTCAAAATCAGTTCCCTTTGGATCGATCAACACAGGAACATTCGCTTTGCGTGCAATTTGAATCATTTTCTGAACATCTTTAAGCGTGCCTTTACCATAATCAGAAAGAATCAAAGCACCGTAATTTTTTACCGCACTTTCTAACTTCGCTAATAAATCCTTGCAATCTACATTATTGAAATCTTCTTCGAAATCAAGGCGGAGCAGCTGTTGATGACGAGATAAAATACGTAATTTAGTAATGGTTGGATGAGTTTCTAATGCAACAAAATTACAATCAATTTTTTGTTTTTCTAATAAGTAGGAAAGTGCAGAACCTGTTTCATCTTGTCCAATCAATCCCATTAACTGAACAGGTACATTAAGTGAAGCAATATTCATCGCAACATTTGCTGCACCACCCGCGCGCTCTTCATTTTCCTGTACACGAACCACTGGCACCGGTGCTTCTGGTGAAATACGGTTGGTTGCCCCAAACCAATAACGATCAAGCATCACATCGCCTAATACAAGTACTTTTGCTTGCTTAAATTCTGCTGAATATTGAGCCATTTTAAAATCTCTCTATTTGAATAACCAAAATTGTGGCGATTTTACCACAACTCAAATTTACGATAAACTACGCCCCTAACTTAGGTGGAAAGAACAATGAAAAACGAAAAACTCCCTCAATTTCAACCGCACTTTTTAGCCCCAAAATACTGGCTATTTTGGTTAGGCGTGGCAATTTGGCGAAGTATTTTATGTCTTCCCTATCCTATTTTGCGCCATATTGGTCATGGTCTAGGTTGGTTGTTTTCACATTTAAAAGTAGGTAAACGTCGCGCTGCCATTGCACGCCGTAATCTTGAACTTTGTTTCCCTGATATGCCTGAAAACGAGCGTGAGGCGATTTTGCACGAAAATCTTCGTTCAGTAGGCATGGCAATTATCGAAACAGGTATGGCTTGGTTTTGGTCGGATTCACGTATCAAAAAATGGTCGAAAGTTGAAGGCTTAGATTATCTAAAAGAAAATCAAAAAGATGGAATTATTCTCGTCGGTGTTCATTTCTTAACGCTAGAACTTGGCGCACGCATCATTGGTTTACATCATCCTGGTATTGGGGTTTACCGCCCAAATGACGATCCAGCATTTGATTGGCTCCAAACACAAGGCCGTTTACGCTCTAATAAAGATATGCTTGATCGTAAAGATTTACGCGGAATGATCAAAGCCCTACGCAATGAAGAAACCATTTGGTATGCACCCGATCATGATTACGGCAGAAAAAATGCCGTTTTTGTACCATTTTTTGCGGTGCCCGATGCTTGCACAACCACTGGTAGTTATTATTTATTGAAATCCTCACAAAACAGCAAAGTGATTCCATTTGCGCCATTACGCAATAAAGATGGTTCAGGCTATACCGTGAGTATTTCAGCGCCTGTTGATTTTACAGATTTACAAGATGAAACGGCGATTGCTGCGCGAATGAATCAAATCGTTGAAAAGGAAATCATGAAGGGCATATCACAATATATGTGGCTACATCGCCGTTTTAAAACGCGCCCAGATGAAAATACGCCTAGTTTATACGATTAAAAGTGCGGTCGAATATCACCGCACTTTTTGATAGAATTTTCTCAAATTTAAAAAATTAACGACTCATCTAACCATGACAACCAATTATTCAGCTCAAGAAATTACCGTTCTTAAAGATCTCGAACCGGTGCAAATTCGCCCCGGTATGTATACAGACACCACCCGTCCGAATCATCTCGCACAAGAAGTTATTGATAACAGCGTAGATGAAGCCCTTGCGGGTTTTGCTACAAAAATTGAAGTAATTTTGCATCCAGATCAATCTATTGAAGTCATAGATAATGGTCGCGGTATGCCTGTGGATATTCATCCTACAGAAGGTGTTTCTGGCGTAGAAGTAATCCTGACTAAACTGCATGCTGGTGGTAAATTCTCCAATAAAAATTATGAATTTGCAGGTGGGTTACACGGTGTGGGGATTTCTGTGGTGAATGCACTTTCTGAACGCGTGGATATTCAAGTCAAACGCAATGGTGAAGTGTATAAAATTGCCTTTGAAAACGGCAATAAAGTAGAAGAATTGGAAGTTATTGGGACTTGTGGCAGACGCACAACGGGAACAACCGTTCACTTCAAACCGAATACAAAATATTTTGACAGCGCGAAATTTTCCGTTAGCCGCCTACGCCATTTATTAAGAGCGAAAGCGGTACTCTGCTCAGGGCTTGAAATCAAATTCATTGATAAAGTAAACAATACTCAAGATATTTGGTTATATGAAGATGGTCTTTCCGATTACCTTATCGAAGCGGTTAACGGCTTTGAAACGCTTCCGGAAAAACCATTCGTTGGTGAATTTAAAGGAACAAATGAAGCAGTTAGCTGGGCATTACTTTGGTTACCAGAAGGTGGTGAACTGATTGGCGAGAGCTACGTAAACTTAATTCCAACAATTCAAGGCGGAACACATGTTAATGGCCTACGTCAAGGTTTATTAGATGCCATGCGAGAATTTTGCGAATTTAGAAATCTATTACCACGCGGCGTAAAACTTACCGCTGATGATATTTGGGATCGTTGTTCTTACATTCTTTCCCTTAAAATGCAGGATGCGCAATTCGCGGGACAAACTAAGGAACGCTTATCATCACGCCAAAGTGCGGTGTTTGTCAGCGGTGTTTTAAAAGATGCGTTTAGTCTATGGCTCAACCAAAACGTACAAGATGCTGAAAAATTAGCAGAAATTGCCATTAGTTCTGCACAACGCCGATTACGAGCAGCTAAAAAAGTCGTACGTAAAAAACTTATTAGTGGCCCAGCATTACCAGGAAAATTAGCTGATTGTGGCTCACAGGATTTAGAAAAAACGGAATTATTTTTAGTAGAGGGCGACTCTGCGGGCGGCTCAGCAAAACAAGCGCGTGATCGCGAATATCAAGCGATTTTACCGTTACGTGGAAAAATCTTAAATACATGGGAAGTTTCACCAGATCAAGTATTAGGTTCAACAGAAATTCACGATATCGCCGTGGCTCTAGGGATCGATCCTGATAACAATGATTTATCACAACTTCGCTATGGTAAAGTGTGTATTCTCGCGGATGCCGACTCTGATGGTCTGCATATTGCCACTCTACTCTGCGCCCTGTTCTTACGCCATTTTCCGAAATTGGTACAAGACGGTCACGTTTATGTAGCAATGCCACCACTTTATCGCATTGACTTAAATAAAGAAGTCTTCTACGCATTAGATGAAAGTGAAAAAGAGTCGATTTTAGATCGGCTGAAAAATAAAAAAGGCAAACCGAATGTTCAACGTTTTAAAGGTTTAGGTGAAATGAACCCATCGCAATTGCGTGAAACAACAATGGATCCTAATACGCGTCGCCTTGTTCAATTAACTTATGATTTAGAGGAAAACCAAGGCGCGGATACATTAGAACTCATGGATATGTTATTAGCGAAAAAACGTTCCGAAGACCGTAAAAATTGGTTACAAGCGAAAGGCGATCAGGTTGATTTATCTGTTTAGACTAAATTAATCTCAGCAAATCCGAATTTTAATAAATTAAGAATATATTCAATTAACAGAAACCAAAATGACAAATATCAATTATGAAGGCATTGAACAAATGCCTCTACGCACCTTCACCGAAAGGGCTTATCTCAACTATTCCATGTATGTCATCATGGATCGTGCGCTGCCTTTTATTGGTGACGGTTTAAAACCTGTTCAACGCCGTATTATATATGCAATGTCTGAACTTGGCTTAAATGCCACGGCAAAATACAAAAAATCTGCCCGTACCGTCGGTGATGTACTCGGTAAATTCCATCCACATGGTGACAGCGCTTGTTATGAAGCAATGGTGTTAATGGCACAACCCTTCTCTTATCGTTATCCGCTCGTAGATGGTCAAGGTAACTGGGGGGCGCCAGATGATCCAAAATCTTTCGCGGCCATGCGTTATACGGAATCACGCCTCTCTAAAATCTCTGAAATCTTGTTGAGTGAACTCGGACAAGGAACAGTAGATTATCAACCAAACTTTGATGGAACCTTGGCTGAACCGCAATATTTACCCGCTCGTTTACCTCACATTTTATTGAACGGAACAACAGGTATCGCGGTGGGTATGGCGACAGATATTCCACCGCACAACATTAATGAAATTGCTGATGCGGCAGTGATATTGCTAGATAATCCTAAAGCGGGATTAGATGATGTACTTGAAATTGTTCAAGGCCCAGATTTTCCAACAGAAGCGGAAATTATTTCGCCAAAATCAGAAATTCGTAAAATTTATGAGCAAGGTCGTGGCTCAATAAAAATGCGTGCAACTTGGAAAAAAGAAGACGGTGAAATTATTATCTCTGCACTTCCACATCAATCTTCGCCATCCAAAGTTATTGCACAAATAGCCGAACAAATGACAGCAAAAAAACTGCCAATGCTAGAAGATATTCGAGATGAAGCCGATCACGAAAATCCTATTCGGATCGTGTTAGTACCTCGTTCAAATCGAGTTGATACTGATACCTTAATGGCACATTTATTTGCGACAACGGATCTTGAAAAAAGTTACCGTGTAAATATGAATATGATTGGGCTTGATCATAAACCTGCGGTAAAAGGCTTGTTAGAAATCTTAAATGAATGGCTTGCTTTCCGTCGCACAACGGTAACTCGTCGCCTACAATACCGTTTGGATAAAGTGCTCTCTCGCTTGCATATTTTAGAAGGTTTGATGATAGCCTTCTTAAATATTGATGAAGTTATCGAAATTATACGTCATGAAGATGATCCAAAAGCAGAGCTGATGGCACGCTTTAATTTAAGCGATGAACAAGCCGATGCCATTTTAAATTTACGCTTACGTCATTTAGCGAAATTAGAAGAAAACCAACTCAAAGCTGAACAAGATGAACTTGAAAAAGAGCGGTTAAATTTAGAAGCAATTTTAGGATCAGAACGCCGTTTGAATACGCTTATCAAAAAAGAAATTCAAGAAGATGCGAAAAAATATGCCAGTCCACGTATGTCTCAACTGGTCGAACGTGAAGAAGCCAAAATGATCTCTGAAAGTGACATGACACCAACAGAGCCTGTCACTGTCATCTTATCAGAAATGGGTTGGGTACGTTGCGCCAAAGGACATGATATTGATCCTAAATCATTAAGCTACAAAGCGGGTGATAATTATCGAGCTCATGCTTGTGGCAAGAGTAATCAAGCCGCTGTATTTATTGATAGTACGGGGCGAAGTTATGCTCTCGATCCGCTTTCATTGCCTTCCGCTCGTTCGCAAGGTGAACCTCTCACAGGTAAACTAAATTTACCCGCTGGGGCGACCATTGAATATGTCGTAATGGCGAGTGAACAGCAAGAATTATTGATGGCTTCTGATGCGGGTTATGGTTTTATTTGTAAATTTGAAGATTTAATTGCACGCAATAAAGCAGGAAAAGCCTTGATTTCTTTACCGGAAAATGCCAAAGTGATGGAGCCTAAGACGCTGACGAATGCCACCGCACTTGTTGTTGCGATGACATCCGCTGGCAGAATGTTGATTTTCCCGGCAAAAGATTTACCAGTATTATCAAAAGGCAAAGGCAATAAAATTGTGACAATTCCTGCCGCAAATGCAAAAGAGCGCAGCGAATTGTTAGTGAAATTATTGCTCATTTCAGATCAAGCAAGTCTTGAATTTCATTCCGGAAAACGAAAAATTGTATTAAAACCGGAAGATCTGCAGAAGTTCCGTGCTGAACGAGGCAGAAAAGGTTCGACATTACCACGTGGATTACATACCAATGTTGAAATAGTGGTAATCGAACCGCAACACAACACATAATTTAAACACAACATAGGGAGATCCAATTTATGAGTCATACATTTAGCACGTATGAAACCCTTGCACTAGCAAGCTTAGTCTTGCTCTTGGGTTATTTTCTCGTTAAACGAATCAGCATCTTAAAAACCTTCAACATTCCTGAGCCGGTTGTTGGTGGTTTTATTGTTGCCATTGGTCTTTTAATTTGGAATAAAGTAGACGGAACATCCTTTAATTTCGATAAGAATTTGCAAACTACCATGATGTTAGTGTTCTTCACTTCCATTGGTTTAAGCGCAAACTTTTCCCGTTTAATTAAAGGTGGAAAACCACTTGTCGTATTTTTATTCGTCGCTGGTTTGCTAATTATTTGCCAAAATATCATCGGTATCGCAGGTTCATTAGCATTAGGTATCCACCCAGCATACGGTTTATTAGCAGGTTCTGTCACATTAACTGGCGGTCATGGTACTGGCGCAGCGTGGGCAGATACCTTCGTTCACCAATTTAATTTACAAGGTGCAACTGAAATTGCTATGGCATGTGCAACCTTTGGTTTAGTCTTTGGTGGTATCATCGGTGGCCCTGTTGCACGTTTCTTATTAAATCGTCAAAAACAAGGTGAAAATCCTGAAAATGATGAAGTAGATGATATTCAAGAGGCTTTTGAACATCCAACTTACAAACGTAAAATTACTTCACGTTCGTTAATTGAAACTATTGCAATGATGTCTATCTGTTTGCTTATCGGCCAATATTTAGATGCTCAAACAAAAGGCACCGCATTCCAATTACCAACATTCGTATGGTGTTTATTTACCGGTGTAATTATCCGCAATATTTTAACCAACATATTCCGTTTCCAAGTGGCTGAATCGGCTATTGATGTATTGGGTAGCGTGGGTTTATCTATCTTCTTAGCTATCGCCTTAATGTCATTAAAACTTTGGGAACTTGCAGGTTTAGCGGTAGATGTATTAATCATCCTTGCAGTACAAGTTGTCTTTATGGCGGTATTTGCAATCTATGTTACTTATCGCGCAATGGGTAAAGATTATGATGCTGTCGTATTAAGCTCTGGTCACTGTGGTTTCGGTTTAGGTGCAACCCCAACAGCTGTTGCAAATATGCAAGCCATTACCAGCCGTTTTGGGCCATCACACAAAGCATTTTTAATCGTTCCAATGGTCGGCGCATTCTTTATCGACTTAATCAACGCTGCGCTATTAAAAGTCTCATTTGCAGTTGTAAATATGCTCGCGTAAAGTGCGGTTGAAATTGACAATATTTTAGAGAAATGCCTTTATCTTGAATTGATAAAGGCATTTATTTTAAGGAAGAAAAACAAAAGGAAAAACTATGCACGAATTATCTCTTTGTCAAAATATGCTGGAAATAGTAGAACAACAATGTAAAAGTCACGATATAAAAAAAGTCACGGATCTTTGGTTAGAAATTGGCGCGCTCTCTTGTGTAGAACCTGACGCATTAGAATTTTGTTTTGACATAACCTTTCAAGGTACGGCTGCTGAAGGCTGTAAACTACATCTAATACCTATAGCAGCGCAAGCCTGGTGTTGGCAGTGTCAAAAATTAGTTGAGATACAAGCCCATCATGATTCTTGTCCAAATTGTGGCAGCATACACTTGCAACGACAAAGCGGTGATGAATTACGTATTAAAGAAATTGCCTTTGAATAAACCGCTCTTTTTAACATTTCAAATATTCTTACCCATATCATATTTCATTAAGCATAAAAAAGGACAGGATTAATCCCTGTCCTAATCATGATAAATATTATATTAAGCCACAAGTGCGGTTTCTTTTAAGCGTGATTTGAGCTTAGTATATTCAGTTACAACATAGTGCTCAGCCCAACGTTGATCTTCAATTTTTTCGATACGCACCGCGCTGTATTTATATTCCGGAGTACGAGATCCCGGATTTAAATGTTCAGCAGTGAGTTCGTTACATTTTCCGATCCACCATTGGTAAGTCATATAACACGCACCTTTGTTAGTACGAGAACTTACATCAGCACGAGATATAACTTTACCACGAGATGAAGAAATCCAAACAAGCTCATTATTCTTAATGCCTAAAGCTTTCGCATCTTGGTCGTTCATTTGAACAAATCCTGGTTCGTCTGCCAACGCAGCAAGTGCACGGCAGTTGCCCGTCATTGAACGGCAAGAATAGTGACCAACTTCACGCACGGTAGAAAGCACTAATGGATATTCTTCAGAAACTTCTTCCATTGGTGGCTCCCAGTCGCAAGCAAAGAATTCCGCTTTACCATTTGGACGGTCGAAGATTTGACCTTCATATAAGTATGTAGTGCCTTGATCTTCAGGGCCTTCGTCTGTACATGGCCATTGTATATAACCTAATCCTTCCATTTTCTCGTAAGTTGCACCTTTATAAATTGGGCAAAGCTCACGCAACTCATCCCAAATTTCTTTGGTGTTGTTGTAATGCATTGGATAACCCAAAGCTTGTGCCATAAGGCTGATGATTTCCCAGTCGTCTTTCACATCACCAACAGGATCCACCGCTTTATAGAAACGTTGGAAACCACGGTCAGCCGCACTATAAACACCTTCGTGTTCTGCGCAAGATGTTGCTGGTAAAATCACATCTGCTTCCGCTGCAGTTTGAGTCATAAAGATATCTTGAACAATAATAAACTCAAGATCTTTAAAGGTTTGTTTCATTGCATTCAAATCAGGTTCAGTTTGTAAAGTATCTTCACCCATAATATAGAATGCTTTGAGTTTACCTTCTGCCACTGCATGTGGCACTTCACTCAATGGTACACCTGGTTTGGTTGGAATAGACGGCACGCCCCATGCTTTCGCAAATTTAGCGTTGATTTCTGGATCCGCATAGCTTTGATAACCAGGTAAAGTATTATATAAAGCCCCCATGTCACATGCGCCTTGTACGTTGTTTTGCCCACGCACAGGGTTTACACCAACATTTGGTTTACCTAAGTTACCAGTAAGCATTGCCAAGCTTGCCAACGCACGTACAGTTTCCACACCTTGACGGAACTGACATACCCCCATACCCCAGAGAATTGTCGCAGTTTCTGCTTTCGCATAAGTGCGGGCAATTTCTCTCAACATTTCAGGCTCAACGCCAGTGATATGTTGAGTTGATTCAGGTGTATAAGCTTTTACAGTTTCATAGAACGCATCGAAATTTTCGGTATGTTCATCAATGAATTTTTGATCTTGTAATCCTTCTTCAAGAATCACGTTCATCATTGCATTCAAAAATGCGACGTTACTGCCGTTAGCAAGTGGCGCATAAATGTCAGCAATACGAGCGGTTTCAATTTTACGAGGGTCACAAACAATAATCTTCGCCCCTTTTGCTTTAGCGTGGTTAATACGACGCGCTACAATAGGGTGAGACGTTGAGGCATTATAGCCAAAGATAAACACACATTTAGTGTCTTCAATCTCAACGATTGAGTTGGACATCGCGCCATTACCCACTGATTTGAGCAGACCTGCTACAGATGGGCCATGTCAGACACGTGCACAACAGTCAATGTTGTTATTGCCTAATACCGCACGAGCAAATTTTTGCATAACGAAATTCACTTCGTTACCTGGTCCACGAGAAGAACCCGTTACCATAATTGACTCGTTGCCATATTTTTCTCTAATTTCTTGTAAACGTTTTGCAGAATAGGAAATAGCCTCTTCCCAGCTCACTGGCGTGAACGGCTCGCCACGTTTGTAGCGAATCATCGGTTGAGTTAGACGAGGAGTGAGGATTTTTGTGTCATGCACGAAATCCCAGCCATAATATCCTTTCAGGCAAAGCTCTCGTTCGTTTGTTTTACCGTTTGCACCTTCAGCACCCACAATTTTGTTGTTCTCAACCAATAGATTGATCTTACAACCTGAAGCGCAATACGGACAGACAGTAATCACTTTTTTAATTGCCATAGTAATGTCCTTATTTTAGATAACCAGAATGAATTAATCATTCCGAGTAATATAATACGCCTAAATAAAGAACATAGGCTTATAAATTTTGTGGATTTTTTGATATAAAACAGGTTTTAGATAATTTTTTAATATTCTGAGAAAACTCAAAGAAAAATGACCGCACTTTTGATAGCGAGGTCATTAGAAGATGTGTATAAAAATGGGCATGAATAATAAGGCGTTACAGATATCAAATTTTATTTATTTGAATCTGCTTTTCAACATAATTTATCATCTGTAAAGCAATATCAACCCCACTTGTTTTTTCAATCATTTCTAAGCCTGGGCTTGCATTCACTTCTAAAACCAATAATCCATTTTTTGAACGAATTAAATCCACGCCAGCTACATCTAAGCCGATGGCTTTTGTTGCTAGAATGGCTATCTGTTTCTCATCATCGCTTAGGGTAATTTTTTCGGTTTTTCCGCCACGATGGCAATTCGCCCGAAACTCACCATCTTGTCCAATTCTCTGCATCGTTGCTACAACTTGATCACCAATGACAAAACAACGAATATCCGCATTGCCCGCTTCTTCGATAAAATCTTGCTGCAACATAGATATATTGGTTTGCTTAAAAGCTTCCATAATGCTCACCGCACTTTGTGGTTTTTCAGCCAAAATCACCCCTATTCCTTGTGAACCATTTAGCGTCTTTAAAATTGTTGGCGAACTGATATGAGGTACCGTCGCCTGAGCTTGCACTTCACCGCCACTTAAAAGTGAATTGGGAACAGGAACACCAGCTTTCAGCAAAAGTTGCAAACTTTTCCATTTATCACGAGCATTTAAAAATGCCTGAGATGAATTTAAACAAAAAGTCCACTTGCCTTCAAAATGCTGTAAGACAGAACATCCCATTTGTGTACTTGTTGTGCCAAATCGAGGCAAAACAGTATCATAATCAGGCAATAAATAAGGTTTCGACTCGGAGTTTTCTTGATAAAAAATCTGAAAGTGCGGTGGATTTTGTGAGAGTTTTAAGAGACAGCGATTCGGATCTAAAATATCCATCTCATGCCCTTGGCGTTTAGCCGCTTCTTTTAAGCGTTGGCAACTGTAAAGACGAGGTTCGCGGCAAAGCATTAGTAATTTCATAATATTTAACTCATTGTCTACGATGTTCCGTATATTACACGAATAAAAACACTTTATGTAGACGATAAAAATCAGGTAGAATTGCCTAGAAATTTTAACTCAAAAAAGGAAATCTTATGTTCGTTGTTATTTTTGGTCGTCCTGGCTGCCCTTACTGTGTGCGTGCAAAAAACCTTGCTGAAAAATTAAAAGGCGAAGTTGCTGATTTTGACTATCGTTATGTGGATATTCACGCAGAAGGCATTACTAAAGAAGATTTATCAAAATCTGTTGGTAAACCAGTAGAAACCGTACCACAAATCTTTATTGATGAAAAACCAATTGGTGGTTGCACTGATTTTGAAGCATTAATGAAAGAACAATTTGGTATCGTTGCTTAATTTTTCTTTTTAATTTATACAAAAAAGCCACTTTCAATCGGAAGTGGCTTTTTTCATAGAATCGTTTTAACCGTTATAACGTTTAAAAATTAATGTTGCATTCGTACCACCAAAACCAAAGCTATTTGACATTACCGTTTGTAATCCTGCATTTTCTTTCGTCTCAGTAACGATATTGCAACCTTCAGCAGCTTCATCTAAGGTTTCGATATTAATACTTGGTGCAATAAAATCATTATCCAACATTAATAACGTGTAAATTGCTTCGTGTGCACCCGCTGCTCCTAAAGAGTGGCCGGTCATTGATTTAGTTGAAGAAATCGCTGGAATTTTGTCACCAAACACATTTTTGATTGCACCTAATTCTTTCACGTCACCTACTGGTGTAGATGTGCCATGTACATTGATGTAATCAATTGGGGTATCAACAGTTGCCATTGCTTGTTTCATACAACGCTCTGCGCCTTCACCACTTGGTGCCACCATATCGTAACCATCAGAAGTTGCGCCATAACCTACAATTTCAGCGTAGATTTTTGCACCGCGAGCAAGTGCATGTTCTAATTCTTCCACTACCACAACAGCACCACCACCAGCAATAACGAAACCATCGCGGTTTGCGTCATAAGCACGAGATGCTTTTTCTGGCGTTTCATTATATTTAGTTGAAACCGCGCCCATCGCATCAAACTCAGTAGCACATTCCCAAGATAATTCTTCTGCACCACCCGCAAAAACGACATCTTGTTTGCCTAATTGAATTAACTCAACCGCATGACCAATACAATGTGCAGAGGTTGCACAAGCAGAACTAATTGAATAGTTCACACCACGAATTTTATAAGGTGTTGCTAAACAAGCTGAAACACTCGATGCCATAGTTTTCGTTACCGCATAAGGACCAATCGCTTTTACACCACGAGGACCACGTACCGCATCACAAGCCACTAACTGATTATGTGCAGAACCCGTACCAGCACCAATCACTAAACCGGTACGATCATTAGAAACTTGATCTTCTGTTAAACCAGAATCCTCAATCGCTTCACGCATAGAAAGATAAGCATAAGCCGCTGCATCACCCATAAAACGGAACACTTTACGATCAATGTGCTCGCTTGGGTTTAATTTGATTGTTCCGGCAACATGGCTACGCATATTCATTTCAACAAACTCAGGCACAACTTCAATACCTGATTTCCCTGCTTTTAATGAAGCCAATACTTCTTCTTTGTTGTTACCGATACTTGAAATAATCCCAAAGCCTGTAATTACAGCTCTTCTCATTGCTTCTTCCTTATTGTTTTATATGTAAAAATAACGGCTCAAAATTACTACGAAATAAAAATATTTCAAGCAATAATTCATTTGTTCGACCAGTTTAAAAAATCGCGTTATTATACGCAAATTTCATTAGGCAAGGAAGGAATAAAAAAATGACCTTTAGCGTCCAACATGCTGAGATTCACTTCAATCAAGACCATATTCCCGTCTCAGATCAATTCGATGATGTCTATTTTTCTAACGAAAATGGATTAGCAGAAACAGATTATGTTTTTCTACAAGGTAATCAACTTTGGGTACGTTGGATAAGCCACAACGAGGCTAATTTTGTCATCACTGAAACAGGATTTGGTACAGGATTAAATTTCTTTGCGGCAACCAAATTGTTCCGTGAATTTCGCCAGCAACACGAGAATCATCCTTTAAAACGCCTTAATTTTATTTCCTTTGAAAAATATCCGCTAAAAATTACCGCACTTTCGCAAGCGCATCTTGCCTATCCTCAGTTTGAAGATTTAAGCGTTCATTTGCAACATTATTGGCCTTCATTGATTCTCGGTTGCCATCGTATCCATTTTGGAGAGACAACATTAGATTTATGGTTTGGTGATGTATCAGAAAACTTGCCACAACTTGGCGATTATATGAATGAACGTATTGATGCTTGGTTTTTAGATGGCTTTGCGCCAAGCAAAAATCCTGAAATGTGGAATGATGATCTCTATAACCTGATGTTTCGTTTCACGAAACCCAATGGTTCTTTTGCCACCTTCACCGCAGCAAGTGCGGTCAGAAAAGGACTTGAATCCGCAGGCTTTAACGTGACAAAACGTAAAGGCTTCGGCAAGAAACGAGAATGTTTAAGTGGGCTAAAAATACAATCAAAATCGACCGCGCTTTCTACACCTTGGTATCTTGCTCAGCCTGCGAAAATGGAAAAACAAGATGTCGCTATTATCGGCGGTGGTATTGCTTCTCTTTGTTCTGCCATTTCCTTAGTAAAACGAGGAGCAAAAGTCACTATTTATTGTGAAGATGACGCGCTCGCACTCAATGCCTCAGGCAATAAACAAGGCGCATTTTATCCGCAACTTAGCGATGATAATGCGCTCACCATTGATTTTTACCTGCACGCTTTCAGTTACGGTCGCCAATTACTTAACTGGGCAATCGCACAAAACATCGAGTTTGAACACGAATTTTGTGGCGTGGCACTATGTGCTTACAACGAAAAAAGTGCGGTTAAATTAACAAAGATTTCTCAGCTTGGTTTGCCGAACGAAATCTTCCAAATGCTAAATGCTGAACAACTTAGTGAAAAAGTGGGATTACCGCTTAATTGCGAAGGCGGTTGGATTGAGCAAGGGGCTTGGCTTGCACCAAGACAATTTGTTCAAAATGCCTTTTCATTTCTTGAAAAGCAGGGTGTCGTCATTAAAACCTCACAAAAAATTACCGCACTTTCTCAACAAGAAAAAGGTTGGACACTAGAAAATACGCAAGGTCAAAAATCCTGCCATGAAGTCGTCATTCTTGCGAACGGATATAAAATTACTGATTTTGTTCAAACAGAAAAGCTACCGCTCTACCCTATCCGCGGGCAAGTCAGCCAAATTCCAACATCAGAAAACTTAATCAAACTGAAATCTGTGCTTTGTTATGATGGCTATCTCACCCCAGCCGATCAATTAAAAATCTCACATTGCATTGGCGCAAGCCATGTTCGTGATAACGTTAATCGCCACTTTAGCGAACAAGAACAACAAGAAAATCAACAAAAACTCCAACAAAATATCGCCCAACCGTGGACGCAAGATGTGGATACATCAGATAATCTCGCTCGTGTAGGCATCCGCTGCTCCGTAAGAGATCTTACCCCAATGATTGGAAACGTACCCCATTTTGAACGGCAACAAGCAGATTATTACAATTTATTCAACCTCCGTCGCCGTAAACAACCTATTCAAAGTGCGGCCAATTTTCAGAATCTTTTCTTAACAGCCGCCTTAGGTTCTCGAGGTCTCACCTCCGCTCCACTCTTAGGGGAAACCTTAGCTTCAATCCTTTATGGCGAGCCATTACCAATAAGCGAAGCTATATTACATAACCTTTCAGCTAACCGAGCTTGGGTGAGAAAGTGGTTGAAAGGAAGCGTCGTGGAATAATTTTACTTTACTCTTCCACAATTCAAACAATACAAATATTGACCTTTAGGATCATTAAATTTGGTTAATACATTCAATTCTTTTTGTAATTTTTGAATTGGAGCTGGCAGACCAAGCCATTTAACTAACTGCTCTTGCGTACCTTTTTTAGTATCGCGCAATAAAGTGCTAATTAAACTAACGTTATCATCTGTAAACCATTCCACGCTAAAATCTTGTACAGCAGTATCTTGGCGTTGATTCACTAATTGCTCTGCTTTATTGACCGCTTCATTAAAAGAACCTATCTCATCCACTAAACCATTTTGGAATGCATCACTGCCTAACCAAACCTGACCTTGAGCAAGTTTATCCACTTGTGTTTTAGAAAGTTGGCGACCTTTGCTGACAATTTCTAAAAATCTATCATAACCATGCTCAATTTCTGTTTGATAAATATCTTGCACAGATTTTGCTAATGGAGAAAAGGCTGATGTATTAGCTAATTCAGTGGTTGAAATACCATCAGCATTCACCCCAATTTTCCTAATGCTATTTTCAAAAGTCGGAAACATCGCAAAAATACCGATAGAACCAGTAATTGTATTTGCATCGGCAATAATATAATCCGCAGTGGATGAGATCCAATAACCGCCAGACGCAGCCATTGCTCCCATAGATACGATGACAGGCTTACCTATTTTCTGTAAGTTTTCTGTTTCTTGACGAATAATTTCAGAAGCAAAAGCACTACCGCCCGGTGAGTTGACTCGTAAAACAACGGCTTTTACTGAATTATCATCATAAGCTTTACGGAGAATTCGTGCAATGGTATCACCACCTGCACTTTCTTCATCACTTTCACCATCAATAATCGTTCCCTCAACATTCACGACTGCAATTTTATTCGGTACATTGTAATGTTCTAAACGATCAGGCAGTTGAGTCAAATAATCATCAAGTTCAATGAGATTCGCTTTCCCGTCACTCCCTTTACCAAAAAGTGCGGTGAGTTTTTTATCTAAATCCAAACGAGTTACAACATCGGTTACTAATCCACGTTGTTGTGCATATGTCGTATTATTGCCTTTTAATGCTTTAAGATCCGATAAATATTGTTTCGCATTCGGCAAAACATTATCTTTCTTAATCTTGCGATTTTCGCTGACTGATAAAACATAATTGTTCCACATTTCACCTAACCAACGCTGCATATTCGCTTTTGCCTCAGCCGACATATCGTTGCGTAAAAATGGTTCTACCGCGGATTTATAAGTTCCTACGCGGAAAATATGTGGTGTAACGGCTAATTTGTCGAGCATTTCTTTGAAATACAAATTCTCTTGCGATAAACCGTGAATATCCACACTCCCAATTGAATTTAGATAAATTTCATCAGCAAAGCTTGCTAAATAATATTGTCCTTGGGAATAATTATCCGCATAAGCAATCACTGGTTTTCCTGCATCTTTAAAATGACTGATAGCGCCACCAATAAAATCTAATGCGGGTAAATCTGCCCCCTCAAAATAATTAAGATCGAGCACTAATCCTTTAATTTTAGGATCATCTTCCGCTTGTTTAATGGCAAATACCACATCAAATGTCGAAATTTTTCTAGGGACGTTCTCGCCATTCAATTCGCTTAATGCATCTTGCCAACGAAGTGTTTCATCGCGGTTATCGGCTAGATAGCCATCTAAATTAAGTAATAATGCGCCTTCCCCCGTTAATGTTGCAGATTTTTTTCCACCGCTTGAAAAGCTAATAATCGCCACTAGCAATAGTACAAAACCTAAAAACACAACATTCATCACAAGATCACGAATGAAACACAGCGCTTTCCAACATAATTTCAATACTCGAAACATACAAATTACCTTTAAAAAATTTACGCTAGCGTATCACAAAGCCTTGTCAAAAACTATGCTATAATCTACCTAACTTTTACTTATAGGGGATAATAAAATGGATGCGTTAACTCTTTTAACAACAAGAAAATCAAACAAAAAATTGACCGCACCTGCGCCTAATACTGAACAACTTGAACTTATTCTCCAAGCAGCAATGCATGCACCTGATCATGGCAAGTTAAAACCCTATCACTTTGTAGTCATGGAAAATGAAGGACTTAATAAATTGGAAAAGCTGCTTAAAGCTGCGGTTATTGAATTTGATCTTGGTGAAGAGCGATTAAAAAAAGCTGAAAATTTAGCCCATCGAGCCCCAATGGTAATCGGTGTTGTAGCAAAAGTTGATCCTACAATCGCAAAAGTACCAGGATGGGAACAAATGTTGAGTGCAGGTTGTGCAACTTATGGATTACAACTGGCAGCACAAGCACAAGGATTTGATAACGTTTGGATTTCAGGGAAATGGGTTAATGGCACTGCATTACGAGAAGCTTTCGAATGTCGTGAACAAGATCGTGTGATTGCGTTAGTCATGATTGGCACAGGCATGGAAAAAGCCGAACGTGAATGCCGAGTTATCGATACTAAAGATTTTGTAACCTATCTATAAAATATTTCTTGCTTTCCTCAAGACTTAGAGGAAAGCAAGATATTGCTCTACTCTTCCTCCAATTCATCCGCCATTGCCGCCAATATTTCTCGTGTAAGAAGGGCCAATGCACGATAAAAAGGCAACGTTGCTTGATTTTCTACTTGAGTTAAAAACTTCGCTGCACAAGGTAATAAAAAGGTTTCAAACAATTCTTGTTGAGCCACTAAAGAATCCGAATTATCTTCAAGCCAAGAGGCGGTAAGCAATAATAAAGCAAAATGATCCGCACTTTCCACCTCAGGCATATTGCGCACAAGGCGAAAATTCATAAATTCTTCAACATCAATGCCATAAGTTGAAATAGAGGCCATAACTTTACCATTGGTAGCAAATAATTTTTGATACTCTTGGTTCAATAAATCAAGATCAATTTTAGCTTGTAAGCTATTCAGCGCAAATTCACTTTCTTTATCAGTATCTAACGCCCAAACTTGACTCAAACCTTTTTGTTGTAACCAAGCAAACGCGCCTGCAAGTACGTCATCGGTAGGAGAACGATAAAAAAGATTACCGAATAATCGACTAATTAATGAAAAATTATTAATTTGTTTTTCAGACATTACGCTTTTTCCTTTAAAAGTGCGGTCAATTTTTCTTTTGTTTTTTGAGCGGCAAGTTCAATCATTGCTTTACGCGCCTCATCATCAATTAAATGAATATCACCGAATAATTCAAACTCAACATTTTCAATGCCACAGTAATTAAATAATCCATTAATTAAACAATGATTGAGAGATTTATCCACACCAAATTCTTTATATTTATCAAGATTACTGCCAATAGTAATAAATTGCTGCATTTGCTTATTTTTGAGCAATCCCACTGATTCGCCGTTTTCCGTTTTATAGGCAAAGCCATGACTTAATACGCGATCTAAATAGCCTTTCAATATTGCTGGAAAGCCCATCCACCAAAGGGGATAAACCAACGTAATTAAATCCGCTTGAAGGATAAAATCATGCTCTTGCTGAATATCTTCTGGAATAATACCTTTGTTAGTATTCTGCAATTCTTCATGAGATAAAATTGGATTGAAATTCATTTCATAAAGATCACGAAAAAATACATTTACACCATTTTCTTGACTAATTTGCTCAATACGATTGGCAATCGCTCGCCCAAAACTACGCGCTGAATTAGGATGAGCAAAAATAATTAAGTGATTCATTTTTCTTGCCTATTTATAGGGAAATAAAACGTGGCAGAAGTCTATCAAAATAGACCGCACTTTGCATATAAAATCACATAAAAAAAGCGGGCATAGCCCGCTCTCTTATTTGCATCATAATTATGCTGCGTTTTTACGTTCTTCTTCCATACATACTGCTGCAGTAAATAATACGTCAGTTGATGAGTTTAATGCCGTTTCAGTTGAGTCTTGTAAAATACCGATAATGAAACCAACACCGATCATTTGTGCTGCTACATCATCAGAAATACCAAACAAGCTACATGCTAATGGGATTAATAATAATGAGCCACCTGCTACACCAGATGCACCGCAAGCACAAAGAGAAGCCACGATACTTAATAAAATCGCACTAACAAAAGATACTTCCACACCTAATGTGTGTACTGCAGCTAACGTTAAAATTGTGATCGTGATTGCAGCACCCGCCATATTGATGTTCGCACCCAATGGAATAGAAACAGAATAAGTTTCTTCATCAAGGTTTAAACGTTTTGCTAATTCAATATTCACTGGGATATTTGCCGCAGAACTACGTGTGAAGAATGCAGTTACACCACTTTCGCGTACACAAGTCCATACTAATGGGTACGGATTACGACGAATTTTCCAATAAACTAATGCCGGGTTAATAACAAAAGCAGTGAATAACATTGTACCGATTAATACAGCAAGTAATTGCACATAACCGCCTAATGCGACTAAACCTTTATCAGATAAGGTTTCAGCAACTAAACCGAATACACCAAATGGCGCAAAAGAAATAATGACGTGAACAATTTTTGATACGCCTTCTGCAAAATCAGATAATACATTTTTAGTTGCATCAGATGCATGACGTAAGGCTAAACCTAAACCGATAGACCATGCTAATACACCAATAAAGTTTGCTTTGAAAATCGCATTTAATGGATTATCTACCACGTTTAAGATAAGGGTAAATAAAACTTGGCCAACAGCTTGCGGCGCTGAGCTTGCATCTTCTTTGGTTGCAAGTACCACTTCCGTTGGGAATACGAAACCAGCAATAACAGCAACAAATGCAGCCAAGAATGTACCTAAAAGGTAAAGCACAATAATTTCTTTCATATTGCTTTTCGTACCAATCTTACGGTTTGCAAGCGCAGCCATAACAAGGAAGAAAATCAAAATTGGCGCAACAGCACGCAATGCTTTAACAAAGATGGTACCTAAAACGCCTACTTTTTCCGCAATATTAAAACCTAAAGCACCCTCAAGTGCAGGTCCAACAAGCGCAATAATGATCCCTAGAACTAAACCAGTTGCAATTCTTTTTACTAAATTGCCCTGGAATAACAGACGAAATAAACGAGATGTGTTCATACTTTTATCTTTCTTTTTAATAAATTTAACTTCAGATTGTTACCAATCCACCTACAAGGGAATTAAAGATAGCGTAAATTCTTATCGAAAGAAAATATTTTTTGTTATTTTTTATCCAACAAGTGAACTTTTTTCTAAATTTGTTAGATATTTTCTAAAAACATACTTATAAAAAAATTTTTTATTTAACCTATTGACATCCTGTATGAAACACCAGTAAAATTCAACTGTACAAAAAAACAAGGTAAAAGGTTATTTATCCATATTATTTAACAGGAGATAAGAGAATGAACAACCAAACTTTGACTGCACAATATGAAATGGATTTTTCTTATAATCCACTCCCTTTTTTCAGTGATATGGATGACAGCCTTAAATTCAATAAAAAACTAGACTTAAATCTTTATTGCATTAAGCGTCCAAAGCAAACCTGTTTTATTCATGTAACCAACCCAAACATGTTAGCTTGGGGAATTGAAAGTGGAGATATGCTAGTCGTTGAAAAAAATGACAATCTTTATTCAGGTGATCTTGTTGTGCTAGAAGAAAATAACGAATTTCATGTCTATGAATTTATGGCGCATAGCGGCAATTACCTTTTCATGGCATTGGATTCCACTACACCAAATATAAATATAAAAGATTGGTCGAATTTACCTATTGTCGGCACCGTAACCAATACGATTCATCAAATGAAACGTCGCGATAAAATGAAATGGGCTGCGTAGTTAAAGGCGAATAAAAAAGTGCGGTGAAAATCAACCGCACTTCTATCTAGTATCTAGATTATATTTCAATTAATTATTCGTCACTTTACGTCTCGCAATAACTGCATCAGAAAGTTGTTTCAATAATCTTTCAGAATCTTCCCATCCAATGCACGCATCCGTAATACTTTGTCCATAAGTCTGTGCTTTGCCATCAACTAAATCTTGACGACCTTCCACTAAATGGCTTTCCACCATTACACCAAAGATTTGTTTAGAACCAGATTCGATTTGATGACACACATCTTGGCAAACATCCATTTGTTTTTTGTATTGTTTACAGCTATTTGCATGGCTAAAATCAATCATTACATGAGGGATTCGGCCAGATTTCTCAATGTCCGCACACACTTTTGCCACATCTTCAGCATTGAAGTTTGGTCCTTTATCTCCGCCACGTAGAATAATATGGCAATCTTCATTTCCCTTAGTTGAAACAATTGCAGAGTGGCCAAATTTAGTGACAGATAAGAAATAATGAGGGGCTTCCGCTGCGCCAATTGCATCTAAAGCAACTTTCACACCACCATTAGTTGCATTTTTAAACCCAACAGCACAAGACAAACCAGAGGCTAACTCACGGTGAACCTGTGATTCAGTCGTACGCGCACCAATTGCGCCCCAACTCATAAAATCTGCAACATATTGTGGCGTGATCATATCTAAAAATTCACCAGCAGATGGCACACCTAAATCATTAATATCAGAAAGTAATTTTCGTGCTATGCGTAAACCATCATTTAAACGATAAGTATCATTTAAATACGGATCGTTAATTAAACCTTTCCAACCCACAGTTGTACGTGGTTTCTCAAAATACACACGCATAATAATTTCAAGGCTATCTTTATATTTTTCACGTAATGGTTTTAAACGGTTTGCATACTCAATTGCCGCTTTAGGATCATGAATAGAGCAAGGACCAATAATCACTAATAAACGATCATCTTTACCATGAATAATATTATGCGCCTCATGACGAGTTTGCTTCACTAATGCCGCTGCATGTTCACTAGCTGGGTATTTTTCTAACAAGGCAATGGGTGGTAACACCTGATCGACTTTTTCAATTCGCGTATCATCGTTTGCCACGACAATTTCAATTTTCTCTTTAGCCATATATCACTCTCAAACTTTCAAATGTTGTGTTTTAATTATGTAGGTAATCTACACCTATTTTTTGTACTAGTAAACTAGTTCATTTCATTTTTTAAGAATAAAACCTACAAGTTTCTTATTAAACTATCTTTAACGCATGCTTGCAAGCCGAATAAAGTGAAATATTAAGTGAATAAAAGACAAAAAAATACCGCACTTTCATGCGATATTCACAAAATTAATAGCTACTTAATACTTGGGCTGGTTGTAATTTAGCGGCCCTACTTGCTGGATAAAGACTAGCAATTAAACTCAATACAAGCGCGGCAGCTAAAACCATCAAAACATCCAACCAATGTAACTCGCTTGGCAAAAAATCGACAAAATACACATCGCCTGATAACAATTTCTTACCGATAACCCATTCAATGCCTTGAATAAAGGTTGTCAAATTTAATGCAAGTATAATGCCTAACACAATTCCAATTAAACAACCTTTCATTCCTGCCTGTAAGCCATACCAAATAAAAATACGTTTGATGAAAGCGTTATTCGCTCCAAGCGTACGCATAATGGCTATATCGCCTTGCTTATCTTTTACTGCCATAATCAGCGTAGAAACAATATTAAAACACGCCACACCAATCACAAGCACCATTGCGATGTACATCACGGTTCGAATAAGTTGAATATCGCGATACATATAACCAAATTTACCAATCCAGTTTTGAATATAAAGCATCTGCGGATAATCATTAAGCATAGATAAATCCAAATTTTTCACAGAAAAAGGATCATCTAATTTCAATTCAACACCTGTTATTTGATCAGGTTTATAAGTTAAAAATTCTTGTGCTTGAGCAAGCGGCAATAAGGCATAACTGTAATCAAGTTGCCCATCTAAACGTAAGATTGCAGTGACTTGCACGCGTTCACGAGTGGGTTGAGCAAGTTGTTCATCGCCATTTTGCTGAGAAATAAGTAAGGTAACCCAATCACCTGATTTTACATCGAGTTCTCTAGCAATACCTGAACCCAAGACTAATCCACCTTCTTTCCCAAATTTATCCCACCCTTGCTCTTGTACGAAATTACCAAGAGAGCTCACTCGATCTTCTGCTTGTTTTTCAACGCCCTTCACCTGAACCACTTTCAGTTTTGAGCCATTTTCTACCAATGCAGTAAAACTAACAAAAGGGGAAATACCTTTAATTTGGGCATTTTGTTGTAAGCGTTTTTCCAAATTTAGCCAATGGTGAATGGTTGGATCCGTTGCATTCGGTGCAGATAAAATCTCTGCATGAGGAACCACAGCAAGAATTCGTTGATTAAGCTCACGCTCAAAACCATTCATCGCACTTAAACCAACAATTAAAACAGCAACACCCAGCGCAATGCCAATTGCAGAAAATTTTGCAATTAACGCAACTAAAGGATTTTTCTGCTTGCCACGTTGATAACGCCAACTAATGAAAAAAGGCGTATTCATTATGCACCTTCCTTCAAAATACCATCTTGCATGACTAAGCGACGAGATAGTTTTTCAGCAAGTCCCATATCGTGAGTGACTAATAAAAAAGCGATATTTTGCTCTTGGTTAAGTTGTTGAATGAGTTCAAAAATGCTTTCTGTGGTCTTGTGATCGAGATTTCCAGTTGGCTCATCCGCCAAAACTAACGATGGATTATTCACTAAAGCCCGCGCAATCGCCACACGCTGACGTTCCCCTCCAGAAAGCGCTGATGGACGATGCGTAATTCTATGGCTTAAGCCCACCGCACTTAGCATTTTTTCAGCACGATCTTTCGCTTCTGTTTTATTTTGATGAGCAATCAACATCGGCATCATCACATTTTCAAGTGCGGTAAAATCTGCCATTAAATGATGGAATTGATACACAAATCCTAAATAACGATTACGCAAAGCAGCTAATTCATTAGCCGATGCTTTTTGCAAGGATCGTCCATTAATAAACACTTCCCCACTACTTGGCTGATCAAGTCCCCCTAAAGTATGCAATAACGTACTTTTTCCTGAACCTGAACTTCCCACAATCGCAACCAACTCTGCAGGTTCCATAGAAAAAGAAACGCCTTTTAATACTTGCGTTTGATTTTCACCTTCCTGATAAAATTTATTGATATTTTCGCATTTTAATAAATAGTTATTCATTTTTTACTCGTTTTAACCGCACTTTAGCAGCAAATCATCTCATTAAAAACTTGCGCGAGTCTATCACACTTTTTCCTGAGCTTAAATTTCAATGCGCTCAAAGCATTCAAATCCCGTCTCAGGAAAATATTTTTTAAGATACCCCTTTAAATAACCTTGCGTCTCTTGACTAATGATAGGATCGTATTCTGGATAACCGTTATACATTACGCTTAGCACTGACACACCATGAGAACGACAAGCCTCCAAACTTAATAATGTGTGGTTAATACTACCTAATTTTCCCGATGTCACTAAAATCAAAGGGTAATTGTTTGACTGGATATAATCTAACGTCGTCGCATTGTCACAATAAGGCACCATTAGTCCTCCCGCCCCCTCCAACAATACATAATCATATTTTTCTGCCAAAAGTGCGGTGGATCTTTCAATCATTTTTTCATTAATTTCTCGCCCTTCGAGCTTTGCCGCTAAATGAGGAGAACAAGGATATTCAAAAAGATAAGGGCAGGTGTCGCCTTGTAAATCTTCTTCCGTCAAATCAATCCCTTGAATCTTTCGATGTACAAGCAAATCATCAGCGATATTTTTACAGCCTGTTTGAATCATTTTTTGTGTAATAACGGAAAAGCCTTGCACCATCAACTTTTTAGCATAAATGCCTGTTGCAACCGTTTTACCTACATCGGTATCAATGCCCGATACAAAAATAACCTTGCCCATAAATACGCCTTACTAATTTCCAGTACGAGAATAACGTGCGATAAAAAACAATGGATGATAAGTTAACCGCACTTTACCCGATGGCAAACTAAAAGCCTGTAAGTAATCATCAATAAATTTGTTGAGATTTTTTCTTGTCCAATTTTTCTGGTTAGTCGCTGTTACACCTGTATATTTCAGATGTTTGAGTACATCCAATGGCGTATCAAAGTCTAGCATTACATTAAAATCGTCACACCATAAAAGCTCAAAATCATTGGCTAACCAATTTTTCCATTGAGATAAATTCGGATAACTTAACCCCACATTCGTCATTTGGCGAATCTCTTTTAAATTATCTTCACCAAAGGTCGTCATCGCCAATAAACCATTAGGTTTCAATCCTGTTTTACAATGGGAAATAAAATTAACAGGATGATGGAACCACTGTACAGCTGATGCACTTGCAATCAAATCAAATTGTTGTTGAAAAGGAAAGTTCTCTGCATCACCACAATAAAAATCAAAGGGTTGAATCAGCTTTTCAGCGAGTAGAGAGTGCACATCGCACAAATCATTAAATAACCAATAATTCGCTGAAATCTGTTTTTGCAACAATGAACTCAACATACCAGACCCGCAACCGAGTTCCAAAACGCTATTTAGTGACCCATTTAGTAAATAGTCTTGCAAATGCATCATTAACTTAATATTCATTTTTTGTTGAATTAACGCATGTTCATCATAGCTATTTAAGGCTTTCTGGAAGGCGTGTTGAATGCGTGATTTATCTACGGAAGTTAATGATTCCATAATGCCGACCAGTGGGTAAATCTTGAAAACACATAATGCTCCCCCTCTATTTCCTGAACCGCACAACGCGATGCCCAATATTGGTGCTGATTAGCTGGCATAAAAATTTTATCGCGAGAACTAACCCATGCATTTGTCCAGTGAATAAGATCTGTGCGTTTATCCTGCTGAATCATCGCAAAAAGTGCGGTGAGTTCTTGATGAATTTCGTTAAATGGTCGTGCAGAAAATTGTTGATAACATTCAAAAGATACTTTGTCACCACAGATTCTACGTTCAAACTTTGAACGAGTATTTTCTGCGAGATTTTCTAGCGTACCTTTAAAAATAGCGTAGGGAATACCGAAGCTATCATCACAAGGTAAACCTGTGCCATTCACTGCTGTTGCTGATTGTAAGGTGATTCCTTGTAATACTCGCTCTGCCACCCAAACTCCCATTGACCATGCCACTACACGAATTTGCTGATAGGCTGAAAAATCAAAATCTAACTTCAAATCTTGATAATCGTAGCAAATTAATAAATCATGATCTGTTGGCAAAATCAAATGAGCCACCGCATCAAGAGGTGTTCCCCAGCCAGCAAAATAAACTATTAAATGCTCCCCTTGATGATCATAAAATTTCGTTTTCACATTATTTCCTTATAAGCATGCCACAAACTGTTTTACTTCATCCATTGTCATATCTGCCGTTAAAGACAATCGTATTCTGGATGTACCTTTTGGTACTGTCGGAGGTCTAATCGGCAAGCAATAATAACCTTGCTCTTGCAGATCTTTCGCCTTAGCAAGGGTTGCATCGTTCTCGCCTAAAATATAAGGAACGATGCAAGTTTGGCTTGGCATTATTTGCGTTCTATGCTCCACTTCTTGGCGTAAAAATGCACTTAACTGCTCAAGATGCGTTCTTTCTTTTGAAAATTGTGGCAATCTTTCAAAAATAAAATGAGTCCAAGCCACATTAAACGGCGGAAGTGCGGTTGAAAAAATTAATGGGCGCATTTGATTAATCAAACACTCTTTTAATATTTGATCACAGACGACATAAGCACCCATTGAAGCTAAGGCTTTTCCAAAAGTGCCAACCAATAAATCTATATCAGCTATCACATTAGCTCGTTCGGCAATACCTAATCCGTTTTTACCGTAAACGCCTATTGCATGAGCTTCATCCACATAAAGATAAGTATTGGAAAACTGTTTTTTTAATTGAACAAGATAGTTCAAATCAGCTACATCGCCATCCATACTAAAAACCGATTCCGTCACAATAAAAGTGCGGTCAAATTTTCCGGCATTTTTTTCGAGCAGACTCTTTAGATGTTCATAATCATTATGACGATAACGAAAGAACTCACATTGGCTTAAACGAATGCCATCAATCATGCTGGCATGCACTAATTTATCTGCCAAAATTAAACTTTTTGTTGTCGTCAATGCCGGTAAAATACCAAGATTGGCGTGATAGCCACTGTTAAATAATAAAGCGCTTTCTCGTTGGAAACGTTGAGCAATAAGCTGTTCAAGATCGGTATAAACAGGAAAATTTCCCGTTAATAAACGAGACGAAGAACTGGTAAAAGAAGGGAAATTATCGCCATATCGCTGTAAAAAGGACTGGTGCAAATTTTCATTTGATGCCAAACCTAAATAATCATTAGATGACATATTCAGCATTTTGCGATTTTCTCGCATAATATATCGTCCTTGATGAACTAAGTCAGGAATTGAACGATATTGATTTTTTGCGCTAAGCTGTTCCAGTTGCTGTTTGAAAGCATCCATTTTTTATCCTAATGTTCATATTCCTGAGTTAAAGCCAGAATCATGCCTTCCGTTAATTTCTGAAGTTCATCATCTTTAATCACAAATGGTGGCATCACATAAACCAGTTTACCGAAAGGTCGAATCCAAACACCTTGTTCCACAAAACGTGGGACTAAAGTTTTCATATTTACCGCACTTTTCATTTCAACCACTCCTATCGCCCCTAATACGCGAACTTCTTTGACGTAATCTTTTTCAGCTAAAGGCGAAAGCTGTTGTTTTAAGGAAGACTCAATTCGCTGAATATTTTGCTGCCAAGGGCTTTCCAATAATAAACGGATAGATTCTGCCGCAACTGCACAGGCCAACGGGTTTGCCATAAAAGTGGGTCCGTGCATAAAGCATTTAGCCTCACCGCGACAAATAATTTGCGCAATTTCAGTGGTCGTAATGGTTGCCGATAAAGTTAAATAACCACCTGTTAAGGCTTTACCGATACACATAATATCTGGCGAAATCTCAGCATGCTCAGCAGCAAATAATTTCCCTGTGCGGCCAAAACCCGTGGCAATTTCATCAAAAATTAGCAATACACCATATTGTTTACAAAGCGCTTGCGCTTTCACTAAATAAGTTGGCGAATAAAAATACATACCGCCCGCACCTTGCACGACAGGCTCTAAAATAAGTGCGGCGATTTCGCTCCCTTTTTTCTTAAGTAAATCAGCTAAAGGTTCAATCGCACCATCATTCCAAGATTCATTAAATGAAATATTAGGTTGAGGAAGAAAATATTGTACGGGCAGGCTATGATGAAATAAATGATGCATCCCTGTGGTTGGATCACACACCGACATCGCATTCCAAGTATCACCATGATAACCAGAACGGATGGTGGCGAATTTTTGCCGTTGTACTTCCCCTTTAGCGTGCTGATATTGAATAGCCATTTTCATCGCCACTTCCACTGCGACAGAACCACTATCAGCAAAAAAGATCTTATCTAATCCATTTGGCAAAATTTGTACCAATAATTGAGCTAATTCCACCGCTGGTTCATGGGTAAAACCACCAAACATAATATGGCTCATTTTTGCCAACTGATTCTGTGCAGCCGCATTTAAACGAGGATGGTTATAACCATGCAACGCCGCCCACCAAGAAGACATACCATCAATCAAACGACGACCATCTTTTAAGGTTATCATCACGCCATCTGCACGTTCTACCGCATAAAGGGGCATATCAGAAGAAACTGAAGAATAAGGATGCCAAATATGTTGTGTATCAAAAGCTAAAAGTGATTGTTCATCCATCATTCATTTACCATTAAAAACCTATTCGTATCGCAAGGCAGCGGCAGGTTCTACTTTCGCAGCTCGATAAGCGGGATAAAGGGTAGAAAGTAAAGAAAGCAACAAGGAAAATCCAATGACAAAAATCATTTGAACAAAGGATAATTCTGTCGGTAAAAAAACACCTTGTGGATTTACCGCACTTACAATGTCTGTTAAGTTCAAGGTGACTAAAACACCTAAAATAGCACCGAGCAATGTGCCAACAAATCCCACCAGTAATCCTTGGTAAATAAACACTGAACGCACTTGGGATTTTGTTAAGCCCTGAGTTTGCAAGATCGCAATTTCCCCTTGTTTATCCACCACCATCAAACTTAATGAAGTCACGATATTGGAAATCGCCACGACAATGATCAAACTAATCAACAATCCCATCATATTTTTTTCCATTCTCACCGCTTGGAAAAATTCACCTTTTTGGACACGCCAATCCGTGATTTTTTGTGTTAAGAAATGTTGTGGGAGTTCTGTAATTTGGAACGGATCATTCAAAAATAAACGATAACCCTGCGCTTGCTGAGGCTGAATACGCATTAAGCGACCAATATCTGTAATATTAGCAAAGGCTTCATAACCCGATGCTTCGCCATAATCATAATAAATATCGCTAACCGTAAATAAACGCTGCATTGGCACCCGACCGAATGGTGTATATTGGCTATTTTCCGTAATCATCAAACGGATTTTATCCCCAACATTCACGCCCAATTTTTGCGCCAGTTGATCACCAATGACCAGTTTAAATTCCCCACTAGGCAAAATTTCATTAAATTTAACCTGATCAAAAGATTCAACCAAAGGATCATCAGAAAATGATTGAATACCAATGATTTGTCCTGCACTCACGCCTTTTGTCGTTTGGTAAATCACATTTGTTGTATTGATCGGCACCGCTTTTTGGATAAAGTGCGGTAAATTTTCTAATGTTTTTTCTGTAGAAATGGGCTGTTCTTCACTCACAATCGCATGAGGAATGGAAGATAGCACTTGTTGTTTTTGATAACCTTCTAACCCATTCATCACAGAAAGCACGATGATCAATGCCATCACACCTAGCACAATCCCCAGGCTTGCAAGATTAGTCACTAATCGCCCAAAACGATCCGCACTTTTCGCACGCCAATAACGTAGCGCAATATAAAGAGAAATAGGAAAATTCATTATTTTTGATTTAATTGTTGTACAAATTCTTCGATGTTTTGCATTACTTTGCCAACTAATGTTGTCACTGCACTATCGCTCGCCCAAGCAATATGCGGGGTGATAATTAAATTAGGCATCGTTTTTGCAGCTAAAATTAACGGATTATCTTTTTCTGGTGGCTCTTTTACCATTACATCCAAAGCCGCTCCGCCTAAATGCCCCGTTTTTAACGCATCAACTAATGCAAGTTCATCAATCAAAGGTCCACGCCCTGTATTAATCAAAAATGCACCTTTTTTCATTTTAGATAAGGTTTCTGCATTCATTAAATTCTTTGTTGTTTCGGTTAATGGGCAATGCAACGTCACAATATCCGCTTGTTTTAGGACTTCATCAAAGGGCGTATAACCTTCACGGCAAACAGTGGCATCTTTATGTTCTGCATAAAGCACTTTCATTCCCACGGCATTAGCCAAACGCCCCACTTCTGTCCCTAAGCAACCTTTACCAAATACGCCTAATGTTGAACCGCGCACATCTGTAATTGGGTAATCAAAATAACAAAATTGTTTACTTTCTGACCATTTTTCTTCCATTTGATCGCGTAACCAACCGGCCAAACTGTGTTTTAAAGCGAAAATTAATCCCATGACATGTTCTGGTACTGTCGTACTGGAATAACCTGTCACATTGCGCACGGCGATGCCCATTTCTTCTGCTGCCACAAGATCAACATTATTTGTACCGGTTGCAGTAATCGCAATCAACTTTAACTTAGGTAATTGTTTTAAAGTTTCTCTATCAAAAATGACTTTGCTCGTAATAACAATATCAGCATCTTTCGCTCGTTCAATCGTTTCGGCAGAAGAAGTATGCTCATATTCAGTCCAAGTATGCGCAAAACTTGGACGAGGAATAGGGATATGTTTAGGGATAGCCGTACTATCTAAAAAGACGATATTCATCATTTCTACTTTTATATACAAAGTGATCTGCCCCCCAAAAGTTGGACAGATTAGTTAACTTAAATATTGAGCTCGGTATTGCACTGGGCTCAATCCTTTGAAAGCAAGTTTAATTCGTTTTTGATTGTAATACACTAAATATTCTTCAATTTCAGCCTGTAATTCAGCGATTGAGTGATAAGTCAGAGAGTGGGGTGCAGATCACTTAAGCCGATTATTTATCTAATTGAACAGGAAGAAATAAGCTTAATGGACGTTTTTTCACAATTTGACAAACTTCATACAAAATTGGCCACCAGCTATCAATTTCCGCATTCAAAGAACGCAGTGCAACCCAAAGCGTTAATGAAAAACTGACAATTAAATTAACTAAACCAATCAACAATACAAAACCAATGCATTGTAAAAGCAATGAATAGGTAAATTGTCCGCTCACAGCAATATAGCCTACATTCGCAGATGAAAATGCCACATGACGAATATCTAACGGAAGGTGCGTTAAGTAACCTACCACACCCGTAATACCAAGCAGCATACCAAAGCAAAGGTTACCGATAAGCGAGCCATAATTCTCATGCATATAATTAGCAAATTTAACGCGAGATTTCTCAGACATTAATTTTTTCAATAACGGATGTTGCGTTAAACGCATACGCATATTCAAATAATTGCTGCGGTTATCAAAATAGCCTGAAATAATCCCTGAGCAGAATAACCACACCCCCGCAATGGCTGCAAACCATAAGGTTCCCGCAAAAGGATCAATGCTATGCAACTGATAAGCAATTTGATCAGCATTCATCAATGGCTCACCTGTTTTATATTGGTAACCAAACGCAATCAATGCGGCTAAGCCCATCGCAATGAGGACATTACCTAGCACCGCAATACTTTGAGAGCGAAATACATCCACTAATAATTGAGCTAATTTCATATTGACGCTTTTACCTTGAGGCGTTTTCTCAACAGCCTCAGCAAAACGGGCTGCAGTCATGGCAGGCTGTTTCGTCGCTACCGTAAAATGCAACATAAAGATCACCATAAAACCTAAGCCGTAATTTAAGCCTTCGGCAAGCCCTTTCCAGACTTTGTCATCAATAATGCTGCCTAGATAGATTTTAAATAGCGCCATCAGTGCAATTAATACACCACCACCTGCCGCAGAATAAAACATTGCCCAATACTCTTTTTTATCTCGAGTAATGTAATGCTCGCCGTGATCGCCCGCATTTTGGGTAATGCTACGTGAAATTAATCTAGAGCTTTGTTTCCATAATCGGGTAATGCTATGTTTTTCTGCTGCTGTGCGGGCAAAACAGCCAGTTAATAACAATATTCGGCGTGGTAAATAGCGATTTGAAACAAAAATCGCCATTAAGGTTTCTAATCGTTCTAAGGTCTGAGAAAGACGCTCCAATAAATAAGCCGTATTTAAAGAAGAACCCACCACTGCTCCACGTTTTTGCAAACGCTCAACCAATTTTTTACATTGGCTAAACATTACCTGTAAATGGCTATCATCAAAAACGGTTGATTGGCGGCGCGCCTGTAACCAATTCACCACTTCATGGTGTAATGCCACAAAAGGGGAATCTGCGTTCAACAGAGAGGGCTCCATTCGCATCAGCTCAGGATCCATATCTTCAGCAGCAATCCAAATTGAAAGCATCTCAATGGCAAATAGCCCTTCACTTTCAATATGATTTTTTAAACGCTCACGATCTTTTTGTTCTGTACAACGGGTTAAGACGCCAAATACGCCTCGCCACGTTTTTAAAGGAACGGCATCAATCCAGCGTGCATCATTTTTATCGCTAAATAATAAATAAAAAATATCACGTAAATCATTAATATCTTTAAAAGAGGGGTTAAAACGCTCATAAATACGCGTTTTCATCTCCTGTCCAAAACCGCCACGTGTAAGAATACCGCTACTAATAAACAAGGGGTAAAGGCGTAAACCACATAACCAACCACATAATAATTTCGAAACAGAACATCCTAATTCTTTATCTTTCTTTAAGATAAACTTAAACAAATGCAAGGTAGGAGAAATTTTTTCTGTGGGGCTGCTACGTAATAATTGGCACAAGCCCTCCACGAGACCAAAGGCATCGTTTTCCGCCACTTTGTTACGCAAAAATTGCGGTAAGGTATCGATTTTAATCATGAGCTTCCCCCTCATATCGTTTATATTCAAAAGCGTGACATTATACAGCGCTGTTGGATAAAGTAAAAATTAACGGAAAAAGCGATCTGCCCCCCAAAAAGTTGGACAGGTTAGTTAACTTAAATATTCTTCAATTTCAGCCTGTAATTCAGCAATTGAATGATAAGTCCGTGAGTGAAAACACTCTGATTTTAGTATCGCAAAAAAACTTTCAATCACCGCATTATCGTAGCAATTTCCTCGGCGACTCATACTTTGCACCGCTTTACCTTTTGGCGTAATTTAAGCGTCATGGGGCGATAACCATCTCGGTTTTTGTTCTTTTTATACGGCGATAAAATAGCTTCTTTAGCTTCGTGATAGTTTCGCTTAATCTCTTTATAGTAAAAGCTTGGCGAGGAATTTTAGCCACTCGAAGTAAATCATTTAACGCGTGGTTTGGCTTCAATCTTTCAATAATTTTTCTTTTTTCTGTCGTTGTTTTTGACGGTCGAGCGCCTCCAACTCCTTTAGGTAAGCAATCTCCGCACGAGCCAAGGCAAGTTCTCGCTGCAACTTTTTAAACGCTTTAGGGGAAAAGTCTGTGGTTTCTAGAATTTCAATGTCTTTCTTTTTTATCTTTGGCTTCACTATTTTCGGTGTTTGAAGGTTTGTATAAGGCGATTTTACGCCATCAAGCCCTCTTTCCCGAAATGCTTTTAGCCAATAAATGACGAGAGTGTGGGAAATTTTATGAAGTTTAGCCACCTCACGGATACCATAATCCTGTTCGGTGACAAGTTTGATAATTTTCAAACGAAATTGATAAGAGTAGGACATAATCTGCACCTCAAAATAGGTGTCCAGGTTTTGGGGTGCAGATCAAAGTGCGGTCAAAATTAACCGCACTTTTGCTTAAATATTTTCTTAGATAGAAGTATCCAATTCTGGGAAAGATTTTACTAAATCATCAATCGCTTTCATTTGAGATACAAAACCTTCAAGAGCAGAAAGAGGCAAGGCAGAAGGGCCATCACATTTCGCTTGATTTGGATTTGGATGCGCTTCTAAGAATAAACCTGCAATTCCTACAGCTAAACCTGAACGCGCGAGTTCGGTTACTTGTGCGCGACGACCACCTGATGCAGATCCAAATGGATCACGGCATTGAAGTGAATGGGTTACATCAAAAATAACTGGGCTACCCTTAGATGCTTTTTTCATAACACTAAAGCCAAGCATATCCACAATTAAATTATCATACCCAAAGTTTGTTCCACGATCACAAAGAATGATTTTATCGTTACCACATTCCTCGATTTTTTCCACGATATTCCCCATTTGACCTGGGCTTAAAAATTGTGGTTTTTTCACATTAATCACTGCACCTGTTTTCGCCATCGCTTCAACGAGATCTGTTTGACGAGCCAAAAAGGCTGGAAGTTGAATAATATCGACAACATCTGCAACGGGCTGACATTGATAGATTTCGTGTACATCGGTAATAATTTTTACACCGAACGTATCTTTTAATTCTTGGAAAATTTTTAATCCTTCTTCCATACCTGGGCCACGGTAAGAATGAATAGATGAACGATTCGCTTTGTCAAAAGAAGCTTTAAACACATAAGGCACGCCAAGTTTCTCCGTCACTTTCACGTAAGCTTCGCAGACTTGCATTGCCATATCACGGCTTTCAAGTACGTTCATTCCACCAAAAAGCACGAAAGGTTTGTCATTTGCAACATCAATATTGCCAATTTTTACAATTTTATTTTGCATAAATTTTCCTTAAATCAATGGAGGGGAAAAGGATCTTTATCAATCTCACCCTTAAGTTCTAAAAGTTGAGTTCGGATTAAAGCCGCAGTTGGGTCTTCCGGACAACGTTCCACAAAAAATTCTAAATCTTTTAATGCCGAAGGGTAAGCGCCCATCTGAGCTAAAACTAAACCGCGATCACGGATGTGATAAGGATCTTCATCATTACCAATCAATAAATTCTCAATATAACGGTATGCCATGTCGTTATGTTCTTCTCGGATGAGTGCATTCTTCGCCAGTTGCTCAAAACGAGAATAAAGCAAGGAAAGATCGGCTCTATCGAGTTCTTCGGGTTGAATTTGCACACCAAAGCCAAATGCCCCTTCATAAAGTTGCTGTAACTTTTCTTGCGATATATAAGTGCCATCCCAAGGATCAATAAAAGCCACTTCATCTCTTACTTCGGCACGTAAAATGAGCTGTGTTGGGAAATTTACTGGGTAAATCGGCAAATCTAATACCTCGGCTAAATAAAGCAAAATTGCTCCAAGCGTCACTGGCATTCCTTGGCGGTGCTCTAACACATAAGGCAAATACAAATTACGCGCGTAGAAATACTCTTCTGAATCGCAATGAAAGCCCCAATCACCATAAAATAGCTGTAATAACTGATGAATTTGCTCTTCTTTCGGCCAATCTGGCGAAATTTCTTTACGCGCTCGACGTACAAACCCGCCAATTTTTCCCCGAATTTGTGCTTCTGATGATCCATCATCTGAGATGGTATTATAAAAATGCACAAATTGATCGTATAACGCACGTCGATAATATTTCATTACTTCTTCCAAAAACCTAAAGTGACGCGCTCATTGTCGCCATAATCACGCACGGTTTCAACCATTTCCCAATGATTTTCTTGGAAAATTGGCCGCACTTTTTCGCCTTGTTGCCATCCGTGTTCAAGCAATAATGCGCCATTAGAATTCAAATAACTCGGCGCTAATTCAATAATATGACGTAAATCAGCATAACCGGCATCATTGGCAACTAATGCAGAAAGCGGTTCAAAACGCACATCGCCTTGACGTAAATGTTCATCTTGAGCATCAATATAAGGCGGATTGCTGGCAATAAGATCAAACTGCCCTGTTATATTTTCAAACCAACGGCTCTGCAAAAATTGCACATTTAACTTATTTCTTTCTGCATTAGATTGAGCTAACACCACAACATCAGGCATAAGATCAGCACCAATGATTTCTAATGAAATCTGCTGTTTTTGACAAATAGAGGAAAGCTCCGAGGCTAATGCTAACGCGATAGCGCCTGTGCCTGTGCCAAGATCAAGAATACGAAAGTGCGGTGGATTTTTTTCCAGTTTTTCCAAAGCAATTTGTAATGCCTTTTCCACTAAAATTTCGGTATCTGGTCTTGGAATCAATGTGCCTTTTGAGACATTTAATGGCAACGACCAAAATTCTTTTTCTCCAAGAATATAAGCGATAGGTTCACCTTTTAGACGACGATCTAAAAATGCGGTCAATTTTAACCGCACTTTTTCATCAATCTCGGTATCATCAAAAGCAAGGATTTGCGTACGCGATTTGCCAGTAGCATGTTGAAGAAGCACAAGCGCATCAATTTTACTATTTTCAGTGGGATTTTTTTGTGCCAAATCCGCAATCGCTTGTGCCAGCCATTCTTTATAATTCATTATTTTTCGTCTTTTAACACAATCGTGCCAGCCAATAAATCAGTTAAAGAACGGCGATCATCGCGCACAAGTGCAACAATACCGCTAATAATCAATAAGAAACTCGTCCACGCCAATAAAATATCAATAATCTCACGGCCGATGTATTTACCAAATTCAACAGGCTGATTGGTATGATAATTAAATACACGCAAGCCTAACCAGCGTTTTGCCATTGTTTGACCATAAGTTTTCATGAAATATAACTGAAAACCAGCATATACAATCGTTCCCACAACACCAGCAAAATCCCCCAATGCAAAACCGAGACCAACCATCACCCAAAGCACAAGTCCATTAATCATGCTAGCAAGCCAACGTTTAAAACGGCTCGCTTGAGCAGGTTGAGAAGGTTTGAAAGCAGAAGAAAATTCAGCATCTTTTTGATTTTCAATGATCATTTTATTTCCCTGTAAAGTTAAAAAGGACATCTGAAATCAGATGTCCCTATCATTAATTCTGTTCAGACAATGCAGCCAACTGATCCGCTTGATATTCGGTAATAATCGGCTGAATCAGTTCATCAATTTTACCATTCATCACTTCATCCAAACGGTAAATAGTGAGATTGATACGGTGATCTGTAACTCGACCTTGCGGATAATTATATGTACGAATTTTATCAGAACGATCGCCCGAACCTAATAAGTTACGGCGCATATCTGTTTGTTCTGCAGCTTGGCGTTCTTGCTCTGCTTGAACAATACGTGACGCTAATACCGACATTGCTTTCGCTTTATTTTTGTGCTGTGAACGCTCATCCTGACATTCCACCACAATGCCAGTTGGAATGTGTGTAATACGCACCGCAGAATCCGTTGTATTTACATGCTGGCCACCCGCGCCTGATGAGCGATAAGTATCAATACGTAAATCGGCTGGATTAATTTCCGGCATTTCAGATTCAGGCAATTCTGGCATTACCGCGACGGTACAAGCAGAAGTGTGGATACGCCCTTGCGATTCAGTTTTTGGTACACGTTGCACACGATGACCGCCAGATTCAAACTTCAACTGACCATACACACCTTCGCCAGTGACTTTAACAATCACCTCTTTATAACCGCCTTGCTCACTTTCGTTAGCACTTAGCATTTCTACACGCCAGCGTTTACTTTCCGCATAACGGCTGTACATACGGAATAAATCACCCGCAAAAATACCCGCTTCATCACCGCCTGTTCCCGCACGGATTTCTAAATAGCAGTTATATTCATCATTAGGATCTTTCGGCAGTAAAAGAATTTGAAGTTGTTGTTCCACTTCTTCAATTTCCGCTTTGGATTCTTCGATTTCCATTTGCGCCATTTCTTTCATTTCAGGATCATCGAGCAATATTTCAGCTTCTTCAATATTTTGATTTAATTGCGTCCAACGATTAAAACATTTCACCACTTCTTCAAGTTGAGAATATTCTTTGGAATACGCTCGGAATTTATCCTGATCACTAATTACAGAAACATCGCCCAATAAGGCTTCTAGCTCTTCATAACGTTCTTTTAAACTTTCTAATTTTGCAATAATGGAATCTTTCATCATTTGTAAGTCACCGAAAATAAAATCGGCGTATTCTAGCCGATTTTAGGGGAAATTGACAGCGAAAAGGAAATTAAGAATCTCAGACGCTTTGTTTATGGTTTACCCACTATTTATTAGTCTCTTCTTTTTGATTGAGTTCTCGGTATTTATCACAGCCTTCTTGACTGCGTAAATCGCAAGCATCGCCAAAGTATTTTTTGGCTTTGGATTTATCTTTTTCCAACTCGCCTAGCTTAATTAACACTTTCGGATCTTTACTTAACACCAATTCTTCTTTAATCGCTTCGATTTTTTCTTGAAGCTCAGGTTGTTTTGGTAAATCATTACGACTAATAATATTCAGTTTTAAATCGGTTATATCGTTAATTTTTTTCTCTTTACAAGTCGAATGTTCATTACATCTATTCAGTAGTTCTTCAACCATTTCCTCATTCTTTGGACTAACTAAACCTAATAAATAAAGCGTGGCTAGATTTTGGTAAATATCAAAATCTACACGTCCAAGTAATAGTAGAAAAAAATCAGATGAACTATTTATTTTTATATTTTTGTAAGCTTCACTATACCAATAAAATGCTTTCTGCCAATCTTGTTGCACACCATCACCATAAAAATAGGCATTTCCTAAATGTGCTTGAGACGCTGGAAATCCTGCTTCAGCGTTTTGGGTCAATAACATTATTGCACTTAAATTATCTCCTTTAGCAACCAAGCGGAGTGCCTGGGAATCTTTCGCATTATAACTCCCTAATTGAGCGGCTTTTTCAAGATATTCATCTTTTCTTTGCTCATCTAAAACAGATAATTGAATATAAGCTTCAGCATAATTTTGTGCTGCCGCTTTCTCATACCATTTTTTAGCAAATTCTTCTTGATCATTACTTTCATAGATTTTAGCCAACTGAAATTGTGCAACTGGATAACCTTTTTCTGCTAACACACGCAAACGCTCAGCAGGGAATTTTTCTAATTCTTTAGCAGCCTTTACATCATTATAATGCTGTATGCGCTCTAATAAATCTCCCAACTTTCTAATTTCTGCCTGTTCTGGGTAATATTGGGTAAAATACACCGCTCCGCCACCAATTACTGCCAATAATAAAACAGCTAAGGTTAATTTTTTCTTCATTATTTTTATCCTTATTAGACTTATAATTAAATAAAACACAATTTTTACTCGCCAATATGAGCTGTAAACGTGGTATTACATCTCCCCTCTATTCAACTTACCGTAAAACTCACAACCTTGTTGATCGCCATTATCACAAGCCTTACCAAGCCATTCTTTAGCGAGAATTCTATCTTTCTGAATACCTCGTCCAATAAGATACGACAGACCTAATTTAAACTGCCCATTTTGACTACCATTTTCCGCTGCTTTCTTAAACCACTTCACGGCTGAGGCAACATCTTGTCTTACGCCACGCCCTGCACTATAAGCCGAACCTAAATTAGCCTGAGCATTTGCATGCCCTTGCTCTGCCGCTTTGCGATACCATTTCACCGCTTCAAAATCATCTTGTTTTACGCCTCGCCCTTTTTCATACATCCAGCCCAAATTAAATTGAGCCTTTGCATATCCTTGCTCCGCCGCTTTGCGATACCATTTCACCGCTTCAAAATCATCTTGTTTTACTCCACGTCCATTGGCATACATCACACCCAAATTAAATTGAGCACCTGCATATCCCTGCTCCGCCGCTTTGCGATACCATTTCACCGCTTCAAAATCATCTTGTTTTATCCCATCTCCATTTTCATACATCACACCCAAATTAAATTGAGCACCTGCATATCCCTGCTCCGCCATAGGTAACCAAAGTTTAAAGGCGGTTTGATAGTCGCCTCTCATCGTTGCTTCAAGACCTTGTTGGAATTGTTGCGCAGGCGTATCCGCCCAAGCAGTGGGTTGAAAAGAAAATACAGAAGCACCGAAAAGTGCGGTGGTAAGAAGTGTTTTTGTGAGTTTCATTTTAATTTCCTATTAAATTGAATGAATGGATAATCTTTTAGTTTTATTCACTAAAATTGGCGTATAAATTGCAAAATCTTTAAGTACTTCTCCATGTGGATGCCCTTTTCTTCGTTGGCTATCGGCTGAAAATACACTAATACAAGGCGACAATATCTTCGCTAATCCTTGTTGCCAATTATGCTTTGAACCGTGATGGGGAACTTGCAAGCAATAAATTCTCGCCATTCTCTCCGCACCTAATGATTGCGTTAAATCGGTTAATAATGGCAAATCATTTAAAAACGCATCGCCGGTGTATAAAATGGCATTTTTTGTTTTATCCTTTGGAATAACCGCTATTTCATTTTCATTGTCTGTCGAAACATCAAAAATATGATTATTTCCTATTCCCCAAAAAGAAGGGAGTTTTATATTTCGAATATATAAATATTGAGAAATGATATTTTTGTTTTTACTTCCATTTCCAAATGCGAGAGAGTAGAGTGTTTTTAAGGCTGGAGTTGGGTCTGTGGAATTAGACCGATGAGATTGAATAATTTGTTTAACCTGCTTTTGAAAAGCGGTCAAATTTGTTGGCACTTTTGCAAGCAAATGAAATGGCACATTATATAAAACAAATTCAAACTGCTCTTCGCCTTTTCTAAATAAAAGGGCTTTATTAGGATCAAGCCAATGTAAATTTTGTTCTGACTTATCAAATTCATTTGATAATTTTTCAGTAGTTTCAAAAGAAAGTACATCATCAGAATTACTTGGTTCAAGATTTATCGAAATTTCACTCTCAATTTCTTTTTCAGGTAATAAGAGAAATTTTGTTGTTTTTAATTCTTCAGCAAAATAAGTTTTAAAATATTGAATAGGGTTCTGATAAAACGCCCATTCCTCATCATCTGGCTGAATCTCTAAAAACGAAGCAATTACTAAACGTTGCCATAAAGGATAATAAGGCACAACCCAGCGTTTTATTTTTCGCCCATTTTTGAGTAGTTCCTTTACACCACTAATATGATCTTTATCAAAATGCGAAAGTAATAATAAATCAATATCAACATTGTTTTCTTGCTGGTTATATTTTTGCACGGCATTTTGAATAAGTTGCTGGCTTGAACTTGTGCCACAATCATAAACCCAATGAAAAGCCAGAGCGTCTCCCATTTGAATACGCCCACTTGAAAATAATCCCTGCCCCACATTCCAAAATTCGCATTGTAAAGTTGGCATTAGAGCTCCCCTCTATTTAGCTTACCGTAATATTCACACCCCATTTTTTCTCCATTATCACAAGCCTTACCAAACCATTCTTTGGCTTGCCCTTTATCTTGTCTTACGCCATGTCCTTGGTAATACATCACGCCTAAATTCAATTGAGCACCTGCATGCCCCTGCTCCGCCGCTTGGCGAAACCATTTCCCCGCTTCAAAATAATCTTGTTTTACGCCTTGTCCTTTTCCATACATAAAGCCCAAATTCAATTGAGCACCTGAATCGCCCTGCTCCGCTGCTTTACGATACCATTTCACCGCTTCAAAATAATCTTGTTTTACGCCTTGTCCTTTTCCATACATAAAGCCCAGATTAAATTGAGCCTTTACATCCTCCTGCTCCGCCGCTTTGCGATACCATTTCACGGCTTCAACATCATCTTGTTTGACGCCACGCCCGCTGTAATACATATTGCCCAAATTAAATTGAGCATTTGCCTCTCCCTGCTCCGCCGCTTTGCGATACCATTTCACGGCTTCAACATCATTTTGTTTGACGCCTCGCCCGTTGTCATACATCACTCCCAAATTAGCTTGAGCATTTGCCTCTCCCTGCTCCGCCGCTTTGCGATACCATTTCACGGCTTCAACATCATCTTGTTTTACGCCAAGTCCCTTTTCATACATCTCTCCCAAAAGAGCTTGAGCGATCGCATCTTGCTCAGCCAAGGGTTGAATAATTGCCAATATCGCTTTGAAGTCTTTTTGCTTATATAGCTGCCCAACTTGAATAATTTGGCTTTGTTCCATTGCCCAAGCAGTGGATTGGGAAGAAAATACAGAAGCACCGAAAAGTGCGGTGGTAAAAAGTGTTTTTGTGAATCGCATAGAAATCGTCCATTTATTAATCAATAATTGAAACCACCAAATGTTTTTTGTTTGGCATTATGTTTTGTTTTACTCTCTGTAAAGAGAGTAAAACACCCAGTATACTGGGTGTAAAATGATTAAAAATTGAACTATTTGATTAGAGGGGAATTAGGGGGATTAAGACTGAAAAAAGTGAGCAATCTTGCTCACTTTTCGCTATTAAATACGCGCGACATCAAACTTCGCCAAATTAATTTCATCTTCTGTGCCATAAAATGCCACTAACGCCTTTCGTAACGTTTCAGCTCGTTTTGGTAAGCCTTTTTCTACATACGTTTTCACTTGCTCATACACGGCTTGTTTAAAAGGCTGTGTATCGCCCGGATTGCCATTCAAATTATCCGCACTGGCAAAATAACGGAAACCTGCTGCTGTCGCCAAAATCCATTCTAATGCTTGAGGTTTAACTTCCACTTTTTCAAAATCACGCTGGCGTTCTTCTGAACGTCCATCTGGCTCATACCAATAACCAAAATCTTCTAGTTTACGGCGTTCTTTGCCTGCCACTAACCAATGGGCAATTTCGTGCAATGCACTGCTATAAAAACCTCTAGCAAAATAAATCGCGTTATAAGGCACGTCATCATTTGCAGGTAAATAAATGGGTTCTTCACCGCCTTTGACTAAGCGAGTGTTGTATTCCTCTTCAAAACATTGATTAAAAATTGCAATAATATCTTCTAATTTATGTTCCATTGTATCGACTCCTAAAAAACCGCGAGATTATATCACCAGAGACTCATTTGTTCTTGTTTATTTTCTTCGGGTAAATTGACATGTAGCCCAATTAAACGAATCGATCGCCCTTTTGCTCGCATAAAAATTTGAGGAAGTAATTGTTGAAAACTCTCCAAAGAAAGTGGCAAACCTGTTTTCTCCAAAGTAGTTACTTGAAAATCTTCAAATTTAAGCTTTACGCCAATTTTACGAAATGAAGATAACGGTATATTACGGCTAACACGTTCAAGGCGACGAATTAGCTCTTGATAAAGATTATTCAATAAGGCTGAAGCTTGCTCAATTGTGTGAATGTTTTCAATCAACGTCTGTTCTACGCCAACTGATTTACGTTCACGATGGGCTTGTACTTCACGATCATCAATTCCATGACTAAAATCCCAAATACGTTTACCCGCTTTACCAAATTCATTTAATAAGACAATTTGATCAAAATTTTGAATGTCAGCGCAAGTTTCTAATCCCATATCGAGTAATCGTTGTGATGTTACTTTACCCACACCAGGAATTTTATTTAAAGATAAGGTTTTAATAAATTCACTGACTTCATTCGGCTTAATCACAAATAGCCCATTAGGTTTATTCATATCCGAGGCAATTTTGGCAAGGAATTTTAAAGGCGCCACACCTGCCGAGGCAGTTAAATTCAACTCATCAAAAATGGCTTGGCGAATTTCTTGTGCGATCCAAGTCGCTGAGCCAAAACATTTTTGGCAGTGTGTGACATCTAAATAAGCTTCATCTAAAGAAAGTGGTTCAATAATATCAGTGTAACGCTGGAAGATTTGATGAATTTGTGCCGAAACTTGTTTATACAACGCCATATTCACGGGCACAAGAATGAGATTAGGACACTTTTTTATGGCTTGAGCGGTTGACATTGCACTATGCAAACCAAATTTTCTCGCCTCATAATTACAAGTTGTTAATACACCACGTTGACGAGAAGAACCACCTACAGCAACAGGCTTTCCCTGCAAATTAGGATTTTCACGAATCTCAATTGATGCGTAAAAACAATCCATATCAATGTGAATAATTTTTTTATCTTGTAGCATAAAAAAAAGTGCGGTTAAATATTTTCTAATATTAATCAAGTAAACAACTGTTTAAATATACATTAAATTTAATAACCTAGCAATTTAATCTTTTATAAATGCCCTTTAACGAAGCAATTCAATCAATCTCGACTTTCCCTACTTTTCTTTTTTTGCTAGACTATGAAAAATTTTTGGGGCTGATTCTGGATTCGACGGGATTAGCGAAGCCCAAGGTGCACGTCGAGGTGCGGTAGGCCTCGTAAATAAACCGCAAAAAAATAGTCGCAAACGACGAACAATACGCTTTAGCAGCTTAATAACCTGCATTTAGCCTTCGCGCCCCAGCTTCCGCTCGTAAGACGGGGATAACGCGGAGTCAAACCAAAACGAGATCGTGTGGAAGCCACCGTTTGAGGATCGAAGCACTAAATTGAATCAAACTAGCTTAAGTTTAGCGTGTCTGTCCGCATGCTTAAGTGAAATTAAAGACGAGACTAAACGTGTAGTGCTGAAGGTAGAGTAATTTCGGACGGGGGTTCAACTCCCCCCAGCTCCACCACCCCTTTATTTTTCCTCTTCTAAGCTTTCAATAAAAGCAATAATTTAGTTTTTCTACTCACCTTAGTTTTAGTAACCGTTACCTTATTATTACCTAGCACATTATTGGTGGAATTAGTCATATTCATTACTCGATGGGATATGAAATAATAAAGAGAGATTTTATGACCAGAATTAACCTTGTTCCTCCTGCTGAACTTTGCGATCAGCATCTATTAGCGGAACATCGCGAGCTAACACGGATTCCAAATGCGGTTGCGAAAGGAAAATTTAGTTTAAAAGGGCAGCCTGAAGATTATAAATTAGGCGAAGGACACGTACGATTTTTCTTTAATAAACTTGCGTTTTTAAAGCAACGTTACGACTTATTGCATGAAGAGTGTCTTGCTCGCGGTTTCAATGTACAGTATTTTTGGGCAGAGGAGCTACCTGATGATCCTAATCTTTGGCAAAATTATTTGCCCACAGAAAATGCTTTAGCATTAAACCGTGAGCGAATTGCATTACGTATGCCTGTAAAGGCTCGATTTACCGCAAGAAAATAAAGCCAATAAAGGGCTTTATATGCCATTGTTTTGGATGAAATATAATCAGCATCTACACCGACCATTGTAGTCTCGATAGTGTGGTAGCCCTCTGTACCATTTGAGAGAAATTGCCAGTGATCGATAAACTACTCTAGCTGTTCTAGGGTATTTTTGCTAAGTTCAGAAATCACTTCACCTATTTAATTTTTCTAAAGTATTGATTTTATCTAATCATTAACAAATTCTTGGCAATGGTTCATTGGTTGGTAAATCTAATAATCGACTTTGTCCAAAAATGCCCACTAAACGCACTTTTTTATCGGTTGTCACTTCACCAATCACAGCCGCATTTTCACCTAATGGATGACGACGAAGTACGGTCAAAATTTCTGGTGTTTTTTCAGCGGAGGCAACAATAACCAATTTCCCTTCATTCGCGAAGTTTAATGCTTCAAGACCAAGTAATTCACAAATTCCGCGCACTTCTTGGCGAATTGGTAAGGCTTGTTCATCAATATTAATGCCTAGCTGTTGCGCCTGTGCAAATTCGTGCAAAACAGCATTGACACCACCACGGGTCGCATCTCGAACCGCTTTTACGCCATCTACTTCACGTAAATTTTCAATCAATGGATACAGCACGGCGCAATCACTATAAAGATCCGTTTGGATACCCAGTTTTTCACGTAAATTTAAGATTGTTGCGCCATGATCCCCAATGGTGCCACTCACAATGATTTTATCGCCTGCTTGAATTTTATGAACGCCCCAATCCAAATTTTGAGGAATAACACCAATTCCACTGGTATTGATAAAAATCTTATCCACTGCACCTTTTTGTACCACTTTTGTATCGCCAGTAACAACTTGAATACCTGCCGCTTTTGCGGTTTCAGCCATTGATTGAATAATTGCTTTAAGATCCGCAAGTGGCAATCCTTCTTCCAAAATAAAACCACAAGATAAATATTTTGGTATCGCACCGCACACAGCCACATCATTTGCCGTACCGCACACCGCTAATTTCCCGATGTTACCACCAGGGAAAAAAATGGGATCAATCACAAAACTATCCGTGCTAAATGACAGTGTTTTGCCTTGCTTTGCTAATTCCGTTAATGGAATTCTTGCCTGATCTTCCCCTTGCGCCAAAATAGGATTCGCAAAGGCTTCAACAAAATAATCTTGGATCAATTTCTGCATGGCAGCACCGCCATTACCGTGCGCCATAGTGATAAATTCGCTCATTTTATTCTCTCCGATATTGATAATAGGCTGCACATGCGCCTTCGGAAGAAACCATTAATGCGCCATAAGCATTATCAGGATTACAACCTGTGCCAAATAATGGGCAATCAGATGGTTTACAACGCCCAGTCAAGACATCACCACAACGAGAATTAGGATCATCCGCCACCTGTTGTGCTTGGCTTTGGAAATAAATTTCGGCATCAAATTCACGATAAGCATCCGTCAATTCCACGCCTGATTGTTCAATTTCCCCCAAGCCACGCCATTCACTGCTTGCTTTAAGCTGGAACACTTCTTGCATTGAACGTTGGGCTAAAGCATTTCCGTGATCATCAACAATGCGTTTATATTGATTTTCAATTTCACAACGGCCATCAACAAATTGCTGCACTAACATCACGATCGCCTGCAAAATATCTAAAGGTTCAAAACCGGTAATCACAAAAGGTTTGTGATATTTATCGACAATCCCTTGATAAGGCGATGAACCAATCACCATACTCACATGCCCTGGCGCAAGAAAACCATCAATTTTGACTTGATCTTGTGCCAGCAAGCTATGTAACGTTGGAATAATCGTGATGTTTTGGCAAACAATCCAGAAATTTTTTGTTCCTAGTTTTTTGGCTTGTTGAAGCGTCACTGCCGTGCTCGGCATTGTGGTTTCAAATCCTAAGGAAAAAAAGATGACTTTTTTATTCGGATTATTTTGTGCAATATTCAATGCATCCAAAGGTGAATACACAATGCGAACATCTGCGCCTTTCGCTTTTGCTTCTAACAGCGAACCTTGGCGACCTTTCACTCGCATTGCATCTCCAAAAGTACAGAAAATGACATCAGGTTTTAGTGCAATTTCAATACAGACATCAATACGCCCCATCGGAAGCACACAGACAGGACAACCTGGGCCATGAATAAATTCGATACTTTTTGGTAATAGCCGATCCAATCCAAATTTAAAAATCGTATGGGTATGCCCGCCACATACTTCCATTAAATACAATGGATTCAGCGCCGTAAAGTGCGGCATTTTTTCCATCAATTTTTCAAGTTGCGCCACTAAACTACGGGCAAGTTCAGGATCGCGAAATTCATCAACAAATCGCATCGATTATCCTTGTTTACGTTGTTGTTCTAGCCAATTTAACCACTCACTGAGACCTTGTTCAGTGGTAGCGGAAAGTTGAATCACTTCAATATTTGGATTCACACGTTTTGCATTGGCAATGCATTGTTCTACATCAAATTTCAAATAAGGTAATAAATCCACTTTATTTAAAATCATTAAACTTGATGCGGCAAACATGTGAGGGTATTTAAGCGGTTTATCTTCGCCTTCTGTCACAGATAAAATCACCACTTTCGCTTTTTCACCAAGATCAAATTCAGATGGACAAACTAAATTTCCCACATTTTCGATAAACATAATGCTGTCAGCTTGTGGTCTTAATTTCACCATAGCTTCGCTAATCATTTGTGCATCTAAATGACAACCTTTGCCTGTATTTACTTGAATAGCTGGCACGCCAGTAGCACGAATACGATCTGCATCATTTTCAGTTTGTTGATCGCCTTCGATTACATAACAAGTGCGGTCATTTTTGAGGGCATTTAGCGTCGTCGTTAACAAGGTGGTTTTGCCAGAACCCGGACTCGATACAAGATTTAAAGCTAAAATATGTTGTTTGGCAAAGAATGCTCGGTTGTGATCCGCGAGTTGATTATTTTTTCCGAGAACATCTTGTTCAATTTTTAACAAACGTTTTTGAGTATCGTCTGCATCGACTGGTTTATTGAAATGAAATGTTGAATGTGAAAAGTTTGGCGTACCTGATTGATGACTTCCTTGATCATCATGTGTATGAGGCAATTCACCAATACGGACTTGCTCTGGATGTCCGCAGCCACAGGTTGTACACATAAATCCTCCGTTTTAATGTGCTTATTTGGGCTGAGGTTTCAAACTGACTTTCAACAGAAATGATGTTTAAAACACTCAAAGCCCTTAGCTTTGTCAACAAATTTGCAACAAGCATAGCACAATCAAAATTCGGCTTTTTGATGAAGATCATAAACTGATAATTTCTGTGGCTAATTCGTTAATAAATCCATGATGATGGGACGAAATCAAAATGGGTAAGGAAAGTTCACGTAAAAGTGCGGTCAATTTTTCAGTATTTTTTCGATCTAATCCATTGGTGGGTTCATCTAATAATAAAATTTTTGGCTGCATCGCTAAAACACCCGCAAGTGCGGTGAAATTTTTCTCACCACCAGATAAGGTATGCACCATACGATCTTTTAAACGTGTGATACCAAGACGTTCTAATTGCTGCTCTGCAATATGATACGCCTGATCTCTAGGCTCATTTTGGTTTAATGGTCCAAAGGCAATATCATCCAATACTGTTGGGCCAAAAAGTTGATCATCGGCATTTTGAAAACAAATACCAATCGTGCCACGAAAGGGTGCGAAATCTTTTTCTTCACGACAAACTTGGCCAAATAATTGAATTTCACCTTTAGTTACGGGAACAAATCCCAACAAAGCAAGAAGTAATGTCGTTTTTCCTGATCCAATTTCCCCTTGTACGAAAAGGCGTTTTTGACCTTCCAAGGTAAAACTCAAATCTTGAATAATCGCTCTACCATTACGTTCTATACAAAGATTATTTACAGCTAACATGTTATTTTTCTCTCTTTTTGCCAAACTGAAAACCACGACATTTTAAAGCCATTTGCGCCGTTTCGGCCTTCAGCAGAGCATGAATCAATAATAAAGCGACACTTTGAGCCGTCACATAAAGGGTTCGGCGATTAAGACCAGGACGGAATCCACGAGCTCTCATAGCAATATCCATTTTTTGACGCAATTCTCCAAGCAGTGCAATGTAACGTACGGTCAGCACAAACAGTTGAATTAATTTTTCCGGCAAAGGCAATTTACCAATGGCTTGAACAAGCACCGCATCATTAATATTCCACAAAAAAAGCCAAAGCGAAATCAACAATAAATGAGTCCGTAAACTTAACTTTTCTGCTAATTCTATGCCTTGAAAATTGAGTTCAATGCCATTTTCTCCAATTTTCCAACTTAATGTCGCCCACATTAAAGCAATAAAAATGATTAAAGCAAACCAACGTTTAAGATAGGGCAAAAAAGATTTTTGACTGAACTGCAGTGAAATAAAAAAGAGAGAAACTGCAAGCACATTAAGGGGGATAAGCCAAGTGAGATCACTCAATCCACTAATGATTAGCCCCCAGATAAACAGATAAATCAACCTAAAGTGCGGTTGAAATAAGCGATGAATTTTCATTAAGAAACATTCTCGGTACGATTCATGACTTCAGGATACATTTTACCAATCAAGGTAATCACCCCTACGCTGATAATACTATCCAAAATAAATACCGGAATATGAGAGACTAGCAAGAGCCAAACAAGATTCAGATAACTTTTTCCACCATCTAACATCAGCACAAAAGAGGCAAGTGCGCCTGCCCCGCCAACGCCAATTACGCCAGATCCAATACCGATTAATAAGCGATCTTTTAAAGCCATGTGAGGTTGTAAACGAGAACGGAAAAGATAATGAGCGATCACCGCTGGCGTCGCCATCACACAAAGATTGACGCCTAACACTGCAAATCCGCCAAAAGAAAAGAAGATGACTTGCAATAAAAGTGCGATGAGGAATGCAGGAAATACAGCCCACCCTAGGAATAAACCAGCCATGCCATTTAAAATTAAATGCACGCTACCAATTCCGACGGGCACATGAATGGTTCCTGCCACAAAAAATGCAGCAGCAAAAAGTGCGGTAAGCGGTAAACGTTCTGATTCTAAACGACGTAACCCTACAGCAATGCCGGCAACAGCAAGCACTGCGCCAGCTAATAAAATAGGCGTATGTAACACGCCTTCAGATAAATGCATTAAATACGTCCTTGTTTAATTTTACGCGCATTACGTAAAGCAATGAGTCCAGCAATACCAACGATATAACCGATTCCGCCTAAAATATCATGCAAATAAATTTTATCTTTTAGATGCGCAATATCTTCACGAAGAAGCATTAAATCTGCACCGCTTTGATTTTCGGCAGATGTATGAGCAGCAACCACTGACGCACGGTGTCCTTCATCGCCTTCCACTACAACTTTTAAGGTTGTATGTGGCACATCAGCAATAGAAAGCTTAAATGCGCCTTGGCGGTCAGTTTTTCCAGTTAAAACGGGATCAGCAACACCAGAACGGAAAACTTCTAAATAAGTTTCAGCTGCTGGGGTCATATCAGAATAATAGGATTTGCCAGAGAGTGTTTGCCCATCATATTGGGCAAACACATAAAGCGCGTGGGCATAAGCATTCGGGAGATAGCAAGCCGCAAAAAGTGCGGTTAAAAAAACAATTTTCTTCATCCCAAATCCATATTATTGCGCATCAAAAGTTAACATATATTCTATAGAGCGACGATCGTAATCCGCATTATTTGTTACTTTTTCCTCAAACTCTGCCCATACTTTGTTGAAGCCTTTAGTTGGCGTAAATTGAGCGATACCTTTTTCATTCGTTAAATTGAACGGTGCATCTTCACTCACGCCCACTTTAATCCCTTGAACCGGTTTACCATTATGTAACACAAGGATAGAAAGTGGTTTGTTCGCTTGTGCTTTTTCTTGAGGAACCAATTCATAAGCTTGTTGATGAGATTTGAAAGATTCAGCATCCCATTTCAAAATCGCTTTACCAAATTTAACAGGATTGGTACTAAATTCTGCCGTTGGTTCTTCACGTTTTGTTTTTTCAACGTATTTACCGCTTGGTAATTTTGACCATACACCATTATCAAAATGAACGAATACTAAATCTGATTTAGGCATAAGATAGGCTTCGCCATTTCTGAATTGGTAATCAACGGCAGTTAATTTTCCTTGCGCATTTAAGGCTTGGATAGATTTAAGTTTAGATTCTGGATAGGTTTCAGTTTGTTCATGTCCAAATTTCACCACGTATTCACCTTTAGCTGAAGCAGGTTCAAGCCAAACATTGTGAGCGTTAGCAACAGACATACCTAAAAGTGCGGTTAATCCCACTACGATTTTTTTTAATTCCATTTTGGATGCTCCTTGTTTGTTTAAGAAAATCTGAACGCATGATAAAATATGAAGTAACTTTAGAGTCAAGTTATTTTTTAAGGTGATTAATGAAAATTGGAGCACTTGCTAAAGCCCTAGGCTGTACCGTAGAAACCATTCGTTATTATGAACAACAAGGTTTAATCCCCCCCCCAAAACGCACTTCAGGCAATTTTCGACAATATAATGAAGAACACTTGCAACGTTTATCATTTATTTGTAACTGCCGAAATTTAGATATTTCATTAAGTGAAATAAAAAGCCTACTGAATTTAGAAAATGCCTCAAAACAACAAGCAGAAGAAATAAATCGTGTGTTAGACAAACATATTAAAGAGGTGGCCACACGAATTCATGAACTCGCCCATTTGCGGATGAAATTAATTGAATTACGTGAAAAAACAGTCTCAAATGATGAAGATCCAATGAAATTGCTATTGCAACATAGTGGCGTGAAATTTGTGCGATTAAAATAACCGCACTTTTAGATTATGGCTGACTAGATAAACGCTGTTTTGCTTCCTTATTGCCTAATTCAGCGGCTTTCTTCAGCCATTCCAATGATTTTTCAGATTGGTTTTGTGAGCGATAAATATTACTTAACATCATCATGGCATCCGTATCTTTAGCTCGAGCTGTACGTTCAAAAAGCTTAATGGCTTGCTCTGTATTTTGTTTGACGTAATCGCCACGCAGATACATAACGCCAAGGTTATTTAGCCCTTTCACGCTGCCCTTCTCTGCCGCTTCGCTAAACCACCAATAAGCCTTTTCGTAGTCTCTCACCGTGCCACGCCCAAGATTATATAACATACCTAGGTTGCTTTGAGCGGTGATATTTCCTTCTAACGCCATCGGATACATGATATCGAAAACAGACATCCATTGCTGTTTATTGACAAAGTCTTGTGCCAAATTCATTCTTGCTTGATCATCCATTTTCGAACTCGCTGTAATATCAACGGTTTTCATTGCACAAATAGGCAAGCTACAAAAAAGTAATACTGTATGAAAAAATAACTTCAGTTTCATTTATAAAGTTGCTGTTAAAAGTAAAATAAAAAACACAGCAGTAATCGCAAATTCTGTTAGTCCAACTTGCATAACAGAAAGCTTTTTAGTGGGCAGATAAACCGCTCGCACTAATCCGGGAACAAAAGCTAATGCTAAAATAAATTGTTGTGAAACAACAAAAATCAGCACACATAATAAGTGAAAAATCACTGACGCCCAAAAATAACGTGGATTTTTTCGCTCACGCATCATGGATTTCACATAAAGTGTTGTTCCAATAAAAAATAATGTTGGATAAATCGCCACCCAAAGTATTTTTTCATCAAAAGTGCGGTCAGAAAAGTAATAAGATCCCATTCCAGCTAGAGCAAAAATTAAGATCCCCGCCAAGTCATTCCATAAGTTACGCTCATCTTTTTTCTTGGTGAAATAAATGTTTACCGCGACAAACGGTAGCATGGCAAACATAAAATACAGCACTTGCCAATTATAAATTAACGCAGGAATCGCAAAAATCACAGCAGCAGCAAAATAAATCACAGACCATTTTTTGTATAACTCAAGATTTTTACCTTTAAATAAATTCAAAAAAGGATAAGTCATCAAATAAAGCGAAAACCATCCTAATAATAAAAATACGTGCGCCCATACAGGATTGGCAAGTAACATGCCGTAAATAAAAGGCACCAATGCCATAACAATAGCGCCATGCTGATTAGAGATAAGTAGTTTCATAATGATTAAATAATTGAGAATAATTATCGTGTATTCTAGCCTAGTAAAGAGGATTTTACAAAGTGGTAAACGCTATTTAGAATAGAAGAAAACACGCCAAAGGAGAACCCTATGACAATTCAACGCATTTTACCCAGCTCACGTTTAAGTGAAATTTCAATTCATAACAACCTCGCCTATTTTGCAGGGCAAGTTCCAGAGCTAACCATCGAGCAAAATGCCTACGAACAAACCAAAGAAGTATTAGGTTTAATTGATAAATTGTTAGCAGAAATTGGCTCCAATAAAAGCAATATTTTAACTGCGCAAATTTTCTTGGCAGACATGCAAGATTATGCACAATTAAATCAAGCTTGGGATGAATGGGTCGATCATGTTAGCCCACCAAGTCGAGCGACAGTCGAAGCTAAATTAGCGGATCCTCATTGGAAAGTTGAAATTGTTATTATTGCAACTTGTTAGTTTTTAAGCCAAATAAACAGGAGAATATTATGGAAAATTGGACAAATGAAATTTGGGTAGCAATTGGTATCGCTTTTATTGTTGGATTATTTATTGGTTACATTATTGTGCGTTTAACCAAAGGATCCGTGAAACATCAAGCTAAAACAGAAGCTGAATTAAAAACAGTTAAAACCCAACTTGATACACAAAAGGCGCAAATCGAAAAACATTTTGCAGAAAGTGCTGAATTATTCAAAACCTTAATTAACGATTATCAAAAACTTTATCGCCACTACGCAACCTCTTCCAATAATTTACTGGGCGAAAAAGATCACAAAGGTTTATTCACCCAACAGTTAATTACTGCAACAGATAAATCTCAAAATGAACAACCAAGAGATTATTCCGAGGGTGCATCGGGTTTGTTTAAAGAAAAGAAAGAAGAAAATTAAAAAAGTGCGGCTAAAAATAGAAATGTTTTTAGCCGTTTTATATAGAAATAATTTATTGTTCTCTTATATCACTCATAAAACCTAGATAAAACAAAACCCCGCGATTAGTTTCGCGGGGTTATGAAAGGGTTAGATGGTGCGACTAGCTAGTTTCTTATCCTTATAAAGATCAAATAATTAGCACAAATCTGTGCAATTTCAAAAATATGATGTTTATTTGATTTACATCAATAAAAATAGGTAAATTTTTTCATTTTTCTGCGTTTGTTTGCGTTAAAAGATCTGAAATAAAGGATCTAAAGGGCGCTATTACTGAAAAGGCTTTGGAAAGGATCTAAATCTGCGTTGAAATCGACATCTTTAGTGTGCGGGCGTGGCGAGGGTTTGACTGCGATTTTTAATACGTAAAATTGGGCGAAAAATCGGGCTGAAATAAGGATTTAAGATTTATCATATTGATTGATTTGATATAATACACTGGGGTAGTGCTAATACTATACAGGACAAAAACAGCTCTTTTGGCAATAAAAAACCCGCATTTCTGCGGGCTGTTTATTTTTGAAAGGATCTAATTTAGCAATTTGTAATCGGAGAACGTGATCACTTCTTCCCCTACCCAACTATTAATCTCTTTCAATCGTTCTTGCAATGGGATTATCTCATTAATAAAAAACACTCGCGTTGCCTTTTCAACGTCACCAAAGCCTCCAGTATTGTTAGGCACAATTCCCATCAGTTGCGGTGGCACACGGTGCGCGGCTAACACATCATCACGGCTTGCATTCTTAATATTTAAGAAATCATCTTTGGCAATAGCATCAGACAGCGGAATAACTTGCATCCCATCTTTCTTCCCATTTGGGATATATACAAATAAATTTTTAAAGTTGCCAGTGCCCTTGGTTTGTCTGATTTGCGTTTTGATTGCTTCAATATCGTCTTGGTTCTGTGTTGGGTCGGTCATGTAAATAATCGAACCCGCATGCGCGCCATTCAGATAATATTTACGGCGGAACAATGTGGCACTTTCATTTAAAAAAGCAGATTGAAGTGCGGCCAAATATTCCGGCACGCCGTAAATCTCTTGGTTAATGTCAGGATTGATAAGTTGCAGCACGGAACCTTTTTTAAATTCATATTCTTCATAGCCAGTCACGATTTGGAAGAATTGACCTTCATCAATACCAACACGCATATATTTTGCTAAAGGCGATCTAAGTGCAATCACATCACCGAATGCATTTTTCACGACTTCAATGAACGCATTGCCAAATACCAAATAATCCTGAACCAGTTTTTCAAGTTGTGTTCTGGATAACAGCGCGGTTGTTTTGCACGTTGAAAGTAAAATGTTTTTCTTCACCGTGATCGCACTGTTGTGATGGGCTGAGGCATTTAAGGCTTTAGCTAAGTAACTTAAATTAATTGGCGGATTGTAATATTTTTCATACATCAACACGCTTTCGAAATAATTCAGTACTTCTGCACGGTCAAGCACTGGAATAGGTTCACCAAAGCTAAATGCCTGTGCTTGATTTCCAGTAGAAAGTGCGGTAGATTTTTTTGTGTTTTTGCTCATTGGGTTATCCTATTCAAAGGTAAATATTGTTGATTTGTTGCTTGATACATCGCCGCCTAAACCATAAGGCACATTTAAAATGCAGTTCATAATTGCCCATGATAAATCGCCGTGGCTTGCATCTTCCGAACGATCCGAAATATAAGTAATTTTCCCTGTGCCAGTAATGCGTTTTTTCACCGTCATAAAACTACTCACGATATCATTATCACCACTATCAAATTTAAGGCGACGTTTCTGAATTAAGTTTTGTGTTTTTAACACCATTTCATTTTTAAGATCGGCGTTATACTCTAGGCCCTGCGCCATTGGATAAAACTTTCTCACTTCCTGATAAACGCCCGACCCCATACCCGTTTTATCAATCACGATACGAGTCACATTGTAATCATCACAAAACTGTTTAATGCGGCTTGCTTGTGTTTCGTAATCCATACCGTGAAAAGTTTGTTTATGTAAAACGCGATAATCGCCCCCTTCCACTTTCGGCGGTGCAACAATCACTAAGGCTGCACGGTCGCCAGTAAAAGCAGGGTCATAACCTAACCAAACTTCTCTATTGCCAAAAGGTCGTTGATAAAATGGCTTGTAATCGTGCCATTCTTCTAAGCTATCCACTTGGCAAAGTTGCAGGTCCGAAAACTTGAAAGCAGAACTGTTGTCATCGGCAAATTGGCACAAAAACAACTGTTCAAATTCTTCTTTGCTGTTTTCTGCGATCAAATCGTCAATATTGAATAGGTTGCACCCACCTTCCATTGCATCATAAATACTTACAATCTGCTTCCATTGACGGTCGGCACAAAGTTTTCCGCTTTTTAAATTCTCGTGCGAAATGTCAATTTCAACTTTGTCCGCCTTGGCCCGATTTTTATTAAATGCTTTTCCAGAGAAAAACGCATAAGCAGGATGTGCAATCGTGGTCGGCGTTGAAAAATAGGTTTGGCGATACATTTTTTGCGCCGCCATACCTGATGCCACTTTTCGCATCACATCAAATTTAGGCACCCAAAACACTTCATCAAAATATAAATTGCCGTGGTAGGATTGAGCCGTAGCGGAGTTCGTGCCAAGGAAAATCAATTCTGCCCCATTTGGAAGTTTGATGGTTTCACCTTTTAAATCTACATCTGCCGTTTGCTTGGCGTAATTCACAATGTACGAGCGAAACTGTAAGGCTTGTTTTTTACTGGCTGATAAGAAAATTTGATTGTGCCCCGTCGTCAAGGCATCAATAAAGGCTTCGTGGGCAAAATAGTAAGTTGCCCCGATTTGTCGGCTTTTTAAAATATTTCTGATTCGGTGTTCTTTCGCCTTGTGCCAAATTCGCTGATAATTAAACATTCCATCAAGAAAGCCATTAATCAGCAATTCTTCTTGTTCCTGATCAATGGCATTGGGTTCGGCTTTCTTGCGGTCGCCCTTGTTGCGGTTCGCCAGTTTAGGATTTAAATCCACTTCATTGCCATCGCCGAAAGAATATTTTTTCACTCTCGCCATGCGTTCCATTTGTCGCCCGAGCAAATCAATTTCTTTGTAATCTGAACCGCTCTTTTCTTCTTTTGCGATGAGCATATTCAATCTTGTCTCTAATGCCAATTCAACCCGACCGACAGGCGCAATATCATCCCATTTTTCTCTGTCTTTCCAACTGGCAATCGTTGATGCAGGAATATCAAGCTGACGAGATATTTCAGCGATTTTATAACCACTGAAATACATCTGCTGTGCTTTACGTTTGATTTCCGCCGTCACTTCGGGGGAAGGTTGATTAATAACTTGTTCGTCCATTCCTAATCCTTTCTATTTACAACCGCATAATAGAAAGGGGGCGAATGTTAGTCTTTCCGCTTACTCTGTGAATCGGCATACAACAAAAGCAACTCATAGACCACCAAAATTAAACCTTTCAGAATAATGGCAATCTTTGAATCAAATCAAACAAAGGATAAGCAATGGCAAAAACTTCAAAATGGTTTGTAGTCGCAACGGAAGGGGCAACTACAGACGGTCGCACAATCAATCGCACTTGGATTGAACAAATGGCGGCAAATTATGACCCTAAAAAATACGGTGCACGCGTTAATCTTGAACACATTAAATGGCGTTATATGTGGAACGATGATCCGCACTCAAAATGCTATGGTGATGTGGTTGGTTTAAAAACGGAAGAAAATGCTGAAGGTAAATTGCAGTTACTGGCTCAAATCGACCCAACAGACGATTTAATCAAACTGAATAAAGACCGTCAAAAAATCTACACCTCTATTGAGTGCGATCCGAATTTTGCCGACACTGGTGAAGCTTACTTAGTTGGTTTAGCTGTAACTGATAATCCAGCAAGCCTTGGCACCGAAATGTTGGTATTTTCTGCCGGTGCAAGCGCAAATCCTCTCAACAACCGTAAAGAAAAAGCCGAAAACCTTTTCACTGCCGCAATTGAAACCGAATTAGAGTTTGAAGAAGTGAAAGAAAAAGGGCTGTCTGTCTTTGCCAAAATCCGCGCATTATTTGCCGACAAAGAAAAAACCGACGATGAACGCTTTGCCGACCAAACGCAAGCCATTGAGCTTTTAGCGGAACAAACCAAAGAAACATTGGAAAAATTGACCGCACTTTCTGCTGATTTAGCAAAACAGCAAACCGAATTAACAGAAGTCAAAGCCACCAATGAAAGCATTCAAGCCAAATTCACCACGCTTGAAAAAGCACCGTCCGCCGACTTCGGCAAACGTCCAATCGTTGCCGGTGAAGGTAAATCCGAATTTTTAACCGATTGCTAAAGGAACAACCATGCGCAACGAAACTAAACAGAAATTTAATGCCTATGTGGCACGTGTCGCCGAATTAAACGGTGTAACAAGTAATGATGTGGCAGAAACATTTACCGTCACCCCAAGCGTAGAACAAAAACTGATTGAAAAAGTGATGTTAAGTTCGAACTTCTTACAATGGATTAATGTTGTTCGTGATCCGTTAATGGAAGCGGAATTAGTCGGTCTTGAAGTGGCTTCCGCGATTGCAAGCACCACAGACACCAACACCAAAGAGCGCGAAACCAAAGACGTTTCCAAAATGACCGGTCGCAAATATAAATGCGAACAAGTCAATTTCGACACGCATATTCCATGGGCAAAACTCGACCAATGGGCGAAACACCCTGACTTCCAGAAAAAATTGGCGAATTTAACGCAAAAAACCATCGCCTTAAACCTCATTATGATGGGGCTAAACGGCACAAGTCGCAGTGAAACCTCCGATTTGTCTTCAAATCCGAAACTGCAAGACGTGAAAAAAGGTTGGCTACAACAATTACGTGACGATATGCCAACACATGTAATGAACGGTGCAAATACTGAGAACAAAATCAAAGTGGGTAAAGGTCAAGCCAAAAACCACGGCTATGAAAACATTGATGCCTTAGTGCTTGATGCCGTCAACACCTTAATTGATGAAGTTTACGCCGATGACACCGAATTGGTGGTTATCTGCGGTCGTGAAATCTTAAACGATAAATACTTCAACATCGTTAACACGGATTTAAAACCGACGGATGACCTTGCAAGCCAAGTGATCATCTCACAAAAACAAATTGGTGGTTTAAAAGCGATTCGCGTCCCATTCTTCCCGAAAAACTCAATCCTGATCACCCGATTGGATAATTTATCCATCTACATTCAGGAAGGGTCAATGCGCCGTTTCATTAAGAACAATCCGAAACGCAACCGTGTAGAAGATTACTTGTCGCAAAACATCGACTACAAAGTCGAAGAATATGGTTGCGCGGCATTAATCGAAAACATCACGTTTGAAGATAAAGAATAATGGCTGAACGCCTTTCACCCGCACAAATTCATCTTCGTACCATTTCCGCTGCTGTGGCTCACGCAGCGGAAACCGAAGATCTAAGCGACTTTACGGAATATGACAAAATGTGCCGTATTCTTGCTCGCCATCGAAAGGATTTAAAAAACATCCAATCGACGGAACGCAAAGCCGCATTTAAAAAGCAAATTTTGCCTGACTATCTACCATGGATTGAAGGGGCGTTATCGGTCGGAAGTGGTAAACAAGATAACGTCTTGATGACATGGTGCGTGTGGGCGATTGACTGTGGCGAATATCACCTTGCGTTACAAATTGCCGATTATGCCGTATTTCATGATTTACGCTTGCCAGAGCCATTTACCCGAACACTTGGCACTTTGTTGGCAGAAGAATTTGCCGACCAAGCCAAAGCCGCACAAGCCGCCAATAAACCGTTTGAAGTGGCTTACTTAGAGCAAGTCCAACGCATCACCGCTGATTGCGATATGCCTGATGAAAGCCGTGCGCGATTATTGCGTGAATTGGGCTTGTTATTGGTTGAAAAGCACCCTGAACAAGCACTGGCATATTTAGAACGTGCTTTGGGTTTAGATCAGAAAATTGGCGTGAAAGGCGATATTAAAAAATTACGTAAGCAATTAAACAAAGCCGATGAATAATCGGTTTTGGTAAAGAGCAAACCACGCAGCCGTCGGGCGGATTAAAAGTGCGGTCAAATTCTGACGGATTTATTGGCCGTACTTAATTTAATCCTCACCCGACTTTTTTTATAAGGGTAAATCAATGAGCGACGGCGCAATATCAGTCAAACTTGCCCCCGATTATGAAATGGGCAAAGTACAGCAACAGTTAAATGATTACGATACCTTAGATGACATTATCAGTAATGATGGTTTCTTCCCCGATATGTCACTTGCTCAATTTCGTAATCAATACCGTGCAGACGGCACCATTACCACACAACGTTTACAAGATGCCTTGATTGAGGGCATGGCAAGCGTCAATGCGGAACTCTCCACGTTTAAAACGCAAAGCAAACGCGACAGTTTAGAACAGATCTCTGCCCCCTATATCAATGGCGAAAGCGTGCTGATTTATCGCTATAAACGTGCGGTAAGTTGCTTGGCACTGGCAAACCTTTATGAACGCTATGCAAGCTACGACAGCACTAACGATGGCGAAAAGAAAATGGCGCAACTCAAAGACAGCATTGATGAATTACGCCGTGATGCTCGCTTTGCGATTAGCGACATATTGGGCAGAAAACGCGTCGATGCGGAGTTAATCTAATGCAAGTTTACGCACAACAAAATGACAATTTAGACGCCATTCTTTATCGACATTTTGGACGAAGTGAAGGCTTGCTCGAAATAACATGCGAACTCAATCCGCATTTAATGGATAAGCCCATTATTCCCATTGGTACCCCAGTCATATTGCCAGATGCCGATACAGAAAAAATCAGTGTAGCAAATGACACAATTCAACTTTGGAGCTGATATGCACGACACACCATCAAAAGCATCTTACATATCAGGAATATTCGCCTTTTTGATTGGACGCATTGCCGATATGTTCTCAAATGTAAATTGGGCTGATGTCGCATCGGTTACAGGTATTGTGATTGGTGTCGCCACCTTTCTTGTGAATTGGTATTACAAGAAAAAAGATTTTGAATTAAAAGAAAAAGAACTCGAACAACGGATCCATCATCATGATTAAACGTTCCGCCAAATACATCTGCGCCATATCTGCCGTTGTTGGACTGGTGATTGCCACTCATGGGAATGAAATTCGAACATCCGAAAAAGGCTTGTTACTGATTGGCAATGCAGAAGGTTGCATGAAAAAGCCCTATCAATGCCCTGCCGATGTTTTAACTGTCGGCATAGGCATAACCGATGCTGTTGAAAAAATCGACCGCAATAAAATTTACACCTTGCAAGAAATTGCCGAATTATACGTAAAAGGCATTAAACAATCAGAAAAATGCGTGAATCAATATGCCAACGGTCAAACCATGCCACAAGGTGCATTTGATGCCTTAGTGTCTATCACCTTTAACGTAGGATGTGGCAAATTAAAAAATAGCTCACTTTTTAAAATGGCACGCCAAGGCTACAGCAAGGCCATGTGCAGTCAATTTGAGCGTTGGATTTACGCTGCAGGAAAACCGCTAAAAGGATTAATTGAACGCCGTCAAAAGGAGAAAAACCTATGTTTAATTTCTTAACCGAAAAAGAACGAGGCATTTTACTTATCGGGCCAATTCTGCTTGTACTCCTCATTATTTTTCTGGGATTTGAGGCGAATTATTGGCGAAAAGAAATGCTTAAAGAAGAACAGCTAAAACTGAAATGGCAAAACTCTTACATTGAGTTAAATCATAGCGTTCAAAATTTTGCCGAACAGCAAGCACAGCTTATTCAAGCCGTAAACAACCTCAAAGCAAATCAAAATCAACAAACACAGGATTTAAAAAATGTACTTAAATCAAACCAAGATTGGGCTGACCGCCCTTTGCCTGATGATGTTAAACGCGTGCTCAACTCAACAGGAAGTCATTAAATCACCGATTCTTTGTCCGCAAACAACGGAGTGCAGTGCCTATTCGCCACAAATTCGCACCAACGGCGAATTAGCCGAAGCCTATTTACAGACACAGCACCACCTTGATTTATGCATCATTGAAAACTCAAGTTTAAAAAAATGCATGGATGAATTTAATAAAAAGGAACAGCCATGACAGATCAATTCGACCGAGCACAACAGCTCGAAGAAATGCAACGTGAAATTGCCCTCAAAAAACACCGCACTTTTAAAGCAGTAAGTCGCCTTTATTGTGAAGATTGTGATGCCCCCATCCCCGAAAAGCGCAGACAAATGATTCAGGGCGTAACACGTTGCGTGACTTGCCAACAAAGATTTGAAATGCAACAACGGAATTTTCGAAAATGAAAAAGCCCAACCAACTGCGCAAAATCCTTGAACAAAGTCACCCCGATTTTGTAAAAAATCCCGACCATCTACAACTTTATGTGGACGGTGGGCAAATCGTCGCAACGGGTGCCGCATCATTTAGTTTTGAATATCGTTATACACTCAATGTTGTAGTGACTGATTATGCAGGCGATATTGCCACCTTGATTGTGCCAATGATGGCTTATCTCCGCACAAATCAACCTGAAATATTAGAAAATCCACAAATTCGAGAGAACGCATTTAAATTCCAGGTGGATTACAACAATAACAACACCGCAGATATTAGTTTCGAAATCCAACTTACTGAACGTGTTGTGTCGAAAAAAGATGGGAATAACGTGCAGATCCATTACGCAAAAGAACCAGTATGGGATGAACCAACCCGAGTAAAAGTCTATTTGGAAAACTGGGATTCGCCAATTTTTGAGGGTGATATCGTCTAATGGCTACAGTAGAAGAAATTCAGGCAAAATTGACCACACTTATTGCCAATCTTTCTCCACAGGCGCGCAGACAGCTTGGGCGAAAAATCGGGCAAGCTTTGCGAAAAAGCCAATCGAACCGAATTGCACGCCAACAAAATCCCGATGGTTCTGCCTTTGAACCTAGAAAACCACGTAAAGAATTTAGAAAAAAGAAAGGACGAATCAAACGCAAAGCCATGTTCGCCAAACTCCGCACAGCCCGACATTTAAAAGTGCGGTCAAATGGGAACGAAGTTTCAGTGGGTTTTAATGGCTCAAGTGCCGCCATTGCTGCAGTGCATCAATACGGTTTAACGGCACGACCATCAAAAGAGAAGGATTTTAAAGTGAGATATGCCCAACGGGAACTATTGGGCATTTCAGAACAGGATTTATCAATGCTGAATGAATTGGTGATAGAACAAATTAGCAAAAGCTAATTACTTTAAATAAGAAGGTGGAATCACCGTATCATGGTGTGAAAGTTTACCAGCAAACAATACCAATAAAACCACATAAAGAGGCAAACAAATGATTGGCACAACAAACACTACAAACCATACCCAGCCCCAAAATGTTTCCGGTTTAAAAAGTTCATACATTGATACAGTAAAACTAGATAAAGCAGAAAAAACGACTGCAAAAAAATGACCAACTGGTGCGATAACATCAAACCAGATAAATGAAAAAGGATTAAATTGATAATGTAAACAGGTGGAAATAATCACAAGACTCCACATAGCAATGTTTAGCATGATCAACGTGCGAGATGTTCTTTTGTTTTTCATATCCGCTCCTTATTCTCTTTTCTTGATTATTAGCAATCATACGTTTATTTGTCAATAAAAATAAGGCGAAAAAATGAATAATTTACAAATTCAAATTATCCTAAATTCAGTAGATAAAGCAACCGCACCAATTAAGGCGATAGCAGGTAGAGCGGAAGCATTAGCTGAAAAAGTGAAACATGCTCAAAAAGCATTAAGCGGATTGGATAAAACTAAAAATTTAGCTGAAAAATTTAAAGCACTGCGTAACGAAACAAATAGCTATGCCAAAGCACTAGATACTGCAAAAGCAAACAGCAAACAATTACAAAGTGCAGTGGATTCAAATACGGCTAAATTTAACAGCATTACAGGGAAACTAGGCAATGCGACACAACAACTCAATAAACACAAAGAAGAAGTCATACGCTTAAAATCGGTTTATAACAATATGTCTATTCCTCTTGCCAAAGGCATGGGGTTTAAAAGCTTTAATGATGCACGTTCCAGTATTGCCCGACAAATTGAAACACAAAAGAAGGCAATAAAAGATTCAAACGAACAGATTAAAAAGTTAAAGTCAGAACGCAAAGCTACTGAACAAGCCGTAAAAAGCACAACAAAAGCCCTTGATGGCGAGAAAGAAACAATTAACAAGATCAATAAAGAATATAAACCCCATGTAGAACAACTAAAAAAAATACAAGAACAACTACACAAAGCAGGATTTAGCACCAAGCACTTTGCGCAAAGTGAAAAACAACTATCGGCAGATATTGAAAAAGCAAATAATAAATTAGCAAAACATCAGCGTATGCTTGCTTTAGTTGAACGAGCACAAGCAAGATTTGCTCGTATTAAAGCTCCAATATCATCTGCATTAAATACTGGACGAAACATTGCAGGCGTAGGGGTACAAGCATCTATTGGCGGACAACAAATAATGCAACCGATCATATCAATGGGTCGAGGTGTCGTAGAAATGGCGCAAGTTGCTGGTAAATTTGAGCAATTTCAGTCTGTTTTAGAGGTAACAGAAGGCAGTTCAGAAAAAGCCAAGAAAAGTTTTGATTGGGTGAAAAAATTTGCTGTAGATACTCCAGCCAATCTTGATGAAGCAATGGAAGCCTTTGTACGTTTGCGCGCTTACGGCATGGATCCTACAAACGGATTACTGCAAACATTAGGCGATACAGCTTCTGCAATGGGAAAACCAGTTATGCAAGCAGTAGAGGCAATTGCCGATGCCGTAACAGGTGAAAATGAACGCTTGAAAGAATTTGGGATTAAAGGTAGTGCAATAAAAGGAACAAAATTTATCGAATATACTTATACGGATAAAAATGGCAAACAACAATCTGCACGTGTCGATAAAAACAACCGAAAACAAATTGAAGAAACGCTCAAACGTATTTGGAATGAAAAATATTCTGGCGCAATGGAAAAACAATCAAAAACGCTTTTAGGTATTTGGGCAAAACTTGATGACGTATGGGCAAGTTTCCAAATGAAAATCATGGAGAATGGCGCATTTGATTGGATTAAAGATAAACTGCAATTTCTTTTAAAGAAATTTGATGAACTTGAACAGAATGGCGAGTTAAAAAAATGGGCGAAAGATATTGGCACAGTTATCAATGAAGTGATTCAAGGATTGTGGGATTTTGGTCAAACCGTATTTGAGGCAGTCAAATGGTTGGCTCAATTTGCATCCCAAAACAAAGGTGCAATCGCTACAATAGTTAAGTTTACCGCTATAGCTGGTGTGGCATTGATGGCTCTCGCACCTTTGCTTTTCACCTTGTCTTTAGTTGCACCAGTGCTCCAAGTATTGGGTTCAACGTTTTTATGGGTTGGGAAAGTTGCTATAACTGCCATTTTGGGTATAGGGAAAGCTATGTTAGCCAATCCAATTCTAGCTGTGATTGCCTTAATTATTGGTGCATTAGTGTATCTTTGGCAAAATTGGGATGAAGTGAAAGCAAAACTCATTGAGGGCTGGAACTGGTTAAGTGAACAAGCGGGGCAAATTTGGCAAAACATTGTTAATTCTGTTACAGAAAAATGGAACGTATTAAGTGCCAAAGTGGGAGAAATCACAAATTCAGTTGGGGAGTTTTTCCGTGAAAAATGGGAAGGCATTACCGATACAGCAAAAAACTTCGGTTCTAATATGATGAACAAACTAAAAGATGGCGTACTCGAAAGTTTTAAAAATGTACAACAAGCCATTAGCAGTACTGTGGATTGGATCAAAGAAAAACTCGGCTTTTCTAAAGATACAGAAAAACAAATTGAACAAACAAAACAAAATATTGCAAATGTCACAAACAATGCAGAAAACAACGTGCCAAATATTAACAAATGGTCAGGCGGCTATGCAGGAAATGGCGGTAAGTTTGAACCAAAAGGTATATTCCACGGTGGCGAATACGTGATGACCAAAGAAGCCACATCTCGACTTGGCGTCAATACACTCAACGCCCTTAATTACGGTAAACAAGCACTGATTGCGGGCGGATTGGGGATCAGCGTTGCAACTGCCGCCCCTGTGCAAGTGGATACTCGTGCACCCATTTCTGCTCGTCCAGTGGTGACGCAATCCAGCCAACCAATGAGCGTAAATATCACCATCAATGCCGCACAAGGCATGGACGAACGAGCCATTGCACAACAAGTGGCAAAAGAAATACAACGCATCGAAAACCAACGCCAAGCAAGAGCAAGAAGTTCAATGTGGGATAGATCATAATAAAAGGGCGCAAGCCCTTTTTTAGTTGCACATTGCAGAAAATAGTTTTATATTTCTTTAAAAAATTGTAAACTTCGCAAAGTTTTATTCTTTGGTGACTTATGACAAATCTATCATTAAATCCTATTTTTGAAAGTTTTGCGCCAATTTTTAAGCAATTAAAAGTCGCAGCAATGTCTGCGTTATTTATTGCGCCATTGGCAATGAATCATCCTGTTCGTCACTCAACACACACAGTAAATATTTTCAGTGTTAAAGCGGATGAAAACAAATCGCTCAATCAACAAGATATAGAAAAGATTATTGATATGGTGAAAGCTGTTTCTGCTATCACTGACTTTGTTATTGCGTCAATTACGGCCGAATCATTAAGTTATATTGATTTAAATGATGTTCTAAGACTGGAAAATAAAATTAACAAATATGATGGTTTAGTTCACAATATTATAGCTAACAATAAATCTCCAGAATTATCAACAACACTACAATCATTCAGCAATAAAATGCATACACTTTGCAATATGATGAAATCAGAAAAATACAAACAACAATCAGATGAAGTGGTTTTATCACGCATTTATCACAAATCTGAAGATGCAGGGTATACCTACAAATCGTCACATTCTTTTGATGATTTCAAAAAAGCAGTGATGATGTAGGATAACAAATGAAGATTGAGTTATCGAAACAATTCAAAGAAGGGCGTTTAAACACGCCCTTTTTTAAAGATATTCAAGCGATGTCAGATAAAGAATTGAAGCTCATCTTTGATTTTATGCAATCCATTGAACAAGGAAAACAATTAAGAGGTAAAAATAAACCATCTTGGATTGATGACAATCTCAATGACATTCCAAATACCGAAGTTTATCAAGAAAATAATATTTGGCATTATCATTGCGGGCCTTATGATAATGGCACTAGCTATTGCCCAATGAGCGACCTAAAAATGAATTTGAACGGAGAAACATCTGGACCTGTAATTCATTACCAAAAAATATCAGATGAACATATTGTGATTATAGCGTTCTCACCACAACATGAGCCATTCCCTCGTGCATGGGATACTCCAAATCCAATCATTGATCGAACAGAATAAGCAAGTAGCCTGACTTGCTTTTTTGTTACCTACTATTCCACATACTCCCCCACTCGCCACACCACACAATATTGCCAACAATAAGGCATTTTCTTTAACTGTGAATGCCTATGTCTGCCGAATTACAACGAAAACTAGACAACATTATCCGCTTTGGGGTGATCGCTGAAGTGAATTACGCCACCGCACGTGCTCGCGTAAAGAGCGGTGACATTCTCACAGAGTTTTTACCATTTATTACATTTCGAGCGGGTACAACCAAAACCTGGTCGCCGCCTACGGTGGGCGAACAATGTGTGATGCTATCAGTTAGCGGTGAATTTACTACTGCCTGCATATTAGTTGGGCTTTACACACAAAACAGCCCTAGCCATTCAGCCGACGAACACGTTATTGAATTTGCTGACGGTGCCAAAGTTACCTACAACCAATCAAGTGGCGCATTGGTTGTAACAGGTATCAAAACCGCCAGTATTACTGCCGCTAATCAAATTGATATTGACTGCCCCACTATCAATATCAAAGGCAATGTGAATATTGACGGTTCTTTATCAACCACAGGCACAAGCACCACAAAAGGCAATATCAGCACGCAAGGCAGTGTGACCGCAAGTGGCGATATAAAAGGCGGAGCGATTAGTTTACAAAACCACGTTCACGTTGAACAAGGCGATGGCCAACGAACCTCTAACGCAAAGGCATAGTATGAACCGATACACTGGCGAAATATTAAAAAACGAAAGCGACCACATTAAACAATCCATTGCCGATATTTTATTAACCCCTGTTGGCTCACGTATTCAGCGGCGTGAATATGGCAGTTTAATTCCTCTGCTAATTGACCGACCAATTAGCCACACATTGTTATTACAACTGGCAGCTTGTGCCGTCACAGCAATTAATCGCTGGGAACCACGCGTACAAATCACACAATTTAAACCAGAGTTGGTTGAAGGTGGCATTGTGGCAAGTTATGTCGCACGCAGTCGTAAAGATAACCAAGAAATGCACAACGAAAAACTATTTTTAGGACATAAACAATGAGCGAATTAGTCGATTTATCAAAACTAGATGCACCGAAAGTGCTGGAAGATTTAGATTTTGAAAGTTTGCTCGCAGACAGAAAAGCGGAATTTATCGCGCTTTTCCCACAAGATGAAAGAGCATTTTGGCAAGCACGATTAAGTTTAGAAAGTGAGCCAATCACGAAATTATTACAAGAAGTGGTTTACTTACAGTTAATGGAAAGAAACCGCATCAATAATGCGGCAAAAGCCACAATGTTAGCCTATGCAAGCGGTTCAGATTTAGATGTGATTGCAGCCAATTACAATGTAAAAAGACAAGTCATTCAAGAGGCGAATAATAATGTTACGCCTAAAATCCCCGAAATTTTAGAAGATGACACTTCATTAAGATTGCGTACTCAATTAGCCTTTGAGGGGCTTTCTGTGGCGGGTCCTCGCTCTGCTTATATCTTCCACGCACTTTCTGCGCACCCTGATGTTGCAGATGTGTCGGTGGTTTCCCCTCAGCCCGCTAATGTTACCGTGACAATTTTAAGTCGCAATGGACAAGGCGAGGCAGAGGAAAGTCTTTTAAATGTGGTTCGAGCAAAACTTAACGATGATGACATCCGCCCTATTGGCGACCGCGTTATTGTACAAAGTGCAGTAATCCAATCTTATGAAATCCGTGCCAAATTACATCTTTATCGTGGCCCAGAATACGAGCCAATCAAAGCGGCTGCTCTAAAAAAATTGACGGCTTACACCGAAGAAAAACACCGTTTAGGGCGAGACATTAGCCTATCGGGTATTTATGCCGCATTACACTTGGAAGGGGTGCAACGAGTAGAGCTTATCTCGCCTACCGCCGACATTGTGCTACCAAGCTCAAAATCAGCCTACTGCACGGCAATTAATTTGGAGATCGTGACAAGTGATGATTACTAATCATTTACTGCCAATAGGTTCAACCCCATTAGAAAAACGTGCGGCAGAAATTCTAAAAAGTGCGGTAGAAAATCCCATTATTATTGCAGATTTAATCAACCCTGAACGCTGTCCTGCTGATTTACTGCCTTATTTAGCTTGGGCATTTTCGGTGGACAAATGGGATGAAAACTGGACAGAAGAAGTTAAACGCATTGCGATTAAACAATCTTATTTTGTACACAAACACAAAGGCACAATTGGCGCAGTAAAACGTGTGGTTGAGCCGATAGGCTATCTTATTGAACTGAAAGAATGGTTTCAAACCAACCCACAAGGCACACCAGGAACATTTAGCTTAACCATGGAAGTGTCTGAAAGTGGCTTGAATGAACAAACCTATAACGAACTAGTGCGACTTATTAATGATGTTAAGCCCGTCTCTAGACATCTCAATCAGCTCGCTATCGCAATCTCACCAACAGGTGCGCTCAGAACCTTTATTGGTCAACAATGCGGTGAAATCATCACAGTATATCCACAATAGGAATATTTATGGCATCACAATATTTTGCAATATTAACCGACTACGGAACACGTGCTTTTGCTCACGCATTAAGCCAAGGGAAACCAGTACCACTCACCCAATTTGCTGTAGGCGATGGCAATGGACAGCCTGTTACTCCAACAGCAAGTGCTACAGCACTCGTACATCAAACGCATATTGCACCAGTCAGTGCCGTCTCTCTCGACCCTCGCAATAATAAACAAGTGATTGTTGAATTAACCATCCCTGAAAATGTCGGTGGTTTTTATATCCGAGAAATGGGCGTATTTGACGCACAAAATAAACTCATTGCCTATGCAAACTGCCCTGAAAGTTTTAAGCCGACAGAAAGTAGCGGCAGTGGTAAAGTCCAAGTATTGCGGATGATCTTAAAAGTAGAATCCTCTAGTGCAGTGACATTATCCATCGATAACAGTGTGATTTTTGTCACCCGCCAACAAATGGCACCCAAAACCATTACTGCCACAACGCAAAATGGATTTGATGAAAGCGGACACACCCACGAAATAGCTAAGGCAAGCACCACACAACAAGGGATAACCCAACTCTATTCGGGATATGAGTCGGAATCCGAAGATATGGCGGCCACCCCGAAATCGATTAAGTTACTAAAAGTATTTATTGATACGCTTACACGCAATCTCTCTAATTACATCCCCAATAGCAAAAAATCCTCACGAGTTGACAGCAACAGCGCGGACGATGTGGCGACCAGTGAAGCAGTTAAAAAAGCCTATGACAAAGCGGAATCTAAATGGACAGCCCAAGCGGCGACAGAAAACACCGCGGGCATTTTGCCGATTTCGCACAAAACTGACGGTACAGACAAAAACAAATTTGCCTCCGAATATGCGGTGGGTGAGGCTGCTAAAAAAGGCTTGCCTTTAGGTGCAGTGGTGTCATTCCCTCGCGTAGTGACCAATCCTGTTGGTTTTTTACGTGCTGACGGCACGACATTTAATCAACAAACCTTTCCAGATTTGTATCGAGTGTTGGGCAACAGCAACCAACTCCCTGATTTAACCCGTAGCGATGTGGGCATGACGGCTTATTTTGCCGTGGATAACATCCCTGCTGGTTGGATTGCCTTTGATGAGATTGCCACACAAGTTACCGAGCAGCGTTACCCTGAGTTATATCGTCACTTGGTCGGCAAATATGGCTCCATTGATGGTGTGCCAAAAGTCGCAGATAGATTTTTGCGTAATGCTGGGAATGGGCTATCTGTGGGGCAAACGCAAGAGGATGAGTTTAAACGACACGTCCATAAACACATTGAGATTAATACGGCCTCAGATCCTCGCTTTTACAATGATAAGACGTTTGATTACGGCTCAAGAGATAGTACAGATAGAGCATCTCTTGATATTGGTACGGCACTTCGGGATGACAATGATGACAACTGGTGGATAACCCCTAATATTAATTCAAAATTTGCAACAGGTGGTGCCGAAACGCGCCCTAAATCATTAATCCTCAAATTATGCATCAAAGCCATTAATAGTTTTGATGATGTGGTATTTTGGATTAAGTCACACGGCGAGGTAACCAATGCTGGTGCGCTTGATGCAGGACGATTAGCACAAGGATTACAAGATAAAGCTGACCGTAATCATACGCACACTGCTAGCCAGATTACCGATTTTAATCAGTCAGTAAAAGAGATAGTTACACAATCCCTTACTCAAGGTTTTACTCAAAATTTAGCTGAAACAGGATGGTGTAAATTACCAAATGGGCTGATTTTACAATGGGGGAAATTTAACAAAGGACATAGCTTTGTATCCGACGAACAACGCCTTGTTACATTCCCGATAAGTTTTCCTAATAAGGTGCTTTTTGTGGGGCTTACAGAATTTACGAATGGGTGGTCGTATAGCACAACAGTAGAAAATCGGCAACGTATGACAAATAGTGGGTTCTATGTAATTAGCCAACGCAATGACACAATGTATTTTGCATTAGGATTTTAACGGAGAAAGCTTATGTATTACTACGATAAAAAAACAAACGGGTTCTTAGTACAAGGTGTAAATTTAATTCCTGAAGGTGCTATTAATATTACTGATGAGCATTATAAGCAATTATTAATCGGACAATCTCAAGGTAAGCAAATCATCGCAGACAAAACAGGCAACCCTGTATTAATTGACCCACAACCCAGTGCAGCATACGAATTAAATCTTGATACGCTAACCTGGGAAATTTCAGGTGAAAAACTAACCTCACTATTGGCTGAACGCAAAACGCATCTACTTAATGTTATTGCGAATAAAACCGATAATTTCAAGGCGCAGTATCTAATCGGCTATTCACAGGCAGAAATTGACAGCTTTTATCGGCAAGAGCGCGAAGCGCGAAACGAATTGCCGACAATGCTTTTAACCGAAATCTTTGAGGGGCGAGATGATTTAAGCTCAATCGAAGAATTAAAGAAAAAGGTTATCGAAAAAGCAGACTTATACGCGATCATCATGGGAAAAATCTTTGCAATTAAACAGGGCTTTGAAAAGCACATCGAACAAGCTGAAACAGCAGAACAATTAGACAAAATTGAGCAGGAGATCAACAAATGGCAAAAACTCTAAAATCATGGGGCTATCATGTTTTAGTCGCCATCGACCAACTTTTTAACGCGTTGATCGGCGGCGCGGCGGATGAAACATTGTCAAGCCGCACCTATCGAGGCGCGATATTAGCAGAAAACCCAAAAAAACGCTGGCGGGTACTATATCGTTTCATCAACGGTATCTTCTTTGACCGCAATCACTGCAAAACGGCCTATGAAAGCGAGGTTTCAGGCAAGCAGCACGATGAACGCTTTAAGGCGGTGCAACATGGCTGAGATTATTTTTAACTGGATTCGCGGTGATGATGAAGTGGAAACCTTAGTTTTTACCGAAGAAAACGGCGAACCCTTAGATTTTACTGGCAGTCGGTTTGATTGCGATATTGTGCCTTTTGGCAGTGCAAACGAGAAGATTCACTTATCAACAGACAACCAAGGCATCCTAATCAACGGGAATGAAGTTAGCCTCATCATCGCTCATGAACAAACAGAAAATGTAACGTGGAAAGAGGCAAGATTTGACCTGCAACAAACCACGCCAGACGGCAAAATTAAAACGTGGTGTAACGGTAAAGTGCGGTTACAACACGATATTACGAGGAGAGTATGATGCAAACTATCCAAGTAAAACCCAAACAAACTGTGCAAATCAAGGTTCAGCCTTGTGTAAAACTGGCAATCCTTGCAATGTTTGATTCAGCACTTTTTAAGATCTACAACCAAGCTAAAGAGGACTACAAAAATGGAAAAGTTAGAAATTAACCAACAAGACCAAGGTTTTGCGTATCAAGTTGGCAAAGATATTGCTCAATTACAAGAGACGGTGGCAGCATTACAAACCGCCGCCACCGCTCAACAGGGGACAAAAAACCAATGGGTGCAGAAACTGACATTAAAACCAGGCTCAACCGAATCTTGGTTTAATGTGAAAGTCAATCCTGAATTAGTGGGGAAAGTGGGTATGGCATTATTTGCCAACGCTACTGTGGAAAAAGCCTATTTCAAAGAAATTTACGAAATGCCTGTGGATGCATCATTTTTCCCTGCGTATCTCATTGCTTTTGCAGACCCTGCACAGGTGGATTTTGTGAGTGAGGTGGGGTGATAAAAGTGACGGCGGGTAATTCCGCCGTTTTTATCCCTCCGACTCTACCTAATCGCCCTTTGTTAGTTTAAATACCACAACGCCAACCGCTCGCACTACTCCATCCTCTCAATCACAATAAAGACATTATTTAACCAATAGAAACCATAGGGCTAAAATTATGACAGATGAATATCTCCATGGGGTCAAGGTAACGGAAATTTCCGAGGCCTTGCGAACACTCACCACATCATCTACTGCAGTTATCGGTTTAGTGGCAACCGCACCAGATGCAGATGCATCGGTTTTCCCACTCAACAAACCCACTCTTTTAACTGGCATCACCGCCGAAATGCAAGCCAAAGCAGGTAAACAAGGCACGTTATCTCGTGCGCTAGATGGCATTGCGGACATTGTGAATTGTAAAGTTGTCGTCATTCGTGTGGAAGAAAACGAAGATGAAAGCACCATGAAAGCCAACGTGATCGGTTCAGTCGATAACGAAGGCAATTACACTGGCTTAAAAGCGTTCCTCGTGTCTGCTGCAGTTTGTGGTGTCAAACCTCGTATTTTCTGCATCCCGAAATATGACAGCCAAGATGTGACCACCGAGCTTTTAAGCGTAGTGAAAAAACTCAACGGCTTTGTATATGCATCATGTGGAACAGCAAAAACCAAAGAAGAAGCAGTGACATACGGTCGCAATTTCTCACAACGTGAATTAATGCTGATTTTCGGTGATTTCTTGTCGTTTAACCCAAACACCAAACAAACCGAAGTGGATTATGCCGTTGTTCGCGCTGCCGCAATGCGTGCATATCAAGACAAAGAATATGGCTGGCACACTTCCATTTCTAACAAAGGTTTAACTGGCGTGACGGGTGTCACCAAGCCACTTTCTTTCGATATTAACGACAGTGCAACCGACGTGAATTATCTCAACGAACAAGGCATTACTTGTTGTGTAAACCACAATGGCTTTAAGTTCTGGGGATTACGCACTCGTTCGGCAGATAAATTATTTATCTACGAAAACTACACTCGCACGGCACAAGTGTTGAAAGACACCATTGCACAATCCTTTGACTGGGCGATGGATAAAGACATTTCCGTGAATCTTGTGAAAGAAATCGTAGAAGCGATCAATGCAAAATGGCGTGAATATGTGGCGCAAGGCTATTTAATCGGTGGGAAAGCATTTATCAATGCCAACCTCAACACAGCCGCAACCTTAAAAGATGCAAAATTACTTGTGTCTTATGATTACTGCCCTGTTCCACCGTTAGAACAACTTGGCTTTAACCAATACATCAGCGATGAATACCTTGTGGAATTTGCCGCAAACATTGCAAAAGTAGGAGCGTAAAAAATGGCATTACCTCGAAAACTCAAATTAATGAATTTTTTGGCTGACGGTAATTCTTACCGTGGCCAAGTCACCGAAATCACCCAACCTAAATTAGCGATGAAATTAGAAGCGTATCGCGCAGGTGGCATGATTGGTGAAGTCAAAGTAAATCAGGGCATAGAACCTTTAGATGTTCAGTTCAAAATGGGCGGTTATATGACCGAACTATTAAAAAAATTCGGCGGCTCGATTGACGGCACGGCATTGCGTTTTGCCGGTGCGTATCAACAAGACGATACAGAAGAAGTCACCTCTATTGAGCTTGTCATGCGCGGTCGTTTTGGAGAAATCGACAACGGCACAAGCAAACCAGGCGATGATACCGAACAAAGCTACACCGTGCCTTTGACTTATTACAAGATCATTGAAAACGGCAAAGACATCATCGAAATTGATTTGCTCAATTCAATTTTTATTGTCGATGGTAACGACCGCTTGGCAGAACACCGTGCAGCAATCGGCATTTAATTCACACACACCTTGCCCCGAAAGGGGCTTTTATTAAATCCCATCCCCTCTTTACAAAAAAGAGGAATTTTAAAGGAAACATAAAATGAAAACAGAAAACACCAAAATCATCACCTTAACCAACCCTATTACTCGTGGCGAAAACCAAATCACGGAAATCACCGTCAATAAACCGACTGTGCCCGCATTAAAAGGCTTAAAAATGTTTGATGTGTTGCAAATGGATGTAGACGCATTACAAGTGTTATTGCCACGCGTGACATCGCCAGTACTGCACAAAGCAGACTTTGCCACAATGGAAGTCGCAGATTTCACCGAGCTTGCTGCGGCGGCTGTCGGTTTTTTAGGGAAGAACTCGGAAGTGGAAACCGAAGCGACCGAGTAATGATTGCCGCAACAGTGGAAGATGCCATGGCAGATATTGCTATCATCTTCCACTGGCAACCACAAGCATTTGAGCAAATGACATTTTCCGAATTAATGCAATGGCGAGAAAAAGCAAGGAAACGAAATGAAACAGAAACTGATTGATTATTTATTAAATATGCCACGGCATATTGTATGGCGTGGAATCTTTATTCTCTCCATTGCCTTTTGGTTGCTTGTGATTTTCGGCATTGCATTTCTCTTTCGCTAATTCATCAAGTGCGGTCAGAAATCACGAGATTTTTTGACCGCACTTTTCTTTAGGATTATTTATGTTCCAAAACTTCTCACTTGCCACATTGGGCATGTTTGTGTTCACTCGGCAAACTGTACCTTTTCAAAGTTTAGACCGCACATCAAATTGGCGACATCCAACCAATGCCATTGTCGGGGCAATGCCAAAATCACAGTTCACTGGCAAAGAAAGCGAAACTGTGACGATTAGTGGCAGATTAATCCCAGAAATCACTGGCGGTAGATTTTCAATTAAAGCCCTGGAATTAATGGCAGACAGTGGCGGTGCATTTCCACTGATTGACGGAGCAACCTTTGAAATTATCGGTTTTTTTGTGATCGAAAGCGTGCAAGAAACCCGAACAGAATTTTTTGGCGATGGTGCACCTCGTGCGATTGATTTCAGCATGAGCTTAAAACGCACCGATGACCCAATGTTAATCGCCATTGCAGAGAGTTTAATGAGTAGCCTTTAATGTTTGATTTAAATCTTGACAATCACCGCACGCCCGCTTTTAAAGTGCAGATCACCACGAAAGACAAAAAACAGCAAGACATCACACAAGTGATTTCGAGCCGTTTAATTAGTTTGTCTTTAACAGATAATCGAGGATTGGAAGCGGACACACTCGACTTAGAATTATCCGATCATGACGGCAAACTGGCTTTGCCGACACGCAATGCCACAATCCAAGTTGCGCTAGGCTGGAAAGGCAAACCGCTGATTGACAAAGGGCAATATTCAGTGGATGAAGTACAATTTTCAGGTGGTGCAGGATCAGCAGACCGATTAACCATCAGAGCACGAGCGGCTGATTTAAAAGGCTCATTTTCCGAACAAAAAGAGCGCTCATTTGATAAAAAAACGTTGGGCGAAATTATTGACACCATCGCCAAAGAAAACCAACTCAAAAGCCAGTGTGAGAAAAAACTGGCAAATACGTTTATCGCACACATTGACCAAACCAACGAGAGCGACATTAATCTATTAAGCCGCCTGGCAGAAGAGCACGGGGCAATGTGCACGGTTAAAAATGGCACGCTATTATTTATGTCATTAGGACAAAGCAAAACCGCCACAGGCAAGCCGATTCCACTGCGTAAAATCACTCGCAAAAGTGGTGACAACTACAATTTCTCTATCGCAGAAAGTGAAAACTACAAAGCCGTGCGGGCATATTGGCACGATACAGACACGGGCAAACGTGGCGAAATTACGGTGGATGAAAACACCAAGATTGTAAAAAAACAGCGTATGACGCAAGGCAGAACGCTGAAAAATGGCACAGTGAAAGGCAGACGATTAAGCAAACGCAAATACAACACTATTGAGCAACAAGAGCCTATCACCAGTGATAATGCACAAATAAAATCACTCCGCCACACTTATGCTAGCGAAAAAACCGCCATCAACGCCGCAAAATCCGCCTTTGACAAACTCAAACGAGGCGTGGCAACATTTAGCCTAAATCTTGCCTTTGGCGAACCTGATTTAATCCCCGAAACGCCCATTGAGCTTTCAGGCTTTAAAGCAGAAATTGACGCAACCAACTGGCTAATCACCAAAGTGACACACAATCTTTCAGATGGTGGTTTTACCAGTCAAATTGAGTGCGAATTGAAAGTGGAAGAAGATGAAGTGGAAGTGAAAAAAGAGAAAAAATAGGGTTAATTCATGCGCATACATTAAAATGTATAATTAATTAAGAATATGTAAAGATTTAAATTTCTTAGCTTTTATTAAATTTTCCTTACAAAAAAGCCCACGAGTTCACGCAGGCAGTTTTATTTTTTTACACATTATACAATCAACCATTTCAAAATTGCTGACATTGCTCCAATACCTAACACCAATGCACCTATAATCGTACCTGCAATCCATTTTGTTTGTAGGGAGATTGCATCTGATACATCTGATTTTGTCGCATAATTAGATTTGATAATTTCAAGATCGGTGTAAATTTTCAAATATTGCTCTTCTAACTTCTCAACGCGTTTTTCTAAATGAGACATAGGCGGCTCTCCTCCGTTAAACCCTGTAGGGGTAACTTGTGCTGTATCATCATCAACGATATAAAGATGACTTTTATTTGCCATATTCTACTCCTTTTGGCTCGCTTCTTCACGTTTTAATAGGCTATATTCCATTTTGACAAACGCCGCATCAAATGCACGCACAAAGCCACAATTTTCACAACGAAACAAAAAGACCCCATATGCACCATCACGAATACCCGTAAGCAAACCGTTTGCATCAATCACGGTATAAGGAAGACCTAACCCAACATTGTCATTTTCATCAGAAGACGGCACTATTTTGCCATTCTCAATCACATTTGCTCGAAATTCCATTCCCCTTGCCACATAATTTTCCAGGTTCTGATTACAACAAGGACAAATATTGCTAATTTTCTTAATGTTTAGATAATCACTGAACATTTCTGTTGTAAATAAGTTATCTGTCATTTTTTCTCCTTGTGAGCTACTTGAGCTTTCTTATACATATTCCAAAACAATCCAAGTACAGGTAAAGAAGGTAAGATGGTATACCCGAACAATATTAAATAGGATATATATTCAGGCGTTTTATCTACAAAGAAGTTCAATATATAAGAACTCATATAATCATTTTGTATTTCATTTACAGTTTTAATTGCGATCATATGTGTATAACTAAAAATATAAAAACAAGCCGAAAAACATAGAATACACGTTAATACTTTTCCACCTTTTAAAATAAATATACATTTAGCCAATACATAGGCTATAAGCAAAGGAATTAAAGGTATTAATGCTGAAAATGCCTCACAAAAGGTCTTCCCTTTTAAAAAATCAGGTAAAAACGAATAGATTATTGACACAAGGTAAAACTCTGGGTGCTCATTTAAAAATCTTAAATACCCTTTAAAACGATTAAAGATAGATTGCTTATAATTAGAACTAATCATATTTTTCATTTTTTATCTCCTCTACAAATCCCTCGGGTTAATCGCTACCACTTCTTCATCTTCATCTTCATCGGCAGACATTCTCACAAGGCACACCATCCCCATCCCGATCTAAACGGCTTTCGCCGCATTCGTTCAAGTGATATTTAGCTTCAGCGCAAGAACGCATTTCTTTGCAATATTTAGTGTCCTCACAATTAAACTGCTCTGCATCTGCTTTTTTACTTTTGGCAAAAGTTGCTGTTGGGAAAACAAAAGAAAGAGCGGTTAAAATTAAGATGATTTTTTTCATTTTCTTAGGTTGTCCAAATTTTATAGTGATACTGAAAAACGAACAGTGGATACACGTTAAGGGTAATCATCACCACCATTCGGATATTTGCACCGCTTCAGCCGATTGAAAGCCATCTTCCAACCACGAAGAAAACCGTATTTCCGCAAGGCTAAAATGGCGTAATTTGAACAACTAGGCTCAAAGCGGCAACCATTGCGAATTTTTACCGGTGCTAAATATTGATAAAGTAAAATTAATTGGATACTAAGCCAAACCATTAATCATTTTTTTCGCGTCTAAAGGTGATAACTTTATGAATCTTAGTTGTCGTTTTGCCGCCAGAAAAACATCCTGCCGCTTCTTCAGTAGAAAAATCATCTATTCTGAAAAACTCCCAGCCTAATCTAGCCTGTTCATTCACCAGTTCTTGTAAATAGTCTGCTGCGGCAGTTTGAATGTTCTTTCTTTGCGCAATAATATGTGGCGCAGCTTGAATCATTTTATATTCGTATAACATAATAAATTTTCCTTAGGTTTGTTTTATTAAAATAAATCACCACTTCTTCATCTTCATCGGCAAACTAAACACTACTCGTCCGTGAATATAAACAGGATCATCCTGTTTTATCTCCCACTCTTTATACTCTTCTTTATTATCAGAAATTGCCCACATTTCACGGCCACGTTTTTGCAAGCGTTTAATGAATGTGTGATCATCAAACGTGAACACATAAAGCCCATCCGCACTGAAATAATTTTCTGATACATCGACATAAAGTAAATCGCCACTTTCCAATGTCGGCACCATGCTATCGCCTTTTACCGCAATAATTTTTAAATTTTTAGCATCGGTGCGCCCAAATTGGCGGCGGAAAAAATCCAAGTCGAACTCTTGCGCTAATAAGCCCTGTTCTGTACGGGTTAAAAACGTGCCATTTCCTGCGCTCGCTTCAATATCCAAAATTTCTACTCGGATAGTGTTTTTTGCCAAAGGTTCATGCAGATTAACGACGCGAACCGTGTCGTCAGTAAAGCCCAATGCATTTTTCGTTACATCAGGAAATGAACTTATATGATATTCAAACGCACCACCTTTTATACCTTTGGCTTCGCGCATTTTCCAATTTTCATTTTTTGCCTTGCGAGTGATATTTGTTGCTTGAGAAGGCAATCCATCTAGCCCTTCTAACTCTTTTGCTGAGTACCATTCTTTCATTTTTGACTTCCTCATAAGATTTTTTTAAATCTTTTTTAAATCACATATTGATTTAGAAAAGATTTAGTTATAATATCTCAAACAATGTAAACAAACACAAAAAGGCAATGCTTTCTCAGTGTAAACAATCTATTGCACGTTATGTGGCGTGGCTTGCGTTAAAAATGTTGTACCGAGTTTCTCTTGGAAAATCGCAAGCGCCCGCAGCATTTCTTGTGTTGCCTGCGGTGTATAGCGAAAAGCCATCTTCGCTTGTGGCGCACCTGAAACAAACTGAAAACATTCCACCGTCATTTCTCCTGTCTCGGCATGGAAAGTGATGTTGAGCGGTGAATCAACTTCAATGGGGATAACCAGTGTTTCGTCAGTCATGGGAGTTCCTTATTTTTAAACATAGGGGTGCCTTATGGCTAAAAAAGTAGATGAACAATTATGGGTTCGCGTATTGGAACTTGAACAAGCTTTGAAAGAACAGGAAAAACAAACCAAGCAAAGAATAGACGAACTGGGACAGCAATACCATGATCACCATAACCATTTACCAGTTTTATGTTTTATCTGCGCTGTAATAGGAACGTTCTGTGCATTCCAATTTTTTAGATAGTAAAAGTATAACAAAGTAAACAAAAACAACAAGGAAAAGGATATGGCGAAAACAGAAAAAAAACGCGAACTAAAATCTGAAATTATTGCATTTCGTGTGACGGCAAGTTTTAAAGAAAAGTTACAAGAAATGGCTCAAGCGGATAAACGGGAATTGAATGATTTTATCCGTTTGAAATTAGAAGAATGTATTAATTAATCAGTCAGTAAGATGACATTAAGCCAAACGATTCCAACAACAATAGACCAGTTAAGGATAAATATGAGAAATCGTAAAAATCGAGTCAGCATGGCATACCTCGTGGCGTTATTTTCAATGGTATCGTTCTTTATGGTGTTGATTCTCTTTTAATTTTAATAACCGTGCAATCCATATTGGGGAATGTGGAAAGTATAGGACAGAAGAAGGTGTGTATGAGTGAAAAAAATAATACTGGCGGAACAGAATGGGAAACCTTAGGCAAAGGGCGTTTTTTGTTGTTGCAAAATCAATATGGGGAATATTCCTTATGGCTGGAAAGTCAAGACGGCTTTCGTGAACGCTATTCAATGGAAAAATTAGAAGAATGGATGAACCTTGCCCTTGAGCAAGGTGTGGTAAATGACGGCAATATTAAACTTTCTCGTTCTTTTACCTTTCGTCCAAAAGAACCCAGAGTCGATCTACGCCTTTCGGCGGAAGCTCCTGACGAAAATCGCCACAGTAGTCAAGATAATTTGCCAACGCGTCAAGCTCAGCAATATTTTGACAATGAATATGTCGGTAAATAAATCCGCGGCATTGAATGCCAACAACAAATTCTTTATCAAACAGTGGGCAAGCATCGGTATCTATTTCAAAGGTATCAATAAATGCGGAAATATGCCGATCGAATTTTGGTAAAGAAAATTCAGGATAAGTTGAATACATAGAATAGCTCCGTTTAATCAAGATGGAGTTGAGTATAACAAAAGGTGGTGAAAGTGAAAGTTAATGTTAAATGCCCGAAATGCGGTTCAGAAAATATCTATGTGCGAACCTCAGAAAGATTATCAAAGTTAACCACGCAAACTTTTGGCTATTGCAGTGGCTGTCGTGAATGTCGCTTTAAAGTGATTAGTGAGATTGTAGAAGTCGAAACAGCAAGCTTTGAAACCAATCAGCAAGCAATGTTAGGCAGTAAACCGTTAGACGAAACGGATACTCGCCAAGTCGAAATACCTACGGATTAATTCTTAATTTTCCAACCGTAATTTAAACATGGTCGTTTGAAGAAATTCATGCGACAGGATTTTTGCAACCAAAATTTAGGAGTTTGAGCAAATGGCAAGCAGTAATTATGTGTATGACAACGGTAAAAAACGCCATAACCGTGTGAATGTGTGGCAGTTAAACAAAACCGTGCAAGAACAGGCTCGCAACATTCAACTGTTGCAACGAGCGATTTCTCACCAAGCAAACGTGAATGCACAGCAAGTATTGCTGAATGAATCACTCAGTGATCGCATTGCATTACTTGAAGAAGAACAGTGGGCACGTGAACAAAGCATTTTCCAACGCTTTGCACGGTGGTTCCGTAAATAAATGAATGGGGGTGAGTGATGGCCTTAATGCCTTATTGCTTTGACGATGAAACGGAATCTGCCGCTGAAAAATGGTGCCGTGTAAATCAAGTAAAGGTGCCTGAAATCCGAAGTTTTGATGATGCGCTGCACTCGTTAAGCAAAAGCCAATTCCGTGTAGAACGAGAGTTTGACGGTTTACAACAAGGCTTTCGAGAAATGCTGTTGGAATTAGCTGATTTAGATTTTTCAGATTTACGTGCAGGGCATTTAACAGGCACTAAGCTCCATCACTACACAGAACAAGGACAACGCAAAATAGCCCGTGCACTACGTAAAGTGCGGTTACTTTCGGGAATGTTTTCACAAGGCGTAACAGAGCGAGAATTTACTCAAATTGATACTCAGGAGGATAAAAATGGAAACACAAATGAATAAATCCGCACAGAAATGGTATCGCAAATATCGTCGTTTTTTAGCTTTGTGGGGACATTTAAAACAACAAGGGAAAGATGACATCGCCGCGCTTGTTTATTCAAAAATCATCGAATCCGCCAATATGACGGTTTACTTAGCGAGAAATGCAAAATGAAAAAATTAGCGATTAAAACTTATTTAGACCATGCGCAACACGCAAAAGAAAGTGAGCAACAAGGCAATTATGGGTTAGCCGCAAAACAATGGCGTTCAGCGTGGATAGCAGCACCAACCGCAACACAAACAAACTGGAGCTTTGCACGCGCTGAATATTGTTTCAAAAAAGCGATTGAGGAAGGGCAAATCAAACTAGAAAAGACCCGCCAATATGATTTTAAGCAATTTATGGGGAAACGTGATGAGTGAGCTTTTTATGATGTTTTTAGTGGCAGTATTTGCTGTGCTTGGTGCAACTATCACCGTAATGGGATTAATTGAGTTTATTACGGACGTGCTAGATAGCCGTTGGTAAAGGAGAAAAAGAATAATGGAAAACAATATTTGTATCGCTCTAGATTGTGGCGCAACGCTAGAAATTTTACCTATCGGCACCCGCTTTCAAGTGGTTGAAGTGATGGGTGATCAAGATAGCTGGTATGGCAAACAAAAAACAAGAACCGTGGGCAATTTACACAACACAATTTGGGGTGCGATTGAAGAAGTGCGCCGTTATGACTTAGCCCAATATGAAATGTTGAGCTTGGAAGAATTACTCAGTGCAGTGAGTTCGACCAACAACAAAATCAAAGAATATTTTGAATATCACAGTGAATATTTAGCCAATACGGCAATGTAAGGATTCTTGATGATGAACTGGGAACTTGAGTGCAATGCCAACCTTGCCAAACGTGAGCAAGCGATGGCTGATGCACGTGCAGTAATGATGCAAAGTGCGGTGAATTTTGACCGCACTTTCGATACTGCTCAAGCGACATCGGCGCAAATGGAATTATTTTCTGTTGCGCCACACCAGTTCGATTATGTTGAAAAACTGCTTTCTGCGCTCCCTCGCAAACGCCAACGTGAGCATTTTCGCCATGTGTGGTTGCGTGCTTTCGAGAGCGTAAAAGATGATGGCTCTATTGGGTTTAAATTCGGCAATAAACAGGCAGCGTATGCGAACACCTATTTGCGTGAAATCCTCACCAATCGCTTGAAAGCCGTTTTTCAACATTATCACGTTAGCCTTGATTGGTTGATTGACCGTGATACGCATTCACAGGTGGTCGCACTTTCTAAAGGCAAAAAGGCAGCTAACTTTCCGTTTTATTTATTAGGTGAACATCAGCTAAAAGAAATGGCAGACAAATTAGCCATGTTGTTTATGAAATTACAGTCTGATTTTGTCACCGAACAAGCCGAGCGGAAAGAACGCGGAGAAATATCTCTTGATGATTTCACCGCACTTTCTCGTGACCTTTATCGCTTAGTAGGCGAAGTATGTGCAGATATTGGTTTTCCGTTAAAACACTGGTTCGCTTATCAAGATAACCGTTTCTTAGATGTGAATGACATTGAGGTTGATCTAAATAAATCAGTTTGCCCAACACATTGGAAACGCCAACTTACTACGGCGCAAAAACGATTGAAAGAACATGTGGAGATTGGCTGTGGTGCAGTATCGGCAAAAGTGAGTCCTTATGTCTCTCAAACCGCATTTAATGACTATCGTGCGCAACGTGCAGATAACCTCGAATATCTGCAACAAATGGTGTTGGAAAATTTAGACGATAGCACCGAACAAATGCCGTTGATTGAAATGTGGAAAAAATCTGTGGCAAATCCTGCTATCCGTTTCCAAGAAACCATGAACCGCTTGCGTGGTATTGATGAATGGGCGATAGAAAATTCATTTGTGTCACTCTTTCTTACGCTGACTGCCCCGTCCTCTTTTCACGCAACGCATGAAACAGGCAAAAACAATAAAAAATGGCAAGGTGCAAGCCCTCGTGATACGCAACGTTACTTAAATAAAGTGTGGGCACAGTTACGTGCACAGTTTGCCAAACGTGGAATCGGTTTTTTTGGCTTTCGTGGCGTTGAACCACATCACGACGGCACACCGCATTGGCACTTGCTGATGTATGTAAAACCTGAACATAAAGATGATGTTATTCATCTATTCCGCAAGAAAGCATTGGAATTAGATGGCGATGAATTCGGTGCGAAAAAATACCGTTTCAACGTAGATGAAATTGACCCAAACAAAGGTTCTGCCATTGGCTATGTGGCGAAATACATCGCCAAGAATATCTATGCAGGTAAGCAAGGCAAAGAAATGTCAGATGAAGTAGAAAATCTGACATTACTTGAAAACGTACAACGTGTCAGTGCGTGGGCAAATCTTTGGGGCATTCGTCAATTCCAGTTTTACGGTACACCGTCAATTTCGACATGGCGTGAACTTCGCAAAATTGATGATGCCATGGCAGCAATTGCGGACGATGAAGTATTGGATATTGGTCGTACGGTGGCTGATGTGAGTTGCTTTGGTAGTTATTTAAAAGTGCAAGGTGGCGCAATGACAAAACGTTGCGACCAACCAATTTGCATTGAGTATGAGGAATGCGAACCGAATAAATACGGGGAGATTCGTAAGAAAATTATGGGGGTAAAAAACAGATTCACAGAAAAGAAAATCATCACCAAATTAAAAAACTGGGTGATTAAATCAGCGAAAAGTGCGTTGGGTTCCACCGCACTTAATTCGGAGTCCACCGAAACAAACAAGGCGCATCGCGCCGCTTGGACTTGTGTCAATAACTGTAACCGCTCAAAATTTGAACAGCAAGTTAATTTATTGATGTTGCCTATCGGTTCGCCATTAAAACCGTCACAAATTGACCTTTTAATGCGCCATGGACGGTTACGGCTTAATGACTATCGGTGGATTTGTTGCGAAAACGATGAAGTTTTCATCAAAGAAGAAAAAATTCCGTTGGCTCAAACCTTTGGTTGGGGCGAGAGCTTGGGGGATTTTAAATTAATGTAATATGGAGAAATTGTATGGATTTTACATACGACGAAAAACAAGCCTTACAAGGCGGAATGGGCGCATTTGTAGAAAATACTGGTGCATATAAAGGTAAAATTATTTTTGCAGAATGGATTAGCACAAGTGCTGGAGCTGAAGCATTAAAATTAACTTTTGAAACCGATCAAGGTGAAAGAGCAGATTATTTGAATATTTATTATCAAGGTAAAGACGGGCTACCAATTGATTTTGGGGTAAAGATGATACAAGCAGTGATGGGAGTCACTGGTGTACGCAAATTAAGTCGTTTAGCATCTGATTCTGCATTAATTTGCCCTGAATTAAATAGCAAACCTATTGGATTATTCTTGCAAAAAGTACTCTACACAAAACAAGATGGTTCAGATGGCTATCGTTTTCAAATTATTGTGCCATTTTCTCCAAAAAGCGAAAAAACATTAGCTGAATTTAAAAATGGAGAAGATGCAAAACGTATAGTGCATTTATCTCAAACAATGCGTGATAAAGACGAGCGAGAAAAACCAAAACGAGGTCGCCCACCTAAAAAAGAAAATGTAGCTACAACTGTTCAACAAGACGATCCTTTGTCAGCATTTCATGATGATGAAATTCCATTCTAGGAGGGATATATGGAAAATCTACAACAGCTTATAAAAAACATCGAACAATGGGCAGAAGATCGCAATTTGATTAAAGGCTCAACGCCTAAAAGACAATTCATTAAATTATTAGAAGAATTTGGTGAATTGTGCAATGGAATATCAAAAGCAAAATTAGACCTTATTAAGGATAGCATCGGGGATTGCGTTGTGGTTTTAACAATTATTTCAGCACAACGAAATCGTAATGAAATTAATATCGGGTCAATGGCAGTTGAACACCATCCCAAAACCGAACTCACTGCAGATGATTGTGTGATTGAATTGCTTCATGATTTAACTCGAATTAGCTGTGAACTAGACCGCAATACATCTCTTGAAATGTTATTCGGCAATATTGTTTTAGATTTAGTTGAAGTTTGCAATTGCTTTGATCTTGATTTAACAGATTGTGTGCAAGCAGCTTGGGATGAAATTAAAGACCGCAAAGGACGTATGATTGATGGTGTGTTTGTGAAAGAGGGGGATTTGTGATGATAACGAATGAACAAGTGATGGAGAAACTCGCTTCAATCGAGGCTTTATTGCAAAAACCTGTTATCAATGAACATAGCCGTGAATTATGGACGATTGATGATGTCGCCAAATATTTCGGATTTAGTATGGATCATACTCGCAGAAATGTTATCGCTAGTCCTTTCTTCCCCGCTGCTGTGGCAATTTCTGGGCGGACAGGTGGGAAAAGTAAAGATTTATATGTATCAGGTGAGGTTGTTTCATTCTGTTTGAAACATAAAAAGCGAAAAGCAAGAATTTGAAAAAGGCGGGGATTAAACCCCGCCTTTGTTTTATAGCCGTTGAGCAATCTCTGCCATATCAGGTGCGTAATAGGTATTTTGCAGAATACTGAGATCTCTATGGCCCGATATTTTGGCTAATACCATTACATCCACTTTTTCTGCCAATCTGGTTAAGGCTTCACGGCGGGTATCGTGAAAATGTAAATTGGCATTTTCAAGCCCTGCCATCTTTTTGAGCTTGCGGAAGTTGTGATCCAGTTGGCGTGCTTCCATTTGGAATACTCGCGGGTCACTTTCTGTTTTTACCGAAGTAAGATGTTGTAAAATCTCTATTGCTTTTACCGAAAAAGGCACCGTGCGTGAATATCCATTTTTAGTAATTGGCAAAAAGGCAGTGCGCTTTTCAAAATTGATATTATTCCAAGTTAAACTTGCTATTTCCCCTGCTCTCATTGCTGTTTCTATCGCAAAAAGAAATGCCGCACCCGTGCGATTTTGTAAGGTTTTTGGCGGTTCAATATGTTCGACATCATAACCTGACACAAAAATCAGACGCTCAATTTCGTGTTCATCATATCGACGAGTTCTAGGTGCTGGCGCTTTTGGTTTCTCAAGATATTTTAGGGGGTTTTCTGTTATAAAATCCCATTCAATCGCTTTGGCCATCAGAGCTGAAAGCGAACTACGTTCACGCAAAACTGTTGCTGGAGAGACTTCTTTTAATCGTTGATTTTGCCACTCACGGAAATGTGCTTTTCCTATTTCTTGTAAGGATATTGCTGCAAGCGGAGTGCGAGAAAGACGTAATAATCTTATCCGTTCTTCACGTTTCCCACGCTTGGTTACCGTAACTTCTTTTAGATACTTATCAATGAGTTCATCCAATGTAATATCAGGGATTTCATTATACTTTCCAGATTCGAGCTGTTTTTCGAGCATTTCTGCCCATTTTTTTGCGTCTGTTTGAGTCAAAAAAGTGGCTGATTTGCTCACGCCAAACTTGCGCACTTGTGCGCGCCAACGCTTGCCATTCTTAATAATTGTCGCCATTGTTTACTCCATAAAAATGTGTGCAATGCACGTGTGCAAAAATGTGTGCAATGGAGTATAGAACAGATCGAAATCGATCCCAATCGGTATAAAAATGCTACCTTTTAGGCGATTTTGATATAAAAAAGAAGGTGTGTTTTAGTGTGTGAAATTATATAAGTTATTGTTTTTACTTATATTTTATCTATTTTTCTCTGAGAATTGGGGAATAAAGAAAAATAGAGATGGTGCGACTAGCTGGACTCGAACCAGTGACCCCCACCATGTCAAGGTGGTGCTCTAACCAACTGAGCTATAGTCGCGCTGTGTAAAGTGCTTGGCATTATAGATATTTTTAATCTGAAAACAAGTATTTTTCTTAAAACCCGATATAACTGGCAAAAAAGTAAACAGTATTGCCTTAAATAACAGGGCTGTTTTTGATTTCCCAAATTTTTAAGCGTATAATGCGCACCGATTTTTCATCTGGCTAATATATAGCCAAGTAAAAATAGTATCTTTAAAATTTTGTAATTATTGACGGAGTAAATAATGTCTAGAAGACTAAGAAGAACGAAGATTGTATGTACTATGGGCCCATCAACTGACCGTGATAACAATCTTGAAAAAATTATCGCAGCGGGCGCAAACGTAGTTCGTATGAACTTCTCTCACGGTACACCTGATGACCATATTGAACGTGCTGAACGTGTACGTTCTATTGCAAAAAAATTAGGTAAAACTGTGGCAATCTTAGGTGATTTACAAGGTCCTAAAATTCGCGTTTCTACCTTTAAAGATGGTAAGATTTTCTTAGACATTGGTGACAAATTCATTCTTGATGCAGAGTTACCAAAAGGTGAAGGTACACAAGAATCTGTTGGTTTAGACTATAAAACCCTTCCACAAGATGTTGTTCCTGGCGACATTCTTTTATTAGATGACGGCCGTGTTCAATTAAAAGTATTATCAACTGATGGGGCGAAAGTTTTTACTGAAGTTACTGTTGGTGGTCCATTATCAAATAATAAAGGTATCAACAAATTAGGCGGTGGTTTATCTGCTGATGCATTAACAGAAAAAGATAAAGCAGACATTATTACCGCTGCACGCATTGGCGTTGATTTCTTAGCCGTTTCTTTCCCTCGTTCAAGCGCTGACCTAAATTATGCGCGTGAACTTGCACAACAAGCAGGTTTAAATGCAAAAATCGTTGCTAAAGTTGAACGTGCAGAAACAGTGGCTACTGATGAAGCAATGGACGATATCATTTTAGCATCTGATGTAATCATGGTTGCTCGTGGTGACTTAGGTGTAGAAATCGGCGATCCTGAATTAGTCGGCGTACAGAAAAAATTAATCCGTCGTTCACGTCAATTAAATCGTGCTGTAATTACAGCGACTCAAATGATGGAATCAATGATTAGCAATCCAATGCCAACTCGTGCTGAAGTGATGGACGTTGCAAACGCAGTATTAGATGGCACTGATGCAGTTATGCTTTCTGCAGAAACAGCTGCAGGTCAATATCCTTCTGAAACAGTAGCTGCAATGGCTAGCGTATGTTTAGGTGCAGAAAAAATGCCAAGCATTAATGTTTCTCGTCACCGTATGGATAAAGAATTTGAAACTATTGAAGAATCTGTTGCCATGTCTGCAATGTATGCAGCAAACCACATGAAAGGTGTTGCAGCAATTGTCACTTTAACTAGCACAGGCCGTACTCCATTATTAATGTCACGTATCAGCTCAGGTTTACCTATCTTTGCTTTATCTCGTAATCAAGAAACCTTAAACCTTTGTGCACTATACCGTGGCGTAACTCCAGTTTATCATGGTGAAGATAGCCGCTCAGAAACCAGTGCAAAAGCAGCACTTCAGTCATTAAAAGAAAAAGGTTACTTATCTACTGGTGATTTAGTGCTTGTTACTCACGGTGGCCAAGGTGCGACACAAACCAATGTATGTCGTACATTAATTATTGAATAATCAACAATCTGAACACTTTAAAATGAAAGAGCGGTGGATTTTTCCACCGTTTTTTATTTCCTTTTTTCACCGCACTTTTCACTTAAACCCAATAGATATTTGCGGTATCATAGACGGCATTCTAGTATCGAAATAAGTCCTATGGCATCACAACCTCAAATCAAATCTTCTGACAAAAAAACGGCACAAATAAGTATTCCACCGCACTCACTTGAGGCTGAACAAGCCGTGTTGGGTGGCATAATGCTGAGCAATCAACATTGGGATGGCATTGCTGAACGTGTGATTGCTGACGATTTTTATACTTTTCAGCATCGCCTAATTTTTACAGAAATGGAACATCTAATGCGTAATCAATCGCCTATTGATTTAATTACGCTAGATCAAGCCTTAAGAAGCCGTGGTGTAAGCGATGAAGTGGGTGGATTTGCCTATCTAGCTGAGCTTTCCAATAATACGCCAAACGCGATTAATATCTTGGCTTATGCGGATATTGTGAGAGAAAAAGCCATATTACGAGAACTTATTTCGGTAGGAAATCACATTGCTGAAAATAGCTATTCTCCCAAAGGGCAAGACATCAAGTTAATTCTTGATGAGGCTGAGCGTGAAGTGTTTGCGATTGCAGAAAAACGGACAACTTCTAGCGAAGGCCCGCAAAATGTGATCAATGTGCTGGAAAGTACTATTGAAAAAATCGATATTTTGAGCAAACTTGAAAATCATTCTGGCGTAACGGGCATTACGACCGGTTTCACTGATCTTGATAAAAAAACGGCAGGTTTACAGCCTTCTGACTTAATTATCGTTGCGGCACGTCCGTCAATGGGTAAAACCACTTTCGCCATGAACCTTTGCGAAAATGCCGCAATGGCAAGTGAAAAACCTGTTTTAGTATTTAGTTTAGAAATGCCCGCAGAACAAATTATGATGCGTATGATCGCTTCCCTTGCTCGCGTTGATCAAACTAAAATCCGAACAGGTCAAAATTTAGATGAAATCGAGTGGAATAAAATTGCTAGCGTAGTTGGGATGTTCAAGCAAAAAAATAATCTCTATATCGATGACTCTTCAGGCCTAACGCCTACTGATGTTCGTTCGCGCGCACGCCGAGTTTATCGTGAAAATGGTGGATTAAGTATGATTATGGTGGATTATTTGCAATTAATGCGCGCACCCGCATTTTCAGATAACCGAACACTAGAAATCGCAGAAATTTCTCGCTCCCTAAAAGCGCTCGCTAAAGAATTACAAGTGCCAGTGGTCGCGCTTTCTCAGTTAAATCGTACTTTAGAACAACGTGCAGACAAACGCCCTGTAAACTCAGATTTACGTGAATCTGGCTCCATTGAACAAGATGCAGACTTGATTATGTTTATTTACCGAGATGAAGTCTATAACGATAACTCGGAAGATAAAGGTGTTGCAGAAATTATTATCGGTAAACAGCGTAACGGCCCGATTGGTCGAGTGCGGTTAAAATTTAATGGACAATTCTCACGCTTTGACAATCTCGCCGAACAACGTGAATATCATGATGATTATTAAGGAATAACAATGAATGTAAAACCGGCGACAGCGAAAATTAGCTCGCACGCCTTAAAACAAAATTTAGAAATAATTAAACAAAAAGCTCCAAACAGTAAAATCATCGCTGTGGTTAAAGCAAACGCCTATGGTCACGGCGTTGTGTTTGTCGCATCAACTTTGGAACAAAATGTTGATTGCTTTGGCGTGGCTCGTTTAGAAGAGGCGTTGGCATTACGTTCCAATGGTATTACTAAACCTATTTTATTACTTGAAGGCTTTTTCAATGAACAGGATTTGCCCGTCTTAGCGGTCAATAATATCGAAACTATCGTACATAATCGCGAACAATTGGATGCACTAAAACGTGCGAATTTACCAAGCCCAATTAAAGTTTGGTTAAAAATAGACACAGGCATGCATCGTTTAGGTGTGGCATTAGATGAAGTCGATTTTTTCTATAATGAACTTAAAAAACTTCCATATATTCAACCGCACTTAGGCTTTGTCAGCCATTTTAGCCGCGCTGATGAATTAGAATCTAATTATACCCAACTTCAAATCAACCGCTTTTTATCCGCCACAAAAGATAAACAAGGTGAACGTACTATTGCAGCGTCAGGCGGCATTCTTTTCTGGCCTGAATCTCATCTGGAATGTATCCGCCCTGGTATTATTATGTATGGCATTTCACCAACTGATACTGTCGGTGCTGAGTTTGGTTTAACACCAGTGATGAATTTAACTTCATCATTGATTGCTGTTCGCAACCATAAACAAGGTGAACCAGTTGGATACGGTGGCATTTGGACAAGTTCGCATGATACAAAAATCGGCGTTGTGGCTATTGGCTATGGCGATGGGTATCCTCGCGATGTTCCTGAAGGCACGCCTGTTTATTTGAATGGTCGTATTGTGCCAATCGTTGGAAGGGTTTCAATGGATATGTTAACCGTTGATTTAGGACTTGATAGCCAAGATCAAGTCGGTGATGAAGTCATTCTATGGGGTAAGGAATTGCCTATTGAAACCGTAGCTAAATTCACAGGAATTTTAAGCTATGAGCTAATTACAAAATTAACGCCGCGTGTTATAACTGAATATGTTGATTAATCTGTTAATCACTGCATTTTCTGAAAAGAGGGATTCAGTCCCTCTCTAATAAAAATCCTAGAAAGTGCGGTTAAAATTTTGATTATTTTTAATGAAAGGAAATACCATGAAAAACATTAACCCGACTCACACCCATGCGTGGAAATCTCTTGAAGCACATAAAGCTGAATTGTCAAATACCACCATCCAAGATTTATTTAAACAAGAAAAAAATCGTTTTGATGATTATTCTTTAACATTCAATAACCAAATTCTTGTAGATTTTTCTAAAAACAACATCAATCAAACCACCCTTTCACATCTTCGCCAACTTGCTCAAGAATGCTCTCTTGATAGCGCAAAAGAAGCAATGTTTACCGGCGAAAAAATCAATCGTACTGAAAATCGTGCCGTGCTACATACTGCACTTCGAAATCGCGCTAATACTCCAGTACTTGTTGATGGTAAAGATGTTATGCCTGAAGTCAATGCGGTGCTAGCTAAAATGAAAGATTTCTGTCAGCGTATTATTTCTGGCGAATGGAAAGGCTATACAGGCAAAGCAATTATGGATGTCGTGAATATTGGTATTGGTGGCTCTGACTTAGGCCCTTATATGGTAACCGAAGCGCTTCGCCCATATAAAAATCACCTAAATATGCACTTTGTTTCAAATGTCGATGGCACACACATTGCAGAGACCTTAAAAAAAGTCAATCCAGAAACAACGCTTTTCTTAGTGGCATCAAAAACTTTTACCACTCAAGAAACCATGACAAATGCGCAAAGTGCACGTGATTGGTTACTGAAAGCAGCGAAAGATGAAAGTGCGGTTGCAAAACATTTTGCAGCATTATCAACCAATGCTAAAGATGTAGAAAAATTTGGTATTGATACCAATAACATGTTTGAATTTTGGGATTGGGTTGGCGGTCGTTACTCTTTATGGTCAGCCATTGGTCTTTCAATTGCACTGTCAATTGGCTTTGAAAACTTTGAAGAGTTATTGAATGGCGCGCATGAAATGGATAAACATTTCCGCTCTACTCCAATTGAAAAAAATATTCCAACCACTTTAGCATTAGTTGGTTTATGGAATACCAACTTCCTTGGTGCACAAACAGAAGCGATCTTACCTTATGATCAATATTTACATCGCTTCGCAGCCTATTTCCAACAAGGTAATATGGAATCAAATGGTAAATATGTGGATCGTGATGGCAATGTCATTAATCATTACCAAACTGGCCCGATTATTTGGGGAGAACCAGGTACAAACGGACAACATGCGTTCTATCAATTAATTCATCAAGGCACCACTTTAATTCCTTGTGATTTTATCGCACCGGCTCAAAGCCATAACCCATTGGCAGATCATCACAATAAATTGCTTTCTAACTTCTTTGCACAAACAGAAGCATTAGCATTCGGAAAAACAAAAGAGGAAGTCGAGGCTGAATTTGTAAAAGCAGGTAAATCTTTAGATGATGTAAAAAATATTGTTCCATTTAAAGTGTTCACTGGTAATAAACCGACTAATTCGATTCTCGTTCAAAAAATCACGCCATTTACTTTAGGGGCATTAATTGCTATGTATGAACATAAAATCTTCGTACAAGGTGTGATTTTCAATATCTTTAGCTTCGATCAATGGGGTGTAGAATTAGGCAAACAACTTGCAAACAGAATTCTTCCTGAATTAACAGATTCTGAAAAAGTCGTAAGTCATGACAGTTCAACTAATGGGTTAATTAATCAATTTAAAGCATGGCGTTAATTGTTTATTTAATATAAAAGATTTAAATAATTATAATTTTATATCAAGGACTAAATTCCATATTTATTATAGGATTTAGTCCTTTAAATTTATCTTTAAGATGTTATGAATAGACGTAAAAATTTTTAATTGATTGTTTTTTGTATTTTTAATAATAAAAAAATCAGCGCCTTAACTGATTAAGACACTGATTAATAATATATTAGGCGTTAACGCTATTAGTTATAGCACAGAAACATTTAAGTTTGAGCCACCACCAACAATACGAACTCGGCGACCAGCTACAAAACTGCTGTCAGCCTTTTGAACAACAACGATCTCTTGACCGTCATCTTTCTTAATTACAAGTTCAGCACCGTTTACTTGACTCATTTTTTCTTCGATTTTGCTTCCAGCTACTGCACCGCCAATCGCGCCAACTACTGCTGCAATAGCTTGACCACGACCACCGCCAATTGCACTACCTGCGATACCACCTAAAGCACCACCACCAAGTGTACCAACTACACCTTGATTATCAGCTTGGATTTTAACAGGACGTACAGAAACAATCGTACCATAAGTAATTGAACGAGCTTCTTTAGCTTGAGATGCACTATAAACATCACCGCTAAAAACATCAGTATTCGCACAACCAGTCACACCAAAGGCAACTAACAGTGCTAATGCCATACTTGTTTTTTTCATATGCTATGCCCTCTCTGAAAAGGAATTAAAGTGGATTTCTCGGAGAAAAAGTTGAAATGTTTTTAGTATTACCATTATCAGATACTAAAACACAAGCACCAACAACTAAGGTTGAATCATACTTATGAGTAAGCACAGCTTGCTCACCTTCTTGTTGATTACCTGAACAATTATTTTTACGGATGGTTAATTTAAGATTTTCACCTTCCATTTGGCTAAAAACGATTTGACCTTTATAAGCATTTTCATCTTTTTGGAAAGAAGAACAAGCACTTAAACCTACAGCAGCTAAAACCGCTAATGCAAGAGATAATTTTTTCATTTTGCTAAACCTCGAGTATTTTCTTTATAGAATAAGGATGAACCTTAATACAAGTATGATTTGATGTCTTATCAACAAAACTTACTGCAATAGATGGATTAGGCAATCTCTCGCCATCCACTTTAGGCTCGCTCACTTTAATGGTTAATTGAGTTAACTCGCTCCATAAAAAACGCATATTAACACGCTGTACCCATTCATTTACCGATTCATTCGGTAAAAATGGCATTACAACCTCAATATGCTCCCAACCATCTACGGGATACTGCTTATTTTTAGGGAACGGAAGTTCAATAACATCAACGAACTGATTAGCGAATTTCACTGCTTTTTCTAACTGAATTAGATAAATCTTACGTCCGTTGACAATGTTGTCGGATAAAATTCTACCGTATTTCAATAAAAGTGTCAGCCAGTCTTTTGCACTTTGTTCATTATTTACACGCACGGCAAGGTGATCGATTTCATAATTTGAAAAATCAATTGACATCATTTGAGCTAATTGTTGAATTTTTTTTTCAAATTCCGCCAAATCAGAAAAAAGTATGGGTGATTTTTCCTGTAAATTTGTCATTTTGTCCCTTTGAGAAACTCATAAAGAACGGTATCATAGCCGATTATTTTCATTATTCAATTTGAACATAGGAAAAAACGTGAATATTCAATCTATTTTATCCGACAAAATCAAACAAGCTATGATTCTTGCTGGAGCAGATCAATCTTGCGATGCGCTTGTTCGTCAATCAGGAAAACCACAATTTGGCGATTATCAAGCCAATGGCATTATGGCTGCGGCAAAAAAATTAGGTTTAAATCCACGAGAATTTGCTCAAAAAGTTTTAGATAATGCTCAACTATCTGATATTGCAGAAAAATTAGAAATCGCAGGACCGGGCTTTATTAATATTTTCTTAAATCCAACTTGGCTAACAACTGAAGTTTCAACAGCCCTTTCCCAAAAGAATTTAGGCATTCAAGCTACGGATAAGCAAACTGTCGTGATTGATTATTCATCCCCAAACGTAGCAAAAGAAATGCATGTAGGTCACTTGCGCTCTACTATCATCGGTGATGCGGTTGTGAGAACCCTAGAATTTTTAGGTCACAATGTCATTCGTGCAAACCATGTTGGTGACTGGGGAACGCAATTCGGAATGCTTATTGCTTATCTTGAAAAAATGCAAAACGAGCATGCGAGTGAAATGGAATTGCAAGATCTTGAGGCCTTTTATCGAGAAGCCAAAAAACACTACGATGAAGATGAAGTTTTCGCTGAAAAAGCGCGTAATTATGTTGTGAAATTACAAGGCGGTGATGAATATTGCCGAGCGATGTGGAAACGTTTAGTCGACATCACCATGCAACAAAATCAGCACAACTATGATCGCTTGAATGTGACTTTAACCGAAAAAGATGTGATGGGTGAAAGTCTTTATAATCCTATGTTACCAAGCATCGTAGAAGATCTTAAAAAACAAGGCTTAGCTGTAGAAGATGATGGTGCATTGGTTGTTTATTTGGATGAATTCAAAAATAAAGAAGGCGACCCAATGGGCGTGATCGTTCAGAAAAAAGACGGCGGTTTCCTTTACACTACAACCGATATTGCTGCAGCAAAATACCGTTATGAAACATTAAAAGCTGATCGCGCACTTGTTTTTTCAGATACTCGCCAAAGCCAACATATGCAACAAGCTTGGTTAATTACTCGTAAAGCAGGTTATGTACCAGACAGTTTCTCTTTAGAGCATAAAAACTTTGGGATGATGCTTGGTAAAGATGGTAAACCATTTAAAACCCGTACCGGTGGCACGGTGAAATTAGCCGATCTATTAGATGAGGCGATTGAGCGTGCCACTGTATTAATTAATGAAAAAAATACAAATTTATCTAATGATGAAAAAGAAGCCGTAATTGAGGCTGTCGGTATTGGTGCGGTGAAATATGCAGATCTCTCCAAAAACCGTACTACGGATTACGTTTTTGATTGGGATAACATGTTAAGCTTTGAAGGTAACACTGCACCTTATATGCAATATGCTTATACCCGAATTCGTTCAATCTTTAATAAAACAGATATAAATTCGACCGCACTTTTGGCTGCACCTTTAACGCTTGAAAATGATAAAGAAAGAGCGCTTGCAATTAAACTTCTACAATTTGAAGAAGCGGTGCAAACAGTCGGAAAAGAAGGCACACCACACGTGCTTTGTGCTTATTTATACGAACTAGCAGGCATATTCTCGTCCTTCTATGAACATTGCCCAATTTTAAATGCTGAAAATGAGTCCGTAAAATTAAGCCGTTTGAAATTGGCATTATTAACGGAAAAAACCTTAAAACAAGGTTTAGAGTTACTCGGTATTAAAACCGTAGAAAAAATGTAATTTAGATAATTAAAATCCCTTTCTTACGAAAGGGATTTTTTATTCTGTAAATAAGCATAAAAAAAGTGCCCCAATGGGGCACTACTCGGAAAGCAAAATAGATGTCGGCTATTTAAGATAGCACTTGTTTTTAGTGGTTTCAGAATAAAGAAATCCGATCAGTTATGCAAATACATATTTTTAGATTTGTGAAGTTGGTCACGATTTTTTTATAAAAAACTAAAAACAAATATATTTCTAATAAAGTGCGGTAAAATTCTATTACAATATTTCCGCACTTTACGCCCCTACTTTAGAGAATATTCTTTTCTCCACGAGACACACTAATCAAGCCAGAACGAACAATTTCCAACAATGTAGTTTCTTCTTTCAACGCAGAAATGAATGCGTCAATTTTGTCTTTGGTTCCACTTAATTGGATCGTGTAAGATTTAGGTGTGACATCTACAATTTGACCACGGAAAATATCGGTTAAACGTTTAATCTCATCGCGAGATGAACCCACTGCTCTCACCTTCGCTAAAACAATTTCACGGACTATATGCTCTTGCTCACTCAAATTAATCACTTTAAACACATCCACTAATTTATGGAGTTGTTTCTCAATTTGTTCCAATACTTGAGCATCGCCCACTGCTTCAATAGTCATTCGAGAAAGTGTTGGATCATCCGTTGGCGCCACTGTCAAACTTTCAATATTAAAAGCACGTTGGGAGAATAAACCAACAACACGCGATAAAGCACCAGACTCATTTTCGAGTAAAACAGATAAAATTCTACGCATTAGTTTGTCTCCTCTTGAGGTTTACTTAAAATCATTTCATTCATTGCGCCACCACGAATTTGCATTGGATACACATGCTCAGATTCATCTACATTAATATCTACAAATACTAATTTATTTTTAATGCTGAATGCTTCTTGCAATTTACTTTCAAGTTCATCGGGCGTAGCAATTTTTATACCGACATGACCGTAAGATTCAGCCAATTTCACAAAATCAGGCAAGGAATTCATATAGGTTTGCGAATGACGACCAGAATAAATCAAGTCTTGCCATTGTTTTACCATTCCTAAGAAATGATTGTTCAAACAAATAATGACAACTGGAATGCTATACTGCGTTGCCGTAGAAAGCTCTTGAATATTCATTTGAATACTTCCATCGCCAGTCACACAAACAACTGTTCCTTCCGGATGAGCCAATTTCACGCCTAATGCCGCGGGTAAACCAAATCCCATTGTGCCCGCGCCACCAGAGTTAATCCAATGACGAGGCTCATCGAATGGATAATGTAACGCAGCAAACATTTGATGTTGCCCTACATCAGAAGCCACATACGCCTGTCCTTTAGTAAGACGATATACCGCTTCCATAACTTGTTGAGGTTTAATCACGCCAGAAGTGCGGTCAAATTCCAAACATTTTTTTGCTTTCCATTGGTTGATTTCTTGCCACCAACTTTCAAGATCCGTTTGAGATTTCAATCCCTCTTCATTCAATAAACTCAAAAATTCTTCCAATATATTTTTTGCATTTCCAACAATTGGAATCGCTGCTGGGACATTTTTAGAAATCGAGGTTGGATCAATATCAATATGAATCACTTTTGCATTTGGGCAATATTTTTCTAAATTATTTGTTGTGCGATCATCAAAACGAACGCCAATCCCCAAAATAAGATCACTTTCGTGCATTGCCGTATTAGCTTCAAAAGTACCGTGCATCCCTAACATGCCAAGGAATTGTTTATCCGTACTTGGATAAGCCCCTAATCCCATTAATGATGAGGTAACTGGTAAATTTAAACGTTGTGCAAACTGAATTAACTGTTGACTACATTCAGCAGCAATCGCGCCACCACCAACGAAAAGAATTGGTTTCTTCGCCACTAAAAGTGCTTTTAATGCTTTTTTAATTTGGCCTTTGTGCCCATTTACTGTTGGATTATAAGAGCGTAACTCTACAGATTCAGGGTATTCATAAGGATATTTAAAATTCGGATTTACGGTATCTTTTGGAATATCCACCACAACAGGACCTGGACGACCAGTTGATGCGATATAAAAAGCTTTTTTCAAAATAGATGGAATATCTTCCGCTTTTTTGACAATAAAGCTATGCTTTACAACAGGACGAGAAATCCCCACCATATCACATTCTTGGAATGCATCTCGGCCAATTAAATTACTCATGACCTGACCAGAAATAATGACCATAGGCACAGAATCTGTATAAGCCGTTAAAATACCAGTGATTGCATTTGTTGCTCCGGGCCCCGAAGTCACTAACACACATCCAACTTTACCTGTAGAACGTGCATAGCCATCCGCCATGTGCACAGCCGCTTGTTCATGACGAACTAAAATATGTTCAATACCACCTAGTGTATGGATCGCATCATAAATATCTAATACTGCCCCACCTGGATAACCAAATAAATACTCTACGCCTTCATCGCGTAAAGATTGAACCACCATCTCTGCGCCAGATAACTTCTTCATTTTTTACTCCTAAAACGAACCGCACTTTTCAAAAGTGCCCATGCTTTGTATCAATGATTTACATCATACTAAGCAAAAAGTTTTTGTCTAGTCTGTACAACAGCTAAAAACACAAACAAAACAGAATAAAAAATCAAACAATAGCAAAAACTTAGATTTTTATAAAAAAAATAAAATTAAAAAACAAAAAAATGCGACCTTATGTCGCATTTTATAAATTTATCAAAATTTTATATTTTATTTAGATTTTTGAGCAAGATCACATTTTTAACGTTTTTTCACTGCAAATACGATTAAAAATAATGAAACCGCTGTCGCAGCAAAACCTGCTAAACCTGAATAAGTGAAACCTACCACGATGTAACCGATAGCCGTTGCGGCTGCAACTGTCGCTGCATAAGGAAGTTGAGTTGTCACATGATCCATATGGTTACATTTTGCACCAGTTGAAGATAAAATCGTTGTATCCGATACTGGCGAACAATGGTCACCACATACAGCCCCCGCCATTACTGCTGATAAACAAGGGAGTAATAATTCTGGCGCCGCATTTGCAGCCATAGCCGCTGCAATTGGTAACATAATACCGAATGTCCCCCAGCTAGTACCAGTTGAGAATGCCATTGCAGAACCAAGAATAAATAAAATTACTGGTAAGAATTGCATTGGGATATTACCTGAAACTAGAGAAGATAAATATTTACCAGTTTGCATATCACCAACAACTTTATTAATTGTCCACGCAAAGAATAAAATCGCAATAGCACCAGCCATTGATTTAATACCTGCAACCCAAGAGCGTGCATATTCTGGAACACTTACTTGACGATCAAGAATAATTAATAAAGTAGAAACTAGAATTGAGCAAGTACCACCCACAACTAAAGAAGTTCCAACAACAGTATTTTCAAACGCACCTAAAATGCTAAATTCTTTACCATCCGCTGCTAATGCTGATGCACCAGTGTAAATCATCATTGTAACCGTTGAAAAAATTAAAACTAAGATAGGTAATACGAGATTACGTACGTGACCTTTTGCACCCGTTTCTTCTTCTAATTCATCTTCAGAATTTTCCAAAGCTAATTTTTCATGACGTGCCATTGAAGCAATATCAAAGGAAAAATATGCCACAAAGAACACCATGATAATTGAGAAAATTGCATAGAAGTTCATTGAGCTCATAGCCACGAATGCGCCAATTGGTGTGTACTCCGTGATCGAATAAGTCGCTAATAAACCGCCTACTAAGGTAATAATGTATGCGCCCCAACTTGAAACTGGCATCATTACACACATCGGCGCTGCCGTTGAATCCAAAATATAAGCAAGTTTCGCACGAGAAACTTTAAAACGATCTGTCACTGGACGAGCAATTGCGCCTACAGCAAGACTGTGGAAATAATCGTCAATAAAAGTAACAAAAACTAATGATGCAGCTAATAATTTAGCACCACGACGACCTTTAATACGGTTTTGTGCCCATTCAGCAAACGCACGATTACTACCTGATACAGTTAAAAGTGCGGTTAAAACTCCAAGCAATAATAAGAACAAGACAATGTTCATATTAGAGTTGATTGCGCCATCAGCATAAACAAGTGAAATCACGTTGCCTGATAGATAACTGAAAGATGAGCCAATATTCCAGCCACCTAACATTAACGCACCAACAATAATCCCTGCACTGAGAGACACCAATACACGACGAGTTGCAATGGCCAAGACAATCGCTAATAAAGCTGGAATGATTGACCAAACTGAGGATGAAAAATCGATAAGTTCCATTAAGAGATACCTACAATTAATGGAGAGAACGGAAAGCAAAGGACAGAATAAGACCAGAACAACCGTAGCGCTCCATAGTTAATCAAAAAAACTATGACAGTGTCGCCCCTTTCAAGTACGCCACCAACCAAACAAAACGACTTTTGTTTGATTTCGGCAATCATTCCTTTCTTTTTTCTTCATCGTTATCCACTCTGAAAAAATACTTATAATGATTGCACCTCTACTTTTGTAGTGATTCAAGAGATTACCGTAAAAAAATCCAAATGCCAACAAGTTTTATAAAAAATTTTATTAGATTGAATTAAAAATATAAAAAATAAACAAAAATAAATTTAAAGATATATACCTGCTCCGACCATTTATTTAAAATAGATATTTACAATAAATATTATTTTCCCTATTATTAAATAAGTTTTCCACACACAAGATTATTTTATCGAGGTTTATTATGAGCGAATTAGCAAAAGGTTTGACAAATCTTCGTAGTTTACGTGCGGCGGTGCGCGAATTAACTTTAGAACAAGCGGAAAGTGCTCTTGAAAAATTACAAACTGCGGTTGAAGAGAAACGTGCTAATGAAGCAGAATTAATTAAAGCAGAAACAGAGCGAAAAGAACGTTTAGCTAAATATAAAGAATTAATGGAAAAAGAAGGTATTACACCTGAAGAATTACAAGAGATGTTTGGTACAGCAGCAACATCTGCTAGAGCAAAACGTCCACCTCGCCCAGCAAAATATGCCTTTATTGATGAAAATGGCGAGCGTAAAACATGGACTGGCCAAGGCCGCACACCACGCCCAATTCAAAATGCATTGAATTCTGGTAAATCATTATCTGATTTCGAAATTTAATTTTTCTATTTGAAACTAGAACCCATTTTTATGGGTTCTATTTTTTTATCTAAACGTAGCACACAACATTATGATCGAAAAAAAAATATTACTCACCGATTGTCCCGATGATAAAGGCCTAATAGCTAAAATAACCAACATTTGTTACAAACATCAACTAAACATTCTGCATAATAATGAATTTGTAGATTTTGAAACCAAACATTTCTTTATGCGTACAGAATTGGAAGGTATCTTTAACGAAGCTACTTTATTAGAAGATCTAAAATATAGCTTACCGGAAGGAACGCATTGTCGATTAATTGGTACACAACATAAACGAATTGTTATTTTAGTCACCAAAGAAGCTCACTGCCTCGGAGATATTTTAATGAAAAATTATTATGGTGCGCTTGATGTAGAAATTACAGCAGTGATTGGCAACCATGATAATTTACGCGAACTCGTTGAGCGTTTTAATATTCCGTTTCATTTGGTTAGCCATGAAGGCTTAACTCGTATTGAGCACGATAAATTATTAGCTGAAAAAATTGATGAATACACTCCAGATTATATTGTTCTCGCTAAATATATGCGTGTGCTAAATCCTGAATTTGTCGCTCGTTATCCAAATCGGGTGATTAATATCCACCATTCATTCTTACCTGCTTTTATTGGCGCAAAACCTTATCAACAAGCCTATGAACGAGGTGTAAAAATTATCGGTGCAACAGCACATTTCATTAATAATGAATTGGATCAAGGCCCAATCATTATGCAAAATGTCATTAATGTGGATCATACTTATAGCGCTGAAGCAATGATGCGCGCTGGTCGTGATGTGGAAAAAACCGTGTTAAGTCGCGCCCTTGATCTTGCTTTACACGATAGAATTTTCGTTTATAAAAATAAAACGGTGGTGTTGTAATGGAAAAAATCACCCTTGCGCCAATAAGTGCGGTTGAAGGAACAATTAATTTACCGGGTTCTAAAAGTTTATCGAATCGCGCATTACTCTTAGCTGCCTTAGCTAAAGGCACAACAAAAGTAACAAATTTATTAGATAGCGATGATATTCGACATATGCTTAACGCCCTCAAAGCGTTAGGTGTACGCTACCAACTTTCTGATGACAAAACTATTTGTGAAATAGAGGGATTGGGCGGAGCATTCAATATACAGAACAATCTTTCTCTCTTTCTTGGCAATGCGGGGACGGCAATGCGTCCATTAACCGCAGCACTTTGCTTAAAAGGAAGTACCGAAAACGAAATCATCTTAACTGGCGAGCCTCGTATGAAAGAACGACCTATTCTTCATTTGGTCGATGCGCTACGCCAAGCGGGGGCTGATATTCGCTACTTAGAAAATGAAGGTTATCCTCCAGTCGCAATTCTCAACAAAGGAATAAAAGGTGGAAATGTCAAAATTGATGGCTCTATTTCATCCCAATTTTTGACCGCACTTTTAATGTCTGCGCCACTTGCAGAAAATGACACAGAAATCGAAATTATCGGTGAACTAGTCTCTAAGCCTTATATTGACATCACCCTTGCGATGATGCGAGATTTTGGTATTCACGTTGAAAACCATCACTACCAAAAATTTCAAGTTAAGGGAAATCAATCCTACATTTCACCTGGAAAATATTTGGTAGAAGGCGATGCCTCATCAGCATCTTACTTTCTCGCAGCTGGCGCCATTAAAGGAAAAGTAAAAGTAACGGGAATTGGCAAAAATTCTATTCAGGGCGATCGTTTATTTGCTGATGTCTTAGAAAAAATGGGAGCAAAAATCACTTGGGGAGAGGATTTTATTCAAGCCGAACGTGCTGAATTGCATGGCATTGATATGGATATGAACCACATTCCAGATGCCGCAATGACGATTGCGACCGCTGCTCTTTTTGCTAAAGGGGAAACCGTCATTCGAAATATTTATAACTGGCGCGTGAAAGAAACAGATCGTTTAACAGCAATGGCAACCGAATTACGTAAAGTCGGTGAAGAAGTCGAAGAAGGTGAAGATTTTATTCGTATTCAACCACTTGCGCTCAATCAGTTTAAACATGCTGATATTGAAACTTATAACGATCACCGGATGGCAATGTGTTTTTCTCTAATCGCTCTGTCCAATACACCAGTGACGATTTTAGATCCCAAATGTACTGCCAAAACCTTTCCAACATTCTTTAGTGAATTTGAGAAAATCTGCTTAAGAGGTTAAATTAAAAAGTGCGGTAAATTTCAAAAAAGTTTTCAAAATTAACCGCACTTTCATTCCATTCTAAAAAAATCCTAAATAAAGATTATTTATACCGTTTTTTCACCGCACTTTTATCTTGCTGACGTAATCGTTCTAGTTTTTCCTTAATCTGAATTTCCATACCTCTATTCGTCGGAAAATAATATTGAGTGTCTTTTAATTCAGGCGGGAAATAATTTTCACCTGCCGCATAAGCATTAGGTTCATCATGAGCATAACGATATTCAGCACCATAGCCAAGTTCTTTCATTAAATTAGTCGGCGCATTACGTAAATGTGGTGGAACATCATAATCGGGTAAATCTTTCGCTTGCTGTTTCGCCGTGTTAAATGCGGTATAAACCGCATTACTTTTTGGCGCAATTGCAAGATAGATAATGGCTTGAGCAATGGCTCGCTCCCCTTCATAAGCGCCCACTCGAGTAAAGCAATCCCATGCAGCCAATGCGACTTGCATAGCGCGAGGATCGGCATTTCCCACATCTTCTGAAGCAATAGCAAGTAATCGGCGCGCAACATATAAAGGATCACCACCTGCCGTTAAAATTCGTGCATACCAATACAATGCAGCATCTGGTGCAGAACCTCGAACAGATTTATGTAGCGCGGAAATCAAATCGTAGAAACGATCGCCTTGTTTATCAAATCTCGCTTGGCGTTCGCCTAAGACTTCTTTTAATAAAGTGCGGTCAATTTTCTTTCCATTTTCTGTTTCATCCGCCATATCCACCATTAATTCGAGGCAATTCAAGGCTAATCGCGCATCTCCATTAACATATTCGGCAAGTACTTTCAGTAAATTCTCTTCTAAAATTAACCGCTCTTTACCCAATCCTCGTTCAGGATCTTCTACAGCTTGCTGCAAAACTTGTTCAATTTCAGCCGTTGTGAGTGATTTCAGCACATACACTCGGGCACGAGAAAGCAACGCATTATTTAGCTCAAAAGAGGGATTTTCTGTTGTAGCCCCAATGAAAATAACGGTTCCGTCTTCAATGTGCGGTAAAAATGCATCTTGCTGGCTTTTATTAAAACGATGGACTTCATCTACAAACAAGATGGTTTTACGATCTGCAAGACGATTTTGTTTTGCACGATCAATAGCTTCTCGAATTTCTTTGATACCACTCGTCACCGCAGAAATTCGCTCAACTTCTGCATTAATACGCTGCGCAATAATTTCTGCGAGCGTTGTTTTTCCCGTACCTGGTGGTCCCCAAAAAATCATAGAATGAATATGCCCAGCTTGAATAGCTTTACGCAGCGGCTTACCTTCACCAATAAGATGAGTTTGCCCAAAATACTGCTCTAGACTCGTTGGACGCATCTTGGCTGCCAGTGGACGAAAATCATTTTCGGCAAAATCAAAATTGAGGTTAGACATGTTTATTTCTCACAAAATTGAAGGGCGTATTTCTACGCCCTTATTTCAAATAATCATTTGTTATTTTTTACGTTGGTCATCCACTTCAACGCCTTTTTCTGGCTTGAATTGGAACAAGCTATCAGACAAGGTTTGATTAGTAATGTTACGTAAAACATAAAGATTGGTTTGCCCATCTTTCTCGGTCGTACTGAAATTTCTTAATACGCCATTGGCATCGACGCGAATATCAAATTGCTTGATATTACTTTTTGAAGATTTAGGTTTCAATACGAAAGTATCCACTTGTTGCATGACCGAATATTGATCCCAATGGCTTTTATCATTACTTGTAAGCAATACGAATGGTGTGTTATTCACGGCATCCTTCACCCATTGTGCTGTTACTTGTTGCACAAATGGATCGTAGAACCATAAGGTTTTACCATCAGAAATAATCTGGGTTTCTTGAGGAGTTTTAGTATCCATCCGGAATAAATTTGGGCGTTTAATTTGAAGTTTGCCACTTCCCTGTTGAACATTTTTGCCACTTCCAGAAGTCACTGTTTGCACAAATTCTGCGCTTAACACATCGACTTTAGCTAAACGCATTTGCAATTCACTTGCCGCATCAGCCAATGCCAAATTACTCAAACCAAGTAAGGCAAGTGCGGCAAATTTTAACGTTGTTTTTTTCATTTTACTTTCCTTTTAAATTAGTATTCCGGACGACGCGATAAAATCTCACGCTTACCATTTTGCATTGGGCTAACAATTCCTTGTTCTTCCATTTGATCCATAATACGAGCAGCTCGGTTAAAACCTACGCTGAATTTACGTTGAATAGAAGATACTGAAGTTGTACCGGTATTAATAACAAAATCCATTACTTCATCAAAGAGTGGATCTAATTCTCTACCACTTGATATTCCTTTTTCTGCATTATCTTCATCGTCTGAGCTTTCTAAAATGCCATCGATATAATCAGGCTTACCACGCGCTCGCCAATCATCGGCAATATTGATGACTTCATCATAACTCATATAGGCTCCGTGTACGCGGATTAAATCAGATGAACCTTGCCCCGAATAAAGCATATCTCCACGCCCTAAAAGGGCTTCTGCGCCCCCTTGATCAAGAATAGTGCGTGAGTCAATTTTACTAGCCACCGTAAAGGCAATGCGACTTGGAATATTTGCTTTAATTAAACCTGTAATCACATCGACAGAAGGGCGTTGTGTGGCTAAAATTAAATGGATACCAATAGCTCGCGCTTTTTGAGCCAATCGGGCAATGAGTTCTTCGATTTGCTTCCCCGCCACCATCATTAAATCGGCAAGTTCATCAATAATAACCACAATATAACTCAATTTTTTCAATGCGGGAGGCATAGTATCCATTGTATCGCCAGGTCGCCAAATTGGATTCGGCACAGGCATTCCCATTGCGTCATATTCATCAATTTTTTCGTTAAAGCCTTCAATATTACGTACACGTAGAGCTGAAAGCAACTGATAACGGCGTTCCATTTCATCTACACACCAACGCAACGCATTAGCCGCTTTTTTCATATCTGTTACAACAGGAGTTATCAAGTGTGGAATATCGTTATAAGCCCCAAATTCAACAGTTTTAGGATCAATCATAATGAATTTCACATCCTCTGGTTGAACACGATAAAGTAAACTTAGAATCATCGTATTCACACCAATAGACTTACCTGATCCCGTGGAACCTGCCACTAATAAATGTGGCATTTTCGCTAAATCAACAATCACAGCCTTTCCGCTAATATCTTTACCTAAAGCCATTGGCAAAGTGGCATGAGTATCACGGAATTCGCTGCTATCTAACACGTCACGTAATGGCACCATTTGACGATGAAGATTAGGTGTTTCAATACCAATATAAGGCTTTCCAGGAATAGCCTCTGCCACACGAATCGAGCGGAACATTAATGCACGCGCCAAATCGGTATCAATACTCGTTACTTTTGACGCTTTCACCCCAGGTTGTAATTCTAATTCATAGCGAGTGACAACTGGGCCAACAAGCACATCTTTTACAGTCGCTTTCACATTAAAATTACGTAATTGTTGCTCAATACGTTGAGACGTTTCAAAAACTTCTTCTTGTGTAATATTTTGTTCCACTGCGGGATGTTTTGATAATAAATCTAAACTTGGTAACGGTGTACTAGGCTTTTCACGTTTAGTTGTTTGCTGTTGGAATGCAGGATGAATCAAGCTACCGCTATAACCTTTATAGTTAGGCGATTCTTCTTGATTTTTGTCTAATTGGACATCCCTTATATCATCCTGTAAGGATACGTTAAATTTCAATTCATCATCACCCAAGCGTACTTTTTCATCAGCTTGAGCATTAAAATTATTATCCTCCATTTCAGTATTCAAGGATTCATCAGTGGGTTTTAATGAAACTGTTGGCATTTCATCATTTGTAAGCAAGGAAACCTTAGTAAAATCATCCGCACTTTGATTCATTGAGACATTATCCTGAACAGCTGGCTTTATCGGTTTATTCCACACTGGCACAAAATCATTTTTACTTACTGTTTGTCCATGCGCGTCGCTCGATAAATTCACACTGGGCAAGGTTTCCGATTCAAACTCAAGAGAAAACTGAGGTTTTACACTCTCTTCAAGAGAAACTTCATATTCTGATTTGATAGAAACCTCTGGATTTAAACCATGAATATTAATTAAATGCGAAGGTTGCTTAACTGAGTTGTCTTCTGCCTCTAAAGACGATTTTTGAGTTTCAATCTCACTATTTTGTTCTACATTAAGATTATTTTGATCTAAATTTTCTATTTCTGAACTATCTGATTTTACAATCACGATTTGCTCTAATTCTTCTGTTGTTTTTTCTTGCTCAACACTTTCTTCCTGCTCATTTTTCATTGTCAACCAATGATAAAAGGCCACAATCAGTCGAATTAATGAGGCGCCAGAGCAAAAAATAAAACCGATTAAAGCAACTGTAAAACCAATTAAAACTGCTCCGAATTTACCTAATGCTGGATAAAGCCAATTTACAACAAGTGAACCGCCCAATACACCACCACTTAAATAAAAGGCATTACTTTGCAAAAGCAACATACTCATTACGCAAAGCCCAATAATCAACATGGTAAAGCCAAAACCACGTAAAATAATTCGAGTACAGGAAAGGTTTTTAACTGCTTTTGTTTTCAATAAATAGACAGGTACCAAAAAAACTGTAAAAGGAATAACATGGGCGACATAGCCTAAGAAAACAAAAGAAAGATCGATAATCCACGCACCAAATGCGCCGACTTTATTAATTGTTTCACCATGCGCACCAGCCGTTGCCCAAGAATTATCAAGCGGAGTATAACTTGACCAAGCAATAATTAAATAAAGCCCAAAAAGTGCGGTTAATCCAAGCAAAAGTTCAGCTAAATACTGTCTGGGTGTAAATCGTTCAGTTATTTGTTTAATCATATTATTTCAATACAAGGAAATTGGTTTGTTTTACTTCTTCCATCACAACATAAGTGCGAGTGTCATTTACACCAGGTAAACGCAATAATGTCGTCCCCAGCAATTTTCGGTATTCGGCCATGTCGGCAACACGAGTTTTTAATAAATAGTCAAAATCGCCCGATACCAAATGGCATTCTTGAATTTCTTCCAACTCTTGAATCGCAGCATTAAATTCCTCAAATATATCAGGTTTTCCACGAACTAACGTAATTTCCACGATCACAAGCAAAGGTGCTTCCAATAATTCGGGATTCAACAATGCGCGATATCCCATAATCACACCTTGTTTTTCTAAACGTTTAACACGTTCTAAACAAGGCGTGGGTGAAAGCCCTACTTTTTTCGACAAATCAATATTAGAAATTTTACCGTTGCGTTGTAATTCATTAAGAATTTTTATATCAATCGCATCCAGCGCTTTATTCAGTTTTTTTTCCATTTTCTTATTTTTCTTTGAATAAAAAGTATGTTTATTTTAACAAATTTTGCTAATTTTTTCACTACAACGGAATTAGATAATTTATTTCCATTGAGGCTATTAATTATCTCTAATGGAAGTATTTAGAAATTATCCAACACGGCTAACGCATCGGAAAGTTTCTTTACCGTAAAAACTTGCATATTTTCAACCGCACTTTTCGGCTTGTTACCAAAAGGAACAATCGCACGTTTAAAACCATGCTTTGCCGCTTCACTAATACGCTCTTGCCCACTTGGTACTGGACGAATTTCGCCCGCTAATCCCACCTCGCCAAAAATCACTAAATCTTGTGGCAAGGGGCGATTACGGAAACTAGAAATTAACGCAAGCAACAAAGCCAAATCCGCACTTGTTTCACTGACTTTTACACCACCAACGACATTTACAAAGACATCTTGATCGGCCATTTGCAAGCCGCCATGTCGATGTAACACCGCCAATAATAGTGCTAAGCGATTTTGCTCTAATCCCACCGCAACACGGCGAGGATTCGCTAGCATTGAATGATCCACTAGAGCCTGAATTTCAACTAAAAGAGGGCGTGTTCCTTCCCAAAGTACCATAACAGAGCTGCCCGATGTAATCTCATCCCCGCGACTTAAAAAGATCGCCGATGGATTTTTTACTTCTCGCAAGCCTTGCTCGGTCATACCAAATACACCTAATTCATTCACCGCACCAAAACGGTTTTTATGGCTACGCAAGGTACGATAGCGAGAATCGGCTTCGCCTTCTAATAGTAATGAACAGTCAATGGCATGCTCTAACACTTTCGGCCCGGCAAGTGTTCCGTCTTTCGTTACATGCCCCACCATAATAATGGCGACTTGGCGGGTTTTCGCATAACGAGTGAGGAAAGAAGCACATTCACGCACTTGTGCCACACTTCCTGGCGATGATTGAATATCCGCCAAATGCATTACTTGGATCGAGTCCACCACTATAATTTGCGGTTTTAATTGATCCGCTAAATTACAAATCTGTTCCACAGAGGTTTCTGACAACATTTTTAATTGATCGTTTGGCAATCCCAATCGACTTGCACGCATCGCAACCTGTTGTAACGATTCCTCTCCCGTCACATAAAGTGCGGTCATGTTTTTCGCTAAACCACACATGACTTGTAATAACAAGGTACTTTTCCCAGCACCAGGATGCCCACCAATTAAAATCGCACTACCCGGTACGATCCCGCCGCCCAGAACCCGATCTAATTCATTAAAGCCACTGGAAAAACGAGGTGTTTCTTGCAAACTAATTTCAGATAGCGTTTGAATTTTTGCCTGAGTTTCACCCGCGTAGCCACTAAAACGATCATTTTTTGATTTTGCCGTGGAAATTAACCGCACTTCCGTAATTGTATTCCACGCTTTACAAGCCGAGCATTGCCCTTGCCAACGAGAAAACTCCGCACCACAATCGTTACATACATAAGCTGTTTTCGGGGCTTTAGCCATTTTTTATCCTTCTCATCCTTTAACCGAGTATTCATATACCTACAGCTAAATATCATTATATTATTCAGGGCAAGCTTACATAATGCTTAGAAATATAGCTTACCCATTTGCACGGTTGATTCGCATTATGCCGAGAATCTCATTAATTTGATCATTCGCTCAAAATAAACTCGACTTTTCAAAAGTGTGGTCAATTTTTCAATAGTTTTTTTATTGTCTTTCGTTTCACTATGAAAACGAATCAAATCACGAATTTCAGCAAAAATTCTCTGATTGCTTTCTAACAAAGCTGGTAAAAGCGTTTCTTTTTGTTTTTCTGTTGCCACCGCTTCTAGGATTTTTCCATTTTCATCATAATAATGATAAAGATTAAAAAATGCCCCAACTCGCTCCACTGTTTTCATAAAATCTTGGCTAAAAAATGCGGGAGAAAAGGATAAGGTTTCTTCTAAAAGTTTCTGTTCCATTTTCAACACGGAATTAAATTTTACACAAAAATCTACCGCACTTTCTTCTCGTTCTTCTTTTAAGAAATCACGCCATTTATTTAACCAATCTGTTAAAAATTGTTTTGAGCCCAGCAAATAACCACGCTTCGCTTTACTTGCGCTACTAAAATAAATATCTCTTTCGAAAGGCAAGGTTTCTACAAAATCAAAAAGATCCTGCACATTGCCAGATTTCAATTCAAACTCAATCTCACAAATAGGTTGCTCAGATTCGCCTGCAATAATTTTGCCTTGATCGAACGCCACTTCAATTTTGGATTGTTGAAATTTAACTAACCAAAAAGTGCGGTTAAAATCTGTGGAGAAAATAGGTTGTAGTGTAGAGCTAGGTAATTGTTCAAAAGGATAGAGCTCTCTTAATTGGGCATTAGTTGGCGTTTCTTTTTCGGTTAATGGTAAATTATATTCTGGGCGACTATGCAATCCACCAACAACTTCGCCGTTGGTTTTAAGCGTTAATGTAAGTTCCTGATCTTCTTGACGAATACGTAATCCCATCTTTCGTTTAGCAAGGAAATGATCAGGATAATCATAATAAGTATTGCTCAGAAACTGTTTTTTATGCGCTAAACAAGTAAAGTATTTTAAATGTTCTTCTAATTCATTAAATGCTTGGTCAGATACCGCTAATTTGATTTCAATTTCATTACTCATAAAATTATACTCCCTTCAACTTAAAACTGTTCAAATATACAGATAAAAATAGATAAATCAAGCGTTTTATAGATTTATATTCCTTTAAATTAAACATCGTAAAATAGATATAAAGGGCTATAATTTGACTTAATTTTAAATAACGAATTAATAAAGGATCTCTATGAAAAAATTGTTTCTATTTTCTATGCTTCTAAGCATCACATTGCCTATAAATGCTGGCGTTCGTTGTTCAGATTTTAATACACAAGAAGAAGCACAACGCTATTATGAAAACCACCATGCTTATCATTTGGATCGAGATCGCGATGGTGAAGCCTGTGAATGCTTGCCTGGCGGTAGTAAATACGGCTCATCGCGTTGTAAGAAATATTAATGATACATTGAAAAGATGAAAAATTTGGCTTTTCCTTTTCAGTGAAGGGAGCGCCCCCTAAAATACATTTAATTATTAATAAAAATCGGGTAATATGCGCACGAATTTTTAACCCCTTATGGAGTAAATCACTTATGGCAATGAATAATATTCTCGGATTATTTGCCCATTCGCCTTTAAAACCATTGCAAAAGCATTCGGAAAAAGTCACTGAATGTAGCGATCTTTTAATTCCTTTTTTTGAAACTACCTTCTCAAAGGATTGGGAAAAAGCGGAAGAAAAACGTTTAGAAATCTCTCAGCGTGAACGCGAAGCAGATAGCTTGAAACGTGAGATTCGTTTGAAATTGCCACGTGGTTTATTCTTACCTATCGATCGTACTGATCTCTTAGAATTAGTCACGCAACAAGATAAGTTAGCCAATTTTGCTAAAGATATTGCAGGGCGCATGATTGGTCGTCAATTTGGTATTCCTGAAGAAATGCAGGAAGAATTCTTACGTTACGTAAAACGTAGTTTAGATGCTATTCATCAAGCTCATCGAGTAATCGAAGAAATGGATCAACTTTTAGAAACCGGTTTTAAAGGCCGCGAACTAAAATTAGTTAACGATATGATTCAAGAACTCGATGCAATTGAAGATGATACCGACCAAATGCAGATCAAATTACGTAAAATGCTTTACACCATAGAAAGCCGTTATAACCCAATTGATGTGATGTTCTTATATAAAATTATTGAATGGGTTGGTGTGCTAGCTGACCAAGCACAACGTGTTGGCTCACGTATTGAATTAATGCTGGCGCGTTCATAATCAACAAAACATAGGAAATTAACTATGGAAGTTATTAGTCAATATGGTTCATGGTTGGTGTGGATTACAGCAGCCTTCGGCTTTTTTATGGCTTTCGGTATTGGAGCCAATGATGTTTCAAACTCAATGGGTACATCTGTAGGATCCGGTACTGTAACAGCCAAACAAGCAATTATTATCGCGTTAATTTTTGAATCTGCTGGCGCATATCTAGCCGGTGGTGAAGTAACAGAAACGATTAAAAGTGGCGTAATCGATCCAATGCAATTTGTTGATACGCCCGATATTTTGGCACTGGGTATGCTTTCTGCTTTATTTGCATCTGGCGCTTGGTTATTTATCGCAACCAAAATGGGCTGGCCAGTTTCTGGTACTCACACTATTATCGGTGCAATTATTGGGTTTGCGTGCATTACGATTGGCCCTGGCGCAGTAGATTGGTCAAATATTGGTAGCATCGTTGGTAGCTGGTTCATCACGCCTGTCATTGCAGGTATTCTCGCCTATGCAATCTTTGCAAGTACGCAAAAACTTATTTTTGATACCGAACATCCTCTAAAAAATGCACAAAAATATGGTCCTTATTACATGGGGATAACCGTATTTGTGTTGTGTATCGTAACCATGACAAAAGGTTTAAAACATGTTGGTTTAAATCTTTCCAATAAAGAAACTTTAGTCATTTCACTTGTCATTAGCCTTGTAGGTATGCTGTTTTTCCATTTCTATTTTAAAAGCAAAACATTCACTCAATCTGCAAGCAAAGGTACTTTTGGTGCCGTAGAAAAAGTCTTCAGCATTTTAATGTTATTAACAGCCTGTGCGATGGCTTTTGCTCATGGTTCGAATGATGTAGCCAATGCAATTGGCCCACTTTCAGCAGTGGTATCAATCGTAGAACAAGGCGGTAAAATTGTTTCAGGCGGAGCCTTAACTTGGTGGATTTTACCACTAGGTGCATTAGGTATTGCTGTGGGCTTAATTACTATGGGACAAAAAGTGATGGCGACTGTTGGATCTGGGATCACCGATTTAACCCCAAGCCGTGGCTTTGCAGCTCAATTTGCCACTGCGATGACGGTTGTAGTTGCATCTGGTACAGGCTTGCCGATCTCAACAACACAAACACTTGTTGGGGCAATTTTAGGTATCGGTTTTGCTCGCGGTATCGCGGCACTCAATTTAACGGTTATCCGAAACATCATTAGTTCTTGGATAATCACTTTACCAGCCGGCGCATTCTTCGCAATTATTATCTTCTATTTACTGCGTGCGGTGTTTAATTAATTTATTGCAACAAAAAGTGCGGTTTATTCAGCCGCACTTTTGTTATTTTTATTTTTAAGGAGAAAGCATGAAAAAAATTTACAATACACTTTTATCTTGCGCCTTACTTGGTACAGGTATTGCAACTGCCCATGCAGAAACACAATATGTTACTGAAAATCTCAGTACATTCTTACGCCGAGGTGCCGGTGAACAATTTAAAATTGCAGGTTCAATTCAAGCTGGTGAAGCGGTGAACGTATTAGATCGCCAAGGCAAATACACACTCATTCGCGACAATAAAAATCGTGAAGCTTGGATTTTAAATTCAGACTTAAGCAGCACGCCAAGTAGTAAAGAAGAAAATCCAAAATTAAAAGCTCAAGTCCAAGAATTAACCTTAAAACTTAGTCGTTTAGATGGGGATTGGCAACAGCGTACCGTAGAAATGCAACGTCGAACCAAACAAGCTGAGCAACAAAGTGCGGATCTTTTAGAACAAAATTCACAATTGAAACGTGAACTTGAAATGACTAAAAATAAAAATCGTGATTTAGAAGCGATGCTTGATGCAGGTAAACGAGAAATTGCAATCCAATGGTTTATTTATGGCGGTTCAGTATTGGGCGTAGGTTTACTCTTCGGCTTACTTATTCCTTATGTTTTACCAAAACGTCGCCGTCGCGATGGCTGGGCATAATCACTAATGAAAGTTTATTTGGTTGGTGGGGCTGTTCGCGATCAATTATTGGGTTTACCGGTAAAAGATCGTGATTGGATTGTGGTAGGCGCAGTCCCTGCTACGCTACTCTCTCTCGATTATCAACAAGTAGGCAAAGATTTTCCGGTTTTTCTCAATCCTAAAACAAAAGAAGAATATGCGCTTGCCCGAACAGAACGCAAAGCTGGAGCAGGTTACACTGGCTTTATTTGTGATTTCTCCCCAACAATTACATTAGAACAAGATTTAATTCGACGAGATCTCACTATTAACGCGATGGCTCAAAGCGAAGACGGTGAAATTATCGATCCTTATGGTGGAAAACAAGATTTAGAAAATCGAATTTTACGCCATATTTCTCCTGCTTTTTCAGAAGATCCTTTACGTGTCTTGCGTGTGGCACGCTTTGCAGCCCGTTATCATTCTCTCGGTTTTAAAATTGCCTCGGAAACGCTATCCCTAATGGCGGAACTTGCCCAATCGGGAGAATTACAACATCTCACGGCGGAACGCGTTTGGCTAGAAACAGAAAAAGCCTTAAACGAAAAAAATCCTGAAATTTATTTTGAAACCTTACATAAAACAGGTGCATTAAGCGTTTTATTTCCTGAAATCGATGCCCTTTATGGCGTGCCAAATCCAGTAAAACATCATCCAGAAGTGGATAGTTTTATTCATACCATGTTGGTATTAAAACAAGCGGTTAATTTGACTGAAAATAATCCTATCCTAAATAAAAGTGCGGTCCGTTTTGCCGCAATTTGTCATGATCTTGGCAAGGCTCTTACACCTCAAAATATTCTTCCTCATCATTATGGACATGAGCAAGCTGGCATAAAACCGACTAGAATATTGTGCAAACGCTTGAAAGTCCCAAGTTATTTTCAAGAACTTGCAGAACTGACTTGTGAATTTCATACGCATATTCACAAAGCCTTTGAGCTTCGAGCTGAAACCGTCATAACGCTGTTTAATCGTTTTGATGTGTGGAGAAAACCACAACGCTTTCAAGAATTTCTACAAGTATGTTTAGCTGATACTCGAGGAAGAACAGGTTTTGAAAATAAAGACTATCCACAAATAGATTACATCAATCAATTATTACAAGCGGCAAATGAAGTAGATGTACAGCAAGTTATTGCAGATGGATTTGAGAAACAAGAAATCAGAAATGAATTGACGAAACGAAGAATCTTAGCGGTTAAACAAACAAAAACGAATTACCAAAAAATTAACAAATAAAAGTAACTTTACTCAATTAAACTAAATCCTTAAAATACGCGAGCTTATTAACTTGATGAATAATATGAAAACGTTTAAATTTCTCACCGCACTTTTTGTAACCAGCATACTAACTGCCTGTACGATGGATGCTGAACGTCCAGTTAACGTGCAATATATCGATAAAACGGATGCCACATGGCAACAGCATCTACAAAAGATTCAAAAAATTCAATCCTATCAAGCTAAAGGACAAATTGGTTATATCAGTCCTACAGAACGTTTTTCTAGCCGCTTTGAATGGCAATACCAAAATCCAAAATCTTATACGCTTAAACTCTATTCTTTAATCAGTAAATCAACCCTTTGGATTCAAATGCATCAAAGTGGGATGACAATTTCCGATAACAACGGCAATCAACAATCTGCAGCCAATGCGAAACTACTATTACAAGAGATCATTGGCATGGATGTGCCATTAGAACACTTAGCGTATTGGCTGAAAGGCCAACCGGCAATAAATGCAGATTATCAAGTGGGTACCAACCATTTACTTGGCGCATTTACTTATCATGTGGATGGTTCTCAATGGACAGCAGATTATCTCACTTATCACTCAAATAATTCGATGCCTGAAAATATTCTGCTAAAAAATGACAGCACGAAACAAACTCTAAAAATTCGCGTGGATGAGTGGATTTACTAATGAATACATTAATGAAATCACATCAATTTTCTACCGCACTTTGTCAAAATACAACACAATCAAATGGGAAGCCATTGCGCTTCCCTAGCCCAGCCAAACTGAATTTATTTCTTTATATCAACGGAAAATTGCCGAACGGATATCATGAATTACAAACACTTTTCCAATTTTTAGATTTCGGCGATTGGTTAGAAATTAGTATTCGTGAAGAAGACAATCAAATTCTTTTAACACCAGAAATTCCAAATCTGAAAACGGAAGATAATCTGATTTATCGAGCTGCAAAACTTTTACAAGAAAAAGCCAATATTCAATTGGGTGCAAATATTCATTTAGATAAAATTCTTCCAATGGGAGGCGGTGTTGGCGGAGGTTCGTCTAATGCTGCAACCGCATTAGTCGCGTTAAATTATTTATGGCAAGCTAATTTATCCATTGATGAACTGGCAATATTAGGATTAACTCTAGGCGCGGATGTGCCAATATTTGTACATGGACACGCTGCTTTTGCTGAAGGTGTCGGGGAAAAAATCACTTATTGTGAACCTGCCGAAAAATGGTTTGTTGTATTAAAACCCGATGATTCAATATCGACGGCTGTCATATTTCAAGATCCAAATTTACCACGTAATACACCGAAAAAATCCCTTGAACAACTTTTGAGTGAATCTTATGTAAACGATTGCGAAAAAGTTGTGGTAAATCATTATTCAAACGTTGAAAAAGCGTTAAACTGGTTGCTACAATATGCGCCGGCAAGATTAACAGGAACGGGAGCATGTGTTTTTGCTGAATTTGATAATGAAGCAGAAGCGCAAGCGGTATTTAGACAAAAACCAGAAGCATTTTTTGGCTTTGTTGCGAAAGGACTCAATGTTTCTCCCTTGCACGCAATGTTGAAGCAGCTATCATCAACTTATACTCATCGACAATCTAAACCTGAGGTTTTATAAAATGCCTGACATTAAACTCTTCGCGGGTAATGCAACACCTGAACTTGCAAAACGTATTTCTGAACGTTTATATATTTCACTAGGCGATGCGACGGTCGCACGTTTCAGCGATGGTGAAATCCAAGTTCAAATCAATGAAAATGTGCGTGGTGCGGATGTATTTATCATCCAATCAACTTGTGCGCCAACCAATGATAACTTGATGGAATTGATTGTGATGGTAGATGCATTACGTCGAGCATCTGCTGGTCGTATTACTGCCGTGATTCCTTATTTCGGCTATGCTCGCCAAGATCGTCGTGTTCGTTCGGCTCGTGTACCAATTACCGCTAAAGTTGTGGCAGATTTACTTTCAACTGTTGGTATTGACCGTGTCTTAACCTGCGACCTACACGCGGAACAAATCCAAGGTTTCTTTGATATTCCAGTAGACAACGTATTTGGTTCTCCAGTTTTAATTCACGATATTTTGAAAAAATCTGATCTTGAAAATCCAATTGTTGTATCTCCAGATATTGGTGGTGTTGTACGTGCTCGTGCGGTAGCTAAATTATTAAACGATACCGATATGGCTATTATTGACAAACGTCGCCCTCGTGCAAACGTAGCACAAGTAATGCATATTATCGGTGATGTTGCAGACCGTGATTGTATTTTGGTAGATGATATGATTGATACTGGCGGTACGCTTTGTAAAGCGGCAGAAGCATTAAAAGAACGTGGAGCAAAACGTGTTTTTGCTTATGCAACTCACGCCGTTTTCTCTGGTGCAGCAGCCAAAAACTTAGCCAGCGATGCCATTGATGAAATTGTTGTGACTGACACCATTCCACTATCAGAAGAAATGAAAGCGATCGGTAAAGTTCGCGTGCTTACGCTTTCTTCCATGCTAGCAGAAGCCATTCGTCGCATTAGCAACGAAGAATCTATTTCTGCGATGTTTAACTAAATTAAAACTTCAATAAAAAATACCGCACTTTGAACTGCTCCCATAAAGTGGGTTGTTCATAAATTACTTAAAATATTGAGCTCTGTATAATACAGAGCTCAAATTCTTTAAACTTATTTTTATCAGCTTCTCATTATACATAATGCCTTCTCTAATTTAGAGATAATTAAAAATCAATGACTGTATTTTTCCCAGAAAACTTTCAATAGCTGAACTATCATAACAATTTCCCTGATGGCTCATACTTTAGATAAACCATGTACACTCCAGCCAGTATAAACATCCTTGATCTTGGATTATGTCTGATGATTATATGGAAAGCGTTTAGTTTCAATCACGATCATTAATTTAGGTTGTACAAAATCAATAAAGCGAACAATTGCAGCAGGCAGATCGTAAGACAGATAAAAGTGCGATACGCTCTCGCCAAATGCCCTTTTACACCTGCCGAACCTGTTGGCGTCACAGTAGTACCATTTGATGTTAGCTTTAAAATTGGAATAAACTCCATAACATTCGCATAAACGTTTTCGATAATTGGGCGTTATTCTAGAATAAAATCGAAGAGGACAAAGAAAAGCCTAGGGAGAAGAAAAAGGAAAAGAAAAGGCTAAGCTCACTAGAACTTAGCCCTTAATTTTACAAAGCGGTCAGAATTTTCTGACCGCTTGTTTTAACCTTGTCGTCCTCCATTTTGGAAAATATATGCCGACGACAATTACCAAATATATTTCAAACCAACATATCCTTGATAAGCTTCCTTACCGCTGCCGCTAAACAAAGTGTTGGTTTTGCTTAATGCACGAGTGTAATTCAGATTTGCCTGTGCCGATAACTGTTTACCCAATGGTAAAACGCCGCCGATGCTCACTTCACCAAAGGTTGGGGCATAACGCTCGGTAATACGGTCACGCCCTACCTCTAATTCTGTTTTTGCGCCCATAAAATCGTGCACCAAATTCAGTGAAGCAAAGAAGCTATTGGCGTTTTTGCCTTTTTCGGCATTAAAGCTCACACCAGCCCCAACACGTCCGCGTAATACGGTTTGATGGGTAGATTTTATATCACGAATGCCGTCATTAAATCCGCTCATTTTGGTCTTAAGCAAGGTGAGTTGTGCTTGTGGTACAAAATTCCATCTGCCATCTGCAGAAATCGCAATTTCTTTGCCCACTTCGGTATTTGCCATAAAGCTGAAGCCGTGATTTTTCGCTTTGTTGCCGTTTTGTGCGGTGTATTTCGCCCCAATCCAGCCCACATTTGCGGTGGTGTCCAAATACAAGCCGTTATTGCCATACCAAGTGGAATATAAGCCTAGTGTTGCGGTTTCTAACTTGCCTTTGCCCACCAATTTATCCGCCACAATATAGCCATTTTGGGCGTGATATTTATCGTAGAATTTGTTATCCGCACGGTTGAACGATGCCATCACACCGCCACGGCGAACGCCATTTTCATTGCTGTTCACGAATAAATCTGAGCCAATTTGCACAAATTTCGCTTTCGATTTATAAGCTAAACGATCTTTGCCCTGTTCTTGGGTATAGCCACCGCCTACGCGTGCCCAAGTTTGCGGTGTTAACGGTGCTTGCAAGCTGCCCATTCGGGTTTGCAATTTACCGTTTTCTTGCAATAACGCCTCCCTAGCAATGCGTTGAGTTTGTACATAGCCAGCAATCTGTTCCGCATAAATCATCGGACCGTTATTAGCTGGCACCGCTGGTTGCGGCACTGGCTGAACAGGATCAGGTTGTGGTGCAGGCTGCACTGGCTCTGGTTGCGGTGCAGGTTGTACAGGCTCAGGTTGTGGTGCAGGCTGCACAGGTTCTGGTTGTGGAACAGGTTGTATAGGTTCAGGCTGCGGTGCAGGTTGTTCTAATGCCGTTAACGTCCAATAATACTTATTGCCATGTCGCACTAATTGGGCTTCTCCTGCGTTTGTGGTTGGGGCAGTGCCTTCAAATTTGCCCTTTTCTTCGCCTTTAATTTCCACCACAGGGGTTAATAAGCCACCGTTTTTCTCTACATCCGAACGGGTAACATCACCGAAAATGCTCTCGTTGCCTTGGTAGTAGGCTTTAACGGTGGTGGTACCTTCGTGATTGCCTTCAATAATCAGTTTATCAGTTTGTTGGATATCGGGGTTTTGCCAGAAGGTGTTAACGCGAAGTTCACCAGTGTTTTCATCACTATACCACTCAGGTTTACCATAATCACCACTAATTGTTAAAGTATCATTAGGCAAATTATTTTTAGAAAGATCAATTATGCCTTGATTGTTTCCAACATTATAATCAAGTCGAATATTTGAAGAGGTATTTTTAGGGGCAATATTTAACTCTGCATTTTTATAAATATGAATATAATCAACTTTACCAGAATTACTTGTCATATTTCCGGTTAAATTTAAAATACCTTCCTCCCAAATTCTAATTCTTCCAAAATTACGAATTGCTTTATCTTCGTAAGTGCCTACACTTTCACTGCTTCCCGTTAATTCTTGCCTAAGATCAAGATAATTATCCTCCGTATAATCTAAAGCATCAGGGTTATTTTTATAAGAGCCCTCTAATACTTTTACTTTAGATATATCACCACCCCGTAAATGAAGTTCATCATCACCTTTACCTAAGTAAATATTGCCTTCAATTTTACTACCTAGCTCCAAACTAAGCCGATCTTCATGATCTGAACCAATAAATGCTGCCTTATCTTCTGGAGCAGAAATCACACCGTAAATATCTACATATGAGCCTACTTTTTCACCGCGATTACGGTTAATCTTTTCAACCACTTCACCAAATAAATCTTTACGATTGAAGGCAGAGAAATCAATGGCATCGCCATTTTCGGAAGATATTGCACCGTAATTGTTTATCCTAATATCGGCATAGAGCCTTGGATAAAGTCCCTTAATTTTTTTGGCTTTCTCTTCATCAGATAAGGCTAAAAATGCAGGGTCATGTCTATCCTTTCTAAACTCATCCAACACTTTTATCGCTGTGCCATTTTCACCTGTGGCTTTAATGGAACTATATTTGTTTAGGACAAGATTAAAACCATATTCCGGAATAACTACTCCACCTCGCATAATATTACCCGTATAAATAGCTGTACCAAAATAACGCGTGAATCCAATTGCATCTAAATCTAATGCCAATGCTGTGGTATTTGGATTAACTGCTGTAATAGCTAATTTTTCAAGATGATAAAAAGTGTACATCTTTTCACCTTTTGAATAAATTAATGTACCATCTGCATTTTTATGCAAATCGCCACTGATTTGATCATAGTCTACAGCTGTTGCCAACTGGGAAGTTGACAACGCAGCAATCGCTAAGGCGGTTTTCACCAAACCAGATTTCCCTCTGTTTTTGGCTAATTCTGATGTAACGACAGAATTTTTAGTGAGATAATTATATTTAGTTTTAAAGATTTTGTTCATTTGAGTTGCCTGCGTAATGTTGGATTAATTTAATAAAGATATTTAAGTGTAAAAAAGCTGAAATTACGGTCTCTGAGACCATTCCTAATTTGTTAAAGAATTAGTCTAAGTGTGAGTAATTTCAGCTTCGTTAGATACAAAACGCAGGCTTAAATAGTTAGACAAGGTGTCTAAATACAGGCTCAAGGATCGTTTTGCATTTTTGATAAAATTAAAATAATTGCAATATATGATTATTTACTCCTTAGGTTCTCTTGCTATATTGGGCATAAGCTGAAAACCTGATATAAATCTAGAATTTTCGCTGCACCAATAAAACCTATAAAACCGACTGCATATTTAATGATACAATAAAGAACTAGAGGGAATGATTTTCCTTTTCTGTTGTAAAAGAAGAAACCATTAAAGCCACATAGAACGAATGAACCATTTTCTTTAGAAAATGCAGTTTTTGATTTTTCTACTTTACGTGTAGAACGATTTTTCTCCTTTCTTTTCATAGAGTTTACCTCTCATTACTTTTGTTAATAACTCTCTACACGTATATTGTTTATTCATGAGAATATCCTCCTCTAAGTTAAAAATAAACTTCACAAGCTACAATATATTTTGTGGCTTACGACCAACTATTTCCTACCTCTAATGAGTACATAAACTTTAGTATCCCAGATATAGGCACTTTGGAGAAAAAATTTCTTCTCCAAGGTGTTTTGTTCTCTCTGTAAAGAGAGAACAAGAGGGAGTATACTCCCTCGCGACCGTTTAAAATTTGCACTAAAGATAGGAGGTAAAGATAAGAAGTTAAGATATTGATATTTAATGAATTTTAAGATGCTCTAGGTAGTTTGTGTATTAACACTTTCTTCCATGCTAGCAGAAGCTATTCGTCGCATTAGCAACGAAGAATCTATTTCTGCGATGTTTAACTAAGTTAAATTTCAATAAAAAATACCGCACTTTTATTGCCAAAGTGCGGTATTGTTTTATTTACTTTATTTAGCTGTATCTACTTTATTCAACCGTTACACGAGCAAATTTTCGTTTACCCACTTGGTAAACATTTGTGCCTTTCGGTGCATTGTCTTTTACGTTATCGACTTTTTCGCCGTTGATTTTCACGCCGCCTTGTTGAGCAGAGCGAATTGCTTCTGAAGTGGAAGGAACAAGACCTGCTTCTTTTAATAAAGTGGCTAAACCCATTTCGCCAGAGAACGTAAATTCAGGCATTTCATCAGGCATTGCGCCTTTTTGGAAGCGATTAATGAATTCTTGTTCTGCGGCGTTTGCTGCCTCTTCGTTGTGGAAACGGGCTATTAATTCTTTTGCTAATAAGATTTTTACATCACGTGGATTTTTGCCGTTTTCCACTTCCGATTTTAACTGTGCAATTTCACTTAATGGACGGAATGAAAGAAGGTTATACCAATCCCACATCAGTTCATCAGAAATGGACATCACTTTACCAAACATATCGCTTGGTGCTTCTGTTACGCCGATATAGTTACCAAGTGATTTAGACATTTTTTTCTCGCCATCTAAGCCAACGAGCAATGGAAGTGTAATCGCAACCTGTGGTTTTTTGCCTGCTGATTTTTGTAATTCACGACCAACAAGTAAGTTGAATTTTTGGTCTGTACCACCTAGTTCCACATCTGCATCCAATGCAACAGAATCATAGCCTTGCAGTAATGGATAAATAAATTCATGGATGGCAATAGGTTGATTGTTGCCAAAGCGTTTTTTGAAGTCGTCACGTTCAAGCATACGCGCAACGGTGTAGTTGCTTGCAAGACGAATCATACCTTCCGTACCAAGTTTGCTTAACCATTCAGAGTTGAAGACGATTTTGGTTTTTTGTGGATCGAGAATTTTATAAATTTGCTCTTTATAGGTTTCCGCATTGCGCAATACATCTTCACGGCTGAGTGGAGGACGCGTGGCGTTTTTGCCCGATGGATCCCCCACCATTCCAGTGAAATCACCAATTAAGAAATAGACTTCATGACCGAGTTGTTGAAATTGACGTAATTTGTTTAATACAACGGTATGCCCTAAATGAATATCTGGTGCGGTTGGATCGGCGCCTAATTTTACTTTTAATGGGCGATTTTCTTTCAGTTTTTCGATTAAATCCGCTTCTGAAAGGATTTCATCAGTACCGCGCTTTAGTTCCGCGAGAACGGTATTAATGTCAGTCATTATTATTTCCTAATTATGTTTTTTGAAAGGTTTTATTATAGGGATTCTTGGCGATTTGTGAATAAAAAAAACGCCTATTTGTGGGGAAATAGGCGGGAATGTTGGAGTGATTATCTAATATTGTTGTTGGAATGGTTAGATGATAATTGTTATCAATAACCTTGTCAATAGGTAAATGAAAATAATTCTCAAAAAAATATTATTTTATATAAGGCACCGATTCTGTTAAGGAAAGTGCGGTAGGAATTCCATTAGAAATTTCAAATTGTCCCGCATAAGCATAGGCTTCAACGCCTTGTTCCATTGCTTCTTTTAATAAGCGATCGTATTTGGGATCGATATATTCTGCGATTTTGAAACGATCAAAACCATTATGTAACCCAGCAAATAATACTACTGCACGATGACCTTGTTTTTTCATTGCGAGTAATTCACGGACATGTTTTTGTCCACGCGTAGTAACCGCATCAGGAAACATACCTAAATTTCCTTTCACTAAGGTGATGGATTTCACTTCTACATAACAATCGGGTAAGCCTTCACCTTTCAGTAAGAAATCAATTCGGCTATTTTCTTCGCCGTATTTCACTTCAGGATGAATTTCGTCGTACATTGCTAATTCTTTGATTTGCTTATTTTGCAGTGCTTCAAAGACAAGCTGATTAGAACGATGCGTATTGATACAGCAAAGCTGTCCATTTGCGAGTTGAGTAAGCTCCCAAGAATGAGGATATTTGCGGGTTTGACTATCGGAATGTGAATACCAAATTATGTCACCTTTTTCACCGCACCCCGTCATCGCACCTGTATTTGCGCAATGAATTGTCATCACATCACCAGTTGGTAGTTCAATATCCGCAAGAAAGCGTTTGTAACGGCGAATGAGTTTTGCAGATTGTAAAGCTGGAAGTTGCATAAAGTTCCTTATTTGAGTTTTTCTAAACGTTGTAAAATGGCGTTATCGCTCATGGCTTGCATTTTTTTCATTCTCAAAGCAAGCAAGATTGCGGCGAAAGTGAGTGAGACCACAAAGGCAATCCAGAAACCTTTCGCATCAATGTGTGGCACAAGCCAATCTGTACGACCGAGCGTATAACCAAGTGGCACACCAATTACCCAATAAGAGAAAAGGGTAATATATAAAATGACTTTAGTATCTTTATAGCCCCGTAAAATGCCGCCAACCACCATTTGGACGGTATCTGAAAATTGATAAAGTGCGGCAAATAATAATAAATTTGCCGCCATGGCGATGACAATTTCATCGGTTACGAAAATAGAGGCAATTTCATAACGGAAGAAAATCGTAATTAATGCGGTAATGATTGTCACCATCAGCCCTAATAATAAGGCGGCATAGCTCGTTTTTTTCGCATTTTGTGGAGAGCCAGAGCCCAATGCTTGTCCGACTAAAATCGTTGTTGCCATACCAATTGACAGGGGGAACATAAAAATGAAAGAGCTGGTATTCAATGTAATTTGATGGCTCGCCACAATAGTTGAGCCCAGCGGAGAAAGCATTAGCGAAGTGAGGGCAAATAACGCCACTTCACAACAAAGTGCAATAGCAATGGGCAAGCCTAAACGCAATAATTTTTTTAGGGTTTTAGGATTCGGCATTTCGATTAATTGACTAAATACTTTTAGCGAGCGCTCTTGAGCATTCGTGTAGGAATAGAACATCATCATTAAGCACATTGCCCAGTTCACAATAGCTGTCGCAATACCACAGCCCACCGCACCAAAAGCAGGCATACCAAATTTTCCATAAATAAAAATGTAATTAAGCGGAATATTCAGCAGTAAACCTAAAAAGGTAATGACCATTGCAGGCTTGGTTTTAGCAATCCCATCATTTAAACAACGAAAATTAATCAGCATCAAATAAGCAGGCAATCCCCACAACATCGCATGTAAATAATCGCGTGCTAAATCTGACATTTTGCTTTCCATTTGCATATATTGCAGCGGAATTTCACAGAAATAAATCAGCAAACCTAAAGGAAGACTCACGCCTAACACAAGCCAAATGCCTTGGCGAACTTGATGGGCAATGCGATGTCGTTGGCCTGAACCGTTTAAATAAGAAATGGTTGGAGGCAGTGCTAATAATAAGCCTTGACCGAAAAGCACTAATGGCATCCAAATAGATGCGCCAACAGAAATGGCAGCCATATCAGTAGAACTCACTCGGCCAGCCATAATGGTATCCGCTAATCCCATTGAGTTTTGTGCGATTTGCGCTAACAAAATAGGTAAAGAGATTTTAATTAATTTTTTAATATCAGCGTGATATTGGGATAAAAGACGAAAATTCATAAATTTGATATACTAAGAAAAATTTTTAGAAAAGGAGAAAATATGTTTACTGGAATTGTACAAGGCACTGCGCCTATTCATTCAATTACAGAAAAGGCTAATTTTAGAACACAAGTGGTAAAATTACCACCTGAAATGCGTAAAGACCTAGAAATTGGCGCATCGGTGGCAAATAATGGTGTATGTTTAACCGTGACTGAAATTAACGGCGAGCTTGTTAGCTTTGATCTCATGCAAGAAACCTTAAGAATTACGAATCTTGGCTTGTTGAAAGTAGGTGATAATGTAAATATAGAACGAGCCATGCAAATGGGAACAGAAATCGGCGGGCATTTGTTATCTGGTCATGTGTATTGCACCGCAACCATTTCAGATATTATTGCCAGTGAAAATAACCAACAAATTTGGCTCGAATTGCCAAGTGCGGATGTGATGAAATATATTTTAACGAAAGGATTTGTTGCGGTAGATGGAATCAGTCTGACTATTGGCGAAGTAAAAGGCACGCAATTCTGTGTGAATTTAATTCCTGAAACTTTGCAACGAACCTTAATGGGGCAACGCAAAGTGGGTGATATTGTGAATATTGAAATTGATCCTCAAACACAAGCCATTGTGGATACAGTGGAAAATTATCTGAAAGCAAGAAATTTATAGCATATTAAAATAAGAAGAGCGGCTAAAAAACACTGGATTTTTTAACCGCTCTTTTGTTTGATAACTTCGCTTATTTTTTCGATTTTTTCCATTTCCAGAAAAGGAATAGGGCAAGTAAAGCGATAAGCACATAAATCACCATTTGACCTTTTTGAATTTGAGCATGTAACCAGTCTAAATTTTTTGCGCCAAGTTCCCCTAAATAAACCCAAATTGGCACAGAAATAATGGCAGCACAGAAATCAATTAAAACAAAGCGTGTGTAACTAACACGGCGAGTAATGCCAGAGACCATATAAATTGGGGCACGCAAGCCGGGTAAAAAACGTGCGACAAATAACACCCGATTACCATATTGGCTGAATTTTTCACGCACCATTCTTAAACGTTGTAATGTCACGATTTTACGCATTGGGCGGAAACGTAAAATTTTTGTGCCATAAATACGACCAAGCCAATACATACTAGAATCGCCCGCAAGTACACCAATCATACTGACTAGCAACATCAAATGTGAATTAACGCTTTCTGGATAAAGCCCAGCAATGACACCGCCAGAAACTAACGTGATATCTTCCGGAATCGGCACACCAAATCCACAAATAATTAAAACAAAAAGAACAGCCCAATAGCCGTAATCAGTAAAAAATCCAATCAGAAATTCCATAATCTTCCTACTTTATTTTTTTATAAATATCGTAAAAAACTGCTAAGCATTCTAATCTTTTCAGGGTAAAAAACCTAGAAAAAGTTTGCTTTGAAAAGAGGGATATTCTATAATTCGCCCTCTCAAAGCGTGTCCAGTGCTTGTCTTTGAGAACAATATTTGGAAATTGCTGGGTCGCCTGCAATTTTCTTTCTTTTAACATTAATTTAAAGAGAACATTAAAATGGCATTTAAATTTAACGCTGAAGTTCGTACAGCGCAAGGTAAGGGTGCGAGCCGCCGCCTGCGTCACAATGGTCAAATTCCTGCAATCGTTTATGGTGGCAGCGAAGAGCCAGTTTCAATCATCTTAAACCATGATGAATTAAACAACGCGCAAGCACATGAATCTTTCTATTCTGAAGTTATTACTTTAGTGATCGGTGGCAAAGAAGTTGCAGTTAAAGTACAAGCAATGCAACGTCACCCATTCAAGCCAAAATTGGTTCACATTGACTTCAAACGCGCGTAATTTACAAGTTTGAACAAAGTAAAAAAGCTAAGATATCAGTCTTAGCTTTTTTGTTCTGAGTATTTTAATTATTTCTTAATAAATACCTAAACTTTAATTTTTTATCAAATAACGTTTTAAATTTTCAACAACAAATTCTAATTCTGCTTTTCCATAGTTTGGCTGAAATTCTAAAAAAATCACCCCAGCCTTTCGACAAGCCTCCCGTTTCACTGCATCACGCTTCGCCGCACTATCCTGATAATGTCCCTGCCCTTGATATTCAATTACTATTACTGCATAGCCTTTCTTATCTACAATCAAAAAATCTACTCGTTTACTATTTATCGCAAAATGGGCTTCTTTATCTATTGATTCTAAAAACTCTCCCATTGAAACCTGAGTAAATAAACGGAACTCTTGATAACCTTTAGATAACAACTTTTCTAAACGAAGAAAAAGTTGATATTCACTCTTATTCATCAAGGCTTTTCTTTTATACTTACTCAATATAACGACACCAAGATGATCATTTTTATTCACAATATTAATTTTGTTTTCTGTCGAAAGATAAAGACGACTCTTCTTTGCATTACGACGAGTTGATCTTGATTTAGATGAAAATAAGCCAATTACAAATAAAATAACAAAAATGAAAATAATGATGTATTGCAAAGAAAATTCCATATTGCTCTCCTAAATGAACAGGAAAACAAGATAGCATTAATAGAATATTACTTTATATTACAAATAAACGTGTTTGGGATATGGATTGCAAAAAACCTTAAATAAGGCAAAAAAACTAGCTTTTATTAGAACTATGAGAATTTAAAAAATATGGCTGGGGTACTAGGATTCGAACCTAGGGATGCCGAGATCAAAACCCGGTGCCTTACCGCTTGGCGATACCCCAACAGAGAAATCTTTGATTAGATATAAAGAAGATTTATTTGATAGTATGGCTGGGGTACTAGGATTCGAACCTAGGGATGCCGAGATCAAAACCCGGTGCCTTACCGCTTGGCGATACCCCAACTACTATTTGACTTACAAAGCGATAAATGGTGCGGGACGAGGGACTTGAACCCACACACCTCTCGGCGCCAGAACCTAAATCTGGTGCGTCTACCAATTTCGCCAGTCCCGCAAATTTGGTGGCTACAGCGAGATTCGAACTTGCGACCCCAACATTATGAGTGTTGTGCTCTAACCAACTGAGCTATGTAGCCATTACCTTAATTTGCCTAACCATATCGGCTTTGCGGGGCGTATTATGCTGATTTTGGTGATACTCGTCAAATACTTTTTTTAAAATATTTGGATTTTCCCTTTCATTTGATTATTAATAAAACACATCAATTATTTTTTATACATTTCTACAATATCATATTGGCTTTTTTAGCACTTTAATCGCTATTTCTCTTTTACTCGCTCATCTATTTATTTTTAATTAAAATTTATTTGACAAAAAATGCCTAAATCGTTATTTCTAATGTTCATTATTCTAAAAACACAACATCAAGGAGTACCTTATGTCCCATCTCTCTGTCGCCAAATTTGGCGGAACATCTGTAGCCAATCATGCAGCGATGACGGCTTGTGCAAAAATTGTGATAGCCGATCCCAATACACGCGTAGTCGTGCTTTCTGCATCAGCTGGGGTGACGAATTTATTAGTCGCTTTAGCAAATGGTGTAGAAGCGACAGAACGTGAAAAATTAATCGGTGAAATCCGTCAAATTCAAGAGAATATTTTGAATGAATTAAAAGACGACAGCCATGTTCGTCCAATTATTGAAAAATATCTTGAAAATATTACCGCACTTTCTGAAGCAGCTAGTCTTGCAACCTCTCCCGCATTAACCGATGAACTCATCAGCCACGGTGAAATGATGTCAACTCAAATCTTTATTGAGATTTTACGTGAACAAAACGCATCGGGCACTTGGGTTGATGTACGTACAATTGTTGCAACCAATAACCATTTTGGTAAAGCCGCACCGAATGATGAACAAACCCAATTAAACAGCGATAGCATTTTAAAACCATTAATAGACCGAGGCGAATTAGTCATTACACAAGGTTTTATCGGTCGTGAACCAAGCGGTAAAACAACCACATTAGGCCGTGGCGGTAGCGACTACTCTGCTGCTTTGTTAGCCGAAGTATTAAATGCAAAAGACGTTTTAATTTGGACTGATGTCGCCGGTATTTACACAACCGATCCACGCATTGTTCCTGCTGCACAACGCATCGATACAATGAGCTTTGCTGAAGCCGCTGAAATGGCAACCTTTGGCGCAAAAGTGCTACACCCAGCCACATTACTCCCCGCAGTTCGCAGCAATATCCCCGTTTATGTGGGTTCAAGTAAAGCACCTGAAGCGGGCGGAACTTGGGTTACTCGCGATCCTCAACCTCGTCCAACTTTCCGTGCAATTGCATTACGCCGAGATCAAACTTTACTTACTCTTTCTAGCTTAAGTATGCTACATGCGCAAGGTTTCTTAGCGAATGTATTTAATATTTTGGCTAAATACAAAATTTCAGTGGATACTATCACCACATCAGAAGTGAGCGTTGCACTAACCTTAGATAAAACAGGCTCTGCATCTTCAGGGGCGGAATTACTTTCAGCTGAATTATTAGATGAACTCCGTCAATATTGTTCAGTAAAAGTAGATACTGGATTGTCATTAGTTGCATTAATCGGTAACGACTTACATATCGCTTCTGGTGTCGCAAAACGTATTTTTGATACGCTTCAATCTTACAACGTGCGCATGATTAGTTATGGCGCAAGCACCAACAATATTTGTATGCTCGTGCAAAGTGAACATGCTGACGAAGTCGTTCGTTCATTACACAAATCTTTATTTGAATAAAGTAGAAAGCCTAAAGTGCGGTGAAAAATCACCGCACTTTTTCTTTTATATCATTGAGATTAAAGCTGAAAAAGAGTAAAGTAAGCGACTGTTTATTTGACTAATTTAACCGAATAAAAGGCGGAAATTATGGGAAAAAGTGTTGTTATCTTAGGCGCTCAATGGGGCGATGAAGGTAAAGGGAAAATCGTCGATCTTCTAACGGATCGCGTAAAATACGTAGTTCGTTACCAAGGCGGTCACAACGCAGGCCATACACTTATCATCAATGGAGAAAAAACCGTATTACGTTTAATTCCATCTGGTATGTTACATCCAAACGTAACTTGCTTAATTGGTAATGGCGTTGTGGTTTCACCTGAAGCATTAATGAAAGAAATGGGCGAACTTGAAAGCCGAGGTATTAAAGTTCGTGAACGTTTATTAATTTCTGAAGCTTGTCCTTTAATCTTGCCTTATCATGTGGCGATGGATCACGCCCGTGAAGCAACTCTCGGCAAAAAAGCTATTGGCACAACGGGTCGTGGTATTGGCCCAGCTTATGAAGATAAAGTGGCTCGTCGTGGTTTACGCGTAGGCGATTTATTCAATAAAGAAGCCTTTGCCGAAAAACTCAAAAATATCCTTGAATACTATAATTTCCAATTGGTGAACTACTACAAAGTTGAACCTGTCGATTATCAAAAAATCTTAGATGATGTAATGGCAATTGCCGATGTGATCACGGGCATGGTGGCAGATATCACTACAATTCTTGATACAGCGCGCAAAAATGGTGAGCACATTTTATTTGAAGGTGCGCAAGGTACCATGTTAGATATCGACCACGGTACTTATCCGTATGTAACCAGCTCAAACACAACGGCTGGTGGTGTTGCAACAGGTTCTGGTTTTGGCCCGCGTAATCTTGATTATGTACTTGGTATCATCAAAGCTTACTGTACTCGTGTAGGTGGAGGCCCATTCACAACGGAATTATTTGATGATGTGGGTGCTGAAATTGCGCGTAAAGGTAATGAATTTGGCGCAGTAACAGGCCGTCCACGTCGTTGTGGTTGGTTCGATGCCGTCGCCATTCGTCGTGCAATCCAACTTAACTCTATTTCTGGCTTCTGCATGACCAAATTAGACGTATTAGATGGTTTTGATGAAGTAAAAATCTGTGTCGCATACAAAATGCCAAATGGCGAAATCGTTGAATATGCACCATTAGCAGCGAAAGACTGGGAAGGTGTAGAACCAATTTATGAAACATTGCCTGGTTGGAAAGAAAATACTTTCCGCGTCACAGATGTAAATAAATTACCACAAAACTGCATTAACTATATTAAACGTATTGAAGAAGTAACTGGCGTACCAATTGATATTCTTTCAACAGGCCCTGATCGTGTAGAAACCATGATTTTATGTGATCCGTTCGCAGCTTAATTTCTTTTGATTTTCAGACCGCACTTTAAAAGTGCGGTCTTTTTTATGATTTTTTTACTATTCTTCAATAGAACGTAATAATTCGTTGATGCCGACTTTACCTAAAGTTTTTGCATCCACTTTTTTCACGATTACGGCGCAATATAGGCTGTATTTTCCACATTTTGACGGAAGGCTACCAGATACCACTACAGAACCTGCTGGTACACGGCCGTAGTGAATTTCACCGGTTTCACGATCATAAATTTTGGTTGATTGACCGATGAATACGCCCATTGAAATAACACAGCCATCTTCTACAATAACGCCTTCTACCACTTCTGAACGTGCACCGATAAAGCAGTTATCGCCGATAATAGTTGGGTTAGCTTGTAATGGTTCTAATACGCCGCCGATGCCTACACCACCAGATAAGTGAACGTTTTTACCAATTTGTGCACATGAACCTACCGTTGCCCAAGTATCTACCATGGTGCCTTCGCCAACGTAAGCACCAATATTTACATAAGATGGCATTAATACGCAGTTTTTAGAAATGTATGCACCTTTACGCACCGTTGCAGAAGGCACAACACGGAAACCTTCTTGAGCAAAACGTTCTTCGGTGTAATCCGCAAATTTTAATGCCACTTTGTCGTAATATTTTGTTTCTGCGCCGTCAATGATTTGGTTGTCATTAATACGGAATGAAAGTAAAACAGCTTTTTTTAACCATTGATGTGTTACCCACTCGCCATCAATTTTTTCTGCAACACGGTATTTACCCGAATCTAATCCTTCGATCACTTCCTCAATTGCCGCATGCGTTTCTGCATCAACGGTTTTTGGTGTAATTTCTGCACGTTTCTCAAATGCAACTTCAATAATTTGTTGTAAATTTGACATGATAATTCCTATTAGTTAATGAATAAAACGTTATTATTTTTACCATACTTTTGTGTCTCAAGCAAAAACCTAAAAAAATACCGCCCTTTGTTTTCTAACAAAGCGCGGTAATTCATAAAATAAACACAATTAAAAAATTGATAGTGCTAGCCCTACAACAACAGTCATACTAAAAACAACCATTATCATGGCGTAACCAAAATCACTCATCTTTTTCTCCTAAATAAAAAATTTGCGTACATTCTAGCAATATTTATTAGAAAAAATCATCTCTTTTACAAAAAAATTATAATAAAAGTAACGAAATATTCTATAAACCTTTATAATAGGAAAAATTTTCTAGGGGTCAATGTATGGCAACAATTAAAGATGTCGCAAAAATGGCTGGCGTATCTACCACGACAGTATCACATGTAATAAATAAAACGCGTTTTGTTGCAAAAGAAACAGAAGAATCTGTATTACTTGCAATTAAACAATTAAATTATTCACCAAGTGCTGTTGCAAGAAGTTTAAAAGTGAATACAACCAAATCGATCGGCATGATTGTCACCACTAGTGAAGCCCCCTACTTTGCTGAAATCATTCATTCCGTCGAAGAACATTGTTATCGTCAAGGTTATTCTCTTTTCTTATGTAATACACAAAATGATTCTGAAAAAGTAAAAAACCATCTAGAAATGCTAACAAAAAAACGTGTAGATGGTTTGCTGGTGATGTGTTCTGAATATACGCAAGACTCATTGGATTTGCTTTCGTCATTTTCCAGTATTCCAATGGTTGTGATGGATTGGGGCCCAAATGCCAATACAGATATTATTTATGATCATAGTTTTGATGGGGGTTATTTAGCAACCAAACACCTCATTGATTGCGGTCATAAAAAAATCGGTATTATCTGCGGTGAACTCAATAAAACTACTGCAAGAACTCGTTATGAAGGCTTTGTAAAAGCAATGGAAGAAGCTAAATTAACAATCAATCCATCTTGGGTACTGGAAGGTGCATTTGAGCCTGAAGATGGTTATGAATGTATGAATCGTTTACTGGCTCAAGAGGAATTACCAACCGCCCTATTCTGTTGTAACGATGTGATGGCGCTTGGTGCAATTTCTGCACTGACAGAAAAAGGGTTACGCGTGCCAGATGATATGTCTATTATCGGCTATGATGATATCCATGCTTCACGTTTCTATGCACCACCATTAACCACCATTCACCAATCGAAGCTACGATTAGGCAGACAGGCTGTGAATATTTTATTAGAACGAATCAGTCAAAAAGATCAAGGCGTTCAGCAATATAGCCGTATTGACATTGGCCCTGAGCTTATTATTCGAAAATCTGTTAAATCAATTTTATAAAACTTATTAAAAATAAACCGCACTTTTTAGACAATCCATAAAAAGTGCGGTTCTTTTTTATCTATTTTTTAGCTTTTCTTGATTATTTTCAATGTTTCTATGAATAGCATTTGCCCAATCTTCCGTTTTTAGCTATATCTATCGCCAACTTACGAATTTTATTTTTTACTTTTAGGAGTTCATATGACACAAGAGTACCGCACTCTGCGCAATAGCATTAGTATGTTAGGGCGTTTTCTCGGAGAAACAATCAATGATGCCCAAGGCGCCGATATTCTTGAGTTAATCGAAAACATTCGTAAACTTTCTCGTAATTCTCGTGCTGGTGATGATAAAGCAAGACAAGAATTGCTCGATACACTCGGTAGTATTTCTAATGAAAATATTATTCCTGTCGCACGTGCTTTCAGCCAATTTTTAAACCTCACTAATATAGCTGAACAATATCAAACAATTTCGCGTGAACATTCTCTAGCACAAAGTTCTTCTCAATCCTTAAGCGAACTTTTCAAACGCTTAAAAGAACAAAATGCCTCAGTGGAAGACGTGCATAAAACCGTCGAAAAATTATTAATTGAGCTTGTTTTGACCGCACATCCAACAGAAACAACACGTCGTTCACTCATTCATAAACACATTGAAATCAATAAATGTTTAAGCAAGCTAGAACATCATGATTTAACTGAAAAAGAACGTAATATTATCGAGCGTCTATTGCTTCGCTTAATCGCAGAAGCATGGCATACCAACGAAATTCGTACTGTTCGTCCAACACCATTTGATGAGGCTAAATGGGGCTTTGCGATGTTAGAAAACAGCTTATGGCAAGCTGTGCCAGAATTTTTACGCCAACTCAACGAAACCGCCCGTGAATTTTTAGGTTACGATTTGCCGGTGGGATTAAAACCAGTGCGTATTTCCTCTTGGATGGGTGGCGACCGTGATGGAAACCCATTTGTCACCGCACAAATCACCAAAAAAGTGCTTTATTTTGCCCGTTGGAAAGCGGCGGATTTATTCTTACAAGACATCAGTAAATTAGCCGATGAACTTTCAATGGTGAAATGTAGTGATGAATTTCGTGCTAAATACGGCGAGCATTTAGAACCCTATCGCTTCGTGGTGAAAAATTTACGCAATCAGCTTACGGCAACATTAGCTTATTTTGATGATCATCTATCAGATCGCACACCGCGCGTATCCGAAAGCGAGATTATTTTAGAAGATAATCAACTTTGGGAGCCGCTTTACGATTGTTATCAATCTTTAATCCAATGCGGTATGCGCATTATTGCCAATGGTTCATTGTTGAATATTTTGCACCGTATTAGTTGTTTTGGCGTAACGCTTTCTCAAATGGATATTCGCCAAGAAAGCACACGTCACACCGATGCCATTGCTGAAATCACGCGCTATATTGGTTTAGGCGATTACTCTCAATGGACAGAAGACGATAAACAGGCTTTCTTAATTCGCGAATTAAGCTCACGCCGTCCATTAATTCCGCAAAACTGGACGCCATCGCCTGAAACCAAAGAAATTTTAGATACTTGCAAAGTCATTGCTCAACAAAAACAAGGTGTCATTGCGTGTTATGTTATTTCGATGGCACGCAGTGCCTCTGATGTTTTAGCCGTTCATTTGCTCTTAAAAGAAGCAGGCGTGCCATATCATATTCCTGTTGTGCCGCTATTTGAAACCTTAGACGATTTAGATGCAGCTGAAAAAGTGATGACTCAACTTTTCAATGTGGGTTGGTATCGTGGTGTTATCAATAATCGTCAAATGGTGATGATTGGCTATTCGGATTCGGCAAAAGATGCTGGAATGATGGCTGCCTCTTGGGCGCAATACCGTGCACAAGAAGCCTTAGTGAATTTAACAGAAAAACTTGGCATTGAACTCACTTTATTCCACGGACGTGGTGGCACCATTGGTCGTGGGGGTGCGCCAGCACATGCGGCATTACTTTCTCAACCGCCTCGTTCACTAAAAAATGGTTTACGTGTGACAGAACAAGGCGAAATGATTCGTTTTAAACTGGGTTTACCAGCTGTAGCGGTAGAAACCTTTGATCTCTACGCCAGCGCCATTTTAGAAGCAAATCTTTTACCGCCACCAGAACCGAAACCAGAATGGCGCACTATAATGGACGAGCTTTCCACTATCTCTTGCGACATTTATCGTGGCGTGGTTCGTGGTGATAAAGATTTCGTTCCTTATTTCCGCAGTGCGACGCCAGAACAGGAACTCTCCAAATTGCCACTTGGTTCTCGCCCTGCAAAACGCAACCCAAATGGCGGCGTGGAAAGTTTACGTGCCATTCCTTGGATTTTTGCGTGGATGCAAAATCGCTTAATGCTACCCGCTTGGTTAGGTGCAGGTGCCTCTATCCGTCAGATTATTGAACAAGGCAAAGGCGATATCATTCATGAAATGTGCGAAAACTGGCCATTCTTTTCAACTCGAATTGGTATGTTGGAAATGGTCTTTAGTAAATCAGATACCTGGCTTTCCCAACAATATGATCAACGATTAGTGAAAAAAGAACTTTGGTATTTAGGCGAAAATTTACGTAAGCAACTTAAAGATGATATTCAAACTGTGCTTTCACTTTCTCACCAAAGTGAACTGATGTCTGATTTACCTTGGATTGCAGATTCAATTGCATTGCGTAATATCTACACGGATCCACTCAATCTACTGCAAGTGGAATTGCTTCACCGTTTCCGTGAAAATCCAGAGCAAGTCAATCCCGATGTGGAACAAGCATTGATGATTACCATTACAGGTATCGCGGCTGGGATGCGCAATACGGGCTAGAAAGATGAAAAAAGTGCGGAAAATTTTCCGCACTTTTTTATTCAAATCGATCACTTAATAAAAATTGTAAAACTGCATCCATCCTCAAATGAGGAATACTCTCCCCTTGTTCTAAAGGCTGAGGTTCAAAACTATCGAAATCAAAGTGCGGTTGTTTTTGCCAAAATTCTGTTCTTGGTAATTTACTTGGCACCGTTCCTGGATAAAGCGTAATCGGTTGTTTATCAATAGAGCGAATCCCTTGAATTGCTTTCATTTCTTTTCCTTGCTGATTCACAATCACTTGCTTTGTGGTACGAACAGCCGCAATGGCAGTGTATTCCGTATCGATTCCTTCAAATTCCACATGTCGCCCCCCCTCTTGCACAATTTGGCGCATTAAACTCACTAAATTAGGAATTTGATCCCGAGTAATATGATCCGCCTTGGTCGCAACAAACATTAATCGATCAATTCGTGGAGAAAACAAACGATGAAGAAAATTTCTGCTGCCATAATGGAAATTATTAAATAACTGGTTTAACCCCATTTTCATATCTAAAAAGGCTTGCTGACTGTGATTTAAAGGAGTTAAACAATCCACCAAAATAACTTGACGATCAAAGGTAGAAAAATAATTTTCGTAAAAACCTTTCACAATTTTATTGCGATAATAATCATAACGTTTTGTCAGCACGGCAAAATAGCTATTCGATTTGGCAGTTTTTTTCAAGGTTTGCCACTGCTCTTCCGAAAGATGAATTAATGGAAAAAATTGTAATGCGGGCGCCCCCTCTAAATCACTTGGCAATACAAATCGCCCAGGCTGAATAAATTGCATGCCTTGCGACTTACATTGGTGTAAATAATCCGTATAACTTTTCGCTATCTTAGCTAAAACATCTTCATTTGCGACCGCACTTAAATCCAAATTCAGCAACACGGAAAGCCAATTCTGCGCCAATTCTTCTCGAATGCCAGTGGTAACCTTGATTTGCTCTTGTGACCATTGTTGAAAATCTAGATTTAACAGCGGCAAATCAAGCAGCCATTCACCCGGATAATCAAAAATATCCAGATAAAGCGTGCCGCGTTCTTTTAAATGGCGTAGCAAGCCAGATTGACGTTGAAAACGAATTGCTAAACGTGTTTCACTCACACCACGAGTAGACTGAAACCATTGAGGCGGATTTTGTGACAAATCATTTAAATTACTTTCATAATCAAAACGTGGCACGCTAAGATCTTGTTGAGATACTCGTTTCACCGCCAAGATCGCACCATTTCTAGCCGCTTCAAATAATGGCAAATGCTGTGATGAATTTTGATTAATGGAGAGAAGTTGATTGATTAAACTTGTAATAAACGCCGTTTTTCCACTCCGACTTAACCCCGTCACCGCCAAGCGCAAAGTGCGGTCAAAACCACGATTAATGATTTGATTGATTTCGTTTTGAACCCTATTAAACATTCAATATCCTAGCCATTTTTACTAATATGCCTTACAATTTGGCACATAATTTATCACAATGCATTTGTTATGTTACGCAAAAATCTTACGTTTTTCTGTTTTCTATTTGGTATTGGCTTGAACACCCAACTTCAAGCGGCTCCACGCGTACCAGAACACCTAACAGAAAACGGACTAACTTATTGTACTAATGCCTCTGGATTTTCTTTTAATCCTCAAACTGCTGACGCTGGCACAAGTATGAATGTCGTAACAGAGCAAATTTATAACAAACTTTTTGAAATAAAAAACCATAGCGCGAATGTTACGCCTGTTCTTGCTCAGTCTTATACTATTTCACCTGATGGAAAAGAAATATTAATCAATTTGCGTCGTGGTGTTAAATTTCACCAAACGCCATGGTTTACCCCAACACGCGATTTTAATGCGGAAGATGTGGTGTTTTCAATTAATCGTGTGTTGGGTCATGATACTTACTTGCCAACCTTAGCAGAAACAGCAATTACCTATAAAAACCCACAATATAAAGTGTTTCACGAGCAAGCAAGAAAAGTTCGCTTTCCTTATTTTGATAGCATTAAGCTTAATGAAAAAATTAAATCAGTGACCGCACTTTCGCCTTACCAAGTGAAAATTGAATTGTTTGAACCAGATTCATCGATCTTGTCGCATCTTGCCAGCCAATATGCCATTATTTTTTCACAAGAATATGCCTATCAATTAAGTGCTGACGATAATCTCACTCAATTAGATACTCACCCCGTGGGCACTGGGCCTTATCAAGTAAAGGATTATGTGTATAACCAATATGTTCGCTTAGTGCGTAATGAAAACTATTGGAAAAAAGAAGCAAAAATTGAAAATATTATCGTAGATTTATCTACCGATAGAAATGGGCGACTCGTCAAATTTTTCAATAATGAATGTCAAATAGCCTCTTATCCTGAAGTGAGCCAAATTGGCTTATTAAAGAGCGATGATAAGCACTACTATATGCAATCCACTGACGGAATGAATTTGGCATATCTTGCTTTCAATTTTGAAAAACCATTGATGCAGGATCGTAGTATTCGAGAAGCCATTTCACAAAGTTTGAACCGCGCACGCATTATTCACAACATCTATCACAATACTGCGACAGTGGCGAATAACATTATTCCTGAAGTATCTTGGGCTTCTAGCGTAAACACGCCAGAATTTGACTTTGATTACAGTCCAAAAGTCGCGGAGAAAAAATTAGAAAATAAACATCTTTCGCTCAATTTATGGGTGATTAATGAAGAACAAATGTATAACCCAGCCCCTTTTAAAATGGCGGAAATGATTAAATCCGATTTGGAGCAAGTGGGCGTGAAAGTGAAAGTGCGGACAGTAACACGCACATTTTTGAGTGAGCAACTTCGCAATAAATCAGAAAATTACGATTTAATTTTAGCGGGATGGTTAGCAGGAAATCTTGATCCTGACGGATTTATGCGCCCTATATTGAGCTGTAATACGCAAAATGAAATCACAAATTTATCTAACTGGTGTAACGAAGAATTTAATAATTTAATGGATCGCGCGATTGCCACATCTAATTTATCTGAACGGGCGCGTGCTTATAATGATGCTCAAGAACTAATTCTACAGGAATTGCCAATTATCCCTATCGCGAATGTAAAACGCATTTTGGTGGCAAATAGCCAAGTAAAAGGCGTGGAAATGACACCTTTTGGTAGTCTTAACTTTTCTGACTTACGCTTACACAAGGAGAAACCCTAATGTTGTGGTCTGTTATTCGCCATACCCTTTGGGTAACGTTGCTCCTGCTCGTGTTATCTTTGCTAAGTTTCGTGATTTTATTACGAGATCCGCTTAATGCTGATCTCGTCACGCACAATATTTACACCAGTTATTTTAATTATTTAAGCACCTTATTACATGGTGATTTTGGGATTACTTATAACGGTGGAAAATCTCTGATAGATCTAATTCTAACGGTACTTCCACCCACATTAGAGCTTTGTTTTACCGCACTTTTATTGGCATTCATTCTCGGCGTGCCACTTGGCATTATAAGTGCGGTAAATTCTCAACATATTTTTGCAAAGAGCTTAAAAAGTTTATCTTATGTTGGTTTGTCGATCCCAATATTTTGGCTCGCGCCGATTTTGCTTTATGTCGCAGCGGTAAATCATTGGGAAATTGCATCTATTGGGCAATACAATTTACTCTATGAAATAAAACCGATTACTGGTTTCCCAGTCATTGATGTTTGGTTTATAGATGTGCCTTATCGTACCAAAATTGTACAAAATGTTTTGCAACATTTAGCCTTACCGACACTGGTACTTTGCATTTTGCCAACAATGGAAATTATCCGAATTATTCAACAACGCGCAGAATATGTTTTGAACCAAAATTTTGCCAAAGTTGCCACAACACGGGGGTGGTCAAAATGGAAAATTCTCCATCAATATGTATTCCGTAATACGTTTCCTTTGCTTATTCCACAAGTACCGCGCGTGTTTACCCTAGTATTAACTCAATGTATGTTGGTAGAAACGGCTTTAGGTTGGCCTGGAATTGGTCGCTGGCTGATCGATGCCGTAACGCAACAAGATTACAATAGTATTTCAGCGGGTGTAGTTGTCATTGGCGTTTGCATTATTTTGATCGACACATTCATTAAAGCGCTTACTTTCGTGCTCGATCCATTTAAAAAGAAAGGTTGGTATGCAAGATAAAGAACCTGAAGAATTTCGAGAAAATACCTCAATATTCCAAATATGGCTACTATTTCGCAAAAATACCATTGCGTTATTCAGCTTTTATTTATTAACGTTGTTAATTCTAACCGCACTTTTCAGCAGTTGGATCGCACCTTATGCTCATAATATGCAGTTTGTTGGGCAAGAATTAATGCCGCCATCTTGGGTAGAAAAAGGGCAAATTGCTTTTTTCTTTGGTACTGATGATTTAGGCCGTGATGTGCTAAGCCGACTAATTATGGGCACAAGTTACACTATTGGGTCATCATTGCTAGTCGTACTTGCAGTTGCCTTAATTGGTGGAACCCTTGGCATTGTTGCTGGTATGTTGAAGGGCTTAAAAGCGCGTTTTGTCGGCCATATTTTTGATGCCTTTTTATCGCTCCCTATTTTGCTCATTGCTATCGTGATTTCCACACTGATGGAACCGAGTTTATTGAATGCAATGTTCGCAACACTTTTAGCGATATTGCCCTATTTCATCCATGCAATTTATCGAGCAATTCAACAAGAATTGAAAAAAGATTACGTCCTCATGTTAAAACTTGAGGGCATTTCTAACTGGAAATTATTAAAAAGTACCATTTTGCCTAATATCACCGTAATCTATGTTCAAGAAATTGCACGAGCATTTGTTGTCGCCATATTGGATATTAGCGCCTTGAGTTTTATTTCCCTTGGCGCACAACGACCAACCCCAGAATGGGGCGCTATGATTCGAGATTCTTTAGAACTACTCTATCTTGCACCTTGGACGGTATTACTCCCAGGCTTTGCAATTATTTTTACCATTTTATTAAGCATTATTTTTAGCAATGGCTTAACTAAAGCTATCAACCAATATTACGAATAATTTATGGCACTACTAGACATCCGTAACCTAAATATCGAAATACAAACCTCAAACGGCCTCGTTAAGATTGTGGACGGTGTAAACTTATCGATCAATGAAGGGGAAATTTGTGGGCTTGTTGGCGAATCAGGTTCTGGTAAAAGTTTAATCGCCAAAGTAATTTGTAATGCCATCAAAGAAAACTGGATTATTACCGCAGATCGCTTTCGCTTTCATGATGTAGAGTTACTAAAACTCAGTCCCAATAAACGCCGAAAACTGGTCGGCAAAGAAATATCCATGATTTTCCAAGATCCCCTTTCTTGTCTTGATCCAAGTCGGAAAATTGGTAAACAATTAATCCAAAATATCCCGAATTGGACATTTAAAGGAAAATGGTGGCAATGGTTTGGTTGGAAAAAACGCCGTGCCATTGAATTATTGCATCGTGTAGGGATAAAAGAACACAAAGATATCATGGCAAGCTATCCTAATGAATTAACGGAAGGCGAAGGACAAAAAGTCATGATTGCTATCGCAGTGGCAAATCAGCCCCGCTTGCTGATTGCCGATGAGCCGACTAATGCACTAGAAGCAACAACAGCATTACAGGTATTTCGATTACTTTCTAGTATGAACCAAAACCAAGGCACAACCGTTTTATTGGCTAGTAATGACATCAGAAGTATTAGTGAATGGTGCGATCAGATTTCTGTACTCTATTGCGGGCAAAATACGGAATCAGGCCCAACGCAAATATTGCTTGAAAGTCCTCATCATCCTTACACGCAAGCATTAATTAATGCCATGCCTGATTTTACGCAGCCTTTGGGATTTAAAACTAAACTAAGTACCTTAGAAGGTACCGTGCCAATTTTAGAACAAATGCCTATTGGTTGCCGTCTTGGCCCTCGTTGTCCTTTTGCACAGAAAAAATGTATTGAAAAACCAACTCGATTCAAAATAAAACAACATGAATTTTCTTGCCATTATCCAATTAATTTACGCGAGAAAACCTTCAAAGAAAAAGCAATGAGTGCGCCATTAACACTTGCAAGCAAAGGAAATGAATAATGCCGTTATTACAAGTAGAAGATTTGACTAAAACCTTCAAAGGCCGCAAGCGTTTATTTGGTACGAGTGACTTTAATGCGGTAGAAAATGTAAGTTTTTCTCTTGAGCGCCAACAAACCTTAGCAATTATCGGCAAAAATGGTTCGGGGAAATCAACGTTAGTAAAAATGATCGCGGGCATTACTCAGCCCACTTCTGGCAGAATTTTATTTAACGATCATGAATTGCAATTCGAGGATTTTCAATACCGCGCGCAACATATTCGAATGGTGTTCCAAGATGCGAATTCAGCGTTTAATCCTCGCTTAAATATCGGTGAGGCATTAGATGCTCCGCTACGTTTAGCAACAGATTGGGATGAAGAACGTCGCAATCAGAAAATCTTTGAAACACTGTTACTTGTAGGGCTTTACCCTGATTACACTAATCTAAAAATCAAAAATCTTTCTATCAGCCAAAAACAGCGTGTCGCTTTGGCACGCGCGCTGATTTTAGAACCTGAAATAATTATTATAGATGATGCACTTGGCAATCTGGATGCTTCAGTGCGCATTCAACTACTCAATTTAACCCTTGATTTGCAGCAACGTTTAGGTATCTCTTACATTTATGTAGGCCAAGACCTCGGTGTGATTAAACATATTGCAGACACCGTAATCGTGATGGATAAAGGGAAAATGATAAAGAGCGGTACGCCTAAAATGCTATTTACCGATCCACAAACAGATGTAACTGGCCGTTTAGTGGAAAGTTATTTTGGAAAAATTTTGGATGAAAGTGCCTGGGTAAAGGAAACTCATACTAACTAAGGAAATAAAAAATGAATACTCGTCCCTTTTATTTCGGACTTATATTTATCGCGATTATCGCTGTACTTGCTAGCTACTTAGGGAGTACCGACTTTTCTCATCACTATCATATCAGTGCCTTAATTATTGCCATTTTGCTGGGAATGGCAATCGGCAATACCATTTATCCTCAATTTTCTACACAAGTGGAAAACGGTGTGTTATTTGCGAAAGGTCCTCTTCTTCGCACTGGCATTGTGCTGTATGGTTTTCGCCTCACCTTTGGCGATATCGCCGATGTTGGCTTAAATGCTGTTGTCACTGATGCAATCATGCTGATTTCAACCTTTTTTCTTACCGCACTTTTGGGCATTCGTTATCTAAAAATGGATAAACACTTGGTTTATCTCACTGGGGCTGGATGTAGTATTTGTGGTGCGGCAGCGGTTATGGCGGCAGAGCCTGTTACCAAAGCAGAATCTCATAAAGTTTCAGTGGCGATTGCCGTAGTGGTCATTTTCGGGACGCTTTCTATTTTTACTTATCCATTTTTCTACACTTGGTCACAAGATTTAATTAATGCTCATCAATTCGGTATTTATGTTGGTTCTAGCGTGCATGAAGTGGCTCAAGTTTATGCGATTGGGGGAAATATTGATCCTATCGTGGCGAATACCGCCGTCATTACAAAAATGATCCGAGTGATGATGCTTGCACCATTTTTATTAATGCTTTCTTGGTTATTAACACGTAGTAATGGAGTATCAGAAAATACATCACACAAAATTACAATTCCTTGGTTTGCTGTACTTTTTATTGGCGTTGCCATTTTTAATTCTTTTGATTTATTACCAAAAGAACTCGTGAAATTATTAGTTGAAATCGATTCTTTCTTATTAATTTCAGCGATGGCTGCGCTTGGCTTAACTACGCAAGCAAGCTCAATCAAGAAAGCGGGAGTAGAACCGCTGATTTTAGGGATACTGATTTATTTATGGCTAGTGGTTGGTGGATTTTTAGTAAATTATGGAATATCAAAATTAATATAAAATTCACTTAAGATTGACCGCACTTTTAAAGTGCGGTCTTTTTTTATGAAGAATATTTTCAGATATGGTGATTTAAAACATGAAATTACGCTTTATTTCAATGTACGATTTAATAAACCATCCTCTAAAAATAAAGGACCAATTGGGCATTTAGGAATATCAAACTTTTGTGGATAAATCACATCCACCAAATACAATCCATCGGGTTTTGCTGTTGGTGCGGCAAGCTGACGATTTTTCTGCTCAAGTAGCCATTGCATCCATTCAATCGGCTGATTTCCCGCACCGACCTCAATCAAACTTCCCACAATATTGCGAACCATATGATGCACAAAAGCATTTGCCTGAATATCAACAATAATATATTTTCCGATACGAGACACATTCAAATGATGCACATTACGCCAAGGCGTATGAGATTGACATTGTGCAGCGCGGAAAGAGGAAAAATCATGCTCCCCTAATAAACATTGCCCAGCCTGATGCATTTTTTCGGCATCTAAATCTAAATGACAATGGGTCATTCCTCCCGCTAAAATCGCAGAGCGTAATTTATTACAATAAAGAATATAGCGGTAACGGCGTGCTGTTGCGGAAAATCTCGCATGGAATTCATCATCGACTTGTTTTGCCCAACTCACTGCAATGTCATCAGGTAAATGAGCATTCGTACCAAAAGCCCAAGCCTTCTCTGGACGAACCGAATTCGTTTCAAAATGAACAACCTGCCCCGTTCCACTCACACCAGAATCCGTTCTGCCAGCACAAAATATTTCAATTTTTTCATTCGCAATACAAGAAAGCGCCTTTTCTAATTCTTCTTGTACACTACGGACTTTTTCTTGTCTCTGCCAACCATAATAATTTTGTCCGTTATACTCAATGCCTAATGCGATTTTCATTTTTTACCTTTTGGCTTAATAAAGTGCGGTTATGGTAGCTCAAGTTTATTTGGAGCGCAAATTCACAAAATCGCTCCAGAATTTGTTAACAAATAAGTGATAGCTTCCAAAAATTACAGCAATAAATGTGACATTTTTGTGATAAAGATCTCATTCTGATAATCTATCATTAGAGTTTACACTCCAAATTCCCTATAATTAATCAACGTATTATGAAAAACTAAAAGGAAAATTATGAAAACATTGAGTGAATTTATCGTTGAACGCCAAGCAGAATACCCAAATGCAAAAGGGGAATTGAGTGGTATTTTGTCATCAATTCGTCTTTTAGCGAAAATTATTCACCGAGATATTAATAAAGCGGGATTAACAAATATTCTCGGTCAATCAGGTGTTGAAAACGTACAAGGCGAAAGTCAGATGAAACTTGATTTATTCGCCCATAACACGATGAAAGCGGCATTAATGGCGCGTGAAGAAGTGGCTGGTTTTGCATCTGAAGAAGAAGAAAGTTTTATCGCATTTGATACAGAACGTGGACGCAATGCAAAATACATTATTTTAACGGATCCCCTTGATGGTTCTTCAAATATTGATGTAAACGTATCCGTCGGTACAATTTTCTCCATTTACCGTCGCGTATCTCCAATTGGCACACCTGTCACCTTAGAAGATTTCTTACAACCAGGGAATAAACAAGTTGCCGCAGGTTATATTGTTTACGGTTCATCAACTATGTTGGTATATACCACTGGTAATGGGGTTAATGGATTTACTTATGATCCATCAATCGGTACATTCTGTCTATCACACGAAAATATGCAAATGCCAAAAACTGGCCGCATTTATTCCATCAATGAAGGACAATACCTCAAATTCCCACAAGGGGTGAAAAAATATATTAAATATTGCCAAGAAGAAGATAACGCGACTCATCGTCCTTACGCCTCTCGCTATATTGGTTCACTTGTAGCAGACTTCCACCGCAACTTATTAAAAGGCGGCATTTATATTTACCCAAGTGCAACCAACTATCCAAATGGAAAACTTCGTTTATTATATGAAGGCAATCCAATTGCATTTTTAGCGGAGCAAGCGGGCGGTGTCGCAACAGATGGTTATCGTCGAATTTTAGATATCGAACCAACCGCACTTCATGAACGTGTTCCACTATTTGTTGGTTCAGAGGATATGGTGAAAAAAGCACAAGAAATGATGGAAGAATTTAAAGAAGAATAATAAAAATCTCCTCGATTAAAAGAGGAGATTTTTATCATAAGCTGATCAAAAAAACCGAACTTAATGTTCGGTTTTCTTTTTCATTACATGATACGGCGCGATTGAGTGTAAGTTCTAGCCCAGTATTCTTCATCAAGGGAACTTATCGTCACACCTTGCCCTGTACTTGCATGCATAAATTGGTTGTTACCAATATAAACACCAACATGGTTATTTTTACGGAAGAATACTAAATCGCCTTTTTTCAACTCTGATTTACTAATTTGTTTACCTAAATAACGTTGTTCAGCAGTAGAACGCGGCAACTCAATGCCAAATGCTTCAGAAAAAGTCGTTTGCATAAATGCAGAACAATCAATACCACGTTTGGTTGTACCGCCCATACGATAAGCGGTTCCCACCCATTCATTATACACACCAGCTAAAGCCTTATCCCCCATTAAAGCTGATGAACGGTTTGTTCTCACTTTATGGAAAATCCCTGAACGATTACCTTTTTCTAAACTACTAATCAAACCCGTTAATTGAGCATCATCACTTTCAGAAATAGCCTGATGATTTGCCGTTCGTGGGCCATTAGAACAAGCGGTTGCGAGTGTCGCTAAACCAATAATAACTAAAATTCTTTTTAACATAATTTAAAATAATTAAAAGATATAAAATAAAGTCCTGCCTGAGACTATCAAAATTTGAATAAGATTGCCAGTAAAAATCCAATTTTAATGGGATTTTTGTGATCTTTTGCACAATTTTGGTTTAATTTGTACCACCAACAGTAATTTCATCAATTTTTAGTGCGGGCTGTCCAACGCCGACTGGCACACTTTGCCCCTCTTTGCCACAAACCCCGATACCTAAATCAAGTTCTGATTTATCTGCAACCATAGAAATCTTTTGCATCACTTCAATGCCACTGCCAATTAAAGTTGCGCCCTTAACTGGTTTCGTAATTTTTCCTTTTTCAATTAAATAAGCTTCTGAAGTGGAAAATACAAATTTACCAGACGTAATATCCACTTGACCACCACCAAAGTGCGGTGCATAAATCCCCTGTTCTACAGAAGCAATCAAATCATCAAACTGACTTTGTCCTGCAAGCATATAGGTGTTAGTCATTCTAGGCATTGGTAAATGGGCATAAGACTCACGTCGTCCATTTCCCGTTGGAGCCACACCCATCAAACGGGCATTCATTTTATCTTGCATGTAACCTTGCAAAATCCCTTCTTTGATGAGTACATTGCACTGGCTTGGCACACCTTCATCATCAATAGTTAATGAACCTCGACGATTCTCAATCGTGCCATCATCCACAATCGTACATAACGGTGAAGTCACTTGCTCGCCAATCTTGCCTGTGAAAAGCGAACTTTCTTTACGGTTAAAATCCCCTTCTAAACCATGCCCTACCGCCTCGTGTAACAACACGCCTGGCCAACCTGCGCCTAATACCACTGGCATTAATCCTGCTGGTGCTGCAACTGCACTAAGGTTTACTAAGGCTTGACGAACCGCTTCTTTAGCAAAAAGTACTGCTCTAATATCGCCATCAATCACTTCAAAGAACCAATCTAAACCGAAACGCCCACCAGAACCACAACTGCCTCGTTCACGTTTGCCATTTTCCTCTACTAACACAGAAATAGATAAGCGAACTAAAGGACGAATATCTGCGGCTAGCGTACCATCCGTCGCCATGACTAATACTTCTTCATAAACAGAACTAAGACTTGCTGATACGCGGGTTACGCGATGGTCTTCCGCTCGTGCTGTACGATCAACTAAATGTAATAGCTCAATTTTTTTCTCTTTAGTCAAACTTTCCAAAGGATTAATCGCTGCATAACGAGCAATAGGATTTACAACATTAAAAGCGGATGGCGAAATCAAATTCCCCTGTTTTACTTGCGCAATTCCCTTTACCGCCTCCGCACATTGCTGCAAAGAAGCAAGATTAATTTGATCGGCATAAGCAAAGCCTGTTTTCTCACCAGAAACTGCCCGCACGCCAACACCACGATCAATATGAAAACCGCCTTCTTTTATAATGCCATCTTCCAATACCCAACTTTCATCTTGGCTAAGTTGAAAATACAAATCAGCATAGTCAATATTGCGATGCGACATCATGTCGAAAATATTGAGCAATGCTTTAGTTGAAAGATTACTTGGTGTCAGTAGTGTATTTGAAACTTGGTTTAACATATTTTTTCCAGTCTAAAAGTAAATATCTTGTAAGAACTTGTGTCCGTTTGGTGCAACAGCACAGATTAAAATTGGATGAATAAAGTGCGGTTAATTTTAAGGTTATTTTTCCAAATGCGCTAATCCAAATTGATACAAAGCATTCTTCTTATAACCATACAACTCAGCAACAATAGCAGCCGCTTTTTTTAGCGGTAATTCCTCTGCAATTAATTCAAGCGCTTTCACCGCTTGTGGAGAAATTTCATCGTTATTGTCAGACTTTGGTTTGCCTTCAACAATCAAAACCATCTCGCCTTTTGTACGATTGGGATCTTCTAAAAGCCATTCTCGTAAATTTTTAATCGTATTACCCGTAATCGTTTCCCAAGTTTTAGTAATTTCACGGGCTAACACAATATATCGTTCTTCCCCTAACACCGATTGCATATCTTCTAGCGTATCTAAAATACGGTGAGTGGATTCATAAAAAATCAAAGTGCGGTCTTCTTCTGCGATATTTTCTAATTTATCTTTGCGCGCTTTACTTTTCGCAGGTAAAAAGCCTTCAAAACAAAATCTATCAGAAGCAATCCCCGATGCGCAAAGTGCGGTAATTGCCGCACAGGCTCCTGGTAAAGGAACAACACGAATGTTTGCCTCACGGCATTGGCGCACTAAATGAAAACCAGGATCACTAATTAATGGCGTCCCCGCATCAGAAATCAAAGCAATATGGCTACCTTGCTTGAGTTTTTCCACCAAAATATGGGCTTTTTCTTGTTCATTGTGATCATGCAAAGCAAAAAAGGGCTTTTTGATACCGTAATGGCTTAATAAAAGGCCACTATGACGGGTATCTTCTGCTGCAATTAAATCCACTTGAGCAAAAGTATCTAAAGCACGCTGGGTAATATCCTGTAAATTGCCAATCGGTGTGGCAACAATGTATAAAATTCCGGTTAAATCAGTCATTTTTGTTTGCTTTTAAGTTATGAGATAAGTAAGATCTGCCACAACTATTGTCTGTTTATGATGGAGCAAGAATGTCTATTCTATTACAAGGCGGACGTTTTAAAAAACGTTTAATGCCAATTTTATTGTCAATGGCCTTAGCTGGCTGTTCAAACCTACTTGGCAGCAGTTTTACGCAAACTTTACAACAAGATGCGAATGCAAGTTCTGAATTTTATATGAATAAATTAGGACAAGCACAAGAACTTGAAGATCAACAAACCTATAAATTGCTCGCAGCTCGCGTGTTAATCAGTGAAAATAAAGTTGAACAATCAGAAGCGTTATTAAGTGAGTTAGGTGAATTAAATGATGCGCAAAAATTAGATCGTGCATTAATTGAAGCGAGAATTTCTGCTGCAAAAAATGCCAATGACGTCGCGCAAAATCAATTACGTACATTGGATTTAAATAAATTAAGTCCGTCACAAAAATCTCGTTATTACGAAACCTTAGCTATTGTTGCTGAAAACCGTAAAGACATCATTGAAGCCGTAAAAGCGCGGGTAAAAATTGATGAGAATTTAACGGATGTACAACGTCGCCAAGATAATGTTGATAAAACTTGGGCATTGTTACGTTCAGCAAATACTGGTGTAATCAATAATGCTTCAGATGAAGGCAACGCGGCTTTAGGCGGTTGGTTAAACTTAATCAAAACCTACAATGATTATATTCGTCAACCCGTTCAATTAAGCCAAGCATTGCAAAGTTGGAAAAATGCTTACCCAAATCATGCAGCCGCAACGTTATTCCCAAAAGAATTGCTTACATTGCTTAATTTCCAACAAACGAATGTGTCACAAATTGGTTTACTATTGCCATTAAGTGGTGACGGACAAATTCTTGGTACAACCATTCAATCGGGTTTCAACGACGCGAAAGGTAACTCAACCATTCCAGTGCAAGTATTTGATACCTCAATGAATTCTGTACAAGATATCATTGCACAAGCAAAACAAGCGGGGATTAAAACCTTAGTGGGTCCATTACTAAAACAAAATCTTGATGTGATTTTAGCGGATCCTGCACAAATTCAAGGTATGGATGTGCTTACATTAAATTCCACACCAAATTCTCGTGCAATTGGTCAACTTTGCTATTATGGACTTTCACCAGAAGATGAAGCAGAGTCAGCAGCCAATAAAATGTGGAACGATGGAATTCGTAGTCCACTGGTTGCCATGCCGCAAAATGATTTAGGGCAACGCGTAGGTAATGCCTTTAATGTACGTTGGCAACAATTAGCGGGCACAGATGCGAATATTCGTTACTATAATTTACCGGCGGATGTCACTTATTTCCTTCAAGAAAATGGTTCAAATTCAACCGCACTTTACGTGGTCGCCAATCCAGATGAGTTAGTTGAAATGAAAGGCTATTTAACGAATAGCGCACCAAATTTACGTATTTATGCAAGCTCACGCTCAAGCTCCAATGCTGCAAGCAACAACCCTGAGTTTGTCGCTCAAATGAATGGTGTTCAATTTAGTGATATTCCATTTTTTAAAGAAACCAATTCACCACAATATCAAAAACTCGCCAAAACAACTGGCGGTGAATATCAATTAATGCGTTTATACGCAATGGGTGCGGATGCTTGGTTACTCATCAATCAATTTAATGAATTGCGCCAAGTGCCAGGATATCGCTTAAGTGGTTTAACTGGTGTTTTAAGTGCAGGTACAAATTGTAATGTTGAACGTGATATGACTTGGTATCAATATCAAGATGGTGCAATTGTACCGGTCGCAAACTAATGTTTTCTTTAAAACGTCAACAAGGGGCGAGCTTTGAGCATCAAGCTCGCCTTTTTTTAGAATCAAAAGGCTTAAAATTTATTGCGGCTAATCAAAATTTCAAATGTGGTGAACTTGATCTTATTATGAGTGACAAAGGAACCATCGTTTTTGTTGAAGTTCGCCAACGTTCTAATCATGCCTTTGGCTCGGCAATAGAAAGTGTAGATTGGCAAAAACAACAAAAATGGTTGGATGCTGCAAATTTATGGCTAATGAAACAAAATATGAGTTTAGAAGATGCCGATTGTCGTTTTGATTTAATCGCCTTTGGCAAAACGCCCCAAGATATTCAATGGATTCCTAATTTTCTCGATTAATGGCTTTTTATGATGTTACAAAAAGTAAAAGATATTTATAGCGAAAGTATTCAAATTCAAATTGCTGCGTCTAGCATGCTTTCGGAAAATATTGCTAACGCTACCCAAATGGTGATGCAATGTTTGCTAGGCGGCAATAAAGTGATCGCTTGTGGCGTCTCGCGTTCTTATGCCAATGCACAGTTTCTCGTATCTAACTTGCTTAATCGATATGATTTAGCAAGACCGAGTTTTCCCTCTGTGCTCTTAAGTTTAGAAAGTGCGGTGGGTTCTTCTCTTGTTTTTGAACACTCGCCTGAGGAATTGTATTGTCACCAATTTAATGCCGTTGCCAAACCAGGTGACTTACTTATCGCTTTTGCGCCTTTGGGAACAGAGAAGATCGTACTAAACATTATTTCTCATGCAGTAAATAAAGAAGTTAATGTCATTGCACTAACTGGCTCTAGTAACGATGCAATTCAAGGAATTTTAGCCGATAGTGATTTAGAAATATCGATTCCAGCAACGAAAGAAAGTCGAGTCTTAGAAAACCATCTTTTTGTTATCAATGCCCTTTGTGAATTAGTTGACCACACCTTGTTCCCAAGTGCTTGACAGCAAAATAAATCAATTTCAAACTAGCGGTAATTTAATCTCAAAAGGAGTTAATTATGACATTATCCCCGTTAAAAAAACTGGCTATCGTGCTTAGCACAACATTCTTTTTGCAAGGCTGTATCGTTGCCGCTCTTGGTGGTGGCGCCGCAGCAGCTAAAGTTGGTACCGATCCTCGAACAGCTGGCACACAAGTTGATGACGAAACACTCGAATTCAAAGTCGAAAATGCCGTTGAAAAAGATGCTCAAATCAAAACTGAAGGTCGTGTAAATGCAGTGTCTTACAATGGTCGAGTACTTTTAATCGGTCAAGTTCCCAATAGTGGCGTAAGAGAAACAGCCGCAGATCTTGCAAAAGGCGTTGAAGGTGTCAATGATATTTATAACGAACTGACTATTGGCCCGAAAATCTCTTTTGCACAAATTAGCAAAGACAGTTGGATTACCACTCAGGTCAAATCAAAAATGTTAGTCGATGGTCGAGTTAAAGCGACAGATGTAAAAGTTATTAGCGAAAATGGAGAAGTTTTCCTACTCGGTACAGTGACTCACGCTCAAGCTGATGCAGCTGCAGATATTGCGAGCAAAATCAGTGGCGTGCAAAAAGTAATTAAAGTTTTCAAATATCTCAACTAATCTTCAAAGTGCGGTCAAAATTCAACGAATTTCAACCGCACTTTTCTCATTTTTACAAGTAAAAAATTTGATTTTTTTGCTCTTTCGAAAAAAACATTTATTTTTAAATAAGTTACCTATTGTCAATAATTCAAGCAAAAAATTTATTGCTTGATCTCAAGCAAAAAACACATTACCTTGTGCGTAATTTTATTATAAACACTATATCTTGTGTTTAACATCGCCATAATAACAAGGGTCGTACAATGAATAAAAGCTTAATGGTAACCAAGCGTGATGGCACGCAGGAACAAATCAATCTTGATAAAATCCACCGTGTTATTACATGGGCAGCAGAAGGTCTGGACAATGTGTCTGTTTCCCAAGTTGAGCTTCGCTCACACATTCAATTTTATGAAGGCATTCGCACTTCAGACATTCACGAAACCATTATTAAAGCAGCCGCAGATTTAATCAGCAAAGATACGCCTGATTATCAATTTTTAGCTGCTCGCTTAGCGATTTTCCATTTACGTAAAAAAGCCTACGGTCATTTTGATCCCCCTCGTTTATACGATCACGTCAAAAAATTAGTGCGCATGGGAAAATACGATCATGCCTTATTGGATGATTATACCCGCGAAGAATGGGATGAAATGGACAATTTCATCGACCATTGGCGTGATATGACATTCTCTTATGCTGCCGTAAAACAATTAGAAGGTAAGTATTTAGTACAAAACCGTGTGACGGGAGAAATCTACGAATCAGCACAATTCCTCTATTTACTTGTTGCCGCAAGTTTATTCTCTAAATATCCAAAAGAAACACGTTTGGACTATGTGAAACGTTTCTACGATGCAACATCTACCTTCAAAATCTCCTTACCAACGCCAATTATGGCGGGGGTGCGCACACCGACTCGTCAGTTCAGCTCTTGCGTATTAATTGAATGTGATGACAGCTTAGATTCAATCAATGCAACTGCATCAGCTATTGTGAAATATGTTTCACAACGTGCAGGGATTGGTATCAATGCTGGTGCAATTCGTGCATTAGGTAGTGAGATTCGTGGCGGTGAAGCATTCCATACGGGTTGTATTCCATTCTATAAATATTTCCAAACCGCGGTAAAATCTTGCTCACAAGGTGGCGTTCGTGGCGGTGCTGCGACACTTTATTACCCAATTTGGCACTTAGAAGCAGAAAGCTTACTTGTATTAAAAAATAACCGTGGTGTAGAAGACAACCGCGTTCGTCATATGGATTATGGCGTCCAATTAAACAAATTAATGTATCAACGCTTAATTAAAGGTGGCGAGATTACTTTATTCAGTCCATCAGATGTACCTGGACTTTATGAAGCATTCTTTGCGGATCAAGACAAATTTGAAGAACTTTACGTAAAATACGAACAAGATCCAACTATCCGTAAACGCACCGTCAAAGCCGTTGAGATTTTCTCTTTATTAATGCAAGAACGTGCATCAACAGGCCGAATCTACATTCAAAACGTAGACCACTGTAATACTCACTCTCCGTTTGATCCACAAGTGGCACCAGTTCGCCAATCTAACTTATGTTTAGAAATCGCGTTACCAACGAAACCACTTCAGCACATTAATGATGAAAATGGAGAAATCGCACTTTGTACCCTTTCCGCATTTAACTTAGGTAAGATTGAAAACTTAGATGAATTGGAAGAACTTGCCGATCTTGCTGTGCGCTCGCTTGATGCATTATTAGATTATCAAGATTACCCTGTTGTAGCGGCAAAACGTAGTTCACTTGCTCGTCGTGCATTAGGTATCGGTGTCATTAACTATGCTTATTACCTTGCGAAAAATGGTGTTCGTTATTCTGATGGTTCAGCTAATGATTTAACTCACCGCACTTTTGAAGCCATTCAATATTATTTATTGAAAGCCTCTATGAACTTAGCAAAAGAGCAAGGTGCTTGCGAATACTTCAATGAAACCACTTATGCAAAAGGCATTTTACCTATTGATACCTATAAGAAAGATTTAGATGCCTTAACACAAGAGCCATTACATTATGATTGGGAAAGTTTGCGTAAAGATATTCAAGAATTTGGTTTACGTAACTCAACACTAACCGCCTTAATGCCATCGGAAACATCATCGCAAATTTCCAATGCGACTAATGGTATCGAGCCACCGCGTGGTCATGTAAGTATTAAAGCCTCAAAAGATGGCATCCTAAAACAAGTTGTACCTGAGTACGAAAACTTAAGCGACAACTACGAATTACTTTGGGATATTCCAAGCAATGACGGCTACTTACATTTAGTCGGTATTATGCAAAAATTCGTAGACCAAGCGATCTCGGCCAACACCAACTATGATCCAAAACGTTTTGAAGACGGTAAAGTACCAATGAAAGTGTTGTTAAAAGATCTTTTAACCGCTTATAAATATGGTTTAAAAACCCTTTACTATCAAAACACTCGCGACGGCGCTGAAGATGCTCAAGAAGATCTTGATGATGGCTGTGCTGGTGGAGCTTGTAAAATCTAACTATTTACTTTCAAATTATAAGCGGGCTTTAGCCCGCTACTTGTAACCTATTAATTACTATTGGCAAAATTAAGGTTGCCAAAACGGGGAATAATATATGGCATACACTACTTTCTCACAAAACAAAAACGACCAATTAAAAGAACCGATGTTCTTTGGTCAAAACGTTAATGTTGCACGTTACGATCAACAAAAGTATGAGACTTTTGAAAAGCTCATTGAAAAACAACTTTCTTTCTTCTGGCGTCCAGAAGAAGTGGATGTGTCGCAAGACCGTATCGACTATGCCGCGTTACCTGAACATGAAAAACACATTTTCATCAGTAACTTAAAATATCAAACCTTACTAGATTCTATTCAAGGTCGTAGCCCAAACGTAGCACTATTGCCTTTAGTGTCTATTCCTGAATTAGAAACTTGGATTGAAACCTGGACATTCTCCGAAACCATCCACTCTCGTTCTTACACCCACATTATTCGTAACATTGTGAACGATCCGTCTATCGTGTTTGACGACATCGTGACGAACGAAGAAATCATCAAACGTGCTCGTGATATTTCTTCTTATTACGACGATTTAATTCGCGATAGCCAACTTTACAGCCTGTACGGTGAAGGTACTTACACGATAGATGGTAAAGAATGTGTTGTGACATTACGTAATTTGAAAAAACAACTTTACCTTTGCTTGATGAGTGTGAATGCGCTTGAAGCAATTCGTTTCTACGTATCTTTCGCTTGTTCCTTTGCCTTTGCTGAACGTCAATTAATGGAAGGTAATGCTAAAATTATTAAATTTATCGCTCGTGATGAAGCCTTACACTTAACTGGTACGCAGCATATTTTAAACATCATGGCTGCAGGTCAAGATGACCCAGAAATGGCAGAAATTGCAGAAGAATGTAAACAAGAAGCCTATGATCTATTCTTAGCCGCTGCGGAACAAGAAAAAGACTGGGCAGATTATTTGTTTAAAGACGGTTCAATGATTGGTTTAAACAAAGATATTTTGGTGCAATACGTGGAATACATCACCAATATCCGTATGCAAGCCGTTGGTCTTCCATTGCCATTTGGTGCACGTTCTAACCCAATTCCATGGATTAACGCATGGCTTGTTTCTGACAACGTACAAGTGGCACCACAAGAAGTGGAAGTGAGTTCTTACCTTGTAGGTCAAATTGACTCAAAAGTTGATACGAATGATTTTGGGGATTTCGATCTCTAATTAAAAACACACAATAAAATAACCGCACTTTTGAATATTCTTTTTAAATATTTAAAGTGCGGTTAATTTTTTGTTTATTTTAAAAGGCTTTCTAACACAGAAAGCCTTTTATTTCTTAGATTTCCAATAATAATCTTGTTGGGTCTTCCAATAATTCTTTAATCGTTACCAAGAAACCAACAGATTCACGGCCATCAATTAGGCGATGATCGTAAGATAAGGCAAGATACATCATTGGACGAATCACAACTTGACCATTAAGCGCAATCGGGCGTTCTTTAATGGCATGCATCCCTAAAATTGCACTTTGTGGCGGATTGATAATTGGAGTAGACATAAGAGAACCAAATACTCCGCCATTTGTAATAGTAAAATTGCCACCAGTAAGTTCTTTTACTGTCAATTTACCATCACGACCTTTTTCAGCTAATGCTTTAATTTGTTTTTCGATCTCTGCCATACTGAGCTTATCGCAATCTCGAAGCACTGGTGTGACTAATCCACGAGGAGTCGAAACCGCAATACTAATATCAAAATAGTTATGATAAACAACATCATCCCCATCGATAGAAGCATTCACTTCAGGATAACGTTTTAATGCTTCCACCACCGCTTTGATATAAAAAGACATAAAGCCTAAACGGACACCATGCTGTTTTTCAAATTTTTCGCCGTAGGTTTTGCGCAAAGTCATTATCGGCTGCATATCCACTTCATTGAAAGTAGTAAGCATTGCTGTACTATTTTTGGCTTCCAGTAAACGTTCAGCAATACGTTTACGCAAACGGGTCATTGGCACACGTTTTTCAGAACGTGCACTATAAGCTACCGTACTAATTGTATTTTGCTCAGTGGCAACGTCTTGTTTCGCTTGCAGTGCTTGTCGTTTTGCGATTTCACGTTCAATATCTTCACGTGTTAAACGGCCGCCCACGCCCGAACCTTGAATTTGATCTGCTTGTAAATCATGTTCTGCTAATAAACGACGAATCGCAGGGCCTTGATCCGCATTATGATTATGACTATTTTCAATCGCTGCATGTTGACGATCAGATGGTGTAGGTTCATTCGTTACTTTTAACGTTGCAGAACTGACATCCCCCTCTTGAGCCGTAGAAATTTTTCCTAGCAACTGTTTACTCACCACAGTTTCGCCCTCAGCTTGAACAACTTCTGCCAGTACGCCATCAGAAAGTGCTGGTACTTCTAGCACAACTTTATCCGTTTCAATTTCTACAATAACTTCATCACGTTTAACAGTATCACCTACTTTTTTATGCCAAGTAACAACGATTGCATCCGCAACTGATTCAGGTAGGTCTGGAACAAGAATTTCAATGGTCATTTTATTTTTCCTTATCTCTTAAAGTGCAACTTATTGCACTAAATTACTCTTTTACTTTTTATCCAGGATGCAACAAGTACACCTGTAAATTTATAAAAATATCTTAATTTTCAACCGCACTTTATAGGGTTAACGCATCTTCCACTAATTGTTTTTGTTGTTTAGTGTGAAGCGACATATAACCCACAGCAGGCGAAGCTGAAGCTGGACGCCCTGCATATTTAAGTTTAACGGATTCTGGAATTGCTGATTCAAAATTATGTTTACTGCAATACCAAGCTCCTTGGTTAAGTGGTTCTTCTTGGCACCACACATAATCCCTGATATGTGCATAAGGCTCAAGCGCTTTCTTCACATCCTCATGCGGGAATGGATAAAGCTGCTCAATGCGGATAATCGCTACATTTTTCTGGTTATTCGCACGGCGTTGTTCAAGTAAATCGTAATAAACTTTACCTGAACACATGACCACACGTTTTACATCTTTAGGATCAAGCTCATCAATTTCTCCAATTACAGTTTGGAAAGCTCCATTAATCAACTCATCTAAACTGGATACAGCCAATGGATGGCGTAACAAAGATTTTGGAGAAATGGCAATCAATGGACGGCGCATTTTACGTAACGACTGACGGCGCAACATGTGATACACCTGTGCTGGCGTTGACGGCACGCAGACCTGCATATTTTGTTCAGCACAAAGTTGCAAATAACGTTCAAGGCGAGCAGAAGAATGTTCTGGACCTTGTCCCTCATAGCCATGAGGCAATAGCATAACTAAACCACACATTCTGCCCCATTTTTGTTCACCAGAGCTAATAAATTGGTCGATAACAATTTGTGCACCATTAGCAAAATCACCAAATTGCGCTTCCCAAATGGTTAAAGTTTTTGGATCTGTTGTTGCATAACCATATTCAAAAGCAAGTACAGACTCTTCTGAAAGTACAGAATCCCATACTTCAAAACGACCTTGGTTAGCATGCAAATGTGTTAATGGTACATACCCCGTACCATCATTTTGATTATGCACCACGGCATGACGATGGAAAAAGGTTCCCCGCCCCGCATCTTCACCTGATAAACGGACATTAACACCTTCATCAAGTAAGGTTGCATAAGCCATGGTTTCAGCCATACCCCAGTCGAGCAATTTCTCGCCTTGATACATTGCTTTACGATCATTATAGATTTTTTCTACACGAGGATGAGCACGTAAACTTTCTGGATATTCACATACACGTTTAGCAAGAGTTAAAAAACGTTCCTGTGAAAATTTGCTTTCATACGGCGCAGTCCAATCATAGTTAAGATATTGCAACCAATCCATTTTTGCCGTATCCATTTCTCGCCATTCTGATACGACACGATCACCATTATCTAGCGCATCGCGATAATCATTCGCCATCTCGGTGACTTGTTCTTCACTCATCACGCCTTCTGAAACTAAGCGATCTGCATAAACTTTACGAGGGGTAGGATGTTTTTTAATGATGCTATACATCATTGGTTGAGTAGCTAATGGCTCATCGGCTTCATTATGACCATGACGGCGATAAGAAATTAAATCGATAAAGATATCTCGTTTGAATAAATTACGATATTCCACCGCCATACGCGCAGCAAAAGCAACCGCTTCAGGATCATCACCATTAACGTGAATAATCGGCGCTTGAATCATTTTCGCTATATCGGTGCAATACTCTGTAGAACGAGTATCATTCGGATTAGATGTCGTAAAACCAATTTGATTATTAATAACAATACGAATCGTGCCGCCCACACTGTAACCGCGAGCATTTGACATATTCAATGTTTCTTGAACAACGCCTTGCCCTGCTACTGCGGAATCACCATGTACTGTAATCGCTAAAACTTGACTACGCGTTGTATCATTAATACGGGTCTGTCTTGAACGTACAGAACCCACCACTACTGGGCTTACAATTTCCAAATGAGATGGATTGAATGCCAACGTTAAGTGAACTCGCTTATCATCCACTGCAAAATCAGAAGAAAAACCTTGATGATATTTCACATCTCCCGTACGTTCACTCGAATGTTTACCTGCAAATTCATCAAATAAATCCTCAGGCTTTTTACCTAATACATTCACGAGCATATTCAAACGCCCACGGTGTGCCATTCCCATTACCACATCATTTACACCTTGGCGACTAGCATGACGAATAATTTCTTTCATCAATGGAATAAACGCATCACTTCCTTCTAAGGAAAAGCGTTTCGCCCCTGGGAATTTTGCACCGAGATAACGTTCTAAACCGTCTGCTGCCGTCAGTTCACGAAGAAAATTAACACGTTCTTCAGATGTAAAAAGCGGTTTATCTAACACACTTTCCATTTTGCTCTGAAGCCAAGTTTTCTGTGCCATATCTTGCACATGCATAAACTCTAAGCCAATTGAGCCACAATATGTCTCTTTCAACATTTGAGCTAACTCACCAAGCTTAATGGTATCGCGTTTGTAAACGTAATGATTAATATTGAAGGTTTCGTTGAGATCTTGTTCAGTAAAACCGTGATGACGATAATCTAATTCAGGGACGGAAGATACTTTCCAACGATAATAATTGAGGGGATCGAGATTAGCCTCTAAATGGCCACGAAAACGATAGGCATTGATAAATTGTAGAACTTTCACCAATTTTGCACCAGCAGCAGGATCTATCACTGTCACCGCTTCATTATGATTTTCTCGCGCCAAACGACGAAAATAATCTCGCACTGGTGTATGAGGCTGTTCAAGTGCCGTCATTTTTGGTAAAGAATCAAAAGTGGCTCGCCAGCTTTCCTCCACCGACTGCGGATCACTCAAATAGCTTTCATAAAGTTCTTCTATATAAGATTGATTTGCACCGCCTAATGCTGTGCTAGCTAACCAATCATCAAATGCCTTGTTTTGCTGCATAATTACCTCTTAATTATGATTATTTGGAACGATATTTTTCGCTCCATTTTTTATCCATTATACATGGGATTGAAAAGGAAATAAGTCTCTTATCAGAAATTGTTACAAATTTGTGATCTAGTTCAAACTCTTTGAATTTCAAACAATAAAAAATCCCTTTCATCTGATGGTGAAAGGGATTTTAAAAAAGAAAACGAATCTTGGTAAGAATCATTGATTTTTATTAATACTTACCTTCATTCATCAGCCGATAATTATGGCAGGCATCTTCTATACCATTATCACAAGCTCTTCCAGTCCATTCTTTTGCTTCAGCTCGATTCTGTCTTACGCCTTGACCACGATAATATTTCTGTGCAAGCATCGCTTGAGCAATAGGAATATTTTGTTGTGCCGCAGTCTTAAACCATTTAACAGCTTGATTATGGCTTTGCTGCACACAATCTCCCTGCTCGTATGCCATAGCTAAAGAAAATTGTCCTAATGCACTTCCTTGTTCTGCCGCTCTAGTAAACCAATAAATAGATTGAGAACAATCTTTTGGCACATCGCTATAGCCCTTACCATAACGAGCTGCCAACATTAATTGTGCGTCTTCATTGCCTTGCTCTGCTTTTTGAATCAGCTGTGTACGAGAAATATTTGCAGGCAAATTAGCTGATACTGATTGTGAAAAAGCTGACACTAAAAATGGTATTGCTAAAATTTTAATTGAATGTTTCATATTTATTTGCTTATTAAAACCCTTGATATTTTAAAGTGCGATAAATATTTTCATAGTGATCAACATATAATTTACACTCTTGAAAATTAGGTTGAATATTTATACTACGTGCCTTATTAATAATATCCATATGATTTTCAACTGACTTATGGAATATATAATCTCTTTTTATAAAATTATATCTACCTTGTCCAAAAACTGTACTACCTATAGTTTCTTTGGCTGCAAATTTTAATCTTTCACCAATTCCTACATCAGGTAAATTCGATATATTTTTCAAGTCAGATATATTACTATATCGAGACAAACATTCCATTGTCATTTTCTCTTCTTTTCCTATTTTAAATGCTTCTTCATCAGAAATCATATATGCTGTAATGCAACCCGTTAATGAAAAAGCAGATAATAGAATTAATGCTATTTTAAATTTCATTTAAGATTTCTCCTTAATTACAAACATTTGTCCAACCGCCAGTTCCCCAACCATTTCCAATAGATTGACAGGAAGAACGCATATTCTGATTCATTTGATTCATAAATTGTGTGCCCTGTTGGATTTGCTGATTCATATTTCGAAATCCTGAACTAATAGAGTTAGAGAATTCTTGAAATGCAGCTTGCTGAGCAGCTTGTCTTTGCATCTCTAACATTTGCTGTTGATATTCACGTTGCTGAGCTAACATTTGGCGCTGATATTCAGCTTGCTGCTGACGAGCTAATTCGGCTTGACCTTGTGGTGTTTTTAAATATGCTTCGCGGGCTTTACGCTCTTTTTCGGCTTGAATTTGCTGAGCTTTACGCTGCTGCTCTGCTGCTTTTTGTTTAGCAATAGCTTGTTTTTTCTGTTCTTGAATTTGTTTTCTTAATTCTGAAATTGCATTGTTATAGTCTCTTTTGAATGCCTTACATTCATTTACGTCAACATTTGCTATATTGTTATTAAATTTTTTATGCTGTTCAGAAAAATAAGCTTGTGAAGCAGGATCGTTTGCTATTATTCTTGAATCTCGTTCTCCTATTACTTTAACAATGGTGTTCAGCTGAGCATTATTCCAAAGAATTCTTTCTTCTTGAGAATATTTTCTATAGACCTTTCTATCCGCATCCTCCAATGTTAGACCTTTTAATTCAGGGTGGATACAATGTTCTAATTTATTAATAACAGACACAACTTCCTTCATATCCTCATCTGATATTTTATATTTTGGTTGTTGTGGAATAAATTGATAACTACTACCACATGCGGTTAAAACAAAAATCGAAAAAACTGACAACGTTTTTTTAAACATAACTCACCCTATACTAATTACTATATTCACCAAAAAATTTTAATTGAATCGCTTTGACCCCACATTTTTCAAGAGTATTTCTTGCTCTCAATTCTAAAGCTTTCAATTCAGAATTTACTTTATCTATATCTATTTCAATATCTTTAATAAAATTACATTCCCTTTCAGAAAGAAAAATTCCTTGAACAAACTCATATCCCAAATTTCTAAAAATATTCTCAATATCAGATTTTGGGGTTTCAGATGAAAAAGAGATATATACGCCAATACGAACATTCTTTTTCATAATAGATCTCCTATAAATAAATGTTTAATCAGATTTGTTTGTTTTAGCTGTAAAGCTAAAACAACAATGAGTATACTCATTGAGAAATCGATGAAAAAACACACAAAAAATCCCTTTCATTTTTCAATGAAAGGGATTAAAAATTATTCTATTTATATATTCTCGCCCAACCTCCTCAATCTCCTCTCCAAACTTCGCATCCACCAATTCAGTATCTCACTTTCCACCACCGTCGCACGAACTAAATAAGTTTCGCCTTCGTCTGTGATTTCTTGATCTGTGGACAACGGCGTTTCGGTTAAATGGAAACCATAAGGCTTACCAATGCGAAAAGTCAGACGGATTTTCTTGCCGTTACCAAAGCCAAAATGTTGTTCAGCGAGATAATGTTTTAGGTTGAATTTTGAGCGTTCAAAAGTGAACGTGGTTGCAGTAGCATTGAGAAAGCGATATTTGCTCAACAGGGATTACCCTTTTTTAGTAATGAAACGCAAGATTTCGAGAAGTAACTGAATAGTAGAATGAGGTTGTGACATAATCTCGCCCTTTTTCGCATAAAATCAATAAAAAACCGTACTTCATCTCTTAAACAAAGTGCGGTTATTTTTACTTGTATTAAAACTTAGGATTTAGAATTTAAAAATGGGTTTGTCTGTTTTTCTCGGCCAATGGTTGTATAAGGTCCATGCCCAGCGATAATAATAATATCTTCGTTCAGCGGTAATAATTTTGTTCGAATTGAAGATATCAATGTTTCATAGTCGCCACGAGGAAAATCGGTGCGACCAATGCCACCTTGAAATAATACATCGCCTGTAAATGCTACTTTTTTCTCATGTTCAATAAAACCAATATGCCCTGGTGTATGCCCTGGTAAATGTAAAATCTCGAAATTAAAGCTATCTAATTTTAAGATTTCGCCTTCTTGATTAAACCAACGGTCAGGTAAAAAGGCTTCAATATTTGGTAAACCAAAGCGTTGGGCTTGTTCTGGCAAACTCTCAAATAAAAATTTATCTTCTTCATGAGAACCCCAAATTTCAACACCAAAATGTTGTTTTAATTGCATCGCTGCACCAACATGATCTAAATGACCATGGGTAAGCAAAATCACTTTAAGATTTAAATCCAGTTCTTCAATACGTTGAATTAGGCGTTCAGCTTCGCCACCTGGGTCAATAATTGCTGCATTTTTGTCGTCATCCCAAATCAAAGAACAGTTTTGTTGAAATGCGGTGACTGGGATAATTTCGATATTCATGTTTTCTCCTTATAATCGATAAAATTGTTGAGTATTCAAAAGTATTTGCTCTTGAACATAATGTAATGGCAAAGATCTTAATTCAGCTACTTTCTTCACTACTGCGAATAATTGCTCGGAAATTACCGCACTTTCCAATCCTTCGTGTGGCCAAGGGCTATCTGTTTCAATCATCAAACGGTTCAACGATAAATGTTGAGCAACATATTGCGTTTTAGGATTCCATGAGATATCAGGCGTGAGACTAGCGAAATATGGTGTAGATAAAAATTTCTGAAAAGATTTTTCATCTGTCTTAAACCAATGAAAATGGGCTCGTTGGATATTATGTTTTTGCAGTAATTCAAGCGCAATATCCACATCATTGTGCACAATATGTAAATTTAACGACAAATCCCATTTTTTCGCTATCAGAATAAATCGTTCCAGTAATTCAATGTAAGGTGCGTAATCCAAATTTGCATTTTCACGTTTAGAATAATGTGGCAACCCCACCTCGCCAATCGCAGAAATCGATGAATGATGTTCATCAATCCATTGAAATAATTCATCTTGCTCTTCTAAATTCAGCAAGGGCTGTTCAGGATGAAAACCAACTGCAATATAAAGTTTCTTGGGATAAGCCTGTTTTAAATTCAATAGTTTTTTAGCACTTTTTAGATTCGTACTTACTGCAAGCATACCTGTAATCTTTGAATCACCAAGTGTTTTCTGAATATTCTCATCAGAGAGTTGATCCAAATGAAGATGACTGTCAAATAGCATAGTATTTTCCAATGAAAAACCGCACAAAAGTGCGGTCAATTTTAAATTTATTTTATACCCCTTTCCAGGTTCTAACAGGGCCAGTATCCACATGAATAAAATTACTTGTCGGATAATATCCTACTCCACCATTACTCAAATTTTCTGCAACAGCTTTTACTTTAGTCAAAGGTATGCCAGCAATACGGAAATCAATGGCCTTTCCTTTAATATGATAACTATTACTTGCTACTCCGCTACTTTGACGATGACGCATTGCATTAGTTGCAGCAGAACGATACCCACAAATTACTTCAATTTCAGCATTGCGTAACCCTAAATTTCTTTGAATGTTATAAAACTTGTGGAATAAATTTGGATCCATTCTATGAACTTGGTTTGTTCGTTTATCGCGCATAAAATGGTCCAATCTCTTTAATATTGCGCTCGAGAAACCTTTGTGTGCAGAAAATTCACCACTTAATCGCTCTCCCGTATTAATGTTACGGAAAGTCAAAATACGAGGCTTAGGTGTTGAAACCATTGCTAATACAGAATTTGGTAAAACTGATGCGCCTAAAACAATGCCACCGAGCGACAGCCATTTACGTTTCTGTTTATCAACCTTCATCATCTCTCCTTTCTATTTTTTGATGGATTATTAGAGATATTTTTTGACGACATTCCAGTTAATTCCACTGAAATTCATCAATCCATCATATTTATAAATATCTGGCAATGCCTGAATATTTCCATTCTCAACCCAAGATGTCACATAGTATATAAATACTGGGTTTTCTGAACGAATTGGGGCAGAAACCGTTTTTTTACTTTCTAAAACATTCTTTTTACGTTCATCAGACCACCCTGCTTCTTTCAATAAAATACTAGCAAGTTGATCGGACTTTTCCACACGCACGCAACCAGAACTTAATGCGCGATCTTTACGACTAAACAGCCCATGATTTGGTGTGTCATGTAAATAAATCGCATCTGAGCTTGGCATATTAAATTTATAATTACCCAATGCACTATCGCCAGCGGCTTGTCGAACACGATAAGGGAATTTATTACTAATAGATTCCCAATCAATAGAAGCTGGATCAACGACATTTCCCTGACTATCTAAAATTGAATAATTATGCTCCGCAATATAATTTGGATCCGCTTTCATTTTTGGCAATAAATCTTCATTGATTAAACGAGTTGGCGCATTCCAAGGGGGATTAACTACTACATTGCTTAATTTACTATACATTACTGGTGTTCTGCGCGAATTTTTTCCAACAATCACCCGAGATTCTAAAATCAGCTCACCATCCCGATAATACTGTAATTTATAACTTGGAATATTTACAAAGATACCATTATGAAAATCAGGAATTACTCGCAAACGCTGTGCATTAATTGCAAGTTTCTGCCCAATCTCTGATAAGCCTGATGCAGATACCATTGATGATAACGCTTTAACAGTTTGATGATATAAGTGATTATCGCCCGATAAACTTTGTACAAAACCTAAAAGTTGGCCATTTTCTACCGCACTTAACCAACGTTGAATATGCTCATCTGCAGGTTGTTGAACTTGATAAGTGCTAGATGAATAAAGCCAGCGTTGAGCTTGTACGCCTACATTTTGAGTATAATACAAATAATCTAGCAATATATCGCTCAATAAAACATCATAAGCTAACCCGCCTTGTTGCTCGATCAATTCAAAGGATTCTAAGGATTTTGCTGAACGTTTAGAAATACCGCTAGCCACCATTGCTGCGTAATCCTGTAATAATTGGCGAGCCGCAGTATTATCTTTCCATAATGGTGCATATTTACGTTCTGCATATAAACGAGCTAACAAAGGCTTAAACTGTAAAGCATGCTCGCCTATTTCATGGGTTAGCGACATCTCTAAAATCGATTGCTTTTCCTGTGATAAGCGCGCTTGATCTAATTTAATTTCTTCTTCGAGCTTTTGTTTTTCTTCTGGAGATAAATGAGAAACATCAATTCCATGAATTTGCGCAGACTTCCCATTGTTTGCAAAATCTGCTAAAGCGCATCCTGATGTCATCATTGACAATGACAACACAAATACTGAGAGCTTTGCAGTGCTTTTAAACATAGCCATTCCTTAAACATTTCCTAAAAACAACCACACTTTATCTAAGTTCTAAAACAAAGTTCGGTTAAAATAATTTTATTTTTTCTCTTCTACTTTTTCTCTTCTACTTTTTCTGTTGGTTTCTGAGCTTCTTTACCAACATCTTGCGCACTTGAATTCAACATGACAAAATCCGCAGCCATTTTTTCTGCTTCTTTTAAGAAGAAATCTGGCGCTTCATAATCTTTCGGTAAATCATCAATATCATTTAATGCTTTTTTACCTTCTCGTTTAAAACGCTCATTAATATCTTTTAAACGTCTTGCATCATCTTTATCGTTTTCAGCTTTACGTGTTTGATAATTCAACGATAAGAATTTGCGATCACGGCGCTCATTACGAATTTTTAGATCTTCATTCAATGCAACAAATTCAGGATCTTTGGCAATACGCTCAAGATGTTTTTTATTTAATACATCAACATCTTTACGCGCATTGCCAACTTCTTTATAAGTTGCAGATGGAATTTTATCCCACGGTAATGCATTATCTTCTTTATCTTCGCCATACTCTTTAGTATCGATAATTTCAGGGAAATTAATATCTGCCGCCACACCTTTTAACTGAGTTGATCCACCATTAATTCGATAGAATTTTTGGATAGTATATTGCAATAAACCTAACGGCGTCTGATCCAAATCATACACAAAATTTAAAGGACGACTTTGCTGAACGGTACCTTTACCATAAGTATTTTGACCAATAACAATACCGCGATTATAATCTTGCATTGCTGCTGCAAAAATCTCTGATGCCGAAGCACTATAACGGTTAATCATGACAAACAAAGGGCCTTTATATTGTTGCTCGGCATCATCATCTTCATGTACACGAATTCGTTGGTAAGCATCACGTACTTGCACAACAGGACCATTAGTAATAAACAAACCACTTAAAGCAACCGCTTCTGTTAATGCGCCACCACCGTTCTCACGCAAATCAATAATTAACGCATCGGCTTTTTGTTTCTCTGCTTTAACCAATAATTTTTTAACATCATCAGTTAAACCAATATAGAAACTTGGCACTTTGATTACCGCAATATTTTTACCATCTGCTTTATCCATGGTTAATTTTGCGGCTTGATCTTCAATACGAACTTTATCTCGAACTAAAGTAATAATGCGGGATTTTCCACCTTTAGACGGTTCAATTTCTAACCGCACTTTTGTGCCTTTTTTACCTTTGATTTTCTCAACAATATCTTCTAAACGCCAGCCTACGATATCTTCAATTTCACCTGTTGCTTGACCCACACCAATAATCTTATCTCCTGGGTGCAATTTTTTACTTTTTTCAGCTGGTGCGCCAGGAACAAGTGACTTGATGCTTGTTTCATCATCTTCTGATTGTAAAGTTGCCCCAATCCCCTCAAGAGAAAGATTCATGCTTTCGTTAAAACTTTTCGCTGTTCTTGGTGCAAGATAGCTTGTATGCGGATCAATTTCGCGAGCAAATGCATTTAAATAAGTTTGAAGAATGTCATCTGCCTTAGTTTGAGTTAAACGACGAATTGCCAAATTATAACGTTTGGTGAGTTTTGTTTTAATTTCTGACCATTTTTTATCTTTTAATTTAAGATTGATAATGTCATTTTTTACTCGTTCTTCCCAAAGTTTGTTGGCTTCCTCTTCGTTTTTCGGAAATGCCGCTTTTTCACGATCAATTTCAATTTGATCCTGACCATTCAAATTAGGCTCTTTATCTAATAAAGACAACGCATAAGCATAACGTTCATAACGACGCTTCATCATTACATCATAAATATCAAAAGCAGCAGAAAGATCACCTTGATTTAACTGGTCATCCAACTTAGCGCCATATTTTTGACGAAGTTCATCTACATCAGATTGCAAAAAGGTGTTATGGCTAAAATCAATATTTTTAATATAACGATCAAAAATCTTCTCAGAAAAAGCATCATCTAATGAGATCTTTCGATAATGCGATTGGGTTAATCGAGTCGTTGCACGCTTAGTCGCCAACTGATTCTCTTCGCTTGCTGTTGGAATAGTAATATCGCTCAGTTTTAATTTAGGCTGCACAGCCAAAGCAGGCATAGAGCCGATTAACAATGCCGATAACAATGCGCTAGTAATCACATTTTTTGAAATATTAGATCTCATAACCTTTCCCGAGTAGAATTAAATCATTATGCAAATAAACGATCTGCAGCTACGCTCATAACCAAACCGTTTTCAAGTTCAACACGTGCAGAATCTTTTAGCACTTCCACTACTGTTGCTTTTTTCGCATGATCACCAGCTTTCACTTTCACCACAGAACCAACAGAAATTTGTGAAAAATCAACCGCACTTAGTGACGGCTTATTGAAGTGTTTAGCATTTTTATTTGCAGGTTTACGTGGGCGTTGTTTTTGTTGTGCTTTTTTCGCTGCAGCTTCGGCTTTACGTTTTTCAGCAACACGCGCTTTAGCATCTGCAAGCTGTTGAGCTGCATGAGTTACATGTTCCGCTTCTAATACTCCGGCTGGATTACCTTGTAAATCTACGCGCACCGCGCCTTCGCGACAACCATGTAAATAACGCCAATTTGATGTGTATTGACGAAGAGCCTGACGCAACTGAGTTTTGCTTACACGCTCATCATCTTGTAATGCTTCCGCTAAATCTTGGAACAGACCAATTTTTAATGGTTTTGCTTCGCCTTCTAAAATAAAGCAAAGAGGAAATTTTTCAGCCAAATACGCAATAATATCTTTTGTATTGGTTAGTTTTTGTGAATTTACTTGCGCATCAGTGGTCTGAACGCCAGATTGAGAATCAGTCATGTTAGTTATCCTAGGGTAAATATAAACCGACCTAGTTTATCGCACTTTTTACAAAATTTACAATGAATCAAAACATTGTGAATAAATTTTACACAAAAATAGTCAAGCTCACTTCCCATATATACTTAAACAAGGCTAAAATGGCCCGTTTTTAACAACCGAATAAAAGATAATCTTTCGTGCAAGAATCAAACCTCACACCAAAATCATTTCAAATTATAAAATGCGAAGAATGTGATGCTAGCGTAGAAACACCTTTAATATTAAATAAAGATGAACAAGCTGAATGTCCACGTTGCCATCATCATTTAGCGACAGGTGGGCGTTGGTCTGTTCATCGTTGTGCAATGGTCGCTTTATCGATCCTTATTTTGATGCCATTTGCCTTGGGGTATCCCCTATTAAGTCTTCATCTATTAGGTGTCAAAATTGACGCATCTATTTGGGAAGGTATTTGGAAAATGTCAGTAGCTGGCTATGAATACACTGCCTTTATGGTGTTTATCTGTGCCGTTGTGATGCCAATTACCTTTGCAATTTTAGTCATCATGCTCTGGATTGCAAAAATTTTGCATATTAAACCTCGCAGTGTTTTGCTTTTTTTAGGTTATATAAAACCTTGGGTGATGTTTGATGTTTATTTAATTGCGCTAGGCGTGACGATGTTCAAAGTGCGTGAATATGCAACACTGGAAATTAATGTTTATTTAATTCCCTTTATTTTCACTGCACTTTTGACAACCTTACTTTTTATCAAATTAAACCTTAAAGCATTGTGGAAAGAGTTTTATCCAGAAAATGAAGCAGCTTATGATGCAAACAATATTGAATTATGTGATGCTTGTAACTATACATTTTCAAAAAATGGGATTCATTACGATAAGAAGAACAACCCACGATGTCCGCGCTGTTTATCGCCTGTTCATATTTCAGATAATATTAAGTTACAACGCACTTGGGCAAGTTTAATTGCAGGGATTATTATGCTCTTCCCAGCAAATTTATTACCCATATCAGGCATTTATTTAACAGGTTCGCTCTCTGAAGATACATTAATATCTGGTGTGATTTCTTTTGTTAACATGGGCAGTTATTTTGTTGCTTTCGTGGTATTCTTTGCGAGTATTTTTGTCCCAATCAGTAAAGCTGTAATTTTACTTTATTTACTAAGTTGTGTTCATTTTAAATGGCGACATTCTATAAAATGGCAAATACGTTTATTGCATATTGTGCATTTCGTTGGGCGCTGGTCGATGCTCGATTTATTTGTGTTAGCCTTAATGATGTCGCTCGTAACTCGCGGTGAAATTATTAATTTTACCGTTGGTCCTGGCGCATTTTACTTCGGCGCTGCCGTATTTTGCAGCATGATTTCAACCTCACAATTTGATAGTCGATTAATTTGGAAAATTTATGACAGAGAAAAATAGTTCTTCAATGAAAGATCAACATACAGAAATGACAGCGGCAGTACGAAAAACTCGTCGTATTTCTCCATTTTGGTTACTTCCCTTTATTGCATTATGTATTGGGGCAATTTTATTCTTCCAAATTGTTAAGGAACGTGGCACAAGCATCACGATTACCTTTACCAATGGTTCTGGTATCGTTGCAGATAAAACACAAGTTCGCTACCAAGGATTACAAATTGGTGTGGTGAAAAAAGTAAATTTCACAGATAACATGCAAAAAGTGGAAGTTGTTGCCAATATCAATCCTGAAGCATCAAGTATTTTGCGTGAAAATACAAAATTCTGGCTTGTTCAACCAAATGTTTCACTTGCAGGAATTTCAGGTTTAGATTCTCTCGTATCAGGCAATTACATCACTCTTCAACCGGGTGATGGCGATCGCGAAGATGAATTTATTGCGGAAGAACAAGGCCCCATTGCCCAAGTTTCGCCTGGAGATTTATTGATTCACTTAATTTCTGATGATTTAGGCTCAATTTCTATCGGTGCGTCCGTCTATTTTAAAAAACTACCTGTAGGAAAAATTTACGATTATCGCATTAATAAAGACAATAAAGTGCAAATAGATGTTGTGATTGATAAAGCCTATGCACAGTTTGTGAAAAAAGATTCACGTTTTTGGAACATCAGTGGCATTAACGCTAACATTAGTCCGTCGGGCCTAAATCTAAATGTAGAAAGTTTAAATGCGGTTGTACAAGGTGCCGTTTCTTTTGACTCTCCAGCTGACAGCCCAAAGGCAGATGAAAATAGTCATTTCACGCTCTATACCAATTTAAAAGCCGCAAAACGTGGGATTGAAGTCAATGTAAATATCCCCGCATCTGCTGGTCTCGTTGCGGGACAGACCGAAGTTTATTCTCAAGATAATCCTATCGGGATTCTTTCTAAAATAAGTGCGGTTGAAAATAACGATGAAATTTTAGAAGGCAGTTTATTGATAGATCCAAACCAAGCCTCTTTATTTAAAGCGAATAGCAAAATCGTACTTCGCAATAAAAAAACGGATCTTGGTAATTTAGCAGATCCAAAAAAATTCTTTCGTGGCGAATATTTTGATGTCATTGCTGGAGATGGTGAAACTAAGCACCAATTTGATGTCATTAAAGAAAATGAATTATTACTCAATGCACCTAATACATTAGTTTTAACACTCACCGCACCAGAAAATTACGGTGTAAGTGAAGGTCAAAATGTGTTTTATAACAACATGCCAATCGGACAAATTGTTTCACAAAAAGTCGACGTAAATGGTGTGCAATTTAAGGCAGCAATTGCATCCGAATATCGCAATTTAATTCACGAAAATACACAATTTGTCGCAGCAACCAACTTTGATATCAGCGTTGGACTAGACGGATTGCGTTTTGAATCAGCAACACCAGAAAAATGGTTGCAAGGTGGCGTACGGGTATTAACGAAACAAGGTCAAGGAAAAGCTAAAGATAGCTATCCGCTTTATCAAAATATTAGCAATGCTGAACATGGGATTATAGGAAATATTCTTACGCCAACGATAACCTTACACACCCAAACGTTACCAAGCATTGATAAAGGTTCTCTCGTACTATATCGCCAATTTGAAGTGGGAAAAATTTTAAATATCAAACCTAAAACTAATAGCTTTGATGTAGAGGTTTATATTTATCCCTCCTATCAACATTTGTTGACCGATAAAAGCCGTTTTTGGGTAGAAAGTGCGGCAAAAATTGATATCACACCTAAAGGAATTAGCATTCAAGCAACGCCACTTGCGCGTTCGTTAAAAGGTGCGATTAGCTTTGATAATAGTGGTTCGGGCAATAATCGAACACTTTACGCAAATGAAAGTTATGCCAAATCCATCGGACTTGCAATCACCTTAACGGCAGATGATGCAACCAATCTGAGCAAAGGGATGAGTCTGCGCTATTTGGGGTTAGATATGGGGCAGATTGACAGTATTCAGCTTGATGCAAAATCTAAACGCATCACTGCAAAAGCATTAATAAACCCGAATTATATGAATATGATTGCAAAAGAAGGTTCTAACTTTACGATTATCTCACCACAAATTTCAGCCAGTGGAATAGATAACCTTGATAGCTTATTACAGCCTTATATCGATATTGAAGTTGGGAATGGTAAACCAAAAACACAATTCAATTTAGCTCAAACAGCTCCACAACGTAATAAATTTAGTAATGGTACGCCATTTATTTTAGAAACACGCGATGCAATGAATTTAAGTGAAGGATCACCAATTCTTTATCGAGGCGTAGAAGTGGGTACCGTGAAAAAATTTGAGCTTAACAGTCTTGGTGATCGCGTCTTAGTTCATATCGCAATCATGCCGAAATATAGTCATCTTGTTCGACAAAATACAGAGTTTTGGATTGCATCAGGCTATGACTTTACTTTAGGCTGGAAAGGTGCGGCATTTAATACAGGAAGTGTTCAACAGTTGCTAAAAGGTGGTATTTCTTTCTCTACACCAGCAGAAAAAGAAATTCAACCACAGGCGCAGCCAAACAAACGTTTCTTACTTCAAATAAAACGCCCTGAAGAAGTAAAAACTTGGGGAAGCGGCGCGTTACCACAATAAATAAAAAATGGATTAAACGGTAAAAGGTTTAATCCATTTTTTATTATCGATTTAAATAATCCAATAAATTTTTCCACTGTAATTGCATATCTTTCATACCAAGTTCATACATTGCCTGCAATTTATTCGGATCTTTTTCAATGCGCTTAATCTTCAAATCAACAGAAGGTCGAATAACGAAAATATCGCCTTTTTCTGCTAGCTTAATCACATTTTCAACTTGTCGATTATACATGGCATAACGCTGATTTACGGCATCTGCAAAATGTGGATAACGTCGATAAAACCATTTAGCAACCCAAGTCATTGGCTTAGATTTTCTATAATCTAAAGTGCGGGTAAGAATGACAATGATTTTATCGTACCCTAACTTCTGCATTTGTTCGACAGGAATAGAATCCGCAATGGCACCATCCAAATAAGGAATACCATCTATCTCAACCGGACGAGAAACATAAGGCATAGCGGAAGTGGCTCGCAGCACCTCCATTTGCGCCAAAGGATCTATTAATTTGACATATTCCGCTTGGGCGGTTTGTAAATTAGTCACAGCCACATAAAAATCGATATCTGATTCTTTAAACGTTTTATTATCAAACACATCATATTTGAAAGGTACTTCATAAAAAGCAAAATCTTTATTCACGATATTGCCCGTACTCACCAAACTTTTAAAACTGATATAACGATTATCTGATATAAATTTCTTGTTATAACGAATTGCCCGCCCTTTTTGCCGAGAAGGATAATTAACCCCAAACAATGCACCTGCAGAAACAGAAATGATACCATCAACCCAAAAATCTTTATCTAAGAAGGTATCTAGTACACCCGCCGTGTACATGCCTCGCATCGCCCCACCTTCTAATACTAAGCCAATTTTCATTGATTTTTTAACTTCTTCCATTTAAAAACTACACATAAAAATATTGCGTGCCATTTCTGAACACGCAATTATTTAAACAATCTGGATTAATCCCGTTTCCGACTCAGCAGACACCAAATCATCACAATAAATAGCAAACTTGGCATTAGCGCACCGAAAACAGCAGGCATGTTATAAACAACGCTCATTTGCCCGAAGATTTCATTTACTACATAGAACAAAAAGCCAAAACAGATGCCCGTTACAATTCTAGCTCCCGCGGTCACACTGCGTAGCGATCCAAAAATAAACGATAACGCCAATAACATCATTACGCCAACAGACACTGGTTGAAAAACTTTCCGCCAGAATGTGAGCTCAAAGCGACTAACATCCTGACCTGTTTCACGTAAAAATGAAATGTAATTATACAAACCTGAAATAGACAGTGATGTTGGTCGTAAAGAAACAGCGCCTAATTTATCTGGCGTTAAATTTGTTTCCCATTTTTCCGATAAGCGATTACTTGTCGTGATTTCATCTTTGCTAATCATAGAATGGTTCACTTGACGTAAAGTCCATTTACTTTCATCTTGCGAATAACTTGCTTGGTTAGCATGTTTCAACTCCGTCAAATTACGATTCTGATCAAAGGTATAAATATAAATATCGTTTAATTTTGCGTCATCAGTAACACGTCGAACAAACACAAAATTATTACCATCTTTTGCCCAAACCCCATTTTTCATGGAAAGCATTGAACCACCAGAAAGCGCTCGAGCACGCATATCACGTGCGAACTGTTCAGTTTGCGGAATCCCCCACTCTCCAATCGCCATCGTTAGTAAAACTAACGGTAATGCGGTTTTCATCACTGCCATACCGATTTTAAAACGAGAAAATCCGGCGGCTTGCATCACAACGAGTTCGCTTCGACTCGCAAGGTTGCCCAAAGCCATTAGCGCACCAAGCAATGCTGCCATAGGAAAGAAAGTTTCAATATCTTTTGGAATGGTTAAGCCAGTAAAAGCCACCGCTTGCCAAATATCATAAGTACCTTTACCTACGCTACGAAATTGTTCCACAAATTTAATAATGGCAGAGAGCCCAACCAATGTAAGCAAAGTGGCAAAAATTGAGCCAAGAATACTTTTTCCAATATAACGATCGAGGGTATTCATCATTTTGCTTATCCTTTTCTACTGAATAAATGGCGGAATTTATACATCGCAGCGCTATCCCAGCCGTTTAACACGATACCAAGCAACAAAAAGCCAATATTAACAAGAGGCATAAAAATAGCAGCATCTAATTTTCCTGCTGCCCCCGCAGATTTAAAGGAACTTTGTAATAAAAAATAAATTAAATAGAGTAAAAGTGCGGGTAAAATTTTGGCAAATCTACCTTGTCGAGGATTTACACGACTTAATGGCACAGCAATTAACGCCATGAGTGGAACCGCTAGGATTAATGTAATACGCCAATGCAATTCAGATTTCGCCGAAGGAGAATCTAAACCGATAAGTTGCGATAACGTTAATTCCGCTACTTCATCATTCGTATTTTCTGTTTCCTGATGTCCCAAATAGACTTGATATTCATCAAAATGCGTAATGCGAAAATCTGGCAAAACAGACGTGCCTTCAACTCGTTGCGTATTTTGTAAATTCAGAATTTGATCTCCATTTGGCAACGCTTTTAATTCGCCTTTTTCAGCAGTCACAACTGATGGTTTCGTTTGTCCTTTTGGCGCAGTTTGGAACAAATACACGTCATTAATTTGATTTCCCTTAATACTATCAATAAATAACACAAAATTGTTGTTATTCGTTGCTATAAACTGACCAGAAGCAAGCGCCCCCATTGTTGGATTCGCTTTGGCATCTTCCACAATTGCAGCTTGTTTTTGAATTGACCAAGGCGAAAGCCACAAGACGTTATAAGCAGCAAGTCCCGCAGTAATCAATGAAAGTATTAACGCCACACGCACTAAAACACGTTGCCCAACACCACAAGCACGCATCACCGTTATTTCACTTTCAGCGTAAAGACGACCAAAAGTGAGTAAAATCGCAATAAACAAACATAATGGCAACATTAATTGCGCCATAGCAGGCATACCTAGCCCAAGCAAGGAAAATACCAAATCAGCTGGCACTTTACCATTAGCCGCAGATCCAAGTACGCGCACTAACTGCTGAGAGAAAAATATCAGCAATAAAATGAACAAAATAGCGACTTGGCTCTTAAATACTTCTTTCGTTAAATATCGAATTAAAATCATCTTATTTCGTTTGTTTTTCTAAATCTAAAACGGAGGAAAACTGGATAAAATCGGTCGCGTATGATACCTTATTTTCGCTGAATTAAACAGAAATTTAAGGACATCAAATGAAATATCAAGCAAAAAACACCGCACTTTCTCAAGCCAGTGATTGCATTGTTTTAGGCGTATATGAGAACAATGAATTTTCAAAAAGTTTCCATGAAATCGATCAATTAACCCAAGGCTATTTAAACGACTTAGTGAAATCAGGTGAGCTAACTGGCAAATTAGCCCAAACTATTTTACTTCGAGATCTTCAAGGTTTATCTGCTAAACGCATATTAATCGTTGGCTGTGGTAAAAAAGGAGAACTCACGGAGCGTCAATATAAACAAATCATCCAAGCTGTATTAAAAACGCTAAAAGAAACCAACACGCGTGAAGTCATTTCTTATTTAACTGAAATTGAATTAAAAAATCGTGATCTTTACTGGAATATTCGCTTTGCCATTGAAACGATTGAACACACCAATTATCAATTTGATCATTTCAAATCTCAAAAAGCAGAAACCTCTGTTTTAGAATCTTTCATCTTCAATACGGATTGTGATCAAGCACAACAAGCTATTTCTCACGCCAATGCGATTAGCTCAGGTATAAAAGCCGCACGCGACATCGCAAATATGCCACCAAATATTTGTAATCCTGCTTATCTTGCTGAACAAGCAAAAAATTTAGCAGAAAATTCTACCGCACTTTCATTGAAAGTTGTGGATGAAGAAGAAATGTCAAAACTTGGAATGAACGCTTATCTTGCTGTCTCAAAAGGCTCTGAAAACCGTGCTTATATGTCTATTTTGACATTCAATAATGCACCAGATAAAAACGCCAAACCAATTGTACTTGTAGGCAAAGGATTAACCTTTGATGCAGGCGGTATTTCACTTAAACCTGCCGCTGACATGGATGAAATGAAATATGACATGTGTGGTGCTGCTTCTGTCTTCGGCACAATGAAAGCCATTGCAGAGTTGAACTTGCCATTAAACGTTATTGGTATTTTAGCTGGTTGTGAAAATCTGCCAGATGGTAATGCTTATCGCCCTGGCGATATTCTCACCACCATGAACGGTTTAACCGTAGAAGTGCTGAATACCGATGCAGAAGGTCGCTTAGTCCTTTGTGATGCCCTTACTTATGTTGAACGTTTTGAACCAGAGCTTGTAATTGATGTTGCCACCTTGACGGGTGCTTGTGTGGTTGCGCTTGGACAACACAATAGCGGCTTAGTTTCTACAGATAACGATCTTGCCAATGCACTACTCTACGCAGCAACAGAAACCACAGACAAAGCGTGGCTTTTACCATTAAGCGAAGAATATCAAGAGCAACTTAAATCACCTTTCGCCGATCTTGCCAACATTGGCGGACGCTGGGGCGGCGCAATTACTGCTGGTGCATTTTTGTCTAATTTCACGAAAAAATATCGCTGGGCACATTTAGACATTGCAGGTACAGCTTGGCTACAAGGCGCAAATAAAGGCGCAACTGGCCGCCCTGTTTCTCTATTAACACAATTTTTGATTAATCAGGTTAAATAAAATAGGCATGAAAATAACCGCACTTTTAAAAAGTGCGGTTATTATTCATATTATTTCCCCGAACGATATGCCTTATCCATCGCCATAATCACCTCACGTACCACTTTTTTCTGCTCTTGTGGCAAATTCAAAAACATCTGAAAAAGCGTCTGATCCTGATAACTTGCCGCACTTTCCCAAATATACTTGTTTGATTCTTTTTTCTTCTCTAATTTTGCAACTTGATAGGCCTTTTCATCTGATACTAATTCTTGAATATCAATTTCAAGCCATTCAGCAAGGGTTTGAAGCCGTGCAAGCGAAGGTAAGCCCTCACCTCTTAACCAGCGAGCAACAGCGTGTAAACCGATCGGTTTACCATAATGGCGTAAGTTAAATTCACGTTCAATTACAGAAGCTTTTGGGTCGTAACCTTTTGCTAATAAAGTTGTACGTAATTTTTCCGCAAAATATTCTTTTTCATTCATTCCTCTAAGCTAGCTAACGGAAATTTATTTAGCGTAACTTTCAATGAAAGTTACGTAAATATCTGTGACACTTGATAAATTGTCAAAAAACTCTCTTTAGCTAAATATGACTAAACAAATTAAATCAAAACAGCGTGTTGCGAATCACGGGGAAGTGTTTACTCGTGAGCAAGAAGTCAATGCGATGCTAGAGCTTATTGAACAAAGACCGTTACAAGATGAAGCGACTTACTTAGAGCCCGCTTGTGGTGATGGGAATTTCTTGATCGCGATTTTGAAACGCAAGTTGGATAAAGTAGAAAATCTATACAAAAAGCATCAGCGAAAATATGAATTTTATGCTATCCGAGCTTTGTATTGCCTTTACGGGATTGAACTATTGGAAGATAACGTCAACGCTTGCCGAATGCGCTTATTTCATTATATGCAGCAAGAGTATGAACGGCTTTATCAAGAGATTAATGAAAAATTCTATGCAGTGCTGAAACATATCTTAGAGCTAAACATTGTTCATGGAAATGCACTTTCGATGACCAATGCCAAACCTAATCAGCATGGTGAATATGAAATGCTAACTTTTCCTCATTGGACAGCACAAGAAATGGGGGCGGGTTATTTAAAATGGAAAATTAAACGCCATGATTTCACCTTCAAAAATTTAGTAGTTCAAAGGGAACAATCTTACCAATCACTTTCAAAACAAGAATTCTACTCACACTATTTTCTGGACATCCAAAATGCAAAACCCATCGATAAACTATAACCCTGACGTGCTTTCTTGCTTGGCGAATTTATCGAACGACGAGGTGTTTACCTCGCCTGCACTTGCCAATCAAATGTTAGATTTATTGCCACAAGAATTATTCCGTTCGTCAACAACGACTTTTCTCGATCCTGCCACTAAATCAGGCGTGTTTTTACGAGAAATTGCCAAACGATTATTGGAAGGGCTGAAAGACGAAATCCCCGATTTACAAACACGAATCAACCATATTCTAACCAAACAAATTTTTGGTTTAGGGATTACTGAACTCACTGCCTTACTTACCCGTCGCACACTTTATTGCAGCCGTGAAGCCAATGGAAAATTTTCTGTTTGTGAGGGATTTAACGATCCGCAAGGCAATATTTTTTATTCTCCGCTAAAACACCAATGGGAAAACGGACGTTGCGTGAAGTGCGGTGCAAGTGAACAAGTTTATGACCGTGGCGATGAATTAGAAAACCATGCGTATTCCTTTATTCATCAAGATTTAGCCAATATTAATGAGAAATTACCCGTGAAATTTGATGTCATTATCGGCAATCCGCCGTACCAGTTGAGTGATGGGGAAAATTTAAATGGAGCTACCCCAATTTATGATGCTTTCGTTGAACAAGCCAAAAAACTTGCTCCACGCTATTTAAGCATGATTATTCCTGCTCGTTGGTTTACGGGAGGGCGTAGTTTAGATAAATTCCGTGATCAGATGCTCAATGATCGATGAATTTCAGAAATTCATGATTTTCCAAATTCAAGTGATTGTTTTACGGGTGTAGAGATTAAAGGCGGAGTTTGTTATTTCCTATGGGAAGAGCAATATGACGGAGATTGTAAAGTTGTTACTCACGAAAATGGAAAACAAAGTGAGCCTATGATTCGCCCTTTAAGAGAGGATGGTTTAGATATTTTCATTCGTTATAACCAAGCAGTAGAAATTTTACATAAAGTTGCAGAATTTAAAGAGGAGAGTTTTAGTAAAATTGTAAGTTCTGCCAAACCTTTTGGATTACGAACTTTTTTCAAAGGTAACCCTGAACCTTATAAGTCTTCTAATCATAATGTGAAACTTTATCAAAATAGAGGCGTTGGTTACATAAAACAAGAAGATATACCTGTTAATAAGCAATGGATTCATACCCATAAAGTTATTGCTCCTTATGCCGTGGGTTCTGGGGATAGTAAAACCGACTGGGTAAAACCGATTTATGCCGAACCCAATACCGCTTGCACGGAAACTTATCTTGTTATGGGACCATTTGAAGATAAGCAAACTTGTGAAAATGTAATGAGTTACATTAATACGCGTTTTTTCCATTTTATGCTTACGCTCAAGAAAAATACCCAACATACCACTAAAAAGGTCTATGAACTCGTTCCAATGCAAGACTTCTCTAGACCATGGACAGACAAAGAACTCTATGAAAAATATCAATTAACCCAAGCGGAAATTGAATATATTGAATCAATGGTTCGCCCGATGACAAATGAATAACGCTCAAGATCCCCCTCTTTAGAAAAAAGGCGTTAAGGGAGATTTGATTGCGATCTTAATTTCTCATGGCTTCGTTTTCATTCCTGCCAAATCTCCCCCTGCCCCTCTTTGCTAAAGAGGGGAGTTTTTGAGCAAAATTTATATTTTATATGCCTGTAATATCACAAAGGAAAAACAATGAGCTATCTTTCACCGCTACGCCGCCCGAGAATTTACGCCTACGCTGACACCCGTTATCCCAATTGCCTAAAAGTCGGTTACACCACAAGAACCGTAACGGAACGCTTAAAAGAACAATATCCTGTTGTATTACCTTCCCAAAGTTATCGTATTGAACTAGACCAAGAGGCAATCCGTGAAGATGGCTCATTTTTTACCGATCACGAAGTGCATCAAGTTTTGCTGAAACATGGCGTAGAACGTCTTGATGGAGAATGGTTTAAATGTGATTTAAAAGCAGTACAAGCGGCATTATTGGAAGTAAAAACGGGCGTAGTGCAGAAACGCCAAGCGATTTTTAACTTCGGCATGCGCCCTGAACAGCAAAGTGCAGTGGAAAAAGCGGTTGATTATTTCCAAAATTTTGCAAACGACCCACTTAATCAAGATAAAATTCCCCATTTTCTTTGGAATGCCAAAATGCGTTTTGGGAAAACCTTTGCAGCGTACCAATTAGCAAAAAGAATGGGGTGGAAAAAAGTGTTAGTACTAACGTTTAAACCTGCAGTACAAAACGCGTGGCAAGAAGATTTGCAAAATCACCTTGATTTCCAAGATTGGGCGTTCGTGACGGAAGAAAAAGATTGGCAAATGAATGCGAATTTTCCGCAGGTTTGTTTTGGTTCGTTCCAAGATTATTTGGGCAAAAGCAAAGCGGGCGGGATTAAGCTCAAAAATGAATGGGTACACGCCATTAATTGGGATTGTGTGGTTTTTGATGAATATCACTACGGGGCGTGGCGCGACAAGGCGAAAGATCTCTTTGCCGATAACGATTGGGAGAAAGAGCAATCCAAGCAACAGAAAGCCGAAGAGCACGAAATGGAGCTTGATTCGCCCAACTACTTTGATGAAGAATTATTACCAATTACTACCGATCACTACCTTTATTTATCGGGTACGCCATTCCGTGCCATCAATTCGGGCGAGTTTATTGAAGAGCAAATTTTCAACTGGACGTATTCCGATGAACAAAAAGCTAAAAATGCGTGGGAGGGTGAAGATAACCCTTATTTAGCCTTGCCGAAAATGGTAATGCTGACTTATCAATTGCCCGATGAAATTCGTGAAGTTGCCTTAAAAGGAGAGTTTGCTGAGTTTGATTTAAACGTATTTTTCTCTGCTACAGGTGAAGGAGAAAAAGCGAAATTTAAATACCAAAATGAAGTGCAAAAATGGTTAGATCTTATTCGTGGGCAGCTACTTTCTACTACAGTAGATAATCTCAAAATGGGGGCAGATCGCCCACCAATGCCATTTAGTGATGCCAATTTATTAGGCAGTTTGTTACACACCCTTTGGTTCTTACCGAATGTGGCAAGCTGTTATGCAATGCGGAATTTATTAACTCAACCGCAAAATACGTTTTACCACGATTATCAAATTATTGTGGCGGCAGGCAATGAGGCAGGAATGGGGGCTGATGCATTAATTCCCGTGAAAAAGGCGATGCAAGATCCTCTCAAAACCAAAAGTATCACGCTTAGCTGTGGCAAATTAACTACAGGCGTGTCGGTTGCGCCGTGGGCAGGGATTTTTATGTTGCGAAACCTTGCCAGCCCGGAAACCTATTTCCAAGCGGCATTCCGTGTGCAAACCCCTTGGGTATTACGTGGACAAGATCCGAATAATCCCAATGCACAATGTATTCTAAAAGAGAATTGCTATGTGTTTGATTTTGCTCCTGATCGCGCATTACGCCAACTTGCCGATTACAGTTGCCAGCTGAATACGGAAAGTATCAATCCTGAGCGTAAAGTGGCGGAGTTTATTCAGTTCTTGCCTGTGCTAGCCTATGACGGCAGTTCAATGCGACCAATTGATGCGTCAGGCATTTTAGATATGGCGATGAGTGGCACAACGGCAACACTTTTGGCTCGTCGTTGGGAAAGTGCTTTGTTAGTGAATGTGGATAATGACACGCTCAGAAAGCTCAAAAATAATGAACAAGCTATGAAAGCGTTAATGAGCATTGAGGGATTTCGTCAACTCAATCTGGATTTAGAAACCATTATCAATAAATCAGAAGCGGTGAAGGAAGCCAAACGGGAAGCCGGCGATAACCCAACGAAAGATCAAAAACAGAAAATTTCAGAGGAAGAAAAAGCAGAAAAAAGCTTGCGAAAACAAATTCAAGAAAAATTGATGAAATTTGCTACGCGTATTCCGATTTTTATGTATTTGACCGATTACCGCGAAAATGTGTTAGAAGATGTGATCCGCCAACTGGATAGCGAGTTATTTAAAAAGGTGACGGGCTTAACACAAGCCGATTTTGATTTGTTAGTGAGCCTTAATTTGTTTAATAAAGGTTTGATGAACGATGCTGTATTTAAATTCAGACGCTATGAAGATAGCAGTCTTGAATATACCGGTATTGTGAAACATCATCCAGAACAGATCGGCCTTTATGATACAACAGTGGATATTCGTGAATATAAAGGAGAATATTAGTTTTCGTTTTTTAAAAATTGTGGATTGTTAGTAATCCACAATCTTTAAATATTAACTAAGAATTAAATAACCACAAAACTGGCACACGTTGCACCTTTAAATCGATTACTCTGCTAGTTCGGTTTGCTCGTGTGCCATTAGTTCCTGACCCACATCATCAAGCAAACTTAAATAACGTTCATATTGTTTCAACATATCAGCAATCAATTCATCTTGATCCATATATTGAACATCGTAACCGACTCGCCCATCAAAGAAATAAGTGTAAGGCTCGTAAGTGACACTATGCTGAATGTGCGGTAAATTTTCATCGTTAATTAATTGCTCTGACACTTCACGCCCAACAGATTTAATACCATACATAAAATCTCGCATTGATTCTTTATGAATTACCAATTCCAAAGCTGGCTCTTCTTGTTCAAATAATGTGTTGATTTCTACACTTAAATTATATTTTCCTGTTAATTCTTGACGTAATTCTCGCATAGCGGGTAACGCCGTATTTTTAAGAAAACGTAAAATATCTTTCTCTTGCGTTTGATTCATCATTTGCTCTAAATGTGATTTCCATTTATCGCCGCTCCAGAAAATGCTAGTTGGATTGACTTTAGTAGAAAAATATTTTTTATCCGCAATTAAGCCTTTCCATAAACTAAAACACATTACCAACATTAATAAAGCAAAAGGCAAGGCTACAATTAATGTCATTGTTTGCAAATTAGCAAGTCCACCAGACTGCATAAGCACAATTGCAACAACTGACATTAACGTTCCCCACATTATAGCTTGCCACGCAGGCGAAGCTAAACTTTTATCACGAGATGCAATGTTATTTAACACATAAATGCCTGAATCAGCTGAAGTGATAAAAAACAATGAAATCACTAATAAACTCACAAAACCAGTTATTGTTGGCAAAGGCAGATAATTTAAAAATTTAAATAATAAAATTTCTGGAGAAGAAATAAATTCGCCAAGCCCGCCCGCAGCAATGCCATCATTTAGCCATACCGCTGTATTACCAAAAACAGTAAACCATAAAATACCAAATAAACTTGGAACAACTAATACGCCAAAAATAAATTCACGTATAGTTCGTCCTTTAGAAATACGGGCAATAAATAAACCCACAAACGGAGCCCAAGAACACCACCAAGCCCAATAAAGCACAGTCCATCCACTAAACCAGCTAGTATGTTCTTGTTCATAAGCATAGGTTTTAAAACTGAGTTGCACTAAATTGCTGAAATAATTCCCCATATTGTCGCTAAATGCAGATAAAAGGTATAACGTAGGTCCTGCAATTAAAACAAAAAGAAGTAAACCAAATGCTAAAGTTAAGTTAATTTCACTTAATATTTTCACTCCTTTTCCAACACCAGAAATGGCAGAAAACACCGCTAAACACATCACCACAACAATAACGCCAACTTGTAAAGCAAAGCTGTTCTGACTTATCCAACCTATTTGTTCAAGCCCTGCACCAAGCTGTGATGAACCGAAACCTAATGTGGTAATAATCCCAAATAATGTGGCAAGTAACGCCATAACATCAATCGCATCGCCAATTTTTCCATTAATACGATCTTTTAATAAAGGATAAAAACAAGAGCGCAATGCTAAAGGTAATTTATAACGAAACCCAAAATAAGCTAATGCTAAAGCAATGGTGCCATATACTGCCCAAGCGTGAATGCCCCAATGGAACAGAGTGTGAAGTAAAGCCTCTTGTTGCTTATGTTCTGCAGAACCTGCTGTAATGTCAGAAAGATAATGGGTTAATGGTTCTGCTACGCCAAAAAACATCAACCCCACCCCCATTCCAGCGGCAAATAACATCGCAAGCCAAGATAAGAAACTAAATTCAGGTTCTTCTTCATCCTGCCCTAGTTTTATATTGCCAAGACTACTTACTGATAAAATTAATAAAAATCCTAAAAACACTGAAAAAGTGAGTACATAAAACCAACTAAAATTGGCAAAAATGCTGGTTTTAGCTTGATTCAATAATGCTTGAGTTTGTGCTGGGGCAATTAAAATCATCGCCATAAGTAACAACACAAAAAATAATGTAACGCCAATTACCAAAGGATTAAATGACGTTCGCTTTGTCATAAATTGAAATAAAGACAAACTTTTCCCCTTAACGATTAAGTGAATAAATTAAAAATTAGATTTTATACATGTTGCCTAAAGGCAAAAGTGTGTAATGGAACCACTACAAATGACAGCACATAGAAGTGCGATTTTGAAGGAAACGTTCAGTAGGAATTGAAGGTTTGTTTCCTAAAAGCTAATACATAATAACAAAATGTAGTTATTATTTCAAATTAGTGAAGATTTATTTAAAAGTGCGGTGAACAATCAAATATTTTTCTTTATATAATTTTCTAAAATAAATCTTGATAAAGAGAAGGTAGGGATGAACTTTATTATTAATAAAAAACCGCACTTGGAGAAAAACAAAGTGCGGTCATTTTTACTACATCACCGACACCGCTTTAATTTGAACATAGACATCTTGCCCAACAGCAAAACGCAGTTCATTTTGCGCCCATTTACTGATACTTGCCCAAATCTTATGCCCTTCCACTAATACAGCAAGATCCACTCGAGAATCTTGTATATCAATTTGTGCAACTTGGCCACGTAAAATATTACGAATGCTTGTTTGTTCTGGCTTTTGCAGTGTGATAGAAACATCTGAACTATAAATACAAACTCGCACTCGCTCGCCTACATTCGCGGGCACTTGATGAATCCAAAGCGCTTGTTCGCCTAACGAAAGTGCGGTCATTTTATAAGGTGGATTATGCAAATGAACGGGCAAGGCAAGTACACTACTCTGTTCGCTTTCCCCTTTCCAAGGGGCAAAAATAGGACTATTCCAAATTTTTTCAACGCTGTCATATGCTTTCACAATGCCGTTTTCCATCAGTACGACCCGATCAGATAAACGCAACAGTTCGTCCAAGCTATGTGTAACATATAAAATCGGGATATTAATTTCTTTAGAAAGACGTTCCAAATATTGCATTAGCTCGCGTTTGCGGGGAACATCAAGGGCAGAAAGTGGTTCGTCCATCAGTAAAATGTCAGGTTCTGCCAACAATGCTCGACCAATTGCTACACGTTGCTTCTCACCACCAGAAAGCGTGAGCGGATAACGCTTTAATAAATGAGTAATACCGAGAAGATCTACAATATAGTTAAAATCATCTTGCGATACATTTTTCATGCCATAACGCAAATTACCTTTCACGGTATAGTGAGGAAATAAACGCGCATCTTGGAATACATAGCCAATTTTACGCAAATGAGTCGGCAATGATTCTTGGCTTTCCATATCCACTAAAGTGCGGTCATTTAAACGGATGAATCCTTCGTCTGGTTGTATCAAACCACTCACGAGATTAATCAGCGATGTTTTGCCTGAACCAGACAAACCGAAAATGGCGGTTACCCCTTGATCTGGCACTTGTATATTCGCTTGCAAGGCAAGTTGCCCGAGCTGTTTTTTTACATTAATCTGCAACATTTCCTTGTCCTAATTTTTTCTGCATTCGCTTGCTCAACCACTCTGACAATAGCAAAGAAATCAATGAAAGAATGATAGCAAATAAACATAAGCGAGCAGTTTGTTCTTCTGCTCCCGGTGTTTGAATAAAAGAATACATCGCAAGTGGAATCGTTTGAGTTTCGCCTGCAATGTTCGACACAAAGGTTATAGTCGCGCCAAATTCCCCTAATGATCTAGCAAAACCTAGCACGAGCCCAGCTAAAACCCCCGGTAAAGAAAGCGGCAAGGTTATTGTAAAAAATACACGCCAAGCGGAAGCGCCCAATGTTTGCGCCGCTTGCTCCAATTTAATATCAATATTTTCTAAAGAAAGTCGAATCGCGCGAACAACCAATGGAAAGGCAACCACTGCAGAGGAAAGCACCGCACCTTTCCAACTAAAACCAAAAGATAAGCCAAACCACTGATATAAATACTTACCAATGAAACCATTGCGCCCCATTGCCACAAGCAATAGATAACCGATAACCACAGGTGGCAACACTAAAGGCAAATGAATTACGCCAGTAATAAGGGATTTGCCATAGAAGTTTTTGCGCGCTAAGAGCCACGCAACAAAAATGGCTAACGGCAAACTCCAAAGCATGGAACTGACGGCAACACTCAAACTTAAATTAATCGCTGAGATTTCCATTGGCGTCAAATTGAAAAATAAAAAAAATTGGGTAAGCAAAATAAATAGCCTCTGTTTAAATGCCTGATTGATGGGAAAAATCCCACATTTACGAGAGATATAATAACGCTAATAACAAAGGGCAGAAATATCTGCCCTTAATAAATGTTAAAATGCCACCTTATTTTGCAGAGAAACCATACCCTACAAGCACTTTCTTCGCGGCATCTGATTCTAAATATTTCAAGAAATCGCGAGAATCCGCATTATCATGACCTTTTACAATAGAAACGGGATAAACAACCGGTTTATGGCTATCTGCCGGGAACACTGCAACCGTTTTAACTTGTTGGCTAACTTTTGCATCAGTGCTGTACACAATACCGTAAGGTGCTTCTGCACGTTCAACTAAAGCTAATGCGCCACGAACATCTTTTGCACGCGCTAAACGATCTTGCACTTTATCCCATAAATTTAATTTGGTTAATGCTTCTTCTGCATATTGACCAGCAGGCACGTGTGCAGGATCGCCAACAGATAAATAGCTATCTTTTAATGCATTGATCCATTCACCTTTAGCTATATCCACAGAATTTACCGCACTTTTTGCTGGTGCGATTAATACTAAATCATTGCCCACTAAAACTTTTTCAGTTTCTTTCACGGTTAAATCTTTTTCAGAAAGATATTTCATCCATTTATTGCTTGCAGATACAAAAATATCCGCTGGCGCGCCTTCTTCAACTTGTTTTGCTAAAGTTGAAGAAGAAGCGAAAGAAAACACTACTTCATTTTTCGGATTTTGTTTTGCGTAATCTTTTGCAACTTGTTGTAAAGCATCTGTCATTGAAGCAGCTGCAAATACAGTCACTTTAGCGGATGCCGCAAAAGAAAAGCCTAATCCTGCGATTAAAAGTGCGGTTGAAATTTTAGTTAATTTTTTCATGAATCATCTCCTATGATATAACGTTATTTACTTGATTATATATTGAAATAAATAATAATCATATAGCAAAAGAAAAATTATTTAGTAAAATATATAACGCTTAGGCTTACCACTTAGGATTACTTAGGGACAGCAAAATGAAAAACACCGAAATTTTACTCACCATTAAACTTCAACAAGAACTTTTTATCGATCCAAAACGAGTGCGTTTACTCAAAGAAATTCAACAATGCGGTTCGATTAATCAAGCTGCGAAAAATGCAAAAGTGAGCTATAAAAGTGCGTGGGATCATTTAGAAGCGATGAATAAAATCAGCCCTCGCCCATTGCTTGAACGAAATACAGGTGGAAAAAATGGCGGAGGTACGGCGCTTACTACTTATGCCGAGCGTTTGCTCCAACTCTACGATTTATTAGAACGTACGCAAGAACACGCTTTTCATATCCTACAAGATGAATCCGTGCCATTAGATAGTTTGCTCACGGCAACTGCACGTTTTTCTTTACAAAGTAGCGCACGCAATCAATTTTTTGGACGTGTAAAACAACAACGAATCATTGACTCTCGTTGTGTAGTGGATGTAAATGTGCAAGGATTACCAACGCCGTTGCAAGTTTCTATTACCACAAAAAGCTCGGCTCGTTTGAAGCTGATTACAGAAAAAGAAGTGATGTTGATGTTCAAGGCACCTTGGGTAAAAATCAGTAAACAACCATTAGAAAATCAACCGAACCAGTTCCCCGTAAATATCAAATCACTTAATGAAGAAGAAGCCATCCTTCAATTTGCTGAAAGCGATATTGAATTTTGTGCCACAGTCCACCAGCCAAATCAATGGCAAATCGGGCAACAGGTTTGGATTCACATTGATCAAGAACAAATTATTTTAGCAACGCTGGGCTAATCCCAAAGTGCGGTAAATATTGGAAGAACATTTTAATCTCATAAAAAAACAGGCTTGATGCCTGTTTTTTCTTATCGAATAAACCCCAAAACTAATTAGAAAGATTTTTTACAATCAGCGTAATGCCATCCACACGTTCAACTTCAATCAATGCACCAACCGTGAGATTATCACCTTGAATGCGCCAAGTTGTGTCGCCAAAAGCGCCTCGACCAATTCCATTCGCGCCAACTTCCTGAACAATGCCTTGTTTACCAAGTAACGCATGATCTCGCTGATTTAATGTTGAATGAGATTGATCATGGCGATCTTTACCATGTTGATATTTCCACCAAATCACAGAAAGTATACAAGCTAATAGCGCATAAAAAATAGCAAGTGAGGCAAGGGAAAGGCTTGGAAAAAGAAATTGTACAAATGCCGTCACTAAAGCCGCGAATCCCCACCATAGCAAAAATATCCCTGGTGTAAGCACTTCACCAATAAGCAAAATAAAGCCTAAAATCAGCCAATGCCAAAGCGTCCAATTTATTAACCAATCCGCCATAGATTCTCCTATTTGTTGTAAAGGCTTTTTATTACAAAAGTGCGGTGATAAACGATTAAAAAAATCACCGCACTTTATCTAAATTAAGATTTTTTATCGCCCTTTAATAACTCCGCAATACCTGCAACAGAACCAATTAAATTGCCAGCTTCTAATGGCATAAGCACGACTTTACTGTTTCCTGAACTACCGATTTCTTTCAATGCTTCCGTGTATTTTTGTGCAATAAAGTAGTTAATTGCTTTGGTGTCACCGCTGGTAATTGCTTCTGATACCATTTGCGTTGCTTTTGCTTCAGCTTCTGCAGCACGTTCTCGAGCTTCAGCTTGTAAAAAGGCTTCTTGTCGCTCCCCTTCCGCTTTTAAAATTCGAGCTTGTTTTTCACCTTCAGCACGAAGAATCTGAGCTTGGCGAATCCCTTCAGCCTCTAATACTTCAGCACGTTTATTGCGTTCCGCTTTCATTTGAGCATTCATAGAATCAATCAATTCACGAGGCGGACGAACATCACGAATTTCAATACGCGTTACTTTAATCCCCCATGGATTTGTCGCTTCATCTACAATAGCCAATAATCGACTATTAATAGAATCACGTTGGGAAAGCATTTCATCAAGCTCCATCGAACCAAGCACGGTTCGAATATTTGTCATGGTTAAATTGATGATAGCTTGTTCCAAATGATTCACTTCATAAGCCGCACTTCGCGCATCAATCACTTGCACAAAACAAACCGCATCAATAGAAACATTGGCGTTATCTTTAGAAATCACTTCCTGGGAAGGAATGTCTAAAACTTGTTCCATCATATTAATTTTACGACCAATACGATCAACAAAAGGCACCACTAAATTTAACCCTGGCATTAATGTTCTTGTGTAACGACCAAAACGTTCGATTGTCCAGTTATAGCCTTGTGGTACGGTTTTCACTGTAGAAAACAAAATTAATGCAACTAATATCACAAAGATTAATGTGGAAATAGCGAATCCATCAAGCATATTTTTCTCCTTTAGTGGATAGATTGTATAAAAAGTCTATCAAATCCACCCGCACTTTTATAGCCTATTTTGTATAAAATTAAGGCAATCTTGCCACCACTGCATAGCCTTCAATTAAACCTTCCACCTCATAAGAAGCATTCGCGGTAATGAAAGCTGCCTCACCTTGTTTCAAAGAAAGTGCGGTCGTTTCTGAGCGTAAATTTAACTGGCCATTCATCACCAATAAAATACTCGCACTTTGTGCTTTTAAATAATGAGTTTCACCACATTCATATTGAATATTTTGCAAAGCGAAATCTTGTGCAGGCGTAGCATAAGTAAATATACGCGCGTCTTGAGGTGCCGACCGGATAATTTTAGGCTCCACTTCACGACAATCTACAATTTTAAGCAATTCTGGAATATCCACATATTTAGGCGTTAAACCACCGCGAATCACATTGTCTGAACAAGCCATCAGTTCAATATTTTGCCCACGTAAATAAGCGTGCGGAATGCCAGCATCTTGGTAAATTCCCTCACCTTTTTTGAGATGAACAATATTAAACAAATAGAAGCAAATTAAACCAGCATCTAATTTATCTAAAGAAATATTCATTGCATCAATGGTGTAAAGCACCCAATAATCTGGATTAGTTAAATCCAAATGATTAGCCTCATAAGCAGCTTGATTCTCCAACAGAATTGGGGAAAGCCATTGGTGTAGCTGAGCTTGTTCTGCTTGCATAATATCGGCATAGAAAGCATGTAAATCTTGTTTATGTAATTTTTTTGCAAGCGGGGTTAAAGATGATCGCGATGCTAAAGTTTCGATAATATCCGATTTATTTTTAAAACCATGCAACAACCAGAAATCAGATAAAGCAATCATCATTTCAGGTTTATGATTGTTATCTTTATAAGTCCGTGTTGATGCTTTTAACTCAATGCCTTCCGCATTTTCTTCCGCAAATCCTATCTCAGCTTGTGTTTTCGTTGGATGAAGTTGAATAGAAAGGGGTTGGGCGACATCAAGAATTTTTAATAAATAGGGTAATTCATCACCAAAACTTGCTCGGCTTTGTGCACCAAGTGCGGTAGGATTTTTCTGTAAAAATTCAGTAAGTAACAAATTTTTACCATCGACTTCAATGCTTGAAGGCGCAGAATGATGAGCGCCCAACCACCATTCAGCATAATATTGATTTTCTTCCGCAGGAATATTCAGTAATTGAGGAATATATTGATGCCCTCCCCATACGTAATTTTGGAGTGAGCCAGTAAGTTTATAGATCATTTTTAATTTTTCCGTTGAATCCTATCTACACCACAGTTTTATTTACATAAATAAAAAATCCGCACAAAGGCGGACTTTTTTATCGTAAAGAAATTATTTAGTTAAGCTTAATACCACTGACTCTCCAGCGACGACTTCACCTGATTTTTTCACGATGCAAGAAATTTCATCCATATTAGAAATAACAATGGGTGTTAATACAGATTTTGCTTTTGATTCTAATAAAGGAAGATCAAATTCAATCACGGTATCACCACGCTTAACAGATTGGCCTTCTTGCGCAATACGAGTAAAGCCTTCACCTTTCAACTCAACGGTATCAATACCAAAGTGTACAAATAATTCTACACCTTCTTTTGATTCCATTGAGAAAGCATGGTTGGTTTCAAAAATTTTACCAATCACACCATCCACTGGCGCAACGATTTTGTTACCGGTAGGACGAATAGCAACACCATCACCCACGATTTTTTCAGAGAAAACTACATCTGGAACATCTTCAATATTTACAATCTCACCAGAGATAGGTGCATAAATTTCAACTTCCACAGATTTGTTTTCTTTTGAACCGAATAACTTGTCAAATAAGCCCATTTTAATCTCCTATCAATTCATAGATGGCTGTTATTTTAACGTAAAATCAAACAATTTTGTTTAACTTAATGCATTTTCCGCCAAAAATTCTTCGATTAACTGCTCAATTTCCGAAGCGGTCGGTTTTTGTAATGCGGCATTAGCAAGTGCTTTTGCATCTTGGAAATTCACATTACGGATTAATTTTTTAATTCTAGGTACGGAAATAGCACTCATACTAAATTCATCTAATCCCATACCAAGTAACAATAAGGTTGCACGTTCATCACCGGCTAATTCACCGCACATTCCCGTCCATTTACCCTCTGCGTGAGAAGCATCAATTACCTGTTTTATTAAACCAAGCACAGATGGCTGCATCGGATTGTAGAGATGCGAAATTAACTCATTGCCTCGATCCACCGCCAAAGTATATTGAGTTAAATCGTTAGTACCGATACTGAAGAAATCTACTTCTTTTGCTAAGAATTTTGCATTTACAGCAGCGGACGGTGTTTCAACCATTACACCCACTTGGATATGCTCATCAAAAGCTTTGCCTTCTGCACGTAATTCCGCTTTTAATGTTTCAATAACCGCTTTTAATTCTCGAATTTCTTCTACAGAAATAATCATAGGGAACATCACCGCCAATTTACCAAACGCTGAAGCACGCAACACCGCGCGTAATTGTGCATTTAAAATTTCACGGCGATCTAACGCAATGCGAATCGCACGCCATCCCAAGAATGGATTCATTTCTTTTGGTAAATCTAAATATGGAAGCTCTTTATCGCCACCAATATCCATAGTACGAAGCACGGTTAAACGCCCATTCATTGCTTCTACGACTTCTTTATAGGCGATGAATTGTTCTTCTTCCGTCGGAAGCTGTTCACGATCCATAAATAAGAATTCAGTTCGGTATAAACCGATACCTTCCGCACCATTGCGATCTGCCCCTTCACAATCACGGATTGTCCCGATATTCGCGACAACATCAACCTTGTGTCCATCTAATGTGATTGCAGGAAGATCTTTTAATTTAGCTAACTCTGCTTTTTCCTGAGAAATTTTAGCTTCAAGTGTTTTTAATTCATCAATCTGAGATTGTGTTGGATTGACATAAACTTGATTATTTATCGCATCTAAAATTAAGTAATCACCTGTATTGACTAATTCGGTCACATTATTTGTGCCTACAATCGCCGGTAATTCTAAAGAACGCGCCATAATAGAAGTATGAGAGGTTCTACCACCAATATCAGTGACAACCCCTAATACTTTTTCAAGATTAAGTTGAGCAGTTTCTGATGGAGTCAGATCATAAGCAACAAGAATTGATTCTTCTTGAATATCGCCAAGATCTACTATGTACATACCCAAAATATTTTTAATTAAACGGTTACCAATATCACGAATATCGCCAGCACGCTCTTTCAAATATTCATCATCGATCTCCGACAACATTGTGACTTGTTGATCAATAATTTTGCTCGCTGCAACTGCGGCATTGACTTTATTTGAACGAAGATAATCAAGAATTTCTTCTTCTAATTCTTCATCCTCAAGAATCATCAAGTGGCCTTCAAAGATAGCGGCTTTTTCTTCGCCTAAAGAAACTAATGCGCGCTCTCTGATCGAATTAAGTTGTTCCACCGCCAATGCACGACCTTCATAAAATCGAGCGACTTCTGCGTCAATTTGATCATCAGTAATTTTTTGCGTATCAAGAACAATCTTTTCTTCTTTAAGAACAAGTGCCTTGCCAAAGGCAATACCTGGGGATGCGAGAATGCCAGAAATCATAGATACCTTCCGAAATAATTAAAAAAGGGATAGATAAACAATAGCCATAAAATTTCTCAATTTTATGGCTAAGTCAGTATTATTCTAAGGTTGGAATTAAAGCAACTAAGTGGTCTACAGCCTGTTGCTCATCTTCACCTTCTGCAGAAATGGTAATCACTGTTCCCTGTGTTAACCCTAACGTCTGTAGCTTAAATAAACTTTTTGCACTTGCGCTTTTTCCTGCTGAAGTCACAGTAATATCAGATAAAAATGCCTTTGCTTCTTTCACAAATTGAGCAGCTGGGCGAGTATGTAAGCCATTTGGCGCAGTGATTTCGACATCTTTTGAGTACATAATGCTACCTCTACTAAATAATAGTTAAAAAATAAAAACTAAGAAATCGCCTTAGTATCCTTGTTCAAAGGAAAATAATCAACAATAAACACAAAAAACTTAGACTAAATCGTGAAAAAGCAACAAATATGCCTATTTTTTAGCCGCCTCACGCAATCGTTAAACTGCTGAAAAATGACGTTGTGATTTTGTTTCACTTAAACTTTCAATTAATCGATGATAATTATCATAACGAACAGGCGAAATTTTCCCTTGCTCAACGGCTTCACGCAACGCACACCCTGGATCGCTCAAATGTTTACAATCACGGAATTTACAGGTTCCCAAAACATATTGAAATTCTCGATACCCTTTTGTAATTTGCTCCGCATCTAAATGCCAAAGCCCAAATTCTCTAATTCCTGGCGAATCAATTAAATTACCACCTTGTGGCAAATGATAAAGACGCGATGATGTCGTCGTATGCTGCCCTAGCCCAGATGTTTCGCTCACATCCCCTACTTGAGCATTTACGCTAGGCAAAATATGATTAATTAAACTCGATTTACCGACACCAGATTGCCCAACAAAAATCGCCGTGCCTTGTGCCAAAAGTGCGGTTAATCTTTCCATATTTTCACCGCTCTTTGCTGAAATCATTAAAATCTCATAGCCAATATCTTGGTAAATTTTAAGTTGTTCTTCAATTTCTTGACGCTGTTCTTGCGTCAATAAATCCACTTTATTCAAAACAATTAGAGGCGTAATTCCCGCGATTTCACAGACAACAAGATAACGATCTATAATATTTAAGGAAAGCGTTGGCAACACCGCTGATACAATAATAATACGATCAATATTCGCCCCAATGGGTTTCAAACCATCATAATAGTCAGGGCGGGAAATTTCATTTTCTCGAGGGTGAATCGCCTCAATCACGCCACTCACACCTTGTAATTGTTCATTGCCTTTACGCCAAACGACTTTATCTCCCACCACCAAACTCGACAAGGTACGACGCAAATTACAACGATAAATTTCGCCTTGTTCATTTTCGACATCTGCATGAATCGAATAACGCGTGACCACAACACCTTCTTGTGATTCGCCAAGCATTTCATCTGACCATTCAATCTCTTTTTTCTTATGGCGATGTAAGGTTTTCGCATTATTCGATTGAATTCTTCTAGTTTGGTTTTGAGTTAATTTACGTTTAGCCATAAAAGTGCGGTCGTTTTTTCCCTTGTTTTTGGTAAAATGAAAAAAATTTTTGCATAGGATACCTGATATTATGCCATTCGATAAACAAAATCTTATTTGGATTGATTTAGAAATGACCGGTTTAGATCCGGAAAAAGAACGTATTATTGAAATTGCCACTATCGTAACAGATAAAAATTTAAATATTTTGGCAGAAGGCCCTGTGTTGGCTGTTCATCAGTCTGATGAATTACTCAATAAAATGAATGATTGGTGCCAAAAAACACATAGTGAAAACGGCTTAATTGAACGCGTAAAAGCCAGCAAACTTACCGAACGAGCAGCAGAATTACAAACCTTAGACTTTTTAAAAAAATGGGTGCCCAAAGGTGCGTCGCCAATTTGCGGTAACAGCATTGCCCAAGATAAACGCTTCTTAGTGAAATATATGCCTGATTTAGCTGATTATTTTCATTATCGTCATTTAGACGTGAGCACATTAAAAGAACTTGCAGCACGTTGGAAACCTGAAATTTTAGAAGGCTTTAAAAAAGAGAATACGCATTTGGCGCTAGATGACATTCGAGAATCAATTAAAGAGCTAGCTTATTATCGCGAACATTTCATGAAATTAGATTGACGAAAACTTCAACAAAAAATTTCTTTTTATGAAATTGCCCTTGCAAGCTCTAAAAATATTTGTATAATGCTGGCTCATTCACTGATGTGAACTGCGGGAATAGCTCAGTTGGTAGAGCACAACCTTGCCAAGGTTGGGGTCGCGAGTTCGAGCCTCGTTTCCCGCTCCAATTTCACATTATAAAAGCATTATTGCGGGAATAGCTCAGTTGGTAGAGCACGACCTTGCCAAGGTCGGGGTCGCGAGTTCGAGCCTCGTTTCCCGCTCCAAATTTCAATCCCTAGCCAAAAGGCTGGGGATTTTTTCTATCTACAAAAATAGCTCACCAAAATATTAAAAGTGCGGTGTATTTTCTCAAAAAATAAAGGCCTGTGATTTAATAACACAAGCCTTTATTTTTTTATGCTTTCTTCAACCGTTTTGCACGACGTTTCATTCTTCTGACCCAACGAGTAATTCGCCATGCACGCGTAATTGAATAGACATAAAGGAAAAATAAAATGAAAAAGCCGACAAACATCGCCCACTCATTCACATAATAAACTTCCCCTAAAATACCGATAGTTGCACAAATTGCAGAAACAAACGTAATCAATAAAAAGGCTTGTCTTGATGTTAAACCCGCTCTCACCATTAAATGATGAACGTGTAAACGATCTGGGCGGAATGGGCTTTTGCCTTTACGTACACGGCGATAAATAATCGCAACCATATCAATCAAAGGAATCGCAATAATCCAAAGTGCGGTTACTGGATTCATAGGATGCCCTTTTCCTTGCGTACTCAATAACAAAATCCAAATAATGGTAAAGCCAATTAATGTACTCCCCGCATCCCCCATAAACACCTTATATTTCGGTCCAAATGGAATGCCTAGATTGAGCATCAAATAAGGTAAAATCGATACGATTAAAGCAAAACTCCAATGCGCCATATCCATTTGCCCATCTCGATACATCAAGAAACCAATCGCGGCAAAAGAAACGCAAGAAAGCCCACCGAGCAATCCATCAATACCATCAATCATATTAAAGGCATTAATAATCGCAATAGTGGCAAAGACGGTAATAATCAAACCAATTGAACCAAGCGTTAACTGGAAAGGCCCTAAAATTTGACCTAAATGATCAAGATAAACATTCCCGAGATCGATCATTAAAATCGCCAGTATTGCTTGAATCCCTGCTCTTAAGAAAGGACTGATATCAAAGCGATCATCTAAAATCCCTATCGCCAATAAAACAAAAATACTGAACAAATAGAGATAAGGTAATCGAAGTTGATCCCATTCCATCAGGTAATAGCAAAGATTTCCAACAAAAAGCGATACACCACCGATTAGCGGAATTGCGCCTTGATGACGTTTACGATAGTTTGGCTTATCAACTAATCCAATCCAATTGGCAACTGGTCGCATCACAATCAATGTTAAAAATGCGCCAATAAAAGTAACAAAAATACTCAGCATAGTGTGACCCTAAAATTTTTTTGTAAAGGATAACATAAGGCAAATTTACCTAGAAATATATTTTTCAAGAACCACTATTTTTCACTTCAACGCCCGTATTTTTATAAAAAATGCGGTCCAAATTGACCGCACTTTTACTCTTATCCTTATTTTACCAGTGGTATCCTACACTACCGCCCGCATTAACATCGCTTTGGCTATTGACACTCGCACCCAATTTAATCTCAATTTTGTTATTGGTTAAACGTCTGCCGTAACCGACCGCTAACGCGTGTTCTCCTTTATAAGTGCCAACTGCCACAGAAACCGCAGAATCTCCAGCAAAATTTCCCCCTTGCAAGAAAGCAATCGCTGTCGCACCCGCAATCCCTGCCCGCAAATCTTTGTTCATTTTTTGCATATTGCGATCGAGTTGTTGAATGGATTGCTGATCTTTGCGGATTTGCGCTTTCAAGCTATCGTGTTCCGTACGAAGCTGTTGTAACTCAGCTTTACTCGCTCCTCCCCCTAACACCTCAGCAAATTCAGCTTCGGATTTTCCATGGTTAGCAGGCAGTTCTTTCCAACTTTCATAAGCTGATTTTCCTTGATCGCCTTTCTCGCCTTTAGGACCTCTTTCTCCTTGATTGCCTTGAGGACCTTGTTCGCCTTTAGGACCTCTTTCTCCTTGATTGCCTTGAGGACCTTGTTCGCCTTTAGGACCGCTTTCTCCTTGCTCGCCTTTTTCGCCTTTTAACGTTGCATCATTTTGAATTTTTTCACGATCTAAACCGACAAAAAGAACCTGTTTTCCGTCTACATCTTTCTTCTCAACTTTTAAGCCGTCACCAAAACTAAAACTCAAGTTATTTAATGCAAAGCCATCAATAGCAGTTCCCAATTTGAATGCATTATTTATCATTCCACCACCATTATAAATAGAAACTGGTAATGTCGCCAAAGTCTTTAATTGAGCTACGTTCACTGCATCGGTGTCTTCTGTACCTGCTGCAACACCAATAATTTGGCGAGTAATGCCTTTTTTATCATTTCCAATAGAAAGCGATCCAGCAGTGCCTTGCCATACAGAAACGATTTTATTGCGTTCCTCTTTTTTAGCTAACAATGCTTGTTTTTTAGTCTCTAACTCTGTCTCTTTTGCCGCAATTTCATCACTTAATTTATCAGACTGAACATTTGTTTCGGCTAATAAAGCGGTATTTTTTTCATTAAGCCTTGTTAATTCTTCTTCGGCTGCGGTTTTTTCATTTTCAACCTTAGTGATCTCGTCTTGTTTCGGACTAGACTGTGCTTTAAGTGCAGTCAGTTGAGTTGTTAATTCGTTCACTTTTTCCTGTTGTTTTTTCAAATTAAACTCAACATCTCGCTGTTCAACCAATTTATAGTATGCTTTCTCTGTGTCATTAAAGTCAGTTTCTAATGGCGTGATCGCTGTAGTTAATTGATCATATTCTGTTTTCATTGTTCCCAGCAATTGACCATTCGCTATCTTATTTTCACTATTTGTATGTTTTGTATTTTTTTCGCTAAAATCATAGCCAATAGCACCTATTCCACGCTCATTAAATGAGTTTGAACCTAATGCGATGCCAGATTCAGTTTGAACTGTTGAGTTATCACCCAACGCAATAGAACTTTCTGAACGAGCAGAAGAATAATAACCTAGCGCGATAGCATTATTTTTATAAGCAATTGCTTGCTTACCTAAGGCATTAGAAAAATGTCCTCTAGCTTCTGCGGCAATACCAAGCGCCATTGAGTTTGTAGCTGAAGCTTCAGCTGTTCCCCCGATCGCTAATGTTTGATATCCAAGTGCTTTTGCTGAATTACCAATTGCAACTGAAGAAAAATATTTCCTAGTTGGCTCAACATTCATCTGAGCATAATCTTTTGCTACTGCACGAGTCGATCCCGGTGTACCTGTTTCACTTTGATCAGAATCAATAATCGTGCCTCTTCCATCAATATATGCATTTGAATTTGCTTTTTTAGATTTACCCACATAAGCACTAACACCTAATGCAATAGAAGAATTTGCATAATCAGTGATCTCAGATTCAGTCCCTGCAACTAAGCTATTTTTGCTATTTATTTTATTTTTACTCCCAATCGCAACTGAGGCTTGACCATTTGCACTTGACTCAAAGCCGAACGCTAAAGTTTGCACGCCTAATGCTTTCGATAAAGTGCCAAGTGCAATAGTATGTTCTTCAGCCGATTGGGCATGAGTCCCAATACTAATACCGTTTGTTGCCGACAAAGAGGAATTAGAATTTGTACCAATACTAATCGCACTATTACCAAGTGATTTAGCTCCCGCACCTAATGCAATACCATTGTTTCCCGAGGCATTAGTAAGTACACCCAATGCAATACTATTTCCCCCCAATGCTTTAGTATATGCACCAATTGCTAGTGAATAATTTGCATTTGAAACCGCATTCCAGCCTATCGCTACTCCTCCAGTATTCTTAGAATTTGCACTTTTACCTAGTGCAACAGAATAAGTACCAGTAGCACCACTATTATTATAATTTGTATCAGAAGAATCTATATTCACACTTACACCGTGAATTTGTTTAATTTTAAGGGTGCTAATTTCTTGTTTTAGAGTTGTAATTTCTTGTTTTAACTGTTCAATTTCAGGATCAGCCGCAAAACTATTTGTTGAAAATAAGAAAAGAGAAGAAAATGTTAAGACAGGCAGGCAGGCAGGCAGGCAGGCAGGCAGGCAGGCAGGCAGGCAGGCAGGCAGGCAGGCAGATGATGCATCAGAAACTTGTTGCTTGCAACGTCTTGATTTAGATTTTCCTTTTGCTAATTCAGATACAACTTGGAACATTTGCAAACCTGCGTTCCACACGACTTTATAAATATTATTCATATATACCTCTATATTTAAGATAAGATTTATTTATAAGAGAGTAAGATATAACACTTCCCCTCCCATAAACCCAAAATCAGACTAACTATGCCATACATCAAAAAATAAGTAAAATTTATTTAGAAAAATACGGAGAATAGCTTTTATATTTTACAAATTAGAAATTTTGTTAATGTGGTAAAACTCTTAAGCTTCATAGCTGAAATAATTAATATATTGGTGCAATAGTAGTTATATGCCTCATTTAACTTATTAATAGAATATAGATATTTACCTAATTTGCTGAATAATAACACTGTTCAGTTTTTCCCTTTCCTCTCTTGCAAGAGCTTGCCCAAATTGGTTCGTCAAAATAAAAAAGTCCTCGGCTTTCTCGCCCACTGTGGTAATTTTCGCATTCAACAAATTGAGATTTAGCTCACTGAAGATTTGGCTCACTTGGGCTAATAACCCCGGTTTATCCAACGCAACCAGTTCCATTTCAGTATGCTCTTTTTTGTTTTCATGTAAAAAACGCACGTCGGTTTGTACAGTGAAATGTTGAAGTTGACGGTTCGGCGTAATAGAAAGTGCGGGTAATTTTTCGCTTTGAAGGGCTAATGTTAGGGCTTGCTCTAGTTCTCGGCGACGATCAAATTCCACTAATTCACCATTAAGTTCCGTGATGATAAAGCTATCAAAAACATAACCATCTTGTGTCGTAATAATCTGCGCATCATGGATACTGAATTTTTTTGCTCCTATGGTGCTCACCACTTTATTAAATAAGTGCGGTTGATCTTGGCAATAAATAAACACTTCCGTGCCACCAAGTGAAAAGCGATTACTAATTTTCACTAATAATGCCTCAGCGAAATCCACCAGCAAACTTGTATGCCACGCGATTTGTTTTGGCGTATTACGCACAAAATAATCTTCAGGGCAACGAGTCCATAATTGCTCAATCAAGATTGGTGCAATATCTGAATAATCCTGCGTTAAAATTTGTTGTGCAAGTTTTCGGTTTTCTTCCGATTTTTCTGAATAATCAAGCAATTCTTTCATGCCTTGTGCAAATTGCTGTTCAGTAAATTCATATAAAGAGGCAAAAAGCGAACGTTTCCAGCTATTCCATAAATTGCTGTTGGTTGCACAAATATCCGCTACCGTTAAACAGGTGAGATAATCTAGCCGAACTTGATTTTGCACGGCTTCAGCAAAATTCATGACGACTTCAGGATCATGAATATCACGGCGTTGCGCAGTAATTGACATCAGCAAATGAGATTGAACTAACCAAACAAGGGTATCAATTTCTCGGCGATCTAAACCATGTAATTGTGCAAAGTCGGCAACATCCACAGCACCAAGTTCTGCGTGATCACCGCCCCGCCCTTTTGCAATATCGTGGAACAATGCCGCAATATAAAGCAAAGTGCGGTCAGAAAGTTGGCTAAAAATTCGATGGGCAATCGGATGTTCTTGCGCACTTTCCTGTGACAGAAAACTTTCCAATTTTAACATCACGCGCAATGTATGCTCATCCACCGTATAAATATGGAATAAATCAAATTGCATTAATCCCTCAATGGCTTGCCATCGGGAAAGATACGCAGTTAATACGCCATATTGGTGCATCGGCATAAACGCACGCTTAATCGCATTAGATTGATTAAACAAACGTAGAAATTTTTCTCTAGCTGCAGGAATTTCACATAATTTTTGTGGTAATTGATCCAAGGAAATTTGTAATTGACGCAAAGTATCAGAATGAATTTTAGCCTGGTCGTACTGCGTTAAATAAAAGAATAGATCTAAAATTCGTTCTGGTTTTTCTTGAAAAACAAGGCTATTACGTAAACACAAGCATTGGTTAATCAGTTGAAAATCATCGTCTAACTGATGAATCACGCTGTCCTGATTTGATGAAAGCACATTTTCTCGATAATGCTGAATCAGCAAATTACTAATGAGCGAAATTCGGTGCAATGCTTGAAAAAAACATTTCATCATTTTTTCCACAGCTTGATTTCCTTCACCTCGAAAACCCAACAATTCACTGACTTTAATTTGGCGATCAAACAACAGACGATTATCGTAACGTTTCAAAATCAAATGCAAAGCGAACCGCACTTTAAATAAAAATGCACGACTTTCTTGTAGTTGCTGATATTCTTGAGGATAAATAAAACCGCTTTGTAAAATGGCCTCAAGGGTCAACGCCCCCGAATGGCGCAACGCCACCCAATACAACAAATGCAAATCACGCAAACCACCCGGGCTGTACTTAATATCTGGCTCAAGGTTATAAGCCGTATTGTGATAACGCTGATAACGTTCTATTTGCTCTTGCACTTTGGCGTTAAAAAAATCTTCTTTCGACCAAAAATCAGCATTTTTTACCAATTCATTTAGCGCATCAAAGTGCGGTCGATCTCCAGTAAGAAATCTAGCTTCTAATAAATTGGTGGCAATCGTAATATCTTGTTTTCCTTCCGATTCACATTGTTCTAAGGTTCGAACACTATTTCCCACCTCAAAGCCACAATCCCATAAAAATTGGATAAATTGTGTAATCTTTTCTTCAATTTCTGGGCTAGGTATTTGCTTGACCAAAATTAAAAAATCGAGATCCGACAAAGGAAACATCTCACGCCGTCCATAACCACCCACCGCAATTAAAGCAATCCCCTGCAATTCACTTAATCCCATGTCCTGCCAAAGTTGAATCAATAAGGCATCATAAAAATTACTGCGATTTTCAATAAGCTCAAAAATGGAATAACGAGAAAAATTCTCTAGCTCAAATTGCTTGAGATTTTCTCGCTCAATTTTGACCGCACTTGGCGTTAAAGGAGAAGATAGTATCGGAGAAAACAGCATATGAATTGCCTTTTGTTAGATCGAAGTCGTTTTATTATAAAGAAAAATAAAAAGGGCGTATATCTACGCCCTTATCCTATAATTTAATGTCAATTACACATTCACCATAATCCGCGAAATTCGACCTTCTGCAATTTCTTCATCTCGGATAGTCATCACTTCACAACCAGTTTCTGTGACAACAAGTTGATGTTCGTATTGTGCTGAATGGCTACGATCTTTGGTTTTTACTGTCCAACCATCACCCATAACGCGCACTTCTTTTTTGCCCGCATTAATCATTGGCTCAATCGTGAACACCATGCCTGGTTTTAAAATCACCCCTCCATCATCTGCGTAATAATGCAATACTTGAGGTTCGCAGTGAAATTCTGTACCAACACCATGTCCGCAATATTCACGCACAACGCTGAAAGTTTGGCTTTCTGTATATTTTTGCACAGCTTTACCTATTTCATTTAAACGAATACCTGGTTTTACTGTGCGCAATCCCACGTATAAGGCTTCTTGTGCCGCTTCCACTAATTTTTTACTACGAATATTCGTTTCGCCGCCCACGATATACATTTTTGAGTTATCACCAAAATAACCGTCTTTAATCACCGTGACATCAATATTCACAATATCGCCATTTTTAAGCACTTTATCGTCACTTGGAATACCGTGACAGACAACTTCGTTAATAGAAATACAGGTAGCCTTTGGGAAACCATGATAATTCAAACATGCAGGGATAACCTTTTGTTCATTCACCATATACTCATGGCAAATTCGATCAAGTTCACCAGTAGTTACACCTGCTTTTACGTAAGGTTCAATCATCACCAGCACATCCGAAGCCAATTTGCAGGCCTCACGTAGTTTTACAATTTCTTTTTCTGTTCTAATTGGAATAGCCATTTTATTTCACCTTTTTTGAAAAAAATTTTGCCAGATTATAGCACGATTTCTAGGAAAAAACTGGATTACACTTGAATGGAGTAAATGGTTATTAGATAATAACGAAATTCAAATTTTCGGGAAGCGGGAAATAATTATGACAGATAACATTGCAGTACCATTGACATTTACTGATGCAGCAGCGAATAAAGTAAAAAGTTTAATCAGCGAAGAAGAAAATACTAATTTAAAATTACGCGTGTATATCACGGGTGGTGGCTGTAGCGGTTTCCAATATGGTTTTACTTTTGATGAAAAAGTGAATGAAGGCGATTTAACGATTGAAAAATCAGGCGTTCAACTTGTGATTGACCCAATGAGTTTACAGTATTTAATCGGCGGTACCGTCGATTACACAGAAGGTTTAGAAGGTTCACGCTTTACTGTAAATAATCCAAATGCTACCAGCACTTGTGGCTGTGGTTCATCCTTTAGTATCTAAGATGGATTTTCAATTTACACATTATCAAGGCAATGTATCCGTAAAATGTTCGATGGAACACATTGCTCTTGCTAACTGGTTCAATACAGAAGTGCGGTCAAATCCAAAGGCGATTTTGACCGCACTTTCTACTGCGCAATCCCTCTCTGAAAATCAAGAAGAGATCTTAATCGGCGCAGAATATACATTGTTTTTAGATGCTGATGAAGTAATGGTACGAGCGAATAATCTCGCCATTGAAACAGATGAAATTTTGGAAGACGATTTTCATTATTATGATGAAGAAAGCATTGCTTTTTGTGGCACGCAAGATTTTATCCATTTCCTCGAAGCTTATGTTGATTTTATCTCTTAACCGACTATGACCACCGAAAACGTTCAAAAAAATCCCGAAGAAAAAACACCAAAAAAATGCCGTTCTTTCAAAAGTTTTCTATTCAAAGTCGCGTTTACTGGTGCGGTATTAATCGTATTTTATGGCGGATATTTAGATTGGCAAATCCGTTCGAAAATGGACGGGCAAATTTGGCGTTTGCCCGCTGAAGTGTATAGCCGTATTGAAAGCGTGAAGATTTCAGATAATCTCGCTTTTGATGAAGTGATTCAAATTTTATTAGATAACGAATATCGCCAAACGACCATGGTAGCTGCACCAGGCGATTTCAAATTAGAAGATGATACCATTGTGGTTCTTCGTCGAGCTTTCCCTTTCCCTGATAAACCAGAACCACAACGAGTTTTACGTTTACGTTTTGTCGATAACAAACTTAATCGAATTGAAGATCTCGTTGCCGTAAAAGCAATCGATGAGTTTCGCCTTGCGCCAAAATTGATTGCGATGTTGGAATCTGATAATGAAGATCGCCTTGCAATTCCTTTACAAAATTATCCGCGCTTATTGATTGATGCCCTAATTTTAACGGAAGATCGCCGTTTTTATGATCATCACGGCATAAATCCAGTGGGGATTATACGAGCATTAATTACCAATATTCGTGCGGGACAAACCGTACAAGGCGGTAGTACGCTCACTCAGCAACTAGTGAAAAATTTATTTTTATCAAGCGAACGTACGATTACCCGTAAAGCGAACGAAGCCTTGATGTCATTGGTGTTAGATTGGCGTTATGATAAAAATCGTATTCTCGAAACCTATCTCAATGAAATTTATCTCGGACAAAATGGCGATACGCAAATTCACGGTTTTGAATTAGCCAGCCAATTCTATTTTGGTCGTTCGATTCGTGAAATTAGCTTAGATCAAATTGCACTTTTAGTCGGTATGGTCAAAGGTCCTTCACTTTATAATCCTTGGCGTAATCCTCAAAATGCCTTAGAACGTCGTAATGTTGTTTTAAAGCTCATGCTTGAACATAAAATGATCGGTGATGAACTTTACCAATTATTAAGCCAACGACCTTTAGGTGTTCAACAAAAAGGACAAATATCCCGTAAATATCCGTCATTTATTCAAACTTTACAGGCGGATTTACGTCGTGAACTAGGCGAACATAAAATATCCAGCTTACTTGGCGCACGGATTTTCACCACAATGGATTTAAAACAACAAGCCCAAGCAGAAAATGCAGTGGTGAATACAGTTTCACAACTACAACTGAAAACTAAAAATCCATATTTAGAAGGAGCCATGATTGTTGCGGATTACCGAGTGGGTGAAATTCGTGCGGTAGTGGGTGGTTTGCAAACGCAATATGCAGGCTTTAATCGCGCATTAATGGCAAAACGTCAGATTGGTTCTTTAGTAAAACCTTCTATTTATTTGACCGCACTTTCGAATCCAGAACAGTTCCGTTTAAATACCCCAATTAATAACCAGCCAATTACGATTAATGTTAAAGGTAGCCCACCATGGCAGCCACGTAACTATGACAAAAAATATAGTGGTTCGGTGATGTTAATGGATGCCTTAGCGCGTTCTTTAAATATTCCGACTGTGAATATTGGGATGAAAGTCGGCTTGAGCAAAGTCATTGATACACAAAAAGCGATGGGATGGGATAATGTGGAAATTCCAAAAGTACCCGCTATGTTGCTCGGAGCTTATACCATCTCACCTTATGATGTAACTAAACTTTATCAAACTATTGCGAATCAAGGTGGACGGATTGAACTCACAACCGTTGATACCATTGCGGATCGTCAAGGAAATATCATTTATCAACATGATAAAACCGCAAAACAAGTGGTTCCACAAGAAGCCGCATTCCAAACGTTATTTGCGATGCAACAAACTGTTGAACGTGGTACAGCTCGTAGCTTGCAAAATGATTATGCGGATTTACGTTTAGCCGGTAAAACAGGGACAACAAATGATGCGCGTGATACTTGGTTTGTGGGGATCGATGGAAAAAATATCAGCACGGTTTGGCTTGGTCGCGATGATAATGGTGAAACAAAACTCACTGGTGCATCAGGCGCATTACAGATTTATAAAGATTATTTAAGCCATACTTATATTGAGAAATTGAAGCTAAATAAACCTGCGAATATGAAATGGGTTGGTATTACCCAACATGGCAGCTGGGATTGTGACAGCAATCGAGTGATTCCAGTTTGGGTGAATAATGGACAGAATTTCTGCGGAGGCACATCAAATGCTTCTCCATCGCCAACTACTCCACCAGCTGAAACAGAAATCGCACCTCGACAAGAAAGCGTTTGGGATGTATTGGACAACCCAAATCCACCCGCTCAATAATTAAGCTAGGAAGCATTCCAATAACAGCCAAATATTTCTAAATGAAAAACTACAAATCTCCTGAAATTTCAGGAGATTTTTTATTTCTTTAAAAAATAGCAAACGTTTGCTTTAAAAGTGAGGTACAATACGCGCCAGTTTTTACTTTCATACAGGTGCAAAACGATGACACAACAACTCCCCACTCTAAGTCTAAAAAAAATCTATTCAGGTAAAGTACGCGATCTCTATGAAATCGATGATAAACGTATGCTAATGGTTGCTTCTGACCGATTATCTGCGTTTGATGTTATTTTAGATGATCCCATTCCACGAAAAGGCGAAATCCTGACTCAAATATCCAATTTTTGGTTTAACAAACTTGCTCACATTATGCCGAATCATTTCACTGGCGAAAGTGTTTATGATGTGTTACCAAAAGAAGAAGCCGATTTAATCAAAGATCGCGCGGTAGTGTGTAAACGTTTAAATCCCATTAAAATTGAATCTATCGTACGTGGCTATTTAACTGGCAGTGGTTTAAAAGATTACAAACAAACTGGAACCATCTGTGGATTAAAATTACCTGAAGGCTTAGTTGAAGCCAGTAAATTACCAGAACCTATTTTCACCCCATCAAGTAAAGAAGCCGTTGGCAATCATGATATAAATATCAGCTATGCAGAATGTGAAAAACTCATCGGGGCTGATTTAGCCGCACAAGTAAAAGAAAAAGCGATCGCACTTTATACTGCTGCTGCAGAATATGCACTGACTAAAGGCATTATTATTTGCGACACAAAATTTGAATTCGGTTTAGATGAAAATGGCACGCTCACTTTAATGGATGAAGTATTAACACCTGATTCTAGCCGTTTTTGGTCTATCGATACTTATCAGGAAGGGATTAATCCTCCATCATTCGATAAACAATTTGTACGCGATTGGTTAGAAAATAGCGGCTGGAACAAACAAGCTCCCGCACCGAAAGTGCCAGAAAATATTATTCAGAAAACGGTTGATAAATATCAGGAAGCACTGGATTTATTAACAAAATAGAAATCAAAATCCCTGCTATTTAGAGCGGGGATTTTTTATGCATGATGACAACTAAAGATTTTTCGTCTTAATACATAAAAGGCTAGACAAACGTAAAAAGTGCGGTTATATTTAAATGACTTTTTATTCAAATAAAATGATTAATTATTCAATCTAAATTATAAACAAGGAAAAGATATGTCAAATACAATTCTACAACATTTACCTGAAGGACAAAAAGTCGGTATCGCGTTCTCTGGCGGATTAGACACCAGTGCAGCATTACTTTGGATGCGTCAAAAAGGCGCGGTGCCTTATGCCTACACCGCCAATTTAGGCCAACCTGATGAGGATGACTACAGCGCAATCCCTAAAAAAGCGATGGCGTATGGTGCAGAAAATGCTCGCTTAATTGATTGTCGTGCTCAGCTTGCTCATGAAGGCATTGCGGCAATTCAATGCGGTGCATTCCATATTTCTACAGGCGGAATTCCTTACTTCAATACAACGCCACTTGGTCGCGCAGTAACTGGCACAATGCTTGTTGCTGCAATGAAAGAAGACGATGTAAATATTTGGGGGGATGGCTCTACATTCAAAGGGAATGATATCGAACGTTTCTATCGTTATGGTTTATTAACAAACCCGAATTTAAAAATCTATAAACCTTGGTTAGATGCGCAATTTATTGAAGAACTTGGTGGTCGCTTTGAAATGTCTCAATTCCTTATCGAAAATGGTTTTGACTATAAAATGTCTGTTGAAAAAGCCTATTCGACCGATTCCAATATGCTGGGTGCAACCCATGAAGCAAAAGACTTGGAGCAATTAAGCACTGGGATGAAAATTGTTAAACCAATTATGGGTGTAGCATTTTGGGACGAGAATGTAGAAATTAAACCTGAAACAGTCACAGTCACTTTTGAAGAAGGCATCCCTGTCGCATTAAATGGTAAACGTTTTGATAATGCAGTTGATATTATTCTAGAAGCCAATCGTATCGGTAGCCGTCATGGTTTAGGGATGTCTGACCAAATCGAAAACCGCATAATTGAAGCAAAATCTCGTGGTATTTATGAAGCACCAGGAATGGCATTATTGCATATTGCTTATGAACGTTTGGTAACCGGTATTCACAATGAAGATACCATCGAACAATATCGTATTAATGGTATCCGTTTAGGCCGTTTGTTATATCAAGGTCGTTGGTTTGATCCGCAAGCACTAATGCTGCGCGAAACAGCACAACGTTGGGTGGCAAAAGCGATTACGGGCACGGTAACACTTGAACTTCGTCGTGGTAATGACTTCACGATCTTAAATACCGAATCACCGAACTTAACCTACGAAGCAGAGCGTTTAAGTATGGAAAAAGTGGAAGATGCACCATTTGATCCAATTGATCGTATCGGTCAATTAACAATGCGTAATTTAGATGTATCTGACACCCGAGGTAAACTTGGTATCTATGCACAAACAGGTTTATTAAGCGCAATTAAAGATTCAGTATTGCCACAATTAGGCAAGAAATAAGATAAAAGTGCGTTGAAAACTGACCGCACTTTTCCGCTTATAAAAATGGCTACTTCATGTAGCCATTTTTTATTCCTCCATCTTTTCTAATTCACCTTGAGAAAATGCTTGTAGCTTATGAATTTCATTTTTTGCTTTGTCAGAAAGCACTTTATTATCCTTTAGCATCTGTTCTGAACGCGCCATAATAAAATGTAAATAGTCATAGTTTTGCGTTTTTTCAAATAAAGCCTGTGCTTGATACATATCAGCAAAATCCTTATTTGCTTGGGTAAGCAACATCTTTTGCCCAACTAAAACAATTAGTGTTAATGCCAATGCAATGACAGTGCCATAACCGCTCGTCGGATAATACAGTAACCCACCTATAACAAATAAGCCTGAAACCAGTCGAGAGCTGTTTTTAATATAAGTTTCACTGGGTGGTGCTTGGATAAGTTCAGATAATTTCATTCAAATTCACCATAAAAAATAAGGGCGTTATCATCGCCCTTATTATTAGCTTTCTAAAGGATTATGCAAGAATACCAGCCCAGTAACCTAAAATCCCTACGCCAAATAAACCGAAAATAATCACCATTGCATTCACTTTTTTACGTAATAAATACATACATAAGAAAGTCAGTAATAAGGCTAATAAACCTGGAAGTAGATCATTTAATACGCCTTGCAATGTTACAACAACTTCTTCACCCAATTGGTTTTTATAACGAGTAAGTTCTAATGGGACATTAATACTTGTCCATTTAGAAACCAACGAGCCCATGACAAAGAGACCAAGAATAGAAGCCCCTTGAGTGATTTTTTGCAAACGTCCACCGCCCATATCAGAAACGATTTCAGTGCCTTTTTCATAACCATATTTGAAACCATACCAGCGAGTAACAGCACGGATCACATTGATTAAGATAAAAAACAATAATGGACCTAAAATGCTACCTGTTAAGGCAATTCCAGCACCAAGTGCGGCTAAAACTGGGCGTAAAGTTCCCCAGAAAATAGGATCGCCCACACCAGCTAGTGGCCCCATAAGTCCGACTTTTACACCACTAATTGCCGCATCATCCACATCTTTTGCGCCATTCGCACGCTCTTGTTCCATTGCGGCGGTCACGCCCATAATTGCAGACCCAACCCAAGGTTGAGTATTAAAAAATTCAAGATGGCGTTTGAGTGCCGCAGCCTGATCTTCTTTTTTGCTATATAAGCGTTTGATTGTTGGGATCATCGAAACACAAAATCCCATTGATTGCATACGTTCAAAGTTAAATGAACCTAAAAGGAACGTTGAACGGAAATAAGTACTTAAAATATCACCCTTTGTAAGAGTTACTTTTTGTTCTGACATAATACGCTCCTTATAGACCTTCTAATTCGTTATCAGCAAGTTTTCTTTTGCTTGCCACAGGCATTGCGACTTGGTTAAAACGCGGATTTAATTGGATATAAAGCATTGCTAAGCAAATACCAAGAATACCCAATCCAACTAAGTTGTAATTAGTAAAGGAAGCAATAACAAAACCAAGGAAGAAGAATGGCATTAATGCACCCGCACGCATCATATTAATCACCATTGCATAACCTACTACGACGATAAATCCACCCGCAATTTGTAAGCCACGAGTAATCACTTCAGGAATTGCATCTAATGCGCTAGTTACGGCATCAGTACCTGCGACCAAACCAACCGCTAATGCAGGAATTGCAACACGCAATGCTTGTAAAGAAAGCCCTGCAAAATGGCAAAGTTCAATCCCACGGAAATTAGCTTGCTCAGCAAATTTATCCGCTTTATGTTGTAAGAAGATTGTTAGTGTACGTACGAAAATAGTAAGCACTTGACCTGCAGCAGCAACTGGCACCGCGATAGCAATCGCTGTACCCACAGATTGACCGCCTTTAATAACAAGAATCGCAGAGATCACACTAGCAAGTGCTGCATCTGGCGCCATCGCAGCCCCAACGTTCATCCAACCTAGCGCGATCATTTCTAATGTACCGCCAAGGATAATACCGGTTTCAAGATCGCCTAATACCAAGCCAATCATAGTACAAGCAAAAAGTGGACGGTGGGTTTGACGCTCATCTAATACGCTCCCCATACCGCAAATTGCCGCGACAAGCACGACTAAAATGAGTTCCATTGTTGACATAAAATGCGCTCCTAGAATTTAATTGAATCAAGTTTTTCGCGAGTAAGTTCAACAGGCTTATTCGCTGCTACTTTTTGAAGGGAAAGCTTCACGCCCATATCAAGTAATTTTTTGAATGCAGCGACATTAGATGGATTCACTGTGACCGCATCAGAAAGCTGTTTATTGCCTTCTTTATGCGTCATTCCGCCCACGTTAATGGTATCAATACGCAAACCACCTTCGATTAAACGCACGGCATCTTCTGGCTTGGTTACAAGCATTAAAATATTACGGCTCGCATATTTTGGATTGTTGTAAACCTTAATCGCTTTATCCACAGGAATGACATAGGCTTTCAAATGTGGCGGCGCAATTTGAAGAAGCAATTCCTTACGTAATTCATCATTTGCCACTTCATCACTAATAGCAAAAATGGCTTCGCATTTCACTGCTTTTGCCCAAGAAGTAGCGACTTGACCATGAATTAAACGATCATCAATACGCAGTAAATTGACACTCATACGTCCATTAGGATCGTATTGAATATTATCTTCCTGTTCCTCAGATTCTTGTTTAGAATTGACCGCACTTTTTGCTTCTGAAGTGGCTTCAGGTTGAGCGAAAGAGGCAACATCATCTGGTTTCCGATAACTTTTCACCGCCATTACGCCAACTTCCTTGGCGACATTGGCAAGAGCTTCCGCTGATTTTGCATCATCCTTGGCATCTAATACTTCTAATAACATTGGTAAACTTACGCCAGTGACAATATCATCTTGAGGACGTTTTGCCGCCACTCGAGCTGCCGCGTTATACGGGCTACCACCAAATAAATCTACCAAAAATAACACGCTATCTGATGGCGAGCATTCAGCAATAATAGCCTCATACTTTTCCACCAAGGTGTCTTGCCCTTCTCCTGGAACGAATGTTACACCGTGGAGTCCTTCCACCTCACCAAACACCATTTCAGAAGAATTGACCAACTCAGCAGCAAGCTTACCGTGAGCTGCAACGATTACTTGAATCATTGGATACTCCTAAGGTTGAAATAAATCGTCAAGAGCATAGAGTAAACGGTTGCCTAACTCAAGATAATTATAAGTGCTTGTACCATTAAAATTGACATACATCAATTTTTCAGAACACAAAAAGGCATTGCAAACGGAATAATTTGGCTTGCATTATGCTTAATTACACTTCAGAACTTTTGGATAAAAAGTGCGGTATAAACTAAGAAAGTTTTTAAAAATAAGAAAAAAGTGCGGTGAAATTTCACCGCACTTTTTTATGACTAATTACCCGCTAAACCATCTCTAATTCGTTTTTCAAACTGATCATAATCCACTAAAAACGCATCGTGTCCATAATCTGATGGGAATTCGTAAAAATGTAGATCGACTCCACTTTGCTCTAAAAGCTGTTTACTTTTATAAAGGTCAACAGGCTTAAATAGTTGATCCGTTGTCACAGAAACCAATGTATAGCGTGCTTTAATGCGTGATAATGCCTCTTTGACATTTTCATACCCTATGCTTGGATCATACATATCCAACGCACGTAACAAATGCAAATAACTATTTGCATCAAAACGTTCTAAGAATTTTTTGCCTTGATAAGAAAGGTAGGATTCCACTTGAAAGTAATCGCCCCAAAAGCTGCCATCTGATTTTGTTGCTCGTCCAAAGGCTTTTGCAAGCTGTAAATCAGTGCGGTAAGTCAGCATACCTAGCATACGAGCAATAGATAGCCCTTGATCTGGCGGTGTACCCTCGTAATAATCGCCGCCGTTAAAATTAGGATCATTAATTACCGCTTGACGCATAACATGGTTAAAACCGATGGCTTCAGCACTAAAATAAATAGATGAACAAAGATTCACGATATTATCCATAAAATCAGGATAATCAATCGCCCATTGGTTCGCTTGCATGCCACCAAAAGATCCGCCAATAATCGCTTTTAAATGGCTAATGCCAAGATGATCAAGCAAGGCTTTTTGTACTTTAACAATATCTTGCACAACAATATTAGGAAATTGGCTACCATAAGGTTTACCCGTTTGCGGATTAATTGATGAAGGCCCAGTTGTTCCCTTGCAACCACCTAATACGTTCGAGCTAATAAAAAAATAACGATCTGTATCTAATGCTAAACCTGCACCCATAAAATTCTGCCACCAGCCATCGCGACCATCATCGAAATAAGGCTCAGCATCGCCAGTTAGCGCGTGGCAAATTAGTACCGCATTATTTTTCTCGGCATTGAGTGTGCCATAAGTTTGATATGCGACATTAATATGGGAAAGTTTGCCGCCAAGCATCAGAGTTAAAGGCTGTGTGTCAAAAAGCACTACATTTTGCACAGACATTGAAAACCTATCGTAATAATCAGAATGGCGTTTAAACTATCAGTAAGTCGATTAGCTTGTCAAGAAATTTTAGCCGTCTAAACGGCTAAATTATCGCACATCAATGCGATTCACAAAATCCATCAAATTCCCCTTGAAGTGCGGTCGATTTTTCATTATGTTTACCGCTATGCTAGTAAAAAAATTCTCCCCAAAATTCACCGCACTTTTTCGCGCCCTACTCTACGCAATCTTTGCATTGATTATACTTTGCTTGCTAGTTGATCGAGGCGTAAGTTTTTATGTTCGCGATAAAATATTCACAAATATTGATGAGCTGCCCTTTCGTCCTTACGCCCTTGTGCTTGGCACATCAAAATACACCGTCAGCGGAAAACCGAACATTTATTACGATAGCCGCTTAATGGCAGCTAAAAGCCTAATCGAACAACAAAAAGTGAATTATCTTTTATTAAGTGGCGACAACCGAACGTTGCAATATAACGAACCAAGAGCAATGTTTCGCGATTTACGCAAAATGGGCGTGCCAGAAACTTTAATGTTCCGTGATTTTGCAGGTTTTCGCACCCTTGATTCAGTTGTTCGCGCCAATAAAATTTTCCAAGTGCAAGCATTTACGATTGTCAGTCAAAAATTTCATTGCGAACGCGCACTATTAATTGCTAAAGCACATAATATTGATGCCATTTGCTTTGTGGCAAAACAGCCAGAATTACATTTTTCCACACAAATAAGAGAAATTTTTGCCCGCATAAAAGCGGTTTTTGATTTGATATTAGGGGTTGAACCTTATTTTTTGGGAGAGCCTCAGCCATTGCCAAACAGCGCCACATTATAAATATTGATCTAAATCATATTTCTTCTATTTTTTTAAAATCACACTAATCTAAACTTGTTAAATAAACACAAACTGATTAAAATTCAGCCGATAAGGAAAGTCCTGTTTTATGCTAAAGGATTTACTTTAATTATCGTTGAACTCACAACTTTGTTAGGTTAACTTATGAAACAAGAATCTCAAAAGCAAGCAAAATTGCAAAAAAAACTTCTTAGTATTCTAATCTCTTCTGCCCTTTCTACTACGGCTTTTGCTACTAACTATACTGAAATTAATATCAATAACCAAAATTCTGGTGAAACGCCAGCTCACGAAGTAACCGATGCTACAAACACTGTTACTGGTGATGTAAATATCACTGTTACGCCTGCAGATCCTTCAAAACACACTTATCCTAAAGCCATTATTATTCGTGGCGATCATACTGAAGAAATTCAAGGAAAAACTAATATTGCTGTTACTTTAGCCAGTGAAGGAGATCCTGGTATGTCTCCAGACTCCAATGCAGCTTATGGCATTGCAGTAGGTTATGATTGGAATGGACAAGGAAAAGAAAAAAGTATTTTAACTTTAAAAGATAATGCTACTATTCATGTAGATAATACTCCAGATACCAAACTAGGCTCCCGAAGCTTTAGCGGTGCAACTGCTCCATTTGGCCATCAACTTTCAGGGATTAGGATCTATCGAAAATCATCCGCTCATTCAACCCCTATTTTAAATTCTGAAAAATTATTAACTATCAACGTTGAAGATAAATCAACCAAAAAAATTGGCGATTATTTAGTGGGTATCTACATTGCAGGTGATGGTGCTGAAGCCAATTTAAAAGACAGCAATATCACTGTAAAAGCCAATGGTAAATTCTCTGCGGCATTAAAAATTGGTAAACCAGAATTACCTAACACGCCAAAAGCTGATGATTACAAAGGTGCAGTGATCAACTCGACAGGCAATATGGTGCTTGATACTTCAGAAACAAAAGATTCAGCTACTGTGCGTTTATTCGGCACAAAATCCCGTTTAATCGCGGATAGTGAAACCAGCACAGGAACAATCACATCAGGTAATTCAGCCATTGTATTTGATACGCAAGACTATACCACTAAAGTACGGTATAGCTTTTTTAGTGATAATGTTTCTCGTAATGAGCCAAATAAAGATCAAGAAGTGCGGTTAAATAATACTAAAATTTCAACCACTTCTGAAAATGCCTCATTGATTATCGCTGATGCCAAGAATGTAAACAGCCTTGCGGTATCTATTGCAGGAGACCGCGTCGCCAGCTGGTTTAACAATGGGGAATTTTTTGCCGAAAATGCAAAATTCTTATTAAAAGGTGAGCAATCCGAAGCAAAAGCAGCAAATAAAGGTTGGTTAGCTGAAACAAAATTAGCAAAAACCAAAGCCTCAGATCTCACTTTTACGCTAGATAATAAAGCAAAAGCGATTGGTTTGACGCATCAGCATTCAAGATCAGGCTTAACCTCTAAACTTGATGTCACCGTTGATCATAACGCAACTTGGGAATTAGCACCGAAAACCGATGAAGCTGTCCAACGTGCGACAGCTTATGATGTGAATCTTGCCAATGGTGGGGTACTAGATGCTTCAAAACATGCGACTGGAGCAGGCACCGACTATAAAATTACATTAATTCATAAACACAGTGATAAAAGCGCAAATAAACCATCAATTTCTGATGGAACTGTTTCTATCCCTGAAGGAGAGATCTTTGGCGCATCTGGTACATTAATCAATCCAGATGGAACAGAAAAATCATTTACAATGCGCTACCCTTTCCCTATTACCAATGCCGTGCTAAAAATTACAAATGGCGCAATGGAATTCAAATCAGAAGATCTTGGAACCATAAAACTAACAAAAGCTACTTTTAACCTTGCAAAAAACACAATATTAGAAACACCTGAAGGTACTGTATTACTCTCAGAGGGTACATTAAAGCAATCTGATCAAGGCATTTCTTTATCTGGCAGAACTGCCGTATTTGAAAAGGGAACATTCACCAACGGAGGCATCATTACCCTTGCGAATCAATCCTATGCAGACAGACTGACCATTGAAGGAAATTATGTTGGTAAAGATGGTGTGTTAGAAGTAAACACCAAATGGGATACCCCAGGTGATTATCTCGGCACAAATTCAGAATCAGATTTATTAACGATTACAGGTGATGCCTCTGGTAATACGACTGTCAAAGCTATTAAGACGGATGGAACTGAAGATGTTATTGATGGCTCAATCGGCGAACTTGCCGATCGCTACAAACGTAGTGTCCCTGTTATTAAAGTTTTAGGTGCTGACAGTGGAACAGAAGGCAATGAAATAAATTCTACGGATGCAACCAAACCTTACGCTTACAATACACGTTCAACCTTTACTGGTACAGCAAAAACCACAGGGGCAGGAGAATTACAATTAGTTTCACATAAAGATGACAATGGTGTAACAGAATACTTCTGGACTTTAACCACACCAAATAAAGATAAAACCATCATCACGCCAAGCGTGCCGGCTTATACGCTCGTTCCGCGCCAAAACTTGGAATTGGGCTATACAATGTTGGATACACTTCATCAACGCCGTGGCGAAAACCAAACCCTTTCTTGGGATAAACAAAGCAGTTATTGGCAAGATGTGGAAAAACAATCTTGGGGTCGTGTGATTGGCAAACACCTTAAACTCAACGGAAAAGAACGTTTTGGTTTAAAAACCAATATGTATGGTTTCCAAGTGGGGCACGACTTTGATGTTAAAACCAAACAGGATGATGAGGGCAAACTCACTCGTCGTTTCACTGGCTTGTATTTCGGCGCGTTACGTTCTCACAGCAAATTCTATGATGAATACCGCGCGAAAAACGGTGTCGTGATTGCAGATAAATTAACTTCTCGCGTAAAAACTACTGCACTTAATCTTGGTGTAACTGACACACGTTACAATGAAAATGGCACTTACATTGACTGGGTGGGACAACTCTCTTGGTTAAATAACCGTTATTCATCCGTTGATGGCACACAAGCGAAAAATCACGGATGGGGTGCTGCCCTTTCAGTGGAAACTGGTCGTCCTTACGCCTTAGGTAAAGATAAAACCAACAACGGAGATAGCTGGATTTTAGAGCCGCAAGCACAACTTATTGCTCAATACTTGCGCTTAGGCAACTTTAACGACGGCACTCGTTCCGTTTCGCAAAAAGGTTATGGCTTGCGTGGTCGTGTTGGTTTCCGTTTGGCATATAACAAACCAAATGATAAACAACGCACTCGCACCTATTATTTCATCGGTAATATTTGGCACGATTTTAAAGCAACGGGCAATGCATTAATTGGTCGTGACAAATTAACCGAGAAATTTGACCGCACTTGGTGGGAATTAGGCTTGGGTTCTCAATTCTCCTTAAGTGAAAACACTTACCTTTATGCGGATGCTCGCTATGAAAAATCCTTCGATAGTAACCAACACAAAGGTTACCAAGGCACCGTGGGTGTGAAATATTCTTGGAAATAGTGAGCAACAAAGAGAATAATCAGGGCGTATAAACGCCCTGTAGTACTACAGGGGGATGTGTAACATAGTTACACATCGAAAAAATTAAAATCCCAATCTCTCACTAACATTCAATGTAGTACTTCTCTTTTCCTGTTATTTGGTGACAGAAAAGATAAAGATCTATCTATTCGATCTAGTCAATTTTCTTCTGTCGTAGGAAATTCTTCTTTTATACGATTATTTATTATGAATACAAAAACTTCTTTTTCTTATTCTCTAATTGCTTTGGCTTTGTGGAGTAATTATTCGTTTGGGGTAATAACACAGATTGGTGACACAAATACGATTATTGCAGGCACTGCAACAAACTGGGAAGCTAATAATACTCTTGTGTTAGGTAATGCAGGTGTTGTTGGCGGCACACATCGAATAGTTATTGGAGAAGGCGATCATCACTATTGGGATTATGGTATAGCTATCGGTAGAAACGCTGGACAAGAGTCTTATGGTGGTAAATATATTTTTACTTTTGGTGATACAGCTGGTTTCAACTCCATTGGAAATTCTGAATATAACTTTATTTTTGGTGGAAACTTATCTGGTAGAGCAACTCATGGAAAATATAATTTTACATTTGGTTCTAACGCAGGAGATAGTAACTCTGGAAACTATAACTTTACTTATGGAGAACAAGCTGGTCATCAATTAACTGGAACAAGTAACTTTGCCTTTGGTAAGTTATCTGGATTTAAGGTTTCAGGTTCACATAACATTGCTTTTGGAGAAAGTGCAGGGCGAACTATTTCAGGAAGTCACAACTTTGCTACTGGTTTAAACGCAGGACAAGATATAAGTGGTAGTCATAACATTTCTTTAATAGAAGGAGCTGGTTCAAATACTAGCGGAAATTATAACTTTTTTTCAGGCTACAAGGCTGGTCAATACACAACAGGCTCCAACAACTACGCTTTAGGACCTAGTGCAGGATGGCGCGTATCTGGTAATAATAACTTTATGGCAGGACAAGATTCAGGCCATGATACAACGGGTAGTTATAACGTTGCAATCGGTCAAAACGCAGGTCAAAGAGTAGGTGGGAATTACAACTATGCTTTTGGTCTAGATGCAGGACAAGATGTTGATGGCTATATAAAAAATGCTAGCGCAACAACAGATGATGAAAAATATGGTCAATCTAAAGGATGGAACAATATGGCCTTTGGTAAGGCGGCTGGTAGCCACGTAGTTGGTAACTTCAACCTAGCCTTTGCTGAAAATGCAGGGAATTATGTCGGTCATAGATGGGTAAATACCTATGACGCCAATGGCAATGTATTAACTACAACAGATGCTGGTACTGTAGATAAAGCAGAGCACAATATCGCTTTTGGATATAGTGCGGGAAGATGGATTGATGGCCAAGATAACTTTGCTGCTGGTGTCAATTCTGGTAGTTGGATTAAAGGTGAAAGCAACGTTGTTTTAGGTAAAGAATCAGGAAAAGAAGTAGAAGGAAACTTCAATACATCCTTGGGTCATGAAAGCGGCAATAAAGTAACGGGCAGCAATAACTTTGTAGCAGGTGCCGAAGCGGGTAAAAAAGTAACAGGTAGCAGTAACTATGCGGCAGGTCATGAAGCTGGAAATGAAGTTACAGGTCATAACAATGTTGCTATGGGTAAATCTGCGGGTCAGAAAGTTACTGGCAATAGCAACTTTGCTGGCGGTGAAAATGCAGGAAAAGATGTTGAAGGCAATAATAACATTGCACTTGGTAAAAAATCAGGTAATAAACTCAAAGGCAATGAAAATATTTCTATTGGTGAAGAAGCCAATTCTGAAGATGATGTATTAGAAGTCAGTAATGCAATTGCTATAGGTAAAAAATCTAAAGCCAAGAAAGCCAATGCAGCAGCACTTGGAAATGAAAGCAAAGCTTTAGCAGATAATGCTTTTGCTTTGGGTTATAAGGCTGAGGCAAATGTCGCTAATAGTGTGGCAATAGGCAGTAATGCAACCACCGTTGCTACTTTAACTACATCAAATCCTTATACAAAGGGTACTGATAATGCCTACACATCTGAAAATATTGGCTATTACACAACTGCTGGAAGTGCGGTTAAAAATTTTGCTAATTTTGCAGGTGGCACAAATGTTGTAGGTGTATTTAGCGTAGGTAATGAAACACAAACTCGCCGAATCCAACACGTTGCGCCAGGCTTAATTTCAGCGGACAGTACCGATGCAATCAATGGTTCCCAACTTTACAGCTTTATTCCGCGAGTATCTTTCTACGGCGATGCGAAAGGAACTGCAGGCGCAATCACACCTCCATCACCAATAAGTAATAATCCAGTTGTTGAAAACTACCTTGCTAATGGCTTACGTATGTATTTTGGGGATGGTTTATATGCAGAAAAACGCACTGATACTAAAGGTGAATTTATTTTTGTTGGCTCCAATGTGAAAAATACAACGGGTGATGCAGGAGTTGCAGGTCCTAAAGGTGATAAAGGTGATAAAGGTGATAAGGGTGATAAGGGTGATCCTGGTGTAGCTGGACCTGCTGGTCCACAAGGCCCTAAAGGTGATAAAGGCGATAGAGGTGATCCTGGTGTAGGTGTAGCTGGAGATGGTGCAGTTGGTGCACAAGGCCCTAAAGGTGATAAAGGTGATCCTGGACAAGATGGTGCAGCTGGTGCACAAGGCCCTAAAGGTGATAAAGGTGATCCTGGACAAGATGGTGCAGCTGGTGCACAAGGCCCTAAAGGCGATAAAGGTGATCCTGGACAAGATGGTGCAGCTGGTGCACAAGGCCCTAAAGGTGATAAAGGTGATCCTGGACAAGATGGTGCAGCTGGTGCACAAGGCCCTAAAGGTGATAAAGGTGATCCTGGACAAGATGGTGCAGCTGGTGCACAAGGCCCTAAAGGCGATAAAGGTGATCCTGGACAAGATGGTGCAGCTGGTGCACAAGGCCCTAAAGGTGATAAAGGTGATCCTGGACAAGATGGTGCAGCTGGTGCACAAGGCCCTAAAGGTGATAAAGGTGATCCTGGACAAGATGGTGCAGCTGGTGCACAAGGCCCTAAAGGTGATAAAGGTGATACTGGAGCAACAGGCCCTAAAGGCGACAAAGGCGAGCAAGGTATCCAAGGCACCAAAGGTGATAAGGGCGATAAGGGCGATAAAGGCGATAAAGGCGATAAAGGCGATAAAGGTGATATAGGTCCAGTCGGTCCTCAAGGTCCAACTGGAATGAAACCGCAAGAAATCCGTATTATGGACCAACGCATTCATCATCTTGAAAATCGTGTTAATAAACTTGATAAGCGCGTAAATGGATTAAGTGCAACAATCGCTGCTGCGGCTGCATTACCACAATCGACTATTCCAGGTAAATCAATGTTTGCTGCGGGTAGTGGTATTTCTGCTGGCTCTTCAGCTGTGGCAGTTAGCTATTCAAGAATGTCTGATAATGGGAAAACCGTTGTAAAATTTGTCGGTACGGCAAATACCAGTAAGGATTATTCAGCGGGTGTCGGCGTTGGCTATCATTGGTAATCATTAATCTGGGGAGATAATCCCCTTTTAAAAAGACAAAGGGCTGATTTTAAATATCAGCCCTTTGTTTTAATGATAAATTTTATTCCACCACAGCCCAAAATTCGGCAACGGTGTGGAAAGATCCAAAGACTAAAACCACATCATTTTTCACCGCACTTTTGAGTGCTATACCCACCCCATCCATAACAGAATTATCTGATGTAGCTTGAACATGTGGGAAATGACTTTTCAGTTTATCAGCTAATTCATCGCCTGACTGCCCGCGATAACCGCCTAAGGTTACACAATGCCATTCATCAATAATAGGCGTTAAATGCGCAAATACACCATTTGCATCTTTGTCTTTGAGCATCCCACATACGGCAATAATTTTGCCCTCTATATTACGTTTAAGTACGGTCAATTTTTCAGATAAATATTTTGCAGCATGAGGATTATGCCCCACATCAACGATGATTGTTGGTAAAGTTTCAACTGATACGCCAAAATAATCCGCTAATTTTTCACGTCTATCTGCTTTTATTGCTTGAAAACGACCAACCAGTTCTGCCTCTTGCAAAGATTTTCGCAAAGTCTGTTCCGAAATATCAAAAGGTAAACATTGAACGGCTGCAAGAGCCGTTGCAGCATTCGCCAATGGAATCTGACAAAACGGCAAATTTTCTAACCGCACTTTTTTATTTTGCCATTGCCAATTTTCAGTATTTTGCTCAAATGACCAATCCACATCACGTCGGGAAACTTGGCAATGTAATTTTCCAGCCTGATCTAACATTGTTTGTGGCACATTAGGTTCGCCAATCACGACAGGGCAATTTTTGCGGAAAATTCCTGCTTTTTCAAAAGCAATGGCCTCTCTGGTATCCCCAAGAAAATCGGTGTGATCAATATCGATGCTAGTAATCACCGCAAGATGGCTATCCACAATATTGGTCGCATCTAAACGGCCACCTAACCCCACTTCTAAAATCACCACATCTAATTTTGATTGCTTAAATAAATGCAATGCAGAAAGGGTGCTAAATTCAAAATAAGTCAGCGATTCGGTTTTATTTTCATCAATAAAGGCAAAAGAGGCGGTATGTGCTTCATCAGGTAAATCTTGATTTTGAATGCGTACTCGCTCGTTATAACGTAGTAAATGTGGCGAAGAATACACGCCCACACGTAATCCGTGATTAAGCAGAATCGTTTCTAACAAACGGCAAGTCGTGCCTTTACCATTCGTCCCCCCCACCGTTATCACATAAGGGGCGGGATGAAGTAAATCCAATTTTTCTGCCACGGATTTAATACGATCTAAACCAAGATCAATAGGTTTAAAATGGCTTTTTTCTAAATAAGAAAGCCACTCAGCGAGTGGCGAAGTGGCTTTAAGTTGCATATTATTCATCTTCTGAAATGAGTTCAGGTTCTACAAAAGGAGAAGGTTGATTCGTTAATTTACTCAGTACACTTGCCAAAGTTTTACGCATTTCTGAACGTTTCACGATCATATCAATTGCACCTTTCTCAAGTAAAAACTCACTACGTTGGAAACCTTCTGGGAGTTTTTCACGTACGGTTTGTTCAATAACGCGCGGCCCCGCAAACCCAATTAAAGCTTTTGGCTCGGCAATATTTAAATCACCTAACATCGCAAAACTTGCTGATACGCCGCCTAAAGTCGGATCCGTTAATACCGAAATAAACGGCACACCTTTTTCGCGCATTTGGGCAAGCACTGCACTGGTTTTTGCCATTTGCATTAAAGAGAACAATGCTTCCTGCATACGTGCACCACCACTTGCAGAGAAACACACAAACGGACAATTCATTTCCATTGCCTTTTCCGCTGCTTTAACAAATTTTGCCCCCACTACAGAGCCCATTGAACCGCCCATAAAAGAAAAGTTCGATGCAGCCACAACAATTGGCATATTATAAAGCGTACCTGTCATGGTAATTAACGCATCTTTTTCACCCGTTTCTTTTTGTGCCGCACTGATACGATCTTTATATTTCTTTAAATCTTTAAATTTTAAAATATCTTTTGGTTCTAAATCTGCTGCAATTTCTTGGCTTGAACCTTCGTCCAATAATTTTAATAAACGCTCACGTGCGTCAATACGCATATGATGACCACATTTAGGGCAAACATAAAGATTGCGTTTAAGCTCTTCACTATAAAGTACTTGTTCACAAGAAGTACATTTTGTCCACACGCCTTCCGGCACATTTGCTTTTCGAGTAGAAGAAGACGGACCTTTACTAAAAATTCGGTTAATCCAGCTCATTTTTCGACCTTTTTATTGACTAGAAAATTCTGCGTATTAGACCATAAATTTGCAGAATTTGCTACTTGTAAGGCGTTTTTGTACTGCTCCGATTTCCTTTAGAAACGTTCAATAAATATGAGAAATAAATCCATGATTGAACATTTTTTTTATTTCTTTGTCTCATAGAGCACGTTATCTGAAATCTATTTTGGAGTATTTTATGAAAAAAACACGTTTTGTATTAAGCAGTATTGCTCTCGGATTAAGTGTCTTGAGTACACCATTTGTGACTCAAGCTGGTTTACCAAGTTTTATTTCAGAGCAAAATAGTTTGGCACCCATGTTAGAAAAAGTTCAACCTGCAGTGGTAACACTTTCTGTTGAAGGAAAAGCAAAAGTTGATTCACGTTCTCCTTTCCAAGACGATATTCCTGAGGAATTTAAATTCTTCTTCGGTGATCGTTTTGCTGAACAATTTGGTGGACGCGGTGAATCAAAACGTAACTTCCGTGGTTTAGGTTCTGGCGTTATTATTAATGCAAGCAAAGGCTATGTTTTAACAAATAATCATGTTATTGACGGGGCTGATAAAATTACCGTGCAATTACAAGATGGCCGTGAGTTTAAAGCCAAATTAGTGGGTAAAGATGAGCAATCTGATATTGCATTAGTACAGCTTGAAAAACCAAGTAATTTAACAGAAATCAAATTTGCTGATTCTGATAAATTACGCGTAGGCGATTTCACTGTTGCAATTGGTAATCCATTTGGTTTAGGTCAAACAGTGACATCAGGTATTGTTTCTGCATTAGGTCGCTCAACTGGCTCTGACAGCGGTGCTTATGAAAACTATATTCAAACCGATGCTGCGGTAAACCGCGGTAATTCAGGTGGTGCATTAGTCAACCTAAATGGTGAACTTATTGGTATCAACACCGCGATTATTTCGCCAAGCGGTGGCAATGCGGGAATTGCCTTTGCGATTCCAAGTAATCAAGCAAACAATTTAGTACAACAAATTTTAGAATTTGGTGAAGTACGCCGAGGATTGCTTGGTATTAAAGGTGGTGAACTCAATGCTGATTTAGCTAAAGCCTTTAATGTAAGTGCACAACAAGGCGCATTTGTAAGTGAAGTATTGCCTAAATCAGCCGCTGAAAAAGCAGGTATTAAAGCGGGGGATATTATCACGGCGATGAATGGTCAAAAAATCTCAAGTTTTGCAGAAATGCGTGCAAAAATTGCCACCTCTGGTGCAGGAAAAGAGATTAGTTTAACTTACTTACGCGATGGTAAATCTCACGATGTTAAAGTGAAATTACAAGCGGATGATGGAAATCAACTTTCCTCTAAAACGGAATTACCTGCATTAGATGGCGCTACATTGAAAAACTATGATGCAAAAGGCATCAAAGGGATTGAAATCACCAAGGTTCAACCGAACTCACTTGCTGCGCAACGTGGTTTAAAAGCTGGCGATATTATTATTGGTATAAACCGTCAACAAGTTGAAAACACGGCTGAATTAAGTAAAGCGCTTGATGATGCACCATCGGCTGTGGCCTTAAATATTTTACGTGGAGACAACAATTTTTACTTATTAGTACAATAATTCTTCCACCTAATATATAAACAAAAAGTCCGATCATGATGATCGGACTTCTTTTTTATGAAGCAATTACTTTCAACAAATCTACCACAAATTCTAACCGCACTTTGTTATCAGATAAATCTTTCATGAACTTAAATTTTAGTGGGCCATCAAATCGATACACAATAGGTTCTTTTTGAATTAATTGAATAAATTTATCTGGATTCACTTGTGCTTTTGGTGAAAACTCAATGAAACCACCTTGCGTTCCCGCATCAATTCGCACAACTTTCAACGGTTCAACCAACAAACGTAACTCTGCAATTTGCAGTAGATTTTTTGTCGCATCTGGCAATAATCCGAATCGGTCTATCAACTCAACTTTTAACTCGTCCAATTCTGATTTATTCTCAGCTGCGGCAATACGTTTATAAAAGGATAAACGCATATTCACATCACCTAAATAATCATCTGGCAATAAAGCGGGTACGCGCAATTCAATATCCGCCTGTTGTTGCGTCAATTCTTCTAATGATGGTTCTCGCCCTTCTTTTAACGCTTTAACCGCCGCATCCAATAATTCCATATAAAGCGAAAAACCAATGCTTTCAATTTGTCCGCTTTGTTCATTTCCAAGTAATTCGCCAGCGCCACGAATCTCTAAATCATGAGTCGCCAAGATAAAACCAGCACCAAGGTTATCAAGATTTTCTAACGCATCTAGGCGTCGTTCGGCATCTTTTGTCATCATTTTTGGCGGTGGCGTAAGCAAATAAGCATAAGCCTGATGATGTGAACGCCCTACTCGTCCGCGTAATTGATGCAACTGAGCTAATCCAAAATGATCCGCTCGTTCAATAATAATGGTATTTGCCGTTGGTACATCAATACCCGTTTCGATAATGGTTGAGCAAACTAATACGTTATAACGCTGATGATAAAAATCACTCATCACACGTTCTAATTCACGTTCTCGCATTTGTCCGTGCCCCACAATCACTCGCGCTTCAGGCACAAGTGCGGTCAGTTTTTCTGCTGTATTTTCAATACTTGCGACATCATTGTGAAGATAATAAACCTGCCCGCCACGTAAGATTTCACGCAAAATCGCTTCTCGTACAACAAGATCGTCATTCTGGCGGACGAAGGTTTTAATACTTAATCGGCGAGCAGGTGGCGTAGAAATAATGGAAAGATCACGAATACCATTCATCGCCATATTGAGCGTACGCGGAATTGGCGTTGCCGTTAGGGTAAGAATATCGATATTTGCGCGGAGCTGTTTGATTTTCTCTTTTTGGCCCACACCGAAACGATGTTCTTCATCAATAATCAACAAACCAAGATCATTAAATTTTACATCTGATTGAATTAATTTATGGGTACCAATTAGGATATCGACTTTTCCTTCTGCGAGATTTTCCAGAATTTGTTTTTGTTCTTTTGCAGTTTTAAAGCGCGATAAGACTTCTACGTTCACAGGCAAATTCGCAAAACGATCTTTAAAATTCTCATAGTGCTGTTGAGCTAACAGTGTGGTTGGCACTAGCACTGCTACTTGCTTATGATTCATCACAGCCAAAAACGCAGCACGCATTGCCACTTCAGTTTTACCAAAACCTACATCACCGCAAACAAGGCGATCCATTGCTTTTGGCTGACACATATCCGAAATCACTGCATTAATTGCCATTTCCTGATCATAAGTTTCTTCAAAAGGAAAAGTTGCAGCAAATTGTTGAAATTCTTCACGATCATATTTAAAGGCAAAACCTTTCTTCGCTTCACGTTGTGCGTAAACATCTAGTAACTCGGCCGCCACATCACGAATTTTCTCCGCTGCTTTTTGGCGTGATTTCGCCCAAGCCTCGTTACCCAATTTATGTAATGGTGCACTTTCATCAGAACCACCAACATAACGGCTAATCAAATGTAATGAAGTAACAGGCACATAAAGTTTTGATTCATTTGCATAATTTAGCAGCAAATATTCTGCTTTAATGCCACCTGTATCTAAGGTAACCAAACCGCCATAACGCCCCACACCGTGATCAAGATGCACAACTGGCTGCCCTATTTTCAGCTCGGCAAGATTGCGCACAAGCGTATCAGGATTAATCGTTTTACGCTTATCTCTAGAACGTTGTTGAACACGTTCGCCAAGTAAATTAGCTTCACCAATAATCGCAACAGGAAGCGATTGTTCAATAATAAAACCTTGTTCAAGAGAACTAACTAACAAGCTAAATTTTTCATTTTCAGCCTGTTCCAAGGATTGAATTTGTTTTGGCTTGAGTTTTAATGGTGAAAGCAAATCAAGCAAGGTCTCTCGGCGACCTTCCGTCTCCACCGAAAACAGTACATTTCCTTTAAAATGCTCAATAAATTGGCGTAATTGTCCCAATGGTTCTTTTTGCTGGGATTGAATCGTCACTTCTGGTAAAGCGGCAACAGGTAAATTTTTCTGGCGTAGCGATGACCGCACTTTTTCCGCTTTAAATGTAATGCGTGGATAAGATTTCAATCGGCGATTGACTTCGTCTACATTAAGCCATAATTTTTCAGGCGGTAAAAGCGGACGCATGGGATCCACTTTACGTTGCTCATAACGCTGTTTTGCATCTTGATAAAAACGTTCACCTTGCATTTGGTTATTTTCCATATCCACAAACAGCGTTTGTTCTGGCAAATAATCAAACAAAGTCGCCATTTCAGAAAAGAAAAGTGGCTGCCAATATTCAATGCCAGAAATCAAGGTACCTTTACTGATTTGCTGATAAATATGTTCGGAATCTCGGCGAATTTCACCAAAAGTTTCACGAAATTGTGTACGGAAAAATTCAATCCCTTTATCATCCGTTGGAAATTCGTGAGCCGGCAAAAGATTAATTGAGTTAATTTCATCAAGAGTACGTTGCGTATCTACATCAAAAGTGCGAATGGAATCAATTTCATCATCAAAAAAATCAAGACGAAAAGGCACCGCACTTCCCATTGGGAAAAGATCCAACAAGGCTCCACGAACCGCATATTCACCATGTTCTAATACTTGCTCCACAGCACGATAGCCCGCAGCTTCTAATTGTAAACGCATTTTATCGATGACCAAACGATCGCCTTTTTTAATCAGAAGCACATTGTGTTGTAAGTATTGTGGCGGGCAAAGGCGTTGCATTAATGTCGAAATCGGCAATAAGAAAATGCCTTTTTTCGCATTTTGTAAATGGAAAAGCGCACTTAAACGAGAGGAAATGATTTCTTGATGGGGAGAAAAGGTATCGTAAGGTAAGGTTTCCCAATCAGGAAAAAGGCATACATTTTGGCTGCTTAATTCCGATAAAACACGTGATAAACGCACCGCACTTCGCGTATCTGGTGTCACCACTACGGTTAAATTTTGATTTTGCTCTGCAATTTCACTAATCGCCAATACATCAGCGCCGGGTAATACATTGCCTAAAATTTTGTGATCATTGGGTTGGGTAGGAATATCAGGTTGGAAAAAAGCCGTTTTCATAAATATAAATAATGCGCCAATCTTGTATAAAAATTGACGCATAGTGTACTGGAATTTGAATTATCTTTCAATAAACACACTGTTTAAAAAAACAGTTGATATTTATTTCTTTAAAGAAGATTCTTCTTTCTTCAAATTACCATTTTCATCTTCTGTTGCTGACATAGGCACGCAGCTACAATTAGGTTGATCCAATCCCCACTCTTTAATGAAATTATCATATTTTTCAAGTGCACGCTTAAACCAACATTTTGGTTTCTCAGTTTGTTCTGTCATAAAGTTCCTCCTTCTAAATATTGTTTAATTTCTAAACGCAAACATTCTACGCCTTTTTTCTTGTTAATGGGAAGTTGTTTTTTTGTTAAATAAGTGGAAATTAATGGGAAATTTTCTTTGCCTGCTAATTTTAATAAACGCCTTATCGCAGGAATGCTCGAAAATAAAGTGCGGTGAAAATTAGCGAAGTTTTTTAAGCTCAGCCAATCGAACTCATCAAGCTGCCAATCAAGCTGATTTTGCTCAAAATTTATGGCGAACGAATGAAAAGATAAGGGGATATTACGCTGAAATTGTTTGTGCACAGTATCAACTAAAGCCAAGCCTTCTTTGGAAAGACCTTTAAGGGCAATCGCTGAATAACAACCACTACTCGCTTCTTGATGCTCGCCTAAATGCACCAAAACAAAACCGCACTTTTGCCAAAATTTTGCGAGTTCGTCGGTGTAGCCAAAACTCACCGAAAGAAAATCAACTTCTGAATTTTCCATAAATTTCATTAGATTTTGACCAATACCCTGTTTTTGCCAATTTGGCTGAACCGCGATACGAGAAATACGTAAGGAACGTAATTTACAGGCTTGGGACAGATTTTCATGGAAACATAATGCTTGTGGAACCAGATTCCCTTTCGGACGGCGTTTGCCTTGTTGAATTTGAATAATCAACTCATCATCAGCCATATTTCCTTCTTCTAATGCCCAAATTGCACCGAGCAAATTCTGTTGATATTCAGCAAAATAAAAACGTTGATTTTCTCCATCAAGTAAACGACGAAGATCGAGTGGCGATGTTCGATAATGCGCCAATGTCATTAAGCCATAAAACTCTGCAATATGATGTGGTTTTTGCACTTCTCGGATTTGATAAGGGAGATAGCGCTGAAAAGGAAATTGCTGAAACTCATCTTCGGCATTTAGCAACAAAAGATCATCAATAAAATGTTCTAACGGATCATTTTCTTGCCAACGTAGGGGCTGTTTAAGCTCAAAATGCTGAAAAGTGCGGTGAATTTTCCGTTTAAATTTTAATTCGAAACCACGCCCCGTTCCTTCGTAGCTATGAATTGTTGTGCTAAAGACAATATGTTGAAAATATTGAGAATATTCTTGCAATAATGGCAATGGGATCATCGCTGCTTCATCTACGAGCAACCAAGCAGATTGACTAAATTCAGGTTCATTTTGTAACCTAATAGCCAGTTCATCGGGGGCGATAAATTCTATCTCTCGTTCTGAAAATTCAATAACTGAATGTACCGCACTTTTATTCGGTGCGGTGAGATAAACTGGCGCTTGAATTTGATTAGCCAGCATCCCCAATAATGCGGATTTTCCTCTTCCCCGCTTGGCAGTTAGAAAATAAATATCCTGCTCGGCCTGTAAAATAGTCTCGATAATTTGTTGTTGCGCTAACGTGGCATTTTTGTGATGCTCGTTAGAATAAAAAACCGCAGGAAATTCAACCGCACTTTCCTCTCTGAAAATAGGGAAATGATAGCGTTCAATGCACTGTTTGAAATGATAAATAAAATTAGGCGTGGCGATTGCTGACTGATTTCCATTCCAACGTAAACTATCTTGATCAGGCTGCTGAGATAAATTTTCCCAATCGGACAACACTAAACAAAGTGTGCCGCCCATTTTCAGAGTTCCAGCTGCAATAGCTAGCGCTTCAAGATGAATGCCATTTCGTCCATCAAATAAGATATGTTCAAATTCTTGTCCGAGCAAATTCGTTGCTTTAGAAAAAGCAATACCGCTTTCACCGATAATTAACACGTTATCAGGCACAAGCGGCAAAGTTTTGCTGATTAAAATTTGAAGATGGCGAGATGACATCGTTTTATTTCAGATAGGCAATTAACATCGCACCAATAAAACTTACGCAAGCAAGCCAAAAGAAAATACTTTTGGGTTGAGAAACTTTTTTACTGAAAAATTTCGCAGCAAACAGGATATACAAAATCAATAATGCGAATTTCGCTATCAACCACCATTCAATATCAAAAGCAAAGAGATATAAAATGACGACACCAGAAACAATCAACAAGGTATCTGATAAGTGCGGTAAAATTTTTAATAATTTTATCGAACGCCAGTTTTTGCCAGTAAGCTGCATTGCGCCACGAATCACCAACAAGGCAAAACTTAAAAAGGCGAAAAAAATATGTAAATAAACTAGCATAATCACTCCCAAAAAAGTGAGAAAAGTGCGGTTAACATCAACCGCACTTTCTCAATATAAATTACTTCGCAATACGTTTATATTTAATACGATGTGGCTGAGTTGCTGCATCGCCTAAGGTTTTCTTTTTCCACTCTTCGTAGTCTGAGAAGTTACCTTCATAGAACGTGACTTTACCTTCATCACCGTAATCTAAAATATGCGTTGCGATACGGTCTAAGAACCAACGGTCATGGGAAATCACCATTGCACAGCCCGGGAATTCTAAGATCGCATTTTCTAAGGCACGCAAGGTTTCCACGTCTAAGTCATTGGTTGGTTCGTCCAGTAATAGCACGTTACCACCACGTTGTAGAAGTTTAGCTAAATGTAAACGACCACGTTCACCACCGGATAATTCTCCTACGCGTTTTTGTTGATCTACGCCTTTGAAGTTGAAGCGCCCAACATATGCACGGCTTGGAATTTCAAAGTTACCGATAGTGAGAATATCTTGTCCGTTAGACACTTCTTCCCACACGGTTTTCTTGTCATCCATTGAATCACGGAACTGATCTACCGAAGCAAGCACAACGGTTTCACCCATTGTCACAGAACCTGAATCTGGTTGTTCTTGACCTGACAACATACGGAATAAGGTTGATTTACCCGCACCATTTGCCCCGATAATCCCAACGATTGCCCCTTTTGGAATACTAAAGGACAAATCATCAATTAAAGTGCGGTCGCCATAAGATTTGGTTAAGTTTTGCACTTCAATCACTTTATCACCTAAGCGTGGACCAGGTGGAATAAAGAGTTCGTTGGTCTCATTTCGTTTTTGATATTCGCCAGAGTTCAACTCATCAAAGCGTGCCATACGTGCTTTGCTTTTCGCTTGGCGGCCTTTTGGATTTTGACGAACCCATTCTAACTCTTTCGCAATGGATTTTTGGCGGGCATTTTCAGCCGCTTGTTCTTGCTCTAAGCGTTTCTCTTTTTGTTCTAACCAAGAAGAATAGTTACCTTCCCAAGGAATACCCTCACCGCGGTCAAGCTCTAAGATCCAACCGGCTACGTTATCTAAGAAATAACGGTCGTGAGTAATTGCGACAACAGTGCCCTCGTAGTCATGTAAGAATCGCTCTAACCATGCCACCGATTCCGCATCTAAGTGGTTAGTTGGTTCGTCTAATAAGAGCATGTCTGGTTTTTCGAGTAATAAGCGACAAAGTGCCACACGGCGACGCTCACCACCAGACAAATGTTCGATTTTGGCATCCCAATCTGGTAAACGTAATGCATCAGCTGCACGTTCTAATTGGTTATCTAAATTATGCCCATCATGCGCTTGAATGATGGCTTCAAGGTTCGCTTGTTCTGCCGCTAATTTATCAAAATCCGCATCTGGATCCGCATAAAGCGCATACACTTCATCTAAACGAGTCAGTGCATTTTTCACTTCTGAAACCGCTTCTTCCACAGCTTCACGCACGGTTTGTTGCGGTTCTAATTTTGGTTCTTGCGGAAGATAACCGATTTTAATTCCTGGCTGTGGACGAGCCTCCCCTTCAAATTCTTTATCTACGCCCGCCATGATGCGTAAAAGGGTTGATTTACCCGCACCATTTAAACCTAAAACCCCGATCTTAGCGCCAGGGAAAAAGCTTAAAGAAATATCTTTCAAAATATGACGCTTCGGTGGTACCACTTTACCGACACGATGCATCGTATATACAAATTGCGTTGACATTAATTATTCCTCATTAAAAATGACGCCCTATTTTACTGGAAAATAGGGCGGAAATATAGGATAGCAATAGCAAGATTCAGTCCAATCCTCACAATTAACCAAAAATTTCTGAATGAGTATTAAAACGAGCTAGCCTTATTTCATCTCCCACCACTTTATAAATAAGCACAAGATCATTCTTTATATGGCAATCTCTCCAACCTTTCCAATTTCCAGTTAAAGCATGATCTTTATATTTTTCTGGCAATGGTAAGCTATTCAAAAGACAATACATAACTTCAATGTATTCTGGACTATTTATAATAAGAGGAATATGTTTTTTAAATTCTCTTTTATATTCCCCACTCACTGAAATCATGATTTCATCTCCGCTAGCATCGCTTGATGGAATTCCTCCAATGTTTTGTATTCACGCCCATGATGATTATCTAACTCTGCCATAGCCATTATAGTTTTTGAGTTAGGCATCTGTTCAGTTTGATAATCTAATGATACTGGAATCGCTTTCGTTTTAGCTATTTGAGCTAAAAACATATTAAGTGCTTGAGTTGGGGAAAGACCGTAACTTTTAATCACTTCAAACGCTATATTTTTAGTTTCATCAGGTACTCGAAAGCTAACTGCAGCCATATTATTTTCTCCTTATCAATGATGCTTAGTACACACAATAACATACATTGAAATACAATTAAAACACAAAAGATATACAAATATGCGTTCCTAATAAATTTTAGACAAAAAAAACCACCCAAAATGGGTGGCAGGAAAGTAGTTTAGCTATATTTATGATTATTTTATTTAGGAACTTTATGAATATCAAGCAATCACTTGACGGTGCTATGTTACTGAATATTGAAAGGCAAGGGAAATGCTATTGAGAGTTTTTTTGATTTACATCAACATTTTTGACAGAAAAATTCGTTTTTGCGTGTAGAATAAACAACTTCTAATGCTAACGTTCAAAATAATTAGGATTTTTTGTGAAAACGTATTCATTATTGCTCGGTCTATTCTTTAGTTGCAGTGTTTTAGCTCACCCCCATGCATTTATAGATATGCAAACCACGCCTATCATAGAAAATAATCAACTCACTGGTTTATCAATGAAATGGACGCTCGATGAACCAAGTTCATCCGCGGTTATTTATGATATGAAACAGGCGAAAACAAAAAATGAGCAACAAAAACTTATTGATGATGTTATGGGAAATGTTGTGAGTGAACATTATTTTAGCTATCTATATGACGCCCAAAACAACAAAATTAAATATTCTTCACACCCAAAAAATTACGGCGTAAAAATCCAAGGATTACAACTTCAATATTATTTTGATGTGCCACTCGCCCATTCTCAAAAGTTAGAAAAAAACACATTTAGCTTACAAACTTACGATCCCACTTATTATGTGGCGATGACTTACGCCTCAAAAAGTGCGGTAGATTTTTCCGCACTTCCGAAAAATTGCCAAGGAAAATTAATTGAACCTAATGTGGATGAAAAAATCCAATCCTACGCATCTTCACTTGATAAATCCCAAAAGAACGAAGATGATTCATTAGGCGTAATGTTCGCGCAAAAAATAATAATTCAATGTGAGTAGAAATGAAAAAATATAAAACTGGGCTCGTGTTATTAGTGGTTGCACTCGCCTTACTTGGCTATTTTTCCCCTTGGTTTTTCTTACATATTGCCAGTTGGCAAAAAGATTTTAATCAGCTTATTTCGGAAAATTTACATCAAATTCAAAATAATAGCATCAAGGCAGGCATCACGCTTATTTTCGCCAGCTTTGTTTACGGCGTACTTCATGCCCTCGGGCCGGGACACGGCAAATTTATTATTGCCAGCTATCTTTCCACTCATGAAAGCCAATTAAAACAAAGCACCATTTTGAGTTTGCTTTCTTCCTTAATGCAAGGCATTGTCGCAATTACAGCAACAACATTGCTCGTTGTGGTGCTAAATCTATCATCACGTTATTTCAAATTAAGTCAGCTTTGGTTAGAAAGAGCTGCATTGCTATTATTAGTATTTCTCGGCTGTTATTGGATTTGGCAAGGCTTACGTGCCTATCGTAAAAAATCTAAATTAGCCATTAAATCCCTAAATCCCCTCCCCCTATACGAAAAAAGTGCGGTGAAAAATAACCGCACTTTTCAACCAAACACTTGTAGCTGTGGACACCAACATTTGCCAAGCCCCACGCAAACTGCACAAGCAACTAATCTAAAATCACAATTTCTCGTGATTCTAACAATTGGCATGCGACCATGTAGCGGTGCAATTTTCGTTTTATTTTTAGCTTATATGCTTGATCTCTATGGCTGGGGAATTTTAGCTGTATTGGCCATGTCTTTCGGCACAGGACTTATGCTGTCAGCCTTCGCAGGAATTGTACGTTATGCGCGAAATACCGCGATTCACTTAGGGCGTTGGTATAGTTCAAAACATACGAAAGGAAAAAGCGAAAGTATCGTGAAATTAATCGCAGGTGGAATAATGCTATTTTTTGCCTTGAGTTTGTTATACGGCACAACCATCTCAACTGGCGGAAGCAAAATCATATTTTGAAGTTAAAAATAAAGCCCATCAACATGATGGGCTCAAAATCTTTTGGTTGCTAATTTAGAGTTTGTAAAAGGAGACAAACAAACTCTAAACCAAAAGAAAAATTGGCTCCTCCTGCTGGACTTGAACCAGCGACATATGGATTAACAGTCCACCGTTCTACCGACTGAACTAAGGAGGAATAAACTTTGTATCACAAGGAACAGGGCGCGAATTTTAATGATCGATAGTTAGCTTGTCAATGCAAAATTTAAAAAAATTTCATAAAAAATAAAAAATTTCCTCATTTTTTATATACCACCTAATATTTATTTTTCTATCCACAGAGCCTGTGGATAACTTTGTGGATTAACTTTTTAAAATTTTGCGGATCCCTTATTCTTACAAGGATTGTTCGATCTTGATTACAGATTAGCCTAAAATTAAATTTTAATTTAAAATCAACAGGTTAAGTTTTGTCTAGTAAAAAATTAAAGTTTTTTTTATGAATTTGTGACATCTTCCTCTTGACATCGCTAAGTCTGTGTAAAACTTAGATTTTTGCCTGATCAATTTTACACATTAAATATGCTAAAATAGACATTATTCAAAACTATGAAAAAACCGACCGCACTTTATGTCTGAAAAAATCAACACAAAACCGTTCATTCTACATTCCGACTTTCGTCCCTCTGGCGATCAGCCACAAGCTATCGAAAAACTGACTGAAAATTTAACGGATGGATTAGCTCACCAAACTTTACTCGGGGTAACAGGCTCGGGGAAGACGTTTACTATTGCCAATGTAATCGCTCAATTAAATCGCCCAGCGATGTTACTTGCGCCAAATAAAACACTTGCCGCCCAACTCTATGCAGAAATGAAAGCCTTTTTTCCAGAAAATGCGGTGGAATATTTTGTGTCTTACTATGATTATTATCAGCCAGAAGCCTATGTGCCGAGCAGCGATACCTTTATTGAAAAAGATGCGTCTATTAATGATCAAATCGAACAAATGCGTCTTTCAGCAACGAAATCTTTTTTAGAACGTCGAGATACTATCGTGGTGGCTTCCGTTTCTGCAATTTATGGTTTGGGTGATCCTGATAGCTATTTACAAATGATGTTGCATTTACAACAAGGTGCCATTATCGATCAACGCCAAATTTTAGCGAAATTAGCGGAATTGCAATATACTCGCAATGATCAAGCATTTCAGCGTGGAACTTTCCGTGTTCGCGGCGAAATTATTGATATTTTCCCAGCGGAATCCGATGATCGTGCGGTGCGTATTGAGTTATTTGATGATGAAATCGAGCGTTTAAGTTTATTTGATCCGCTTACTGGCAGTAGTTTTGGTGCAGTACCACGTTTTACGATCTATCCTAAAACGCACTATGTGACACCAAGAGAACGTATTTTAGATGCGATAGAAAACATCAAAAAAGAACTGGTATCACGCCGTGAATACTTCATCAAGGAACATAAACTTTTAGAAGAACAGCGTATCAGCCAGCGTACCCAATTTGATATTGAAATGATGAATGAATTAGGCTATTGCTCGGGCATTGAAAACTATTCTCGCTATTTGTCAGGCAGAAATGAGGGCGAACCACCACCAACATTATTTGATTATATGCCCTCTGATGCTATTTTAATTATTGATGAATCTCATGTGACTGTGCCTCAAATTGGTGGAATGTATCGTGGCGACCGTTCTCGCAAAGAAACCTTAGTCGAATATGGTTTCCGTTTACCGTCTGCCTTGGATAATCGTCCATTACGCTTTGAGGAATTTGAACGCTTAGCCCCACAAACCATTTATGTTTCCGCAACACCAGGGCCTTATGAATTAGAGAAATCAGGTAGTGAGATCATCGATCAAGTGGTTCGCCCGACTGGTTTACTTGATCCGATCATTGAAATTCGTCCAGTGTCCATTCAAGTGGATGATTTACTTTCCGAAGCTCGCCAAAGAGCGGATAAAAATGAGCGCGTTTTAGTGACAACACTCACCAAAAAAATGGCGGAAGATTTAACAGATTATTTAGATGAACACGGGATTCGTGTACGTTATCTACATTCTGATATTGATACCGTGGAACGCGTCGAAATTATCCGAGATTTGCGTTTAGGCGAATTTGATGTATTGGTTGGGATTAACTTATTGCGTGAAGGTTTAGATATTCCAGAAGTGTCTCTTGTGGCGATTTTAGATGCTGACAAAGAAGGATTTTTACGTTCCGAACGTTCTTTAATCCAAACAATAGGTCGTGCTGCGCGAAACTTGAATGGTAAAGCAATTTTATATGCGGATAGCATCACAAAATCGATGGAAAAAGCCATCACCGAAACTAATCGTCGTCGTGAAAAACAAACCAAATATAATGAAGAACATGGCATTGTGCCACAAGCATTAAATAAGAAAGTCGGTGAATTGTTAGATATTGGGCAAGGTGCAAACCAAAAAGCGAAAGCCAATAAACAACGTGGAAAAATGGCAGCAGAACCAACCGCACTTTATAATGCTCCGAAAAATGCCAAAGAATATCAACAACAAATCAAAAAACTGGAACAACAAATGTATAAATTTGCGCAAGATTTGGAATTTGAAAAAGCCGCGGCAATTCGCGATCAATTACATCAATTGCGTGAACAGTTTGTTTTTGAAAACTAAAAAAACGCCAGCTTAAGCTGGCGTTCCGTTTATTTATTTTCACCTGAAGAATACAAGCGATTCTTATATAAATAACTGCCTAATAAAGCGTGAGCCAATGCCTCTTTTTTCATTGCATCAGGCACGTCTTTTGGCGTTAAAGTTTCTGAAGCTTTATCATAATGATAACCTTGCGCCGCTTTATTTGGCATTTGAATCACCACATCATTATTGCCTTTCATCATTGCTTGAGTTTGATCGTATTGCATAAAGGCACGATCTGGATTTACGTCTTGCGTTAAATCAAAACCAATCATTGGATAATTGCCACTTACGCCTGCTAAAGAAAGTAACGTGGTTGGCATATCAATTTGGCTCACAAGACGACTGTCACGGCGTGGCGTAATCCCATCACCAAGAATCAAGGCTGGAATATGGAAATGCTTAATCGGCACAAGACTTGCTCCACCTACACGAGAATCGTGATCCGCAACAATTAAGAAAATCGTATCTTTCCAATAATTAGACTGTTTTGCCATTTTAAAGAAATGACCTAACGCATAATCCGCATATTTTGCGGCATTGTTACGAGTGGCTTTTGGTTGTTCATAAAGTTCAATTTTGCCATCTGGGTATTCAAATGGATCATGATTACTGGAACTAAATACTAAACTAAAAAACGGTTTACCTTCATTTTGTAATTTCGTGAAAGTTTCATTGGCTTTATCAAATAAATCCTCATCACTCACGCCCCAAGTGCCAGTAAATGTTGGATTTTGATAATCTTGTTGATCCCAAATATCTTTAAAACCATTGCCATAGAAAAAGCTCGCCATATTGTCAAAGTGCTTTTCTCCGCCATAAATAAAGGAAGTGTTATAGCCTTGTTTATGTAATAAATCCGCAATAGTAAAGAAACCACTTTGGGCATTATTAAGTTTCACCACTGCACGAGCCGGCGTTGGCGTAAAACCTGCGGTTGTTGCTTCAATACCGCGTACTGAACGTGTGCCTGTTGCATAAAGATTTTCAAATAACCAGCCTTCTTTTGCGAGCTGATCCACATTTGGAGAAAGAGGTTTGCCACCGAGCGTTCCAATAAACTGAGCACCGAGACTCTCTTGTAACAAAATCACGATATTTTTAGTTTTACCCTGATAAGTCGCGACATTTTTCGTTAAAGTTGGGTATTTATCTGAAATATAATCGCTGTCTGGGCGGCCTCGACTTGCTTTAACAATACGAAACATTTCATCTGCATCCATTTTTCCGTACATTTCTGAAGATTTTTCTTCATCTTTAAATTGCTGTGCCGCATAAATGACGGAATAGCCCGAATTAAGCACCAAAGAATTCACTAACGCATCAGAAGAAAATGCCACCATGGCGGGATTAATACCGCGGTGTTGAAAACTTGAACGCGCTCCGAGGAAACTTACTACAATTACAAACAAAGCAATCACAGGGCGGAGTTTCCAACTCATTGAACGTAAATTTTTGACTGCCCAACCAGAAATTTTCCAATAAATCACGGCAGATAAAACTGTGAAAACAAGGCTAAAAATCACCGCACTTAAATGCCCTTCAGCAAGCATTGAAAAAACTTCTTTCGGATAAATCAGGTATTCGATAAATAAACGATTTGGACGGTAATCGTAGGTTTCAATAAAGGCAGGTGTGGCAATTTCCATAAAGATAATAAACACACTACCAAGCGTTAGCCAAAGGCGTAAAATTTTTAGCCAAACTTTGCTGCAATGGAACAATGTTGTGAGCAATGCAGGTACGCCAAATAAATAACAAAGTGCCACAACATCCATTCGTACGCCTTGCAAAAATAATTGCAACCAGCCATTTACGGCAAATACACGCTCTGATTGCCATACAGCAAGTCCCAAACGGGATAAGGAAAGGATGATGAGATTAATCAACACGAAGGTGAAGATGGGGAATAAAGGGGAATGCGCTTTTTTCATTGTAAAAACCACTAATGCAACGGCATCCAAGCCGTATTAAATTAAAGAAAGATAGGCAACTGTCTATCGGTCGGTTCCTTTTCGACACGACAAAAGTCTTAAAGTGCGGTCAATTTTCGCATAGTTTTAGTTAATCTCAAATGCAAACAATATGCCGAATTCTGTGTAGCGCAATTTTAGCTAATCACATTCAATAGAATTACAAAAAATAAAGCCTCGAGAAAAATCGAGGCTTTGTTAAGTAAACGGCGGAAATTTAATAAAAATTCACCGCACTTTTTCAATTACTCTTGTTGTGCTTTCACCGCAGCATAGGCAATCATATTAATAATACGGCGAACAGATGCACCCGGATTAAGAATATGCGCAGATTTGTTCATACCCATTAAGATAGGGCCAACAGTAATTGCCGTAGTGGTGCCGCGTAATAAGCTATAACTAATACGTGATGAGCTCAAATCAGGGAACACTAATAAATTTGCACTTCCTTTCAATGGACTATCAGGCATGACTTCTTTGCGGTGAGCTTCATTCATCGCTAAATCGCCACGCATTTCACCATCGATCATTAAGTGCGGATTACGCTCTTTTACGATCTGTAATACTTCACGCATTTTTGGTGCACCAAGAGAATTAGAGGAACCAAAATTAGAATGAGAAAGCAAGGCAACCGCAGGTTCAATACCGAAACGGTGAATTTCTTCTGCTGCCATTAAGGTGATTTCAGCTAATTCTTCCGTTGTTGGATTACTGTTTACATGGGTATCAGTTAAGAATACGTTACCCGTCGGTAATACAAGGCTATTTAAAGCAGCGGCAGTTTTCACGCCATCTTTTAACCCAATAATATCCTTAATAGATGCTAAATGTTTACCATAAGAACCAAATAAACCACATACCAAGCCATCAGCGTAGCCCAGACTCACTAAAGTAGATGCAAGCACAGTTGTATTAGAACGCACCACGCGTTTTGCGATTGCAGGTGTAATACCTTTACGTTTAGTAAGTTCGTAATAGTGTTTCCAACATTCCTCATAGCGAGGATTATCTTCGTTATCCACAATTTCAAAATCTACACCGGCAGTTAAACGCAAACCAAGTTTTTTAATTTTTTCTTCAATCACACTGCGGCGACCAATTAAGATTGGATTTGCCAAGCCCATTGAAATCACTTCTTGGGTGGCATGCAATGCTTTATTTTCTTCTCCTTCCGCCAAAATAATGCGTTGTTTTGCCGCTTTTGCTTGGCTGAAAATAGGACGCATAAACAAGCTCGTTTTGTAAACAAACTGAGTTAGTTTTTCAACATAAGCATCCCAATTTTGAATTGGACGAGTTGCCACACCAGATTCCATTGCTGCTTTTGCTACCGCTGGTGCGATACGCACAATCAAGCGAGGATCGAATGGACGAGGAATCACATAATCTGCACCAAAATTCGCCCCTTCACCACCGTAAGCAGAAGTTACAACTTCGTTTTGCTCTTCTAATGCAAGGTCGGCAATCGCATAAACTGCAGCACGTTTCATTTCTTCATTAATAGTGGTTGCGCCCACATCTAATGCGCCACGGAAAATGAATGGGAAACAAAGCACGTTATTTACTTGGTTTGGATAATCAGAGCGTCCTGTACATACAATTGCATCAGGACGAACCGCTTTCGCTTCTGGCGGGGTAATTTCAGGATTTGGATTAGCTAAAGCAAGAATAATTGGATGTGCAGCCATGGTTTTCACCATATCTTGTGTAAGCGCACCAGCCGCAGAACAACCTAAGAAAATATCTGCATTTGGCATCGCATCACCAAGTTTACGCCAACTATTATCTTCAATTGCATAATCTTTTTTGGTTTGATCCATTTTGTCATCACGGCCTTTATATACCACGCCTTTTGAGTCGCAAACCGTGATGTTTTCACGTTTCATACCTAAAGAAAGCAATAAGTTCAAGCACGCAATTGATGCTGCACCCGCACCAGACGCAACAAGTCGAACATCTTCAATTTTTTTACCTACAATACGAAGAGAATTGATAATCGCGGCAGCACTGATGATCGCCGTACCATGTTGGTCATCATGGAATACAGGAATATTCATTCTCTCACGCAATTTTTGTTCAATATAGAAACATTCTGGTGCTTTAATATCTTCTAAATTGACCCCACCGAAAGTCGGCTCTAACGAAGCAATAATATCAACAAGTTTATCGGGATCATGTTCATTCACTTCAATATCAAATACGTTGATACCAGCGAATTTTTTGAACAATACCCCCTTCCCTTCCATTACAGGTTTGCCCGCAAGCGCGCCAATATTGCCAAGACCAAGTACCGCTGTACCATTAGAAATAACAGCGACCAAATTGCCACGCGCCGTATATTTGTAAGAGGCTGCAGGATCTTTTTCAATTTCTAAACAAGGCTCAGCCACACCTGGTGAATAAGCTAAAGCCAGATCGCGTTGCGTTGCTAATGATTTTGTTGGGGTAACTTCAATTTTTCCAGGAATTGGAAATTCGTGGAAATCCAAGGCTGCTTGACGTAATTGTTCACTCATAATAAATGCTCCATTTTATTGAAACAGGATTGAAATATTACGTCGATTATAGCGGTTTTTTATTCAAAAAATTGTGACAGACTGCAAATTTTCACAAAATCATTACAAAATTTTTTGATGCGAGGCATTAGCTAGACTTTTCATTTTTCAGCAAAAAAGGTAGGATTTTTACAAGAGAATCATAGAGGATAATAAAATGAATCCATTTCAAAAAATCAAAAGTGCGGTGAATAAATGCCAAAGATTTTTTATCAATCATTCATTACAACGTAAATTGACTAACCAAGGCATGACTGTCATTTCTGCCAATTGCGTGGGAGCTTTTATCTTACATGATTTGCACCAGCCGTTTAATTCCCCTTTTGTGAACCTCTATCTCTCACCACAGGATTTTTTGCGTTATTTACAAAATATGGATTTCTACCTCACTCAACCTCTCACATTCGTACAAACAGAAAAAAGTTATCCAGTGGGAAAACTTGCCGATCTTGAAATTCATTTTATGCACTATCACAGTGAGCAAGAAGCTGGTGAAAAATGGCAACTTCGCACGTCACGCATCAATTTAGACAATCTTTTTATTATCATGACAGATCGAGATGGTGTAACCGAAAAAGACATTCAACTTTTTGATCAACTCCCTTTTAAAAATAAAGTGATTTTTACTCACAAGCCCTGCCCTGCTTTTAAATCGGCTTATTATATAAAAGGCTTCGAGAAACAAAATCAGGTGGGAGATATTTTTGAATTTTCTGGCTGGAATGGGAAAAAATATTACGATCAATTCGATTACGTGAAGTGGTTTAATCAAGCTTAATAGATAAAGGCTGCATTGCAGCCTTTTTTGTTTCGTTCTAAAAGCAAAAACCTGTACAATGCCTAGCGAATTTTAACAAGAGAAAACATAATGAGATTAGATAAATTTATTGCTGAAAATACAGGATTAACGCGTTCTCAAGCAACAAAAGCGATCCGCCAAAGTGCGGTAAAAATTAATGGTGAAATTGTCAAAAGTGGCGCGGTACAAATTTCACAAGAAGATGAAATCTATTTTGAAGATCAATTATTAACGTGGGTGGAAAAAGGCCAGTATTTTATGTTGAATAAGCCACAAGGCTGTGTTTGTTCTAATGATGATGGCGACTATCCAACAATTTATCAATTTTTCGATTACCCTTTAGCGGGGAAATTACATAGCGCGGGTCGCTTAGATATGGATACAACAGGTCTCGTCTTGCTTACCGATGATGGACAATGGTCACATCGCATCACTTCGCCAAAACATCATTGTGAAAAAACCTATTTGGTAACTTTAGCTGATCCCGTAGAAGAAAATTACGCAACGGCTTGTGCAAAAGGCATTTTATTACGCGGAGAAAAAGAGCCCACTAAACCAGCAAAATTAGAAATTTTAGATGATTACAATGTAAATCTAACCATTTCTGAAGGCCGCTATCATCAAGTAAAACGTATGTTTGCCGCACTTGGGAATAAAGTCGTCGGATTACATCGCTGGAAAATTGGTAATGTAGTGTTGGATCAATCCTTAGATGAAGGGGAATACCGCCCATTGACTCAAAGCGAAATTGAAAGTTTGGTAAAATAATATGAATCAACAAAAATCGACTTTCATCTTTATTCTTACCCTCGGCATTCTCTCCATGCTACCGCCTTTTGGTGTGGATATGTATTTGCCGTCTTTTTTAGAAATTGCGAAAGATCTCGGTGTGAGCCCAGAACAAGTACAACACACGCTCACCTCTTTTGCTTATGGCATGGCATTTGGTCAGCTTTTTTGGGGACCTTTTGGTGATAGTTTCGGACGAAAACCGATCATTTTACTCGGTGTCATTGTAGGCGCACTAACAGCTTTGGTGCTCACCGAAATAAATTCAGTCGGAAATTTCACCGCACTTCGTTTTGTGCAAGGTTTCTTTGGTGCCGCACCTGTTGTGCTTTCAGGCGCATTATTACGTGATTTATTTAGTAAAGATCAGCTATCTAAAGTAATGTCAACCATCACGTTAGTGTTTATGCTTGCACCTTTAGTTGCACCAATTATTGGTGGTTACATCGTTAAATTTTTCCATTGGCATGCGATTTTTTACGTTATCTCACTCGTGGGATTATTAGCCGCTGCATTAGTCTTTTTCATCATTCCAGAAACCCATAAAAAAGAAAATCGCATTCCGCTGCGCTTAAATATTATAGCTCGCAATTTCCTTCTTCTTTGGAAGCAAAAAGACGTGCTCGGCTATATGTTTGCCGCCTCTTTTGGCTTTGGTGGGTTATTTGCTTTTGTGACTGCAGGCTCAATTGTCTATATCGGTATTTATGGTGTTCCCGTTGATCAGTTCGGTTATTTCTTTATGATGAATATCGTTACAATGATCTTTGCCTCCTTTTTGAATAGCCGATTTGTCACTAAAGTGGGTGCAGAAACAATGTTACGGATAGCCCTTACAATTCAATTCCTTTCTGGAATGTGGCTAATTTTGACCGCACTTTTAGATCTCGGTTTTTGGCCAATGGCAATTGGCGTCGCCTTTTTCGTTGGTCCAAACCCTGTGATTTCATCAAATGCAATGGCATCAGCTTTAGAAAGATGTCCTCAAATGGCGGGAACAGCAAATTCTTTGATTGGTAGCGTACGTTTTGCAGTGGGTGCAATTATGGGAAGTTTAGTCGCATCAATGAAAATGGATACCGCTGCACCAATGCTCTTTACTATGGGGGCATGTGTCGCGATTTCCGTGTCGGCATATTACTTTCTAACCAGCCGAAATTTAAAAAGCCGTGGGTAAATATCCCCACGGCTCAATGATTGTTTTCTTTATTAAGCGAAAATCATCCATAACGGCAAGCAAACCGCAATAAATAATAGGATAAATAAACTATTGGCAGATAATTTCCACTTTTGGAAACTATGTAGAATCAGAATGGCTGCAATAACAAAATGACAAACAAAATAAATGATGTAAGCGAAAATACTGTCAGAATTAACCGTACTTTCCATGCCATTTAAAAGTAAAAATAAGAACATTGCCAAAGCATTTAGGGCTAACAATATAATCATGGATAAGGGAAACAATGCAATAAAACCTTGTAAACGATTTCGTGCAATAACAAGCGCAAGATTTGCCAAAATCACTCCAGATAAAATCGGTGCAAACGGGTTATATTCAGCAAAATCACTTGCAGGAAGCACGGTAAAAATTATTAAATAACTCAAGCAACCTAAACCCGCAATTAATGCAGCCATCAATAAAAAGCTGTTACGGATTTTTTCAGTTTTTGGTTGTTTCCAAATAAAATACACAACAGAAAGACCACATACGCTCATCACGTTAGTAAGCGTGTGATTACTCTGTAATAGACTTATCACCAACCAGACAGCCCAATAAATGGCAAAAGTCAGATTAACTTTGATTAAACGACCACGTTGTCCTGGGCAAATTTCGCCACGATAAAATACCAACAAAGAAATTAGCTGTGCAACCAACACGCCTACACCTAAATGAGGAATTGTTTGCTTTTCAGGTTGCAAAGAAAAAATAAATAGATCGATGCCAAGCACCATTGAGATCGATAATACCGCAAGCAATGCCGCGATATATTTAGAAGATTGTTCTGACATAATTTTGACGTCTGAAAAAATAATGCGCCATTATGCTAAAAATTCATTAAATTTTAAAGTAGAATGAAACCAATTATAACCGCACTTAGGTACATGAATGTTACTTAGTATTTTATATATCATCGGTATCACCGCTGAAGGAATGACAGGTGCACTTGCTGCTGGTCGTGAAAAAATGGATATTTTTGGCGTGATAATTATCGCATCCGTTACTGCCATTGGTGGCGGCTCTGTACGTGATGTACTACTCGGACATTACCCTCTCGGCTGGGTTAAGCATCCAGAATATTTTTTAATGGTAGCAAGTGCAGCGGTGATTACCGTATATGTTGCGCCATTCATCAATCATTTTATGCGCTATTTCCGCACTATTTTCTTGGTGCTCGATGCGATGGGTTTAGTGGTGTATTCCATTATTGGCGCACAAATTGCGATGGATATGGGACATGGCCTCACCATTGTAAGCATTGCAGGCTGTATTACAGGTGCCTTTGGCGGAGTTCTACGCGATATGCTATGCAATCGAATTCCTCTCGTGTTCCAAAAAGAACTCTACGCCAGTATTGCGCTATTTGCCACGCTGACTTATTACGCATTAAGCACGCTTCAAGTAGAACATACGCTAGCCGTGTTACTCACACTTATTAGTAGCTTTACTTTACGTCTTTTAGCTATTCATTTCGAATGGGGTTTACCAGTATTTAATTACCAAGAACTCACATCGGAAGAACAAGATAAGCTGCCAAATAAAAAGAAATAAATAAAATAAAGGGAATAACTATGTTAGAACAAATGGGTAAACAAGCCAAAGATGCAGCATTTATCTTGGCTCAACTCACCACTGCTGAAAAAAATCGTGCATTATCCATTATTGCAGAACAACTCGAACAACAATCCCCTCTTATCTTAGCCGAAAACGCAAAAGATATTGAACTTGCTAAACAAAATGGATTATCAGATGCCTTGATTGATCGCCTACTGCTCACGCAAGAACGTTTACAAAGCATTGCTAATGATGTACACCATGTTATTTCACTTGCAGATCCTGTGGGGAAAATCATAGACGGCGGTACATTGGATAGCGGACTTAAAATCGAACGCGTACGCACTCCACTCGGCGTCATTGGCACAATTTATGAAGCTCGCCCAAATGTGACCATTGATGTAGCAAGTCTTTGCCTTAAAACGGGTAATGCAGTGATTTTACGCGGTGGTAAAGAAACACAGTTTTCTAACAAAATTTTAATCGAAGTTGTGCAAAATGCTTTAGAGCAAGCCGGCTTACCAAAATTCGCAGTGCAAGCCATTACCGATCCAAACCGTGAACTCGTTATGCAATTATTAAAACTAGATCTCTATGTGGATATGATTATTCCTCGTGGTGGTGCGGGTTTACATGAATTATGTAAACAACATTCGACTATTCCAGTTATTGTGGGTGGCGTAGGTGTTTGCCATACTTTCGTTGAAGAAAGTGCGGTTCAAAATAAAGCAATTTGTGTTATTGATAACGCTAAAACACAACGTCCAAGCACCTGTAACACATTGGAGACGTTGTTAGTTCAGCGTTCTATTTCTGAAGAATTTTTACCAAAACTCGTCTCTCACCTTTCCGCTAAAAACGTAAAATATCACGCAAAATCCACCGCACTTAATATATTAAAACAAGCGGGTGCGAATGTCTGCGAAGTGACAGAAAAAGAATTACGCGAAGAATGGGGATCATTGGATTTAAATGTCGTTGTTGTAGAAGATATTCATGCCGCTATTGAGCATATCCGCCAATATGGTACACAACATTCTGAAAGTATTTTAACATCCTCACAAAACCTAGCCCGTCAATTTATCAATCAAGTTGATGCGGCAGCCGTTTATGTGAATGCAAGCACACGCTTTACTGATGGCGGACAATTTGGATTAGGCGCAGAAGTTGCCGTAAGCACCCAAAAACTTCACGCTCGTGGCCCAATGGGATTAGAAGCATTAACAAGTTATAAATGGGTGTGTGAAGGCGAATATACCGTTCGCAAATAAAACCCAAAGTTCGGTAATTTTTAGAAGAGATTATTTGCATATAAAAAAGTCCGCAAAATGCGGACTTTTTCATTATCTTTATTTGTCAGATTTACCTAAGTTATCAAAGAATTTTTTCACACCGTCTAAAAATCCTGAAGATTTTGGTGCGTGTTTACTTAAATCTTTACCTTGTAAACTCTCTTCAAGTTTTTGGAGTAATTCTTTTTGCTCGCTGGTTAAATTAACTGGCGTTTCGACCACGATACGGCAAATTAAATCACCCGCATAACCACTACGTGTAGATGCGACACCTTTGCCTCGCATACGGAATAATTTTCCAGTTTGCGTTTCAGCTGGGATTTTAAGTTTCACTCGACCATCTAAAGTCGGCACTTCAATTTCACCGCCAAGCGCTGCAGTGGCAAAGCTAATCGGTACTTCACAATATAAATTGTTACCGTCACGTTCAAAAATATTATGTTCTCTCACGTGAATCACAACATATAAATCTCCAGCTGGTGCGCCATTTTCGCCCGCAGCGCCTTTGCCAGCTAAGCGAAGTTGGTTGCCCGTATCTACGCCAGCAGGAATTTTTACTGAAAGATTTTCTTTCTTATGAACTCGTCCTTCACCATGACAGCTGCGACAAGGTTTTTCAATTTTCTTACCGCTACCATGACAAGTTGAACAAATACTTTCAGATACAAAGAAACCTTGCTGACGACGAATTCGACCAGAACCGTGACAATGCGGACAAGTTTCCACTTTAGAACCTTTTTCAGCACCAGAACCACCACAACTATCACAATGTGCAAGAGTATTGATTTGAATATCTTTGGTTGTACCTTTTACGGCTTCTTCCAAAGTAATTTCTAAGTCATAGCGTAAGTCTTCGCCACGAACAACGCGCTGACGACCACGTCCACCACCGCCGAAAATATCGCCAAAGATATCACCGAACATATCACCAAAATCAGCACCGCCAAAGCCGCCACCAAAACCACCTGCGCCACCACCTTGTTCAAAGGCTGCGTGGCCATATTGATCGTAGGCTGCGCGTTTTTGATCGTCGCCTAATACTTCATAAGCTTCATTAATTTCTTTGAATTTTTCTTCTGCTTCTTTACTGCCTTGGTTTTTATCCGGGTGATGTTTAGATGCTAAACGTTTATACGCACGTTTAATGTCGTTCTCACTCGCCCCTTTTTTCAATCCAAGGACTTCGTAGTAATCTTTTTTTGCCATAGTGTTTCCGTATTTTTATTTGCAAATATTTTGTCATTTCTGACCGCTTACATTCGCTATTTTTAGCAATGTGGGCAAATTGAAATGTAAATATCCACTTTTCCATTTGGATAATATTTCTCAAAATCCACTTTATAAGCACGTTTTAATAAGCCTTGCTTTTCTTTATTCCAAATGCGTTGCCACGTTTGAACTACTGATTCATAAGTCGTAGGGAAGACTTCATACCAAGTCAGATCTTCAATTTCAATGGTTGAAAAACTGCCTTCAGGTTTACTTTCTTGAGCAACAGCAACATCATAATAGCCCGTAAAATCCGATTCATAATTCAGATAAACACCATAATAAGGGGCATTTTGAGGCAATTTTACAAAATTATTCTGCCAAAGCTGTCCAATCTTTTCTGCAGGATTTTCCTTTGTGTTATGCGTACGAATTGTAGCAAGTGGATAAAGTGTAAGTGGCATAACTATTCCTTAAATTTACAAAATTCTGGGTAAATTTGACCGCTTATAACATACTCCCCTCTTTAGCAAAGAGGGGGATCATTTATATACACCAAAAGGGCGTGTTTCCACGCCCTTTGTTTGTGCTAAGAAGAGCGGTGAATTATTTATTATCTTTCACTTCTTCAAATTCAGCATCTACCACGCCATCATCTTTTGCTGATGATTGTTGTGGTTGCTCGCCACCAGCTTGTTGAGCTTTTGCTTGCGCTGCTTGCATTAACGGTTCAGAGGCTTTAATTACAGCTTCAATTTTCGCTTCAATTTCTGCTTTATCTTCGCCTTTTGCTGCTGTTTCAAGCTCAGCGACTGCAGCTTCAATTTTCTCTTTGTCTGCGGTACTCAATGCATCGCCCGCTTCTGCAATTTGTTTACGTGTTGCGTGTGCGATACCGTCTGCTTGGTTACGCGCTTGTACTAACTCTTCAAATTTACGGTCTGCATCAGCATTTGCTTCTGCATCACGCACCATTTGTTGGATTTCTTCATCAGATAAACCTGAAGATGCTTGAATGCGGATTTGTTGCTCTTTACCTGTGTTTTTATCTTTCGCAGATACGTTGATTACGCCGTTCGCATCGATATCAAATGTTACTTCGATTTGTGGCATACCACGCGGTGCAGGATTAATACCTTCTAGGTTGAATTGACCTAAAGATTTATTGTCTGCCGCACGTTTACGCTCACCTTGAAGAACGTGAATGGTTACCGCACTTTGGTTATCTTCTGCTGTTGAGAATACTTGCGATTTTTTAGTTGGAATCGTGGTATTTTTCTCAATTAAGGTGGTCATCACACCGCCCATGGTTTCGATACCTAAAGATAATGGAGTTACGTCTAATAAAAGAACGTCTTTTACATCACCTTTTAATACACCACCTTGAACTGCCGCACCGATTGCCACCGCTTCATCAGGGTTAACATCTTTACGAGCTTCTTTACCAAAGAACTCAGCAACTTTTTGTTGTACAAGTGGCATACGAGTTTGACCACCCACAAGAATAATGTCGTGAATTTCACTCACGCTTTTACCTGCATCTTTTAATACAGCTTTCAAAGACTCAATTGAGCTTGCCACTAAATCTTCTACTAATGCTTCTAATTTTGCACGAGTAATATTTAATGCTAAGTGTTTAGGGCCAGTCGCATCTGCAGTTATGTAAGGTAAGTTTACTTCAGTAGATTGCGCTGATGAAAGTTCAATTTTTGCTTTCTCTGCTGCTTCTTTTACGCGTTGTAATGCCATTGGGTCATTACGTAAATCGATGTTTTGTTCTTTTTTGAACTCATCAATAATGTAATCAATTACACGGTTATCGAAGTCTTCACCACCTAAGTGAGTGTTACCACCTGTTGCCAATACTTCGAAAGTTTGTTCACCATCAAAGTTATCAATTTCGATGATTGAAATATCGAATGTACCACCACCTAAGTCATAAACTGCGATCACTTGGTTCTCTTTGCTTGAACCTAAACCGAACGCTAACGCAGCTGCCGTTGGTTCATTGATGATACGTTTAACGTCTAAACCAGCGATTTTACCTGCATCGATGGTTGCTTGACGTTGTGCATCGTTGAAGTATGCAGGAACGGTAATTACTGCTTCTGTTACAGATTCACCCAAGAAATCTTCTGCCGTTTTTTTCATTTTTTTCAACACTTCAGCAGAGATTTGTGGCGGTGCTAATTTATCACCTTTTACGTTTACCCAAGCATCACCATTGTCAGCACGAGTAATTTCGAAAGGCATAATTTTAATATCGCGTTGAACTTCTTCGCTTTCAAAACGACGACCAATTAAACGTTTAATCGCAAACAATGTATTTTTCGGGTTAGTGATTGCTTGACGTTTTGCTGGCTGACCCACTAAAGTTTCATTATCTGTATAAGCAATAATTGAAGGGGTTGTACGTGCACCCTCTGCATTTTCAATTACGCGTGCTTTGTCGCCGTCCATTACAGCTACACAAGAGTTTGTTGTACCTAAGTCAATACCAATAATTTTTCCCATTTTGTACTCCTAGTAAAAAATTTTAAAATTCGGGGTAGGGCTTTTAGACCCATTTATTACGAATTGTAAGATGTGGATATTCTTTCGCATTTCAAGAGAAAATTTTAAAAATTTTTTATTTCTTAAAGTGCGGTGATTTCCGTTCTTGTTTTCAAGATAAGTCTCAAATGATGAACTTCAAGGGGAAAACAAAAATTTTCAGGCAAGAAAAAGGGATTTATGATAAATTTGGTGAAAATTTTTACGTTAAAATAGGAAAAAAATAAATGAAAAAATCAAAAATTGCTGCAGGCGTAGTCGTTGCTCTTGCTGCCGTTTGGTGTGCAGGTGCATGGTTTACAGGGAAAAAAGCGGAAGAAGAATATTTACATCAACTCAACCAGTTAAATCAACTATTTGCCAAAACAGATGCATTAGAAGAAAGTAAAATTTTTTATAAAAATATAAAATTTGATAGAGGATTATTTGCGTCTCATATTCAAGATCAAATAGAAATCCACAAGGCAAATGAAACGATCATTATTCCTTTATCATCAATACTTTATCACGGGCCTTTGCCGCTTGATCGTGTGGCAAAACTGAATTTTGTTCCAACCATTTTCTCAAGCCAAACCTTGTTAGGAAAAAATGAAACAACTCAAGCACTCTTTGACATCACAAAATCAGAGAAACCGTTACAACTTAATTTCGCAATGAATTATGCCTTAAACGGTAATGCGGAATTAAAACTTACATCGGGGCAATATCACAATGAGCAATCTAAGGCTGACTTTGATTGGTCAAATGTCGTATTAAATGTTGATTTAGACAAAAATGAACCAAGCAATTATACACTATCTGTAGATGCATTTAATTCAAATGACCCAAATCATGCAGTTTCAACCGCTTCATCAATTAAAATAAAAGATCTTGTCGTACAAGGCTCGTTGCAAAGCACAAAATGGCCATTTATTTATAGTGGGAATATCAATAGTAAAATAGGCTATTTTGAGCAAAATACCGAATCTGCAGAGACTGGCGAAAAATTCTCTCTTATTCAGAAAAACAGCCAAGCAAATTTAACTACACAAGTTGAGGGTGATACAGTAAATATCATAAATAAAACAAATCTGGATGAATTACATATTAATGGTAACAACTTAGGTAAAGTGACCAATAATGTAGAATTCAACCATATTGATGGCAACGCATTACAAGAACTTTTAAACATTTTAGTAGCAATAGGCAAGGCTGATTCAGATATGCCGTTACCTAAACCATTAGTGCAAAAATTACAACAAGCAGGCATGGTCATTGCAAATAATCAGCCTCAAATTAAATTTGCCCCTCTTTCTATTTCTGATGAAAAAGGCAAAGTGGCATTAGATCTGAACATTGCTTTAGTGCCAAATCCTAAATTTGATTTAATGCGTAGCGGTTTATACAAACAATTCAAAGATTTTTCGATCAATTTTGATGCGAACAAAGAAACCGCGATTTCATTATTATCTAAATTTGTACCAGAAAATCAAAAACAAGATTTAGTTTACAGAATGGACGAATTAATTGCTGAAGACGAAGCAAATGGCATTATCGTAAACACCGATAAAACCGTCACATTAACGCTTGCTTTAGAGAATAACGAATTGAAACTAAATGGTAAGCCAATCCCAGAAGAACAGTTGAAAATGGTACTCTTTATGCTTGTGATGGGGGGCTTTGGATGATAACAAAAACAGGGCGATAAATTGTCGCCCTGTTTAACTATGAAGTGCGGTAAATATTCCTTATCTTTTTAAGCTAAACGCTCTTTTAAATACCCTTCATAATCTGGTACTTCAATTTCCACATCTTGTTCAAATAAAACTGAAGTTAACATAAAATCTGCGGAGCTTTGATTAATCGCAACAGGGATATTCCACACTGTTGCAATGCGCATAAGGGCTTTCACATCTGGATCATGGGGTGCGGCATTCATTGGATCCCAAAAGAAGATCATCATGTCGATTTTCTTTTCTGCGATTAATCCACCAAGTTGTTGGTCGCCGCCCATCGGACCACTTAATAAAGATCGAATGCTTAAACCTGTTTCTCGTTCTAAAATATGGCCTGTAGTACCTGTTGCATAAAGTATATGAGGCTTAAGTGCATCTTTGTGTTTTTGCGTCCAATTCAGTAAATTTTTTTTGCAGCTGTCATGAGCCACAAGTGCAATACGTTTATGTTGGGTGAGCGTTCGAGTCGTTATATGCATGATTGATTCCTTTTTGAAAAAAGTTTGAAAACTTTAAAGCAAAGCCCTACAGAATGCAATGTTTTACTTATGATTTTAATAGGCTTTACAAAAGGCGAGAAAAATTACCGCACTTTCAAAAGATTACCTATTAATAGCGTGCTTAACAGGGGCATTTGATGAAAATTTACTATCTTTATCTCAAAAAATCTTCTAAAATTTGCAGGATTTGTTAAATGTTTGTAAAAAAGCAAGCATTTCTGATATTCGTGTTTAGTGCTTACTAAACTAATGTTCACTTAATTAACAGATAAGGAAAACCTATGTCTGAGATTTTAAAAAATGACGTTGACCCAATCGAAACTCAAGATTGGTTACAATCATTAGATTCTTTGATTCGTGAAGAAGGCGTAGAACGTGCACAATATATTATTGAGCAAGTTATCGGCCAAGCACGCACCAGCGGTGTTTCATTACCGACAGGTGTAACGACCGATTATGTCAATACTATTCCAGCTTCTGAACAACCTGCTTACCCAGGTGATCATGCTATTGAGCGTCGTATTCGTTCTGCTGTGCGTTGGAATGCTATTGCTATGGTATTGCGTAGTCAGAAGAAAGATCTTGACTTAGGTGGCCATATCTCAACTTATCAAGCTGCAGCAACCATGTATGAAGTGTGCTATAACCACTTCTTCAAAGCCGCAACAGAGAAAAACGGTGGCGACTTAATTTTCTTCCAAGGCCATGCTGCTCCGGGTATGTATGCGCGTGCATTCTTAGAAGGTCGTTTAACTGAAGAACAAATGGATAACTTCCGTCAAGAAGCCTTTACCGATGGTTTATCTTCATATCCACACCCTAAATTAATGCCTGAATTCTGGCAATTCTCTACGGTTTCTATGGGTTTAGGCCCTGTGAACGCCATCTACCAAGCGCGTTTCTTGAAATACTTAGATAACCGTGGCTTAAAAGATACCAAAGATCAAAAAGTCTATGCATTCTTAGGCGATGGTGAAATGGATGAAATTGAGTCTAAAGGTGCATTAACTTTTGCGGCTCGTGAAAAATTAGATAACTTAATCTTCACTATCAGCTGTAACTTACAACGTTTAGACGGCCCAGTTAATGGTAACGGTAAAATCGTTCAAGAATTAGAAGGATTGTTTACTGGTGCGGGCTGGGAAGTAATCAAAGTATTATGGGGCAGCGACTGGGATAAATTATTTGCTAAAGATACTTCAGGTAAATTAACTCAGTTAATGATGGAAGTGGTAGATGGCGACTATTTAACTTTCAAATCTAAAGATGGTGCGTATATTCGTGAACACTTCTTCGGTCGTTATCCAGAAACCGCTGCATTAGTTGCAGATATGACTGATGATGAAATTTGGGCATTACGCCGTGGTGCACACGATAGTGAAAAATTATATGCAGCCTATGCAAAAGCACAAAATGCAACGAAACCAGTTGTGATTTTAGCGCATCAAGTTAAAGGTTATAAAATTCCTGAAGCGGAAAGTAAAAACACCGCTCACCAATCTAAAAAAATGTCTTATGAAAGCCTTAAAGGTTTCCGTGACTACTTCGATTTACCATTGACTGATGAGCAAGTAGAAAAATTAGAATACATTAAATTTGCTGAAGGCACTCCTGAATACGAATATTTACATGGTCACCGTAAAGCATTAAACGGCTATGTTCCTGCTCGTCGTACTAAATTTGATGTTGAATATAAAGTTCCTGCATTAGAAGAGTTTAAAGCATTATTAGAAGAACAACCTCGTGGTATTTCAACCACTATGGCGTTTACTCGTGCATTAAACATCTTATTAAAAGATAAAAACATTGGTAAAACTATCGTTCCAATGATTGCTGATGAAGCACGTACTTTCGGTATGGAAGGTTTATTCCGTCAAATCGGTATTTATAACCCACATGGTCAAAACTATGTTCCTTCAGATCGTGACTTAGTTGCGTACTACCGCGAAGCAAAAGATGGTCAAGTGCTACAAGAAGGTATCAATGAATTAGGTGCAACCGCATCTTGGTTAGCTGCAGCGAACTCCTACTCTGTCAATAACCAACCAATGATTCCATTCTTCATCTATTACTCAATGTTTGGTTTCCAACGTGTGGGCGATATGATGTGGGCGGCTGGTGACCAATTAGCTCGTGGTTTCATGGTGGGTGGTACTTCTGGTCGTACGACATTAAACGGTGAAGGCTTGCAACACGAAGATGGCCATAGCCATATTCAAGCAGGTATCATTCCTAACTGTGTCACTTACGACCCATCATTTGCATTTGAAGTTGCTGTAATTATGCAAGACGGTATTAACCGCATGTACGGCGAAAAACAAGAAGATGTATTCTATTACATGACAACGTTAAATGAAGTCATGGATCAACCTGCAATGCCTGCTGGTGCGGAAGAAGGTATCCGTAAAGGTTTATACAAATTTGAAACAGTGGAAGGTAAAAAAGGCAAAGGCCACGTTCAATTGTTAGGTTCTGGTGCTATCATGCGTCATGTTCGTGAAGCGGCACAAATTCTTGCAAAAGATTATGGTGTCACCTCAGATGTATTCTCTGCACCTTCATTCAATGAATTAGCCCGTGAAGGTCACGATGCTGCACGTTGGAACTTGTTACACCCAACAGCGGAACAACGCGTACCATACGTTGCTCAAGTATTAGCTGATTTACCAACCGTTGCTTCAACTGACTATGTTAAAGCATACGCAGATCAAATCCGTGCATTTGTACCAAGTCGTCATTATCATGTGTTAGGTACAGATGGTTTCGGTCGTTCAGACAGCCGTGCAAACCTACGTGAACACTTCGAAGTTGATGCTCGTTATGTTGTGGTTGCTGCACTTTCTCAATTAGCGAAAGAAGGTACAGTATCTAACCAAGTTGTTGCAGATGCGATTGCGAAATTCGGTTTGAATGTAGATCGTATCAATCCGCTTTATGCGTAATTGATGAAAACTGCGGTCAAAAAACATCGTGTTTTATGACCGCACTTTAAAAGGAACAAAAAAAATGTCAAAACAAATTCAAATTCCTGATATTGGTAGTGATGAAGTTACAGTAACAGAAGTCATGGTAAACGTAGGCGATACCATCTCTGTTGATCAATCTATCATTAACGTTGAAGGTGATAAGGCTTCAATGGAAGTGCCTGCACCAGAAGCGGGTGTTGTAAAAGAAGTTTTAGTTAAAGTGGGCGATAAAGTCACAACGGGCACCCCAATGCTCGTATTAGAAGCCGCAGGCACTGCACCTGCGGCTGAAGCACCAGTAGCACCAGTAGCTGCGACTGCGCCAACTACGTCGGCTGTTGTTGAAGTAAACGTACCAGATATCGGTTCTGATGAAGTAAACGTTACTGAAATTATGGTTAAAGTGGGTGATAGTGTTGAAGTTGATCAATCAATCATCAATGTTGAAGGCGATAAAGCTTCAATGGAAGTTCCAGCGCCAATCGCAGGTGTGGTAAAAGAAATTTTAATTAATGTTGGTGATAAAGTTTCAACTGGCAAACTTATCATGAAATTTGAAACGGCATCAGCTGCTCCAGTTGCTGCGGCTGCACCAGCTCAAACAGCTGCACCTGTAACTGCTACAACATCTGCCATTAAAGATGTGAATGTGCCAGATATTGGTGGCGATGAAGTCAATGTGACTGAAATTATGGTTGCCGTTGGTGATACTGTTTCAGAAGATCAATCATTAATTACCGTTGAAGGTGATAAAGCGTCAATGGAAGTTCCGGCTCCATTTGGCGGTGTAGTAAAAGAAATTCTCGTGAAATCAGGTGATAAAGTATCGACTGGTTCATTAATTATGCGCTTTGAAGTAGCTGGTGCAGCGCCAGCTGCAGCAGCACCTGCTCCAGCGCCACAAGTTGCATCACCTGCGCCGGCTGAACAACCTGCTCAATCTGGTAATGTATCTGGCTTAAGCCAAGAACAAGTGGTGGCAAGTGCTGGCTATGCACATGCAACCCCAGTTATTCGTCGTTTAGCACGTGAATTTGGCGTAAACTTAGATAAAGTAAAAGGTACTGGTCGTAAAGGTCGTATCGTTAAAGAAGATATCGAAGCTTATGTGAAGACCGCCGTTAAAGCTTATGAAAGCGGTGCAACAGCACAAGCTGCTGGCAATGGCGTAGCGAATGGCGCTGGCTTAGGCTTATTACCATGGCCAAAAGTTGATTTCAGTAAATTTGGCGAAATTGAAGAAGTCGAATTAAGCCGTATTAATAAAATTTCAGGCGCTAACTTACATCGTAACTGGGTAATGATTCCACACGTTACTCACTTCGATAAAGCAGATATCACGGATTTAGAAGCATTCCGTAAAGAACAAAATGCGTTAGCAGAAAAACAAAAACTTGGCGTAAAAATCACGCCAGTTGTGTTCATTATGAAAGCGGTGGCAAAAGCATTAGAAGCGTATCCACGTTTCAACAGCTCAATTACCGAAGATGCACAACGCTTAATCCTGAAAAAATATATTAACATTGGTGTCGCAGTAGATACGCCAAATGGCTTAGTCGTGCCTGTATTCAAGAATGTGAACAAAAAAGGCATTATCGAACTTTCGCGTGAATTAATGGAAGTATCGAAAAAAGCACGTGAAGGCAAATTGACTGCATCTGATATGCAAGGTGGCTGTTTCACCATTTCAAGTCTTGGTGGTATTGGTACAACTCACTTTGCACCAATCGTAAACGCGCCAGAAGTTGCTATCCTTGGTGTGTCTAAATCATCGATGGAACCAGTATGGAATGGTAAAGAATTTGCACCACGCTTAATTCTTCCAATGTCATTATCATTCGATCACCGTGTCATTGATGGTGCGGATGGTGCACGATTCATTAGCTATATCGGTGCTGTATTAGCAGATTTACGCCGTTTGATTATGTAATAACGCCCCTTTCTTCTAATTAGAAGAAAGGGCGTTTTAGCAAATTCCTTATGATCGCAAAAAGTGCGGTCAATATTTTGAACGTTTTTACGAGGTAAAAATGAGTAAAGAAATTAAAACCCAAGTCGTCGTACTTGGTGCTGGACCAGCAGGTTATTCAGCAGCGTTCCGTTGTGCGGATTTAGGCTTAGAAACTGTATTAGTTGAACGTTATTCAACTCTTGGAGGGGTATGTTTAAATGTAGGTTGTATCCCATCTAAAGCATTATTGCACGTAGCAAAAGTGATTGAAGAAGCAAAACACGCAAGTAAAAATGGTATTTACTTTGGTGATCCAAGAATTGATTTAGATGAAGTTCGTGCGGGTAAAGAAGCGGTTGTGGCTAAATTAACCGGTGGTTTAGCGGGTATGGCAAAAGCGCGCAAAGTCACTGTTGTTGAAGGCTTAGCTGCATTTACTGATCCTCATACTTTAGTCGCACGTGATCGTGATGGTCACCCAACAACAATCAAATTTGATAACGCTATTATTGCAGCCGGGTCTCGCCCAATTCAATTACCTTTCATTCCACATGAAGATCCGCGTATTTGGGATTCAACAGATGCACTTAAATTAAAAGAAGTACCTAAAAAACTTCTCATTATGGGTGGCGGCATCATCGGTTTAGAAATGGGTACGGTTTACCACGCATTAGGTTCAGAAATTGAAGTGGTGGAAATGTTCGACCAAGTTATCCCAGCAGCAGATAAAGATGTTGTGGCAATTTACACCAAACAAATCGAGAAAAAATTCAAGTTAATGCTTGAAACCAAAGTAACCGCTGTTGAAGCAAAAGATGATGGTATCTACGTTTCAATGGAAGGCAAAGCATGCAATGACACCAAACGTTATGATGCGGTGCTTGTCGCTATCGGTCGTGTACCAAATGGCAAATTGATTGATGCAGGTAAAGCTGGCGTTGAAGTGGATGATCGTGGTTTCATTCATGTTGATAAACAAATGCGTACCAATGTGCCGCATATCTTTGCAATCGGCGATATTGTTGGTCAACCAATGTTAGCACACAAAGGTGTTCACGAAGGCCACGTTGCTGCAGAAGTAATCGCGGGACAAAAACACTACTTCGATCCTAAAGTTATTCCATCAATCGCTTATACTGAACCAGAAGTGGCTTGGGTAGGTAAAACTGAGAAAGAATGTAAACAAGAAGGTTTAAACTACGAAGTCGCTAAATTCCCTTGGGCAGCATCAGGCCGAGCGATTGCATCTGAATGTTCAGAAGGTATGACGAAGTTAATCTTTGATAAAGATACTCATCGTGTACTTGGCGGAGCAATCGTCGGTTCTAACGGTGGTGAATTATTAGGTGAAATCGGTCTAGCCATTGAGATGGGTTGCGATGCAGAAGATATTGCATTAACTATCCACGCTCACCCAACTTTACACGAGTCTGTTGGTTTAGCTGCGGAAGTATTTGAAGGCTCAATCACTGACCTTCCAAATGCAAAAGCGAAGAAAAAATAATTTCTATTTAAGGAGTTTTAATTCAGCTAAAATTATAAATTCAAACCTAAATAAAAATCCCCTATAGGGGATTTTTATTTTCCTATCTTTTTATTTTTTTATGATAAGATACTGTCCTAAAAACGTTTCTTTTTTTACCGCACTTTTGAGCATTATTTATGACTACACAACTTGATTTAATTAAATCTTCTATCAAATCAATTCCTAACTATCCAAAAAAAGGCATTATCTTCCGCGATATTACTACCCTTTTGGAAGTTCCAGCTGCTTTTAAAGCAACAATAGATCTTATTGTGGAACAATATCGCGATAAAGGAATTACCAAAGTGCTTGGAACTGAATCTCGTGGTTTTATTTTTGGCGCACCCGTTGCCTTAGCACTAGGCTTACCTTTCGAATTAGTACGTAAACCTAAAAAATTACCACGTGAAACCATTTCTCAATCTTATCAATTAGAATATGGTCAAGATACTTTAGAAATGCATATTGATGCAATTTCAGAAGGTGACAATGTTTTAATCATTGATGATTTATTAGCAACAGGCGGCACCGTTGAAGCAACAGTAAAATTAGTGCAACGTTTAGGTGGAGCGGTAAAACACGCTGCATTTGTGATTAATTTACCTGAATTAGGTGGCGAAAAACGCTTAAATAATTTGGGTGTTGATTGCTATACACTCGTCAATTTTGAAGGTCATTAATTAAGGATTCGATGAGCTATCAAGTCTTAGCCAGAAAGTGGCGACCAAAAACATTTGCTGATGTTGTTGGGCAAGAACACATTATCACGGCATTAGCAAATGGATTAAAAGATAATCGACTACATCACGCTTACCTCTTTTCAGGCACGCGTGGTGTAGGGAAAACCTCTATTGCTCGATTGTTTGCAAAAGGATTAAATTGTGTACATGGTGTAACCGCAACACCCTGCGGTGAATGTGAAAATTGTAAAGCCATTGAGCAAGGCAATTTTATTGATTTAATTGAAATTGATGCGGCATCACGCACAAAAGTTGAAGACACGCGCGAATTATTGGATAACGTGCAATATAAACCTGTTGTGGGAAGATTTAAGGTTTATTTAATTGATGAAGTCCATATGCTATCTCGCCATTCATTTAATGCGTTGCTCAAGACTTTGGAAGAACCACCAAAATATGTAAAATTCCTACTCGCGACAACGGATCCACAAAAATTACCTGTAACTATTCTTTCTCGCTGTTTACAATTTCATCTCAAAGCATTAGATGAAACCCAAATCTCCCAGCATCTTGCCTACATTTTGACGCAAGAAAATATTCCTTTTGAAGAGCCTGCATTAGTTAAACTTGCAAAAGCGGCGCAAGGAAGTATTCGTGATAGCTTAAGTTTAACGGATCAAGCCATTGCAATGGGCGACCGACAAGTTACAAATAGTGTTGTAAGCAATATGTTAGGGTTGCTTGATGATAACTATTCTGTTGATATTTTATACGCCTTACACCAAGGTAATGGTGAACTCTTAATGCGAACACTGCAAAGAGTTGCAGATGCGGCAGGTGATTGGGACAAATTGCTTGGCGAATGTGCAGAAAAATTACATCAAATTGCACTCATGCAACTTCTTCCACAAAAATCTTCAGATAACAATGAACATTTTTCATTTTTAGCCAAACATATCTCTCCAGAAGATGTTCAGTTTTTTTATCAAGTCATTATTTCTGGTAGAAAAGACTTATCAAATGCGCCAAACCGTCGTATTGGCACAGAAATGACATTATTGAGGGCATTGGCATTCCACCCAAAGTTCCTTACGGCAGTACCAAAGGCTAACACTGTAATTACTCCTCCGCCATCAACTCCAAGTGCGGTTGAAAATACAGGTAATTATGTCGATGTGCCAGTACTGTCGCAAAGTATCAAATCAGCTTATTCTCAAGCAAAACCAAATAAAACGAGCATTCCAAATTTGGCAAGCCTTTCGGCTTTAGATGCGCTTGAACATTTAACACAACTGGAAAACCAAGAACGCCAAGAACACAAAGCTGAATCATTAGCTGCAGTAAGTGAGACTTTACATCACATTCAAGAACTGGATGAAGAGAAATCTCATAAAAAAATGACCGCACTTCCCGTGCGAGAAATGACTGAACCGAAGCCCAAGCACATAGAAAAGCCAACATCACTACCAAATTCTGCACAGGTTCCACAAGAAAATAGCAAAGAAGAAAATTCAAGTGATGATAGAGCAGAAATTGCTCAAGATGAGCAAGAAATCTTGAGTGCTGACACCTATCGTTGGGAATGGAGCAATCCAGAACTTGCTAAAGCCGATACAGGCGTTCGTCCTTCCGATATAAAACAGGCTATTTTGAAAGATATTACGCCTGAATTACGTTTAAAAATCATTACCCAAACTCAACAACAAGATGAGTGGGCAGATATAGTTGAACGTTCGGGTGTAACAGGATTTAGCAAAGAATTAGCGTTAAATTGTTTCTTACAAAGCAAAACTGATGATGAAATCAATCTTGGATTACATTCAGAAAAATCTCATTTACGCCAAGACAGAAGCATAAAAAATTTGGTTGAAGCTTTAAGAAAATTGCAAGGTAAAGATATTCGATTAACAATTAATATTGATGATAGCAATGTCACTACTCCAATTGAATATCGCCGTAATATTTATCAAGCATTGCGGGAAAAAGCTCAAAATGAGTTGCAAAAAGATAGTAAATTACAAATTCTGCTTAATGAGTTTGATGCAAAATTAGATATAGAGAGTATTCGACCAGTTTAAACACAATATTGCATTTAAAACTCCCGTTTCAAGTCAGAATATTTTTATAAATCTCTACCATTTTGTATTTTTTTAATCTAGAATTTGTCAATTTGTTTTTTAAGAGCCAAAAGGAGAGTGAAAATGAAACTGGTTGAAGTAAAACACCCACTTGTAAAACACAAACTAGGTGTGATGCGTGAAGCTGAGATTGATACAAAAAAATTCCGTGAACTGGCAACAGAAATCGGTAGCCTATTAACCTATGAAGCAACGTCTGATTTAGAAACTGAAAAAGTAACGATCAACGGTTGGAATGGCCCAGTAGAAATCGATCGAATTAAAGGTAAAAAAGTAACGGTTGTCCCAATTTTACGTGCAGGTTTAGGTATGATGGATGGTGTACTTGAACATGTACCAAGCGCACGTATCAGCGTAGTGGGTATCTACCGTAATGAAGAAACCCTTGAACCCGTCCCTTACTTCCAAAAATTAGCTAGCGATTTAGAAGAGCGCCTTGCAATTGTTGTTGATCCTATGCTTGCAACTGGTGGTTCTATGATTGCAACCCTTGATCTTTTAAAAGCAAAAGGTTGTAAACACATCAAAGTATTAGTGTTGGTCGCTGCGCCAGAAGGTATTAAGGCTCTTGAAGCTGCACATCCTGACATTGAACTTTACTGCGCTTCTATTGATAGCCACCTAAATGAACATGGTTACATTATTCCGGGTCTAGGTGACGCGGGTGATAAAATTTTTGGGACCAAATAATCCCCAAAAATAAAAGATGGACGGCATTTTCTTGCCGTCTTTTTGTGTGCGTGAAACACAAGAAAAACTGACCGCACTTTAAGTTAATTCAAACAGAGAGTTGAAACTAAATGACAAATCAAACTTCTTCTTTCCCTTCGGAAAAACAAAGTACATTAAAACAATCATTCGTTGGCCTACAAATGCTCTTCGTCGCATTTGGTGCACTCGTTCTTGTACCATTAATTACAGGCCTTGATTCCAATACAGCATTATTAACTGCTGGCGTTGGTACCCTACTCTTCCAACTTTGCACGGGCAAACAAGTTCCTATTTTCTTAGCCTCATCTTTTGCCTTTATCGCGCCGATTCAATATGGTGTTCAAACTTGGGGCATTGCGACCACTATGGGTGGTTTAGCATCTGCTGGTCTTGTATATCTAGCGCTAAGCACGTTAGTAAAATTACGTGGAACAGAAGCATTACAACGTATTTTCCCACCGATTGTCGTTGGCCCAGTAATTGTTATCATTGGGATGGGGCTTGCTCCTGTGGCAGTTGATATGTCATTAGGCAAAAACAGTGCTTATGCGTATAACGATGCAGTATTAGTTTCAATGGTAACACTTCTCACTACTTTATCTGTAGCAGTGTTTGCCAAAGGATTGATGAAACTCATCCCAATTATGTTTGGTATTACTGCGGGCTATATTTTATGTTTATTCCTAGGTTTAATTAATTTCCAACCAGTGATTGATGCGCCTTGGTTCAGCTTACCAAAATTAACTGCGCCTGAATTTAACCTAGAAGCTATTCTTTATATGTTACCAATTGCCATTGCACCTGCAGTAGAACACGTGGGCGGCATTATGGCAATCAGCTCTGTGACAGGTAAAGACTTTTTAAAAAAACCAGGATTACACCGTACTTTATTAGGCGATGGCTTAGCAACAGCAGCTGCATCTTTAGTGGGTGGCCCCCCAAATACAACCTATGCGGAAGTAACTGGTGCAGTAATGTTAACCCGAAATTTCAACCCTAATATTATGACTTGGGCTGCGGTTTGGGCTATAGCGATTTCATTCTGTGGAAAAGTAGGCGCATTCTTATCAACGATTCCAACTATTGTAATGGGCGGAATTATGATGCTTGTTTTCGGTTCAATCGCAGTCGTGGGCATGAGCACCTTAATTCGTGGCAAAGTTGATGTTACCGAAGCGCGTAATCTATGTATTATTTCTGTCGTCATGACATTTGGTATCGGCAATATGTTTGTAGATGTGGGTAACGTATCACTAAAAGGTATCAGCTTGTGTGCGATTGTTGCTATCATCTTAAACCTTGTTTTACCGAAAGCAAAAAATGAAGTAGAATAAGGGCTCCTTTTAAAAGGGTTAAATATCAATTTAGCCCTTTTTCGTACTTATAATCTGTAATACATAAATATTTGAATAAGCAGCTTCCCTTACCTATTCATCAAATTGATGATGCCACATTAGAAAACTTTTACGGCGATAATAATCTTTTATTGCTCGATTCTTTACGCAAAAATTCATCTGAATTAAAACAACAGTTTTTCTATATTTGGGGAAATAAAGGTTCTGGAAAAACTCACCTACTTAGAGCATTCAGTAACGAATATTTAATCAATCAACGTACTGCTATTTATGTGCCTCTAAGTAAATCTCAATATTTTTCTACCGCAGTTCTTGAAAATCTAGAACAGCAAGAATTAGTGTGTCTAGATGATGTGCAAAGTGTGATCGGCAATGATGAATGGGAATTAGCTATTTTTGATCTATTCAATCGAATTAAAGCGAGCGGAAAAACGCTTTTGCTTATTAGTTCAAACAAATCGCCTTCCGCACTTTCTGTAAAATTGCCTGATTTGAACTCTCGCTTGACTTGGGGTGAAATTTATCAATTAAATTCCTTAACTGACGAGCAAAAAATTAGTGTGCTGCAACATAACGCTTATCAACGAGGAATTCAATTACCCGATGAGACAGCTAATTTTTTACTTACACGACTAGCACGAGACATGCACACATTATTTGAAGCGCTTGATCTACTAGATAAAGCCTCGTTACAAGCACAACGAAATCTTACGATCCCTTTCGTTAAAGAAATTTTAAATCTTTAACAAAAAAGGCGCTAATGCGCCTTTTTAATCATCCACCTGATAATTTAACGGTAAACCCTTTTTGCTCTAACAATTGCTTGAGCAAATCACGCTTTTCGCCTTGAATCTCAATCATTCCATTTTTAACTGAACCGCCACATCCACAACGTTTTTTTAATTCAGCCGCTAATTTTTTCAATTCCTCATCAGATAAATCCAAACCAGTTATAACCGATACGCCTGCACCTTTTCTACCACTCGTTTGTTTTTGGATACGTACAACACCGTCTCCTTTTGGGCGAACTACAGAAGCCTTTTCCTCTTTAATTCGACCTACATCTGTTGAATATACTAAAACGGAATCTGACATCATAATTACCCAATAGATGCATTAATAGAACGAAGAACCTCTGCAGGATTATCAGCTTGAGTAATAGGACGCCCTATCACTAAATAATCGGAACCAGCACGAATCGCAGCTGTAGGTGTCATTACTCGTCTTTGATCACCAAAATCCGCTCCAATTGGACGAATCCCTGGAGTCACTAATTTAAAGTCTTCTCCACAAGCGTTACGTAAAATTTCAACCTCTTGCGGAGAGCAAACCACCCCATCCAAACCTGCACGTTGGGTTAAATGAGCTAAGCGTAAAACTTGTTCCATTGGCGATGCATTAATCCCAATTTGTAATAAATCCAAATCTTCCATGCTGGTTAATACCGTCACAGCAATAAGCAATGGAGCATCTTTCCCATAAGGTTCAAGAATTCTCTTAGCTTCTTCCATCATTCGTAGCCCACCGCTTGCATGCAAATCTACCATCCATACACCCAAATCAGCGGCAGATCTGACCGCTCTTGCTACAGTATTTGGAATATCATGATATTTAAGATCTAAGAAAACATCGAAATTACGTTGATGTAATTGTTTTACAAAATTAATACCAAGTGTAGTAAACATTTCTTTACCCACTTTTAATCGACATAAACTCGGATCAATTTGATCAACTAAAGCAAGAGCCTCAGCTTCTTTCTCATAGTCCAATGCCACAATAATTTTGCTTGTCATAATGTTACCTCGCTGAGTATCAATTAATTATGTTCTTGACTTGAAACTGGTTTAATACTTTCCCATTGACGGCAAGATGGACAATTCCACAATAGCTTATGGATTTGATAACCACAATTTGTACAACGATAGGCCGATGTTTGCTTAATTCTTTCACCAACCATTTTATGTAATAAAATTAGGCTTTCTTTTCCCCTCCCGTCTTCTGCATCATCAATTTGATACTGCATAAAACGATGGAAAATTAAAGTACTTGGCTTTTTCGTGAGTTGCTGATAAAGCTTAGCCTGAGCAGCTGACTTGCCATCTTTTTCTTCAATTAATTTGACCAAAGCTAGCTCTACTTCGTCATTATTAGTAATTTGGCCAGCACGAATTAAGAATAATTCAAAGTTATCTAACTGATTTAATTCTTCATAACAATGTTTTAAAGGTGACAAAATTTCACCCGTATAATCTGGATTTTGCTCTAAAACATGTTCTAGTATTTTTGCCGCGTGTTGGTATTGACCTTCAAGCATTTCTAAATTTGCGAGTAATAAAGAAGCGCGAACACAAGTAGGAGAAACCGCCAAAGCTTTTTGTAAAACACTGCGTTTTTCAACCGCACTTTCAGGCTCTAAACTTTGTGAATATTCACAATAACATTGCGCAAGTTCAATATTATTCTCTTGTGGTTTTATTTTAGCGAGTTTTTCAGCAATATTAACCGCTTTTTTCCATTCTTTAGTTTTTTGATAAATCACTAAAAGTTGCTGTAAAGCATTTTCTGCAAATTCAGGTTCATCCACTAGTAAAATATAAAGATTTTCAGCGCGGTCAAAAAAACCAACCACCATAAAATCTCTAGCAAGCTGTTGCTTTGCGAGTAATTTTTGCTCAAATGTATAATTAGGGCTAAGGTCTAAAGCTTGGTGAATACGCAATGCACGATCAACTTCGCCTCTAGAGCGGAATAGATTGCCAAGTGTAAGCTCAGCTTCAAATTGGGAGTGGCTTTCGATTTCATTTTCAGTTTCTTGTTTCTGAAGCATGTCCAAAAACAAATCTACAGCTTTATCGGTTTGATTGGAAAGTAAGAAGTTTACCCCCGTAACATAATCTCGGGAGAGTTTATTACTAATGTCATCTTGATCTTTCTTTGCACTACGCTGCCCCATGTACCAACCATAGGCTGCAGCGATAGGCAATAGTAGAAAGAGTAATTCTAGCATCAGGCGACCTTATCGCGCACGGTAGTCAATTCGTTGATTTGTAAAGTTTGACGCTTAACTTGACGAGCCAATGCCATATTTTTAAGTTTTAACTTAAGATAGAAAAAAGCGGTGATTAACCAACCAAGAATTAAACCTAATCCAAATAAAATAGCAACAAGAGTTGATAGTTGGAGCTGACTTTCCGCCACAATATAATTAAATGTAATAACTTGATCGTTATTTGCTCCAATGGTAATTGCAACCAACACGATAGCGATAAAAATCACAATACCTAAAATATATTTAATCATAACATTTCCTTAAAATATAGCTTTTCTAAATAATGGCAAACGTTGTAGTTTGAAAGGCATATTCGAGCATTTTAATTTTATTAATAAATATCTACACGCTCTTTTAATTCTTTACCAGCTTTAAAGTGCGGTACAGATTTAGCTTCTAATTTAACGGAATCACCCGTTTTTGGATTACGCCCTAAACGAGGATTACGATAATGCAGTGAAAAACTTCCAAATCCTCTCAACTCAACACGATCGCCATTTTCAAGAGATTGAGAAATAAACTCCAAAATATCTTTTACCATATTTTCGATTTCTTTTGCGGGTAAAGTCGGATGTTTCGCTAATAATTTCTCTATAAGTTCAGACTTAGTCATCGTCTTTTCTCCCTTAATATTATTCAAATTAAGATTTATTGCTAATACATTATTTCAATTTATTAGCAATAAGCCCTAAAAATAAGGCTGGACATCAGCCCAGCCTTATTACGTGAATTAATTATTCACCTTTAGCTGCTTTAAATGCTTCAGCCATTGCGTTTGGAATAGCAACTTCTTCTTGTTTGTTATTCACATTTGCAACTGCCGCAGCTTCTTCAGCTTGATCTTTTGCTTTCACTGATAAGTGAACGATACGAGATTTACGATCTACACCAGTGTATTTAGCTTCAACCACATCACCTGCAGCAACTTCATTTGTTAAATCAGCTGCGCGGATATAACCTTCAACGCCGCCCGCTAATTCAACTTTAGCACCTTTTGCATCTGCTTCAACTACAGTTGCAGATACTACAGCGCCTTTTTTGTTGATTGCTACGAAGTTATTGAATGGATCTTCTTCAAGTTGTTTGATACCTAAAGAGATACGCTCTTTCAGTGCGTCAACTGCTAATACTACAGCAGAAACTTCGTCACCTTTTTTGTAGTTACGAACTGCTTCTTCACCTGATACATTCCAAGAAATATCAGATAAGTGAACTAAACCATCGATACCACCTTCAAGACCGATGAAGATACCGAAATCAGTGATAGACTTGATTTTACCAGTTACTTTATCGCCTTTATTGTGAGTTTCAGCAAATTGAGTCCATGGGTTAGCTTTACATTGTTTTAAGCCTAAAGAAATACGACGACGTTCTTCATCAATTTCTAATACCATTACTTCTACAGTATCGCCTAAGCTAACAACTTTAGATGGGTGGATATTTTTGTTAGTCCAATCCATTTCAGAAACGTGAACTAAACCTTCAACGCCATCTAAGATCTCAACAAAACAACCATAGTCTGTTAAGTTAGTTACTTTACCAGTTAATTTGCTGTTTACTGGGTGATTTTCAGCAATTGCAGCCCACGGATCTTGACCTAATTGTTTTAAGCCTAAAGATACACGAGTACGATCTTTATCAAATTTTAATACTTTAACAGTAACTTCATCGCCTACATTCACGATTTCGCTTGGATGTTTAACACGTTTCCAAGCCATATCTGTGATATGTAATAAACCGTCAACACCACCAAGATCAACGAATGCACCGTACTCAGTTAAGTTTTTAACGATACCTTTAACTTCTGAACCTTCAACAAGATTTTCTAATACTTGTTCACGTTCTTGACTGTTTTCAGATTCAATCACTGCACGACGAGAAACAACAACGTTGTTACGTTTTTGATCTAATTTGATTACTTTGAATTCTAATTCTTTACCAAGTAAATGATCTGCTTCACGCGCTGGACGAGTATCAACTAAAGAACCTGGTAAGAATGCACGAACACCGTTTAACTCAACTGTGAAGCCACCTTTCACTTTGCCGTTGATTAAACCGATAACGGTCGCTTTTTCTTCGTAAGCTTTTTCTAATTCAATCCAAGATTCGTGACGAACAGCTTTCTCACGAGAAAGTTTAGTTTCACCGAAACCATCTTCAACTGCATCTAATGCAACATTTACAGTATCGCCAACTTGGATTTCAAGTTCGCCTTGTGCATTTAAGAATTCAGCAACTGGAATTGCAGACTCAGATTTTAAACCTGCATCAACAAGCACAAAGCCTTTTTGGATAGCTACTACAGTACCACTAACGATTGAACCTTGACGAGTTTCAAGGCCTTTTAATGATTCTTCAAAAAGTTGAGCAAAAGATTCTGACATATAAATAATCTTCTTAATTTAAGTTAATAACATCCACATTAAAATCCATAAAATGTGGGGTTGAGAATAAATGTTTATTCTTCCTTGAACAAACAGTTAAATCGAAACTGATACCTTTTCTTGAATATAAGCTAACGCCTGATCAATAACTTCACCAATACTCAACGTTGTGCTATCCAATAACAAAGCATCATCAGCCGGTTTTAGAGGCGCAACCTCTCGATTTCTATCACGAAAATCACGCTCTTTTATCTCGGCTAAAATCTGCTCAAAGTTACCATTTATTCCTTTATTTTGCAACTGTTTATAGCGTCTTTTTGCGCGTTCTTCAGCACTTGCATCTAAAAATAACTTCACTTGAGCATTTGGGAATACCACAGTCCCCATATCTCTACCATCAGCAATTAATCCATCATTTTTTGAAAAATCTTGCTGAAGTTGTAATAAAGCTGACCGCACTTCTGGAAACACAGCGACTTTAGATGCGGCATCAGCGACTTCTTGAGTGCGGATTAAATGGCTTACATTCATACCAGCAAGCAAAATATTCACCTCGCCATTTTGAGGAATAAATTGAATATCTAAGTGGCGAGCTAATTCAGCTAGCGCCGATTCATTTGTTAAATCAGTTTTACGTTGTAATGCAGCTAATGCTGTAACGCGATAAATCGCTCCACTATCCAATAACGCGTAACCTAGCTTTTGTGCCAACGCATAACAAAGCGTACCTTTCCCAGCACCACTAGGGCCATCAACGGTAATAATCGTTCCCATATAACTTATCCTTTACTTATCAAAAGTTGACGTATTATAAAGATAAACACTCTATTTCGCTATTGCCACCTTTCAAACTTAACTCAAGATCCACTAACAAAGAGTAAAAAATAACAAACGCGCACCTATAAGCTTTTTAGTTAAAGAGCCCCCTTTTATAAATTAATTTTTTTCATTTTTTTAGAGTTTTATATTAATTTTAATAAAAATTTATTGAATTTTACAAAACACAATAAGATAATGCGAATCTTTCTCAAAAAAAATAAGGAAGTAATAATGCAGAAAGTTATTCGATTAAATTTAATTACATTTTGTCTTATCAATACAATAAGTGTATCTATTATGGAAGCTCAGGCAGAAGAAACGCTAGAGCAAATTGATGTAGTAGAAAAAAATGTCACTAACGATAAAAAACCTTTTACGGAAGCAAAAGCTAAAAGTACCCGAGAGCATATTTTTAAAGAAACACAGACTATCGATCAAGTTATTCGAAGTATCCCTGGTGCTTTTACTCAACAAGATAAAGGCTCTGGCGTAGTTTCTGTGAATATTCGTGGCGAAAATGGGTTAGGTCGTGTCAATACAATGGTCGATGGCGTCACTCAAACTTTTTACTCTACTGCCATGGACTCAGGTCAATCAAGTGGTAATTCTCAATTCGGTGCATCGCTTGATCCTAACTTCATTGCAGGTGTCGATGTCAATAAAAGTAACTTTTCAGGTTCCAATGGCGTAAATACTTTATCTGGTAGTGCCAATTTTAGAACATTAGGCGTTAATGATGTTATCACTGATGACAAATCTTTTGGGCTCATCGTAAAAGGAATGACGGGGAACAATGCAACTAAATCGAATTTTATGACAATGGCTGCAGGCAGAAAATGGCTTGATAATGGCGGTTATGTTGGTGTGGTATATGGTTACAGTCAACGTGAGGTTTCACAAGATTATCGTATTGGTGGAGGAGAACGATTGTCTTCGCTAGGACAAGATATTCTTGCTAAAGAAAAAGAAGCCTATTTCCACAATGCAGGTTATGTTTTAAATTCAGCTGGACAGTGGACACCTGATCTAAACAAAAACCATTAGTCTTGCAACGCACCCAATCCAACATTTAATGGAAATACAGACCCAATTACAACAACCGATGAGCTAACCGGAGCGACCGAAACAAGAACACCAGGTTGTATTACTCGGATTGAAAGAAAAGAAGAAAATTATGATTATGTTAGTGAAGAAGATACGCCTAATGAACCACGTTACAATACATCTAGCTATCAACTTAATACTTATAAAAATGAAACCAGAAGAAAAATTCTGAGAGAATTGGAAAATGGCATACAACCTCAAAATATCCCTGAATTACAAAATGATGTAGATTCCACAAATAACTCATTTGAACGTAATAAAGATCAATATAGTGTCGCTCCTATTGAACCAGGTAGCTTGCAATCTCGTTCTCGTAGCCATTTATTAAAATTTGAATATGGAGATGATAACCATACCTTAGGTGCACAAATACGTACCCTTGATAATAAAATTGGTTCTCGAAAAATCGAAAATCGTAATTATCAATTAAATTATAATTTTAATAATAATCGCTATCTTGATCTAAATCTAATGGTAGCACATAACTTAGGTAAAACCATTTATCCTAAGGGTGGCTTTTTTGCTGGTTGGCAAGTTGCAGACAAACTTATTACCAAAAATGTGGCAAATATTGTTGATATAAATAACAGCTATACCTTCTTATTGCCAAAAGAAATCGATTTAAAAACCACATTGGGCTTTAACTACTTTATTAATGAGTATAGTAAAAACCGTTTTCCTGAAGAATTAAGTTTGTTTTATAACAATGAATCACACTCACAAGGAAACTATAGTTATTTAGGTCGCTTCCAAGGAAGCAAAAGCGGATTACCACAACGTTCAGTGATCTTACAGCCTTCTGGTAAACAAAAATTTAAAACTGTTTATTTTGATACCGCACTTTCTAAAGGAATTTACCATTTAGACTATAGTGTCAATTTTACCCATTATGCATTTAACGGTGAATATGTAGGTTACGAAAATACACCAACACAAATTAATGAACCGATTTTGCATAAATCAGGACATAAAACAGCGATAAATCACTCAGCAACACTTAGCGCGGATATCAATGATTATTTTATGCCGTTTTTCACCTATTCGCGCACACATAGAATGCCAAATATTCAAGAAATGTTCTTCTCTCAAGTATCTGATGTTGGCGTAAATACGGCATTAAAACCTGAGCGAGCTGAAACTTATCAACTTGGATTTAATACCTATAAAAAAGGCGTTTTCACTAAAGAAGATATATTAGGTTTAAAACTAGTGGGCTATCGCAGCTTTATCAAAAATTATATTCATAATGTATATGGTGTATGGTGGAGAGATGGCGTTGTTCCTGACTGGGCAGCTAATAATGGATTTAGATTCACCATTGCTCATCAAAATTATAAGCCTATTGTGAAAAAGAGCGGCGTCGAGTTAGAAATTAACTATGACATGGGACGTTTCTTTGCAAATCTATCTTATGCATACCAACGAACAAATCAACCAACCAACTATGCAGATGCAAGTCCACGTCCTAACAACGCATCAAAAGATGATATTCTGAAACAAGGTTATGGTCTATCTCGTATCTCAATGTTACCGAAAGATTATGGAAGATTAGAACTTGGATCTCGCTGGTTTGATCAAAAATTAACTCTTGGTATCGCAGCACGTTACTATGGGAAAAGTAAACGAGCAACCATTCAAGAAGATTATATTAACGGTTCTCAATTTGAATTAAATACGAGCCATGAACGAACTTATTATGCAATCAAGAAAACAGAGGAAATTAATAAACAACCGATTATTTTAGATTTGCATGTAAGTTATGAACCTGTTAAAGATTTAATTATCAAAGCTGAAGTACAAAACCTACTAGATAAACGTTATGTTGATCCTTTAGACTCAGGCAATGATGCTGCTTCACAGCGCTATTATTCAAGCTTAAATGATTCAATTTGTAGTAAAAATAATACTTGTGAAGATGGAGGAAAAGATAAATCTGTACTTTATAACTTTGCACGTGGAAGAACTTATATTCTAAGTTTGAACTATAAATTCTAATTGGCTCATATAAAAAGGCATAGCTAAATAAGCAATGCCTTTTTAAATAATGTTTATAATTCAATTTTAGAATTTATTATCTTATTAAAAGATTATTACTACAGTCTATCAATCATCCCCAACACTAACGCTGAAGACCGTTTTGCGGCCAACGGTAAGAACTCTTCAAAAGATATACTTGCTTCACCATCGCCTCCATCAGAAATTGCTCGAACCACCACAAAAGGCACATTAAAAGCATAGCAAACTTGTGCAATCGCTGTAGCCTCCATTTCAACCCCCGTCACATTCAGGAAGTCAGCTTTTATTTGTGCAATTTTATCTTCACTATTAATAAAACTATCGCCAGAGCAAATTAAACCACGTTTTACTGATTGTCCTTGCTTTTCTGCAATTTCTTGAGCGAGGTCAGCTAGTTTTTGGTCAGATAAAAATGCTGCTGGATTAGCTGGCAACTGCCCTTTTTCATAGCCAAAAGCTGTCACGTCCACATCGTGATAGCGTGTTTCATCAGAAATTACAATATCTCCCACTTTCAAGCCTTTTGCTACCCCACCTGCAGAACCAGTATTGATCACAAAATCTGGCTTGGCTAATTGCAACAATGCCGTCGTGCCAATTGCAGCGGCCACTTTTCCAATACCTGATTGCAACAATGCAACATTTTTACCATTAATTTTGCCTTCAAAAATTACTGCACTTGCTACTCGAGTTTCAGTTCTCTCTGCCATTAAATTTTTTAAAATTTCTACTTCTTGCGCCATTGCGCCAACAATTCCGATTTTCATCACTTTTTTTCCTGTTCTATTTTATTTACCAAAAAATCTAACACTGCCACGCTATAATCATCGTTATAAAGCGTACTCGCCGTGAGTACATATTTTCCTCCAATGACAACGTAAGGATAGGTAAAAACACCATATTCTTCCGTCAATTCAATCGCATCTTGAATTTGTTCTTTTACTCTTTCTGAATTTTCAGTTTGAATAAATAACTGCTTATCTAGCCCTTGTTCTTCCGCCCATTGTTGAATTTTATTTGTCGCAGACAATTCTGCATAACGGGATTTTTCTGAAGTTTCAAACAATAAAACATTAGATAACTCACCCGCACTTAGCGCTTGCAAGGTATAAAAAATGCGTGCGCTAAACTGACTATCCGCGGTTGCAATAGGGTATTGTTCCAACGCAACTTTATTTGTTCGCATTTGATTATAAAGTTCTAAAATATCTTGCGCTGACGAACATACGCGGCAATCGTAATCAAAAAAGAATTGAATACGTATTTTTTTGTCTGCTCTAGGCGCTTGTTCAATAGGCTCTTGATAAGAAAAATAATCCCGCCCATCTTCAAAATGCATGACATCAGAAGACGGTAAGTGCGGTGGATTTTGAGTAGAAAATTCTTTTTGATTTACTTCAGCTAGAACCGATGATGTAAACCCAAATAAACCTAATACGAATAATCCATAAAATTTCAAAATATTACTCATCAATCGCTTCAATATATTCTACTAAAAGCTGTACATTTCGATTACCACGAAACTCATTAACATCCAATTTATATGCAAATCTTGCCTGTTTAATTGAAAGATCGGGATACAATCTTGTGTCAATATTAAACGCAACCGCGTCTAATAAAGGCCCACCTTGTTTTGGCTCCACTAACATTTTAAGATGGTTTTGATTTTGTCCAATTGCACGCTGGTCTAAAATTTTAAATTCGCCATCAAAACAAGGCTCAGGAAAAGCTTGTCCCCAAGGGCCTGCTGATTTTATCAGTTCCGCCGTTTCAAGATTAAATTCATTTGAATTTAATTCGCCATCGGTCCAAATTACACCTTGTAAATGTTCTTCATCAAGCCAATCGGCAACGGTTTGATTAAAAATATGTTGGAAATCGTCAAAGTGTTCTTCTCGAAGGCTTAATCCTGCAGCCATCGCATGACCACCAAATTTTAAAATCATATTAGGATGTTGCGAATGAATACGCTCCAAAACATCACGCATATGTAAGCCTTCAATAGAACGCGCGGAACCCTTCAAAACTCCCTCACCATCTTTCGCGAAGGCAACTACAGGGCGATGATATTGCTCTTTAATCCTAGATGACACAATGCCCAACACACCTTGATGCCAATCTGGTTGATAAAGTGTAATCCCCGAAGGTAACTCTTTAAAAAGTGCGGTGAGATTTTGGCAAATTTCTAGCGCCTCAAGCTTCATGCCTGCTTCAATTTCTTTACGCGTTTGGTTGAGTTGATCAAGATCTAAAGCCAATTCTCTGGCTTTTAGCATATCGTCCGCCAGTAAAAGCTCTACTCCAATCGACATATTGTCTAAACGCCCTGCTGCATTTAAACGAGGTCCGATACAAAAACCGAGATCACTTGAAGTAAACTGTTCAATATTACGGTTAGCCACTTCAGCCAACGCAACAATACCAGGACGGCAACGCCGTGCACGAATCCGCATTAAGCCTTGATAAGCAAGGATACGATTATTTTGATCTAAAGGCACCACATCAGCGACAGTACCCAATGCCACGAGATCGAGCAAGTCAGTAAAATTAGGTTGTGTTTCTGCAGTAAAAATACCGAGTTCACGAAATTTAGCACGTACCGCCAGCATCAAATAAAACGCAACACCAACGCCCGCTAAGGATTTTGAAGGAAAACCACACTGACTTAAATTAGGGTTAACAATGGCATCAGCTGGCGGCAAAGTTTCCGGTGGTAAATGATGATCCGTCACTAAAACACGAACACCTTTTTCTTTCAAAAATGCAACGCCTTCAAAAGATGAAACGCCATTATCCACCGTCATTAATAGCTGAACGTCCTTTTCAATCGCCATTTCAGCCACAGGAATACTCAAGCCATAACCTTGTTCAAATCGATTTGGTACAAGGTAATCTACATCGGAAAAACCAAGTTGTCTTAAAGCCAGCACACTCAATGCTGTACTAGTTGCACCATCAGCATCAAAATCCCCAACAATCACTATTTTTTGCTGTTGTTGGTAAGCTTCCACTAATAAATTTACGGCTTGTTCAATACCATATAGCTGATTTGGATTCAGCATTGATTTTAAAGTGCGGTCTAATTCTTCGATGTTTTGAATATGGCGTGCGCGATAAAGGCGATCTAATAATGGATGGTTTGAAACAGAATTTCCAATTGGAATTTCACGGCGTTTGATAAGTTTTTTCACGGTGTATTTTGTTTTAATTTATCACATTCAAAGGGCATATAAGATATGCCCTTATAAATATGAATATCGCTAGGATTATTTTGTTGTTTCTTCAAGTGTGCTCAATAAATCAGCTGGTTTTAAATAACCGCCAATAAGCTCACCAGTTGAGGTAACAATACTTGGTGTGCCATTTACGCCAAATTGCGCGCCTAATTCATAATGCTTTTTCACAACATTTGGGATTTTAACTTCTTTCGGTAAATTGCCTTTTTCAGCTTCGTTTAAAGCAAAAACAGGATCTTTAGCCGTCCAAATCGCTTCCATTTGTTTTGCAGTTTGGTTATTCATGCCCGCACGAGGGAAAGCTAAATAACGCACGGTAATACCAAGATCATTATATTCTTTTAATTGCTGATGTAATAAATGGCAATAATGGCAAGTAATATCCATAAATACCGTCACAACATGCTTTTCATTTTTAGCGGGATAAACAATCATCTCATCTTTATAAGAATTAAGTTTATCCACTAAAATTTTACCCGCTACATCAACAGGGCCACTATTTGTGAGCTCGTAAAGTTTACCTTGGAAAGCATATTTTCCATCGTCTGTCACATAAAGTACGCCTTGATCTGTTACGGCAGTTTTGATACCTGAAATTGGCGAGGATTTCACATCAATATTGGATGCGCCAAGAGACTGTAATTTGCTTTTAATCGTGGCATCGTTTGCCATTGCATTAGCCGCAGTCATGCACAAAAGTGCGGTAAAAATTTTCTTCATTTTTTGTTCCTAAATTAGCTTGAGTAAGAAAGTCTGAAATTATAGATAGATTGCTAATTTCTGCAAGGTCAAACTATCCAAAAATCAGAAAATAGCATATAATCCCACACTTTATCACACAGTGAATTTATTATGTTTGAAATCAATCCTGTAAAAAATAAAATCACCGACTTAACCGACCGTACTTCGGTGCTTCGGGGGTATCTTTGACTTCGATGCCAAAGTTGAGCGTTTAGAAGAAGTCAATGCCGAATTAGAACAGCCAGATGTTTGGAATGATCCAGATAAAGCCCAAGCGCTTGGTAAAGAACGCGTTTCTTTAGAACAAGTTGTAAATACCATCAAAAATTTAGAACAAGGATTAGAAGATGTTGATGGGTTATTAGAACTTGCCATCGAAGCAGAAGACGAAGACACCTTCAATGAAGCAGTTGCTGAGTTAGCTGAACTCGAACAACAACTCGAAAAATTAGAGTTCCGTCGAATGTTTAGTGGCGAACATGATGCTTGCGATTGCTATGTGGACTTACAAGCTGGTTCTGGCGGTACGGAAGCTCAAGATTGGACAGAAATGTTGCTCCGTATGTATCTCCGTTGGGCTGAAAGCAAAGGTTTTAAAACAGAACTGATGGAAGTATCTGACGGTGATGTAGCTGGATTGAAATCGGCAACCATTAAAGTAAGCGGTGAATATGCCTTTGGTTGGTTACGAACAGAAACCGGTATTCATCGTTTAGTGCGGAAAAGTCCATTTGATTCCAATAACCGTCGCCACACATCATTCAGCGCAGCATTTGTCTACCCTGAAATTGATGATGATATTGATATTGAAATCAATCCTGCTGATTTACGTATTGATGTTTATCGTGCATCAGGGGCTGGTGGTCAGCACGTAAACAAAACTGAAAGTGCGGTGCGAATTACCCATATGCCAAGTGGCATTGTGGTGCAATGTCAGAACGATCGTTCACAGCACAAGAACAAAGATCAAGCAATGAAACAATTAAAAGCGAAATTGTATGAACTTGAATTACAGAAGAAAAATGCAGATAAACAAGCAATGGAAGATAATAAATCTGACATTGGTTGGGGCAGCCAAATTCGCTCTTACGTATTAGACGATTCACGCATTAAAGATTTGCGTACTGGTGTGGAAAACCGTAACACCCAAGCCGTATTAGACGGTGATTTAGATCGATTTATTGAAGCGAGTTTAAAAGCTGGGCTTTAATCATGATTTACTGGATAAGTAAAGACGCGTTACTTATCCCATCATAGAAATAACCCCAAAGTGCGGTTATTTTTGAAGGTATTTTTAAAGTTAAAATTAAAGGTAAACAATATGTCAGAACAAGAAGTTAAAGAATTAGATCTCAATGGCGAAATGCTCGTTCGTCGTGAAAAATTAGCTGCATTACGTGCAAAAGGTAATGCATTTCCAAACAAGTTTCGTCGTGATGCGCTCGCACAAGACTTGCACAATCAATATGATGCTGAAGACGGTGAAATCTTAAAAGAGAAAGGCGTTGAAGTACAAGTTGCGGGGCGTATTATGACTCGCCGAGCAATGGGCAAGGTGACGTTTATCACCATTCAAGATATGAGCGGTAAAATCCAGCTTTATGTTGCTCGCGATAATTTACCTGAAGGTGTTTATAAAGATGACGTTGGTACTTGGGATTTAGGTGACATCGTTGGCGTTAAAGGCACTTTATTTAAAACAAAAACCGATGAACTCACCGTTAAAACCACTGAAGTTCAACTTTTAACTAAAGCACTTCGCCCATTACCAGACAAATTCCATGGTTTAACCGACCAAGAAGTTCGTTATCGCCAACGTTATTTAGATTTAATTTCTAACGAAGAATCTCGCCGCACTTTTATTATTCGTTCTAAAGTTGTCGCGGGGATTCGTGAATATTTCATTTCTAAAGGCTTTATGGAAGTGGAAACGCCAATGTTACAAGTAATTCCAGGCGGTGCATCTGCGCGTCCTTTCGTGACCCATCACAATGCATTAGATGTGGATATGTATTTACGTATCGCACCTGAACTTTATTTAAAACGCCTAGTAGTGGGTGGCTTTGAACGAGTATTTGAATTAAACCGTAACTTCCGTAATGAAGGGGTTTCTGTTCGTCATAATCCAGAATTTACTATGCTTGAATACTATCAAGCCTATGCAGATTACCATGATTTAATGGATAACACCGAAGAACTTCTTCGTAAATTAGCGATTGATATTCTTGGTACTACTATTGTTAAATACGGTGAATACGAATTTGATTTTGGTAAACCATTCGAACGTATTACATTACACGATGCAACCATTAAATACGGAGCAGACAAAGGTATCGTAAAAGAAGATTTATATGACTTTGATCGTGCAAAAGCCACGGCTGAACGCTTAGGTATTGAAGTACAAAAATCTTGGGGTTTAGGCAGCATTGTCAATGCAATTTTTGAAGAAGTGGCTGAACATCACTTAATTCAACCAACATTCTTAATGGCTCATCCTGCGGAAATTTCTCCACTTGCACGTCGCAATGATGAAAATCCTGATGTAACAGATCGTTTTGAGCTCTTTATCGGTGGTCGTGAAATCGGTAATGGTTTCTCTGAATTAAATGATGCGGAAGACCAAAATGAACGTTTTGATGCACAAGTCGCTGCTAAAGAAGCGGGCGATGATGAAGCGATGTTTAAAGATGAAGACTTTGTTGTTGCATTAGAGCACGGCTTACCACCAACAGCTGGGGAAGGTTTAGGTATCGACCGTTTAGCGATGCTTTATGCAAATGCACCGTCAATTCGTGATGTGATCTTATTCCCTGCAATGCGTCAGAAATAATAAAGATACAAACAAAAGCCACCATTTGGTGGCTTTTTTATTTTAATAAAAAGAGAATTTTATATTCCCTTCTTATTGTTTAACGATTAACCATTAATAAATTTTTCGCCTAATTCAATATCTGCACGTAAAGTTGGCAACATATTTTCTAAAGCTTGTTGTTCAAAATTGCTTAATGGGCCAATTGGTAAAATTTCTTCTACACCTTCTTTGCCTAAACGAACTGGTTGAGAGAAGAAACGAGCATATTTACCATCACCTTCAACATAAGTACATTCAACAACTGTCTCGCCACTTAATCCTTTCACTAAAGAACGAGCAAAACGTGCTGCAGCTTGCGCCATTGAAAGCGTTGCAGAACCACCACCCGCTTTTGCATTGACCACTTCTGTACCTGCATTTTGGATACGTTTTGTTAATGGTTCGATTTCATCTTCATTCCATTTAGCATATTGAACTTGAGAAAGTAATGGAAGAATAGTCACACCTGAGTGACCACCAATAACAGGAACGCTTGTACGAGAAACATTTAAACCTTTTAATTCAGCCACAAAGGTTTCAGAACGTAACACGTCTAAAGTTGTTACACCAAATAATTTACGTTTGTCGTAAACACCTGCTTTTTTCAATACTTCGGCCGCAATCGCAACGGTAGTATTTACTGGGTTAGTGATGATACCAACACAAGCTTTCGGGCAAGTGACCGCGACTTTTTCAATTAAACCACGAACAATGCCTGCATTAATATTGAATAAATCTGAACGATCCATACCAGGTTTACGTGCAACACCAGCAGAAATTAATACAACATCTGCACCTTCAAGTGCTGGTGTTGGATCTTCACCAGAAAAACCTTTCACATTCACTGCAGTTGGAATATGGCTCACATCCACTGCAACACCTGGGGTAACAGGGGCAATATCATATAATGCTAAATCTGAACCAGCAGGCAACTGAAGTTTTAGTAATAACGCTAATGCTTGACCAATACCGCCTGCGGCGCCTAATACTGCAACTTTCATAAATACTCCTTATGTGTTAGTTAATTTAAGATGACCTGATTTTAAAATTTTCATCTCACAATTACAAACAGAGAAATATCATTCTATGATCTAGTTCACATTTCTGAGGTAATTTTTTCCTTCTCTTTGCTTTTATTCACATTCAAGTTGATGAAAATGAATTTTTATGCAATTCTTATGCAAATTTTTGACTATTGAAAAATAAAAATGACTGACAATTTAACTCGTGCTTTTAAAGAATTACTCAATCAAGAACGCTTTGGCTCTCAAAGTGAGATTGTCGATGCCTTAAAAAAACAAGGCTTTACAGGCATTAATCAATCAAAAATATCAAGAATGCTCACCAAATTTGGCGCTGTTCGCACCCGTAATACCAAAATGGAAATGGTCTATTGCTTACCAGGTGAATTAAGTGTTCCTAATACCAGTAGCCCATTAAAAAATCTTGTATTAGACGTTGATTACAATGATATGTTAATTGTCATTAAGACTTCTCCAGGTGCGGCACAACTCATCGCTCGCTTGCTCGATTCAATTGGAAAATCAGAAGGCATCTTAGGCACTATCGCAGGCGATGACACAATTTTTATCACACCAACGCGTGGCACAAAAATTGTCGATTTACTCAAAAATGTTCAACGTTTATTTGAAAACGCGTTGTAATGAATATTTTATTAACTGGAGGCACGGGACTTATTGGCAAAGCACTTGTTGAACAGCTCAGCCTACGCAATGAACAAGTGACGATCTTAACCCGCTCAAGTACGCTGCAAACTATCTCAAAGCCAAAAAACATCAAATTTATTACCGCACTTTCAGAACTCGATTTACAAGAACAGCTTGATGCCATCATCAATCTTGCTGGTGAGCCGATTTTTCATAAAGCTTGGACGACAAAGCAAAAATCTATTTTACGAGAAAGTCGTTTAAGCCTTACCACTCAACTGGTTGAATTCATTAATCAATATCAGCAACACCCTATTTTTATTTCAGGTTCAGCAACTGGAATTTACGGCGATCAAGGCGAACAAAAAATTACCGAAACAAGCAAAACAGCAAAAACTTTCACCGCACAATTATGCCAAGATTGGGAAAATATTGCGCGACAAGCTGATGCAAGAGTTTGTTTGATTCGAACAGGCATGGTCTTTTCTAAAAAAGGGGGGGCACTAGCTCAAATGTTGCCTTTATACAAATGGGGGCTTGGCAGCAAACTGGGCAATGGAGAGCAATATTTTCCCTGGATTGCTTTGGAAGATATGGTCAATGGCATTTTATTTTTACTCGATCACTCAAAATGCCAAGGCTCATTTAACTTCACCGCCCCGAATCCCATAAAACAATATAAATTTAACCGCACTTTGGCTGGAATATTAAAACGTCCTGCCTTTGCAATCATTCCAAAATGGATATTACATTTCATCCTTGGCGAACGAGCGAATCTATTACTAGAAAGCCAAAATGTTGTGCCTGAAAAATTACTCAACGCTGGATTCCAATTTCAATATTCTGATTGCGAAAACTATCTAGAAGAGATTCTAAAAAATAAATAAAAAATCACCGCACTTTTTTAATGCGGTGATTTTTTATCAGATTAAATATCTCGCCTTATCGCAATTTATTGTTCATTATAAATTTCAAGATTAGATGCTTGTTTTTCACGTTTTTTCTTTGCACTATCGTTCCGTTGACTTGCGATTTTCTCTAAATATTCTGGCGTGATGTCACCTGTAATATATTCGCCTGTGAAAACAGAACAATCAAAACCTTGAATGGCTGGGTTTTCCAATTGAACAGATTCAGTAAGTGCGGTCAGATCTTGGAAAATTAATTTGTCCACACCAATCAAATGTGCAATTTCATCAACATTTCTACCGTAAGCGATCAGTTCATCGCGACTCGGCATATCAATACCATATACATTCGGATAACGAATTTCTGGAGCAGCAGAGGCAAAGTAAATTTTCTTCGCGCCAGCTGAGCGAGCCATTTCAACAATTTGCTCAGAGGTTGTGCCACGAACGATAGAATCGTCCACCAATAAGACGTTTTTATCTTTAAATTCAGCTTTAATAGTATTCAATTTGCGACGAACAGAACTAATACGCTGTGCTTGTCCTGGCATAATAAACGTACGACCAACATAGCGATTTTTCACAAATCCTTGTCGGTAAGGTTTCCCTAGTACTCGAGCTATTTGTAACGCAATATCTGTGGAGGTTTCAGGAACGGGAATCACTACATCAATATTATCAATTTCATCCGCCCATTCTTTTGCAATTTTTTGTCCGAGTTTTTCGCCCATGTGAACACGTGCTGCATAAACAGAGACGCCATCAATTGTTGAATCTGGACGTGCAAAATAAACATACTCAAAAATACAAGGATTTAACACCGCACTTTCAGCACATTGCTGGGAATAAAGCTCGCCATCAAACGTCACATAAACGGCTTCACCAGGGGCAATATCACGAACAAAGTCAAAACCAACAATATCTAAAGCAACTGTTTCAGAGGCAAACATATAATCAGTTTTGCCATTTTCTTCGCGTTTACCCAACACTAAAGGACGAATACCAAAAGGATCACGAAACGCAACCATGCCATGCCCAATAATCATCGCTAAACAAGCATAAGCACCACGAACATCGTTGTGAGTTTGACGAACAGCATTAAAAATATCTTTTGGATCAAGTTTCTCTTGAGGAATGTGATCAAGGTGATTTGCAAGAATATTTAGAAGAAGTTCGGAATCTGAATTGGTGTTTACATGTCGGCGAGCTGTTTTAAAGACTTTTTCTTTTAACTCCACTGAGTTGGTTAAGTTGCCATTATGCACCAAAGTGACACCATAGGGAGAATTTACATAAAAAGGCTGCGCCTCTGAGACGCTAGAACTCCCCGCTGTAGGATAGCGAACATGCCCCAATCCAGCATTTCCTTGCAAGCGTAGCATATGTTCTTGATGGAACACATCACTCACTAAACCGTTAGCTTTGCGTAAACGGAAACGGTTTTCATCGTCAAGCGTCACAATGCCCGCAGCATCTTGCCCACGATGTTGCAAAAGAGTTAATGCTGCATAAATAGATTCATTAACCGGACTTTGGCTAACAATACCGACAATACCACACATTTTGTGTTCCTTATTGATTAAGCGTTGGAGTTAAAAAACTTGAACTAGCTTGGAGTTGTTGAAAGAACCATTCAATAATAAAACCAAAGTGCGGTATTAATTGAGATTCTTTCCACCAATCAGTTTGTTCAAAATTGGTGAAGGTATCCATGAAAAATAATAACGCAGCCACAATCAGTGCACCGCGCACTAAACCGAAAGCTGCACCTAATACGCGATCAGTGCCGCTTAACCCCGTTTTATCCACTAATTGACTAATCACATAATTTACTATGGCACCCACGATTAAAGTCAGTACAAATAAAATCCCGATTGCGGTTCCATTACGAATATACATTGATTCAATTTGCGTAAGATAAGCTGCAAGATAAGGATAAAACTGGCTTGCTACTATAAATGCCACAACCCAGCTACCGAGTGAAAGCACTTCGCGTACAAAACCGCGTAATAAACTGACAAGAATGGAAAAAGCGATAATGCCAATAATAATGTAATCGATCATTAAAAAATCTCTCAATGAAAAACGGCCGTTTAAAACGACCGAGGTATTCTACAAAAATAAAGCCAAAAAGAAAACGTTTGCGTAAACTAAATTTCCTGCCAAAAAGCACGTTCAAATTTGCTTTGAGCTTTCTTTAAGACTTCTGCTAAATGTTGGTATGTCGGTTGATCTTGCACAAGAGGCAAGGGTTCATGTAGTTTTTTTAAGCGTTCGCAAATATCATAAAACCACACCGCACTTTGATTTTCTAATGGCGAACTCGCACGCTTACCAAGCCAATAAAGACCTTGAAAAGGAATAAGCAAGGCAAAAAGTGCGGTCAAAATTGCAATAGAAAAGGCCATCAAATCATTTTTTGCATAAATCTGTTGCCACACCACTGTAAATACAGCAACAAAAGGCATGAATTTTTGTGCAAAACTCGTGGCTTTCATAATGCGGTTTTCTGGGAAAATAATCCCTAATTTAGCCTCCTGTGGCCAAGTATTAAGATAAATTTGTCCCTGTTTTAAAATGGAAAAAAATGCCATAAAAACACCTTTAAAAAACAACCGCACTTATCATACCCCAGTTTGCCTGAAATTGTCACCTTACTGAAAAAGTTTAATTTTTCAAAAAGTTCCATAAATCGTTGTCTTTTTATGCTGGGATGAATTTATTTTGTTTATCAAAAGGTGTATCCTATGCCAGATTTTTTCAGTCCATCAGCAAGGTGGATTTCCATTAACTTTAATCAAATATAGGGTTCCCATGTCAAAACTTGTTCTTATCCTTAACTGTGGTAGTTCTTCACTAAAATTTGCAATTCTTGATCCTGCAACAGGTGAAGAAAAATTATCCGGCTTAGCGGAAGCATTTTTCTTACCAGAAGCTCGTATCAAATGGAAACTCAATGGTGAGAAAGGTAACGCAGATTTAGGCGCAGGCGCAGCTCATACTGAAGCGCTTAACTTTATTGCGTCTAATATCATGACAGATGAGCTTAAAAACTCTATCGCGGCAATTGGTCACCGTATCGTACATGGTGGTGAAAAATACACCCAATCTGTTATCGTAACTGATGAAGTCGTTAAAGGTATTGAAGATGCTGCACAATTTGCGCCACTTCACAATCCAGCGCACTTAATCGGTATTCGCGAAGCATTCAATGCATTCCCGCACTTAAAAGATAAAAATGTAGTAGTTTTTGATACGGCATTCCACCAAACCATGCCTGAAGAAGCATTTCTTTATGCCCTTCCATACTCTTTATATAAAGAACATGGCGTTCGTCGCTACGGTGCACACGGTACTAGCCACTACTTCGTTTCTCGTGAAGTCGCTGAATATGTAGGTAAACCTGCAGACCAAGTCAATACGATTATTTGTCACTTAGGTAATGGTGGTTCTGTTTCTGTTGTGCGTAACGGTAAATGTATCGATACATCAATGGGCTTAACTCCGTTAGAAGGTTTAGTCATGGGCACTCGTTGTGGTGATATCGATCCTGCAATCGTATTCTACCTATACAAAACTTTAGGTATGTCTATGGAACAAATCGAAGAGACTTTAGTGAAAAAATCTGGTCTTTTAGGTTTAACTGAAGTAACGAGCGACTGCCGTTATGCTGAAGATAATTACGATGATGTATCTAAACCAGAAGCAAAACGCGCTTTAGATGTATACAGCTATCGTTTAGCGAAATATATCGGTGCTTATATGGCTGTATTAGGTGATAATCACTTAGATGCGATTGCTTTCACGGGTGGCATTGGTGAGAACTCAGCACACGTTCGTGAATTAGCATTAAATCACTTGAAATTATTTGGTATTAAAGTGGATAACGAACGCAATCTAGCGGCACGCTTCGGTAAAGATGGCGTCATCACTACTGATGATTCAGCATTTAAAGCGATTGTTCTTCCAACTAACGAAGAATTAGTTATCGCACAAGATACCGCAAAACTTTGTTTCTAATTTAACAACAAGCTGCCGAATTTTTCGGCAGTTTTTATTTATAACATATACACATTAAGGTTTAACTATGTCTCGCACGATTATCCTTATCCCTGTAAGCACAGGCGTGGGTTTAACTAGCATTAGTCTGGGATTGATCCATTCTCTTGAACAAAAAGGCGCAAAAGTTGGTTTTATGAAACCAGTTTCTCAACCAAGCACAGGTGAAGATAAACTGGATCGTACAACCTCTATCATTCGCACCAGCACTAACCTTGAAACTTCTGAACCGTTTATGTTAAGCGTTGCGGAATCATTGATTGGGCAAAATCAGTCTGATGTATTGTTAGAAAAAATTGTGGCAAATCACCAACAATTAACTAAAAACAACGATATTGTTGTGGTTGAAGGCTTAATTCCAACAAGAAAACACGGTTACGCAAATAGCATCAACTATGAAATTGCACAAGCATTAGATGCGGAAATCGTATTAGTTGCAGCACCTGCAACTGAAACCCCAACCGAATTAAAAGATCGTGTAGAAGCTGCAGCCTCTCTATTTGGTGGTAAAAACAATCCGAATCTTTTAGGCGTAGTTGTAAACAAATTTAATGCACCCGTTGATGAATCTGGTCGTACACGCCCTGATCTTGCTGAAATCTTTGATTCATTCCAACATAGCCATGCATGTGAAGCAGAAGTGAGCAAATTATTTGCAAATAGCTCAATCAAATTATTAGCTTGTGTGCCTTGGTCTGCAGATTTAATCGCAACACGTGCTATCGATTTAGTGAAATACTTAGGTGCATCAATTATCACTGAAGGAGATATTAACCGTCGTATCCGTGGTATCACTTTCTGCGCAAGAAGTTTACCAAATATGGTTGAACATTTCCGTGCAGGTAGCTTATTAGTCGCCTCAGCGGATCGTCCAGATGTACTTGTGGCTGCCGCTCTCGCAGCATCAAATGGTATTGAAATCGGTGGCCTTTTATTAACTGGCGGTTACAAAATTGATGCTCAAATCAATAAACTTTGCCAACCGGCTTTTGAAAAAGCAAAATTGCCAATCTTCCGTATTGAAGGTAACACCTGGCAAACAGCATTAAATTTACAAAACTTCAACCTTGAAGTGCCCGTTGATGATAAAGAGCGTATTGAAAACATCAAACAATACACAAGCCAGCACTTTAATGCTGACTTTATCAATAACCTAGTTGCGGATTCTACTCGTTTACGTCGTTTATCCCCACCAGCGTTCCGTTTCCAATTGACTGAACTTGCTCGTGCTGCAAAAAAACGCATTGTGCTTCCTGAAGGTGATGAACCTCGTACAATCAAAGCAGCTGTACTTTGTGCAGAACGTGGCATTGCGGAATGTGTGCTTTTAGCAGATCCAGCATCTGTTCAACGTGTAGCTGAAGCACAAGGTGTTAAACTAGGTAAAGGCATTACAATCATTAATCCTGCAGATGTTCGTGAAAACTATGTTGCTCGTTTAGTTGAATTACGTAAAGCTAAAGGTATGACAGAAACTGCAGCTCGTGAACAATTAGAAGATACCGTAGTGCTTGGTACTATGATGTTAGAAGCAAATGAAGTAGATGGTTTAGTATCTGGTGCTGTTCACACTACTGCAAATACCATTCGCCCACCAATGCAAATCATCAAAACTGCACCTGGTAGTTCAATTGTTTCTTCTATCTTCTTTATGTTACTACCAGATCAAGTGCTTGTTTATGGTGACTGTGCGGTAAACCCAGATCCTACAGCAGAACAACTTGCTGAAATCGCAATTCAATCTGCGGATTCTGCGAAAGCATTTGGTATTGATCCAAAAGTCGCAATGATTTCTTACTCAACGGGTACATCTGGTAGCGGTGCTGATGTAGAAAAAGTGAAAGAAGCAACCCGTATTGCGAAAGAAAAACGCCCTGATTTATTAATCGATGGCCCATTACAATACGATGCGGCTGTGATGGAAGATGTGGCTCGCTCTAAAGCACCAAATTCACCAGTAGCAGGTAAAGCAACGGTATTCGTATTCCCTGACTTAAATACTGGTAACACTACTTACAAAGCAGTACAACGTTCTGCAGATTTAGTGTCTATTGGCCCAATGCTTCAAGGTATGCGCAAACCAGTCAATGACTTATCTCGTGGTGCCTTGGTTGATGATATTGTGTACACAATTGCCTTAACCGCAATTCAAGCAACACAATAGTTCAAGTAAAAACATAAAAGAAAATACCGCACTTTGCCCCAGGCAGTAAAAGTGCGGTATTTTTTATAACGTTTTTTTACAAATCAACCAAAATCAAAATGGCGGCTTCACCGCCCCATTCTCTTGGAGCTTGATGCAATGCCCGAACTTTAGGATGTTGTACTAGCCAACGTGGAATTTGTTTTTTCAATGTAAAAGTGCCATAGCCCGTCATGATACTGGCACAATCAACATGCTCATTTTCACAAGCCAGTAAAAGTGCGGCTAATTCTTGTTTAGCTTGTTCACGGGTTAAACCGTGCAAATCTAAAAACAATTCTGGCGAAAAATCTCCACGACGAAGTTGTTTTAATAAATGGGAATCTTCCCCATCACGTAAATATTTCACAACACCATCATGCTCATTCAGTAACGGCTCATATTCATCAGAAAAATAGAACAATGTATCTTCTTTCGCTCGTAATTCTTTCAATTCTATTTGTTTCTGATCACGTTTTTGGCGAGGGGCAACAAAAGTATCTTGTTTAATTGGCTTAATGCCTTTGGTTTCCGCACGGAATAAATCAAATTCGTCTTGCATTTTTTCTCATTAATTTCAAATTTTGCGTATCATATCATAGTTCTACATTCTCATCTGTGGTATAACTACGCCAAATTTTCATACCGAATTTTATGCTAACTTTTCTACTCACTTTTATGGAGAAATGCGATGGAAACCTCACATAACCAAGAATTAGTTGCAACTATCTTGGAAGATAATGTTGCAAACGAACTGCAAACCATTCAAGATTTTCTGCGTTGGACGTATAGCATTCTCAATCGTTCTGATATTTACTTCGGGCAAGGGCACGATAATCCTTGGGATGAAAGCCTGCAACTCGTTTTAAGTGGCTTACATTTACCCATTGATTTACCTACCGAATTATTTAACAGTCGATTAACCCCATCTGAAAAAGAAACCTTAGTTCAACTTGTATTAACCCGAATCGAACAACGCGTACCAGTGGCATATTTAACAAATAGTGCTTGGTTCTGCGGTCACGAATTTTATGTTGATGAACGAACCATTATTCCACGTTCTCCAATTAGTGCGTTAATTCAAGATCGTTTTGAAAATTTAATTTCGCAAGAACCTCATCATATTCTCGATCTATGCACAGGCAGCGGTTGTATTGCCATTGCTTGTGCTTATGCTTTCCCGAATGCGGAAGTAGATGCTGTCGATTTATCGGTTGATGCACTTAATGTCGCTGAGATCAATATTTCACGCCATCAATTAGAACATCGCGTATTCCCGATTCAATCAAACTTATTTGAAAATATTTTGGGACAAAAATACGATCTTATCGTGACCAATCCACCTTATGTGGACGAAGAAGATCTCGCCGATATGCCAGAAGAATTCCATTTTGAGCCAGAGTTAGCCTTAGGTTCTGGCCATGATGGCTTAAACATTACCAAACAAATTTTAAAACTTGCGCCAGATTACTTAACCGAAAATGGCGTGTTGGTGTGTGAAGTGGGCAATAGCATGGTGAGCTTAATTGAGCAATATCCAGATGTACCATTTGAATGGGTAGAACTTAAAAATGGCGGACTAGGCGTATTTGCTATTCAGCGTAAAGATTTAGTGAAATATCACGATCTGTTTTAATCTTTCAAGTGCGGTAAAATTTTAATATCAATTTCAACCGCACTTATAAAACTCATGGCGCGCGTTATTCAACGCGTGCTTTTCTTTTTTATCATTTGACCCTATGAATTTACAAAAACTTTTACTTACTCGGCGTTTCTTTTCCACCCTTGCCTTTTTTTCTGTGCAAACGGTATTTCTGATTTATCTACAAAGTAAAGGATTGAGCAACAGTGAAATTGCCTTTTCCTTATCACTACTCTTTTTCTCAAACCAAGCCCTTTCCATTCTTGCCGGTATTTGGGGCGATCGCTATGGTTTAGCCAAAATGATGTTGCTCGGCTGTTTTTTAGATGTGATAGCTTATATTTTCTTTCTCGCAGCAGATAATTATTTATTGCTTCTTATTGCGACCACTTGTTTTGGTTTAGGTAGTTGCTTATTTGGAACCAATGCCAAAGCGTGTTTACTTGTGTTGGCAGGAGATGAATACAAAGAAAAAACTCGCTTGCAAGGGAAATATCTAAAAGTGACCTCCATGTCATCCATGTTTGCGCCGCTTTTAGTCATCCCATTTATTAAATACGAACATATCGACTTGCTCATTTGGGTCTGTTTTTCAATGGAAGCCGTATTATTCGTCTTAATGGTAAATCCTTTCTATCAAATTCAAACCTTACAAATATTGGTAAAATTTCGCTTTACACAAATCAAAGAAATTATTACAAAAGAATTCCTCATGGTGCATTTAATGCTCTTTTTACCTCTTGCCATTGCGAGCTCTTTCTTTGCCATTTTCCCATTTTTATTTAACAATAAACTTGGCATGCCTGAACATTCGCCGATAGCATTATTTGGCAATGGCTTACTCACCGTCCTATTACAAAGCTATTTTTCCCGAAAAATTAATTTAACGCTCAAACAAGCGGCATGGGTTGCCCCTCTGTTGGCTATTGGAATTATCGTGCCTTGGTTTATCACCTTACGTTATCTTTCCGTATTTTCTGCCTATGCCTATCTCGTCATTTTTACAGTCATTGAGGTGTATGCCCTCACTGCGATGGCAAACTTATTAGTAAAATTTGATAATGGCACCAATCGTGGCTTTATTTTTGGCGCATCTAGATTATTACTTTCCATCGCGACAGTCGGTGTGATGAACCTTGTTCCAGTTCTATTTTTAGTATAAAAAAGTGCGGTTGAAATTCTTATTAAATTTCAACCGCACTTCATTTATACCTTGTTATTTTGTTTCCAATTCAATGCCTTCAAATAATTTTTTCACTGAATTGTTATCACGCAAGCGCTCAGCTTTTTCTACGACGCTACGAGTTAAGTGCGGTGAAAAATATTCCATGAAATCGTACATATAATTACGTAAGAACGTGCTATATTTAAATGCAATATTCGTCATACTCGGGCGGAACAAATGACTGGCATCAATCGCCACAAGATCCGTATCTGACGGTGTATGAGCCATAGATGCCATAATGCCCACCCCTAAGCCTAAGCGTACATAAGTCTTAATGATATCGGCATCGGTAGCAGTAAAGACTATATTCGGTAAAATTCCTGCGCTATTAAATGCGTAATCCAAATCAGAAACACCTGTAAAACCAAAAGTGTAGGTCACAAGCGGATATTTACCTAATTCCTCAATCGTCAATTCTTTCGCTTTGGCAAGTGGATGTTCTGGCGTAACAATCACTGCACGATTCCACCAATAGCATGGGATCTGAACCAAATCATCAAATAAATAAGGCGCTTCGGTAGTAATCGCCAAATCCACTTCACCTGACATTAATGCATCATGAATTTGTGTTGGGGAACCTTGGTGAATATGCAAACTCACATCAGGATATTTTTTGGAAAAACGTTCAATCACACTTGGCAGCATATAACGTGCCTGAGTATTTGTCGTCGCGATACGTAATACACCGTGATTTGGCTGAGTATATTCATCGGCTACGGCACGGATACCTTGTGCTTTAACAAGTAACTCGCGTGCAATCGAAATAATCTTTTTTCCTGCTGGCGTAATTGATTTTATATGCTTGCCATGACGCTCAAAAATTTCTAGACCTAATTCATCTTCCAGCAACCGCACTTGCTTACTAATTCCAGGTTGTGACGTATAAAGCGCATTAGCCGCTTCAGTTACATTTAAATTATGGTTAGCAATTTCAACAATATACCGCAGTTGCTGCATTTTCATAAAAAAAGTCCTTATTTTTTATAACGTTTGCTAAGTTCAGAATAACGTTTTACCGCTTTACGAATTTGTCCAGATTTTGGACGACGACGTGGTTGTGTAACATCTAATTTCGTTTCGGTTTCAGCCGGTAATCCCACAAGTTCACGCAAGTAATTGACGTTTTCAAGATCCATTTCTTCCCAGCCACCACGAGGCAAACCTTTCATCAGTTTGATATTGCCGTAACGAATACGAATCAAGCGACTGACTTGAATTCCTTGGGATTCCCACAAACGGCGAACCTCACGGTTACGTCCTTCCATCAAGGTTACGTCATACCATTGGTTAATACCCACACCGCCTGTAAATTTAATTTCTTTAAAGTTGGCAGGGCCATCTTCAAGCTGAACGCCTTTGCGTAAACGAGCCAACATTGCATCATCAACTTGACCAAATACACGCACCGAATATTCACGTTCCACTTCACGGCTTGGGTGCATTAGGCGATTTGCCAACTCACCATCAGTAGTGAAAAGCAACAAACCCGATGTATTAATATCTAAACGCCCCACTGCAATCCAACGAGAACCTGTTAAACGAGGCAAGCGTTCAAACACTGTGGCACGTCCTTCAGGATCGCTACGAGTACAGAGTTCGCCTTCAGGTTTGTAATACATTAATACACGGCAAATTTCTTTTTGTGCGTGGCTAAGATTAATAATTTGACCATCAATACGCACTTTTACGCCAGAATGTACGTCAATACGATCGCCTAAAGTCGCAATTTTACCCTCTACGCTCACTCGACCTGCGGCAATCATCGTTTCAATTTCACGACGAGAGCCTTGTCCAGCACGCGCTAAAACTTTCTGTAATTTTTCGCCCTCTGCTTTAGGTTGACTCGAGGCTTTTACAACGGGTTTCGCTTTTGGCTTAGATAAAAATTTGTTGTCAGAATTAACCGCACTTTTTTTCAAATTTGCCGTTTCTGCGCGTGCACTACGAGACACTGAACGTCTATCATTTTTAGCTGAAAAATCACTTTTCTTTGCTGAATCTTTGGAAAAGTGCGGTTGTTTTTGAGTTTGTTTTTGACTAGGTTTCATTGTTTTCCTTAAATAATGGAAAGGTCGCTTTCACAAGCGTCTATAAGTTAAATAAAAGGAGCAGTACTTCCACTTCCTTCGCGCAAAATCACTGGTGATTCTTCCGTTAAATCTACCACTGTTGTAGGCTCTTGCCCTAAATATCCACCATGAATAATTAAATCGACTTGGTGCTCCAAACGATCTCGAATTTCCTCAGGATCAGATTGCGTGGTATGTTCTTCGCCTGGCAACATTAACGAACAAGATAAAATCGGCTCACCTAAGGCTGAAAGTAAATCTAAAGCGATCTTATTATCTGGTACGCGTAAACCAATGGTTTTACGTTTTGATGTCATTAAACGGCGCGGTAATTCTTTCGTTGCAGTAAGAATAAAAGTATAACGCCCTGGCGTATTATTTTTAATCAAACGATACGCAGTATTGCTCACCGTTGCGTAAGTTGAAAGCTCTGATAAATCACTACACACCAACGTAAAATTATGTCCTTCAGGCAATTTACGAATCGCTACAATACGATCCATTGCATATTTATCGCCCATCATACATCCTAAGGCATATCCCGAATCCGTCGGATACACAATCACACCACCTTTTTGTAAAATCTCTACAGCTTGATTAATCAAGCGCGCTTGTGGATTTTCAGGGTGGATATAGAAAAATTGGCTCATGTGTTTCTTCCTTAAAAAGTGTGTGCTGATTATAGCAGTTTTGCGCTCACTTTATAATGGCGAGCATATAAAAATAAAGGCGTAGAGAGTCAATCTACGCCTTGTCAAATTAAAGTGCGGTTAATTTTATGAAATTATTTTAATACCTTTCTCAAGGCTGCACCAATTTCAGCGAGACTTTTTACACAAGTCACACCTGCGGCCTCAAGCGCTGCAATTTTTTCTGCGGCAGTGCCTTTTCCACCACTAATAATCGCCCCCGCATGTCCCATCCGTTTGCCTTTTGGTGCAGTAATCCCAGCAATATAAGCTACCACGGGTTTAGTGACCTTATCTTTAATGAAGGTTGCCGCTTCTTCCTCTGCGGAACCGCCGATCTCGCCAATCATCACAATGGCTTCTGTTTCGGGATCTTGTTGAAACCTTTCAAGAATATCAATAAAACTCGAGCCTGGAATAGGATCGCCACCGATACCCACACAAGTAGATTGTCCAAAGCCTTCATCTGTAGTTTGCTTTACCGCTTCATAAGTTAAAGTACCAGAACGAGAAACAATCCCCACTTTGCCTTTTTTATATATGTGTCCTGGCATGATACCAATTTTACATTCATCAGGTGTAATCACGCCTGGGCAATTTGGTCCAATCATCACAACGCCAGTTTCATTTAATTTTTGTTTCACCTTAAGCATATCCAATGTAGGGATGCCCTCAGTAATGCAGACAATTAACTTAATCCCTGCATCAATAGCTTCAATTATGGCATCTTTACAAAATGGTGCTGGTACATAAATGACTGTCGCTGTAGCCCCCGTATTTTCGACAGCTTCATGAACTGTATTAAATACATGCAAACCAAGATGAGTGGTTCCACCTTTATTTGGTGATACGCCACCGACTAATTGCGTTCCGTAGGCTAATGCTTGTTCAGAATGAAAAGTCCCTTGTCCACCAGTAAAACCTTGGCAAATCACTTTGGTATTTTTATCAATTAAAATCGCCATTAGTGTTCTCCTTTTGCTGCATTCACGGCTAATTCTGCGGCTTGTTGTAAACTCTGTGCGGTAAGAATATTAACATTGCTTTCCGCTAAAATTTGGCGACCGATTTCAGCATTTGTTCCTTCTAATCGAACAACCACAGGCACTCTCACGCCCACTTCATTTACTGCAGCAATCACGCCTTCAGCAATCAAATCACAACGAACAATGCCACCAAAAATATTTACTAAAATCACCTTCACTGAAGGATCGGTTAAAATGATTTTGAATGCTTCAGCAACCCGCTCTTTCGTTGCACCACCACCGACATCAAGAAAATTCGCAGGCTTCCCACCATAGAGTTTCACAATATCCATTGTTCCCATTGCAAGCCCAGCCCCGTTTACCATACAACCAATGTTGCCCTCTAAAGCCACATAGTTTAACTGGAATTTTTCAGCTTCTGCTTCACGGGCATCATTTTGAGTTAAATCTTGAAGTTCTAAGAGATCTTTATGGCGAAATAAAGCGTTATCATCGACAGATATTTTGGCGTCGAGACAAACCAAATTGCCTTGTTTAGTCAGAACAAGCGGATTGACTTCCACTAAAGATAAATCTTTTTCTAAAAACAAACGAGATAAACCCATAAAGATATCGGTAAACTGTTTGTTTTGCGTACCACTTAACCCTAATTTAAAAGCTAATTCACGCCCTTGATAAGGCAATTCTCCAAATAAAGGATCAATGGTGATTTTGTGAAGTAAGTGCGGTGAATTTTGCGCGACTTCTTCAATATTCATTCCACCAGCAGGAGAAGCAATAAACACCACTTTTTGAGAGGCGCGATCAACAACCGCACTTAAGTAAAATTCTTTATCAATATCGCAAGTTTCTTCAAAATAAATCTGGTTTACTGGCTGACCCAATTTATCCGTTTGAAAAGTGACTAAACGTTGTCCTAGCCATTTTTCTGCAAAAGATCTTGCTTCCTCTACATCCTGTACCAATTTAACGCCACCCGCTTTACCACGCCCACCCGCATGAACTTGGCATTTCGCTGCCCACTTATCGTCTGAAAGTTGAGCTAGTACCAAATCTACCTCATCAACAGATTGACAGACCGCCCCATTTTTTACGGGTAATCCATACTGCTCAAATAGTTGTTTGGCTTGGTATTCGTGTAAATTCATTCGCGACGTCCTTTTTGGTTATGAAAACAATTCACTCAAGATTTTAATGCTATATGAACCGTGATTTCTTCACGATCGTGATATAAATGTTTTGCTTGAATCTCAAAATTCAAATTCTGCTCAGCCAACATAACAGCCAAGTTTTCTAAACATAATACAACTTCCTGATAACGTTTTTTCATGGGTAATTTTAAATTGAAGATCGTTTCTCGGCACCAACCATTCAACAACCATTTACCAATCAATAAAGAAATACGACTTGGTTGTTCCACCATATCACAGACTAACCAATCCACTTTTTTCTTTTTGGGAGGCTGAAATTTAAAACCATCTTCCGCGCAATGTTCAATACGCCCCGTATCATGCAAACTTGCTGCCATTTTTCCGTGATCAACCGCATAAACAAATAAACCACGTTTGACTAATTGATACGTCCAACCGCCAGGGCAAGCCCCTAAATCAACGCCAACCATATTTTCATTTAAACGTTTATGCTCTTCTTTACGCGGAATAAAAGTCAAAATAGCTTCTTCTAGTTTTAACGTAGATCGACTTGGGGCATCTGCCGGAAATTTTAAACGAGGGATTCCCATAAAATGGGGGGAATGATTATCCACATAAGAATATCCCACATAGCAGCAATTCGGTTTTACAAAAAAACAATGTAAAAATTGACCGCTCTTTTGACTCGCCTTTGCCGAAAGCCAGCCTTGTTTTTTCAATGCCTGACGTAAAGGCACGGTAAATTTACGACAAAAAGTGGAAAGCTCCTTCGCTTCATTTGTGTCTGCAGTTTCTACAAAAAGCTCGCTAGATTGAGTAAAATTAACTTGTTGTGATAATGCTTCAAACGCCGCCACGATGGGACTAATACGATCAGCAGGATCTAAATCTTCCAATAAATCAGAAATAACCATCATCTGACGAGCAAAAATCAAACGGTTAAAAGGAATGTCTCGGGCAAGGCGATCAGCCTCATCAGGTTGATAACATTCAAAAATGACATAGCCCGAATTATCTTGTACTCGTGCAAAACCAAATACACCTAAATTACTTGCCTGATCGGTAATCTCTGCGGCAACTTCTTTCTCAAAACCTGGGCGACAATATAATGCGAGTTTATTCATTTTCTTCTTGTTTAATTGAGTTAATAATCCACTGACGGAATGCTTGAATTTTTTGGTCATCAAGGCGATCAAGATGATTAACCACATAAAATGATTTCGGATCAGGTAAATTGGTTGGTAATACCACTTTTAATGAGCCATTTTCAATTTCTTGCAAGGCTAATAGGCGATTAGCTAATACAATGCCTTGCCCATGAATTGCTGCCTGTAATGCCATAAATGTATGGCTAAATAACGGCCCTTGCTGAATATTTAAATCATCTAACTGTAAATGATTTGCCATCGCTTGCCAATTATCACGTGTATGAATGTGAATTAATGTGTGTTTTTTTAAATCTTCAGGCTGAATAATTGGATTTTCCGCTAGCAATTCGGGTGAGGCTAAAATCAATAAATTTTCTTCGCAAAGACGATCTACTTGAAGATTCTGCCAATTTCCCAAACCATAATAAATAGCAAGATCAATTTCTTTATTTAACAAGCCTTCATCTTGATCCACGCCTGTTAAACGCACCTCAATTTGCGGATAAAGCTGATTAAATTCACTTAAATGTGGCACGAGCCATTGGATACCAAAAGTTTGTGGCACGCTAATATTTAAATGCGGATCCGTTTTTAACGTTAATAATCGATCTGTTGCTTCATTTAAACGACGTAGAATTTTATTAATATCAACAAAATATGCTTTTCCAAGCTCTGTTAATTCTAAAGAACGATTCTTTCGCTTAAATAATTCAATTCCTAAGAACTCTTCTAATAATTTAATTTGATGACTAACTGCCGCTTGTGTGACACAAAGCTCATCTGCTGCTTTAGTAAAACTTAAATGGCGAGCAGCTGCCTCAAAAGATTTTAGCGAATTCAATGGTGGCAAACGTTTATACATAAGTATTTCCATTCATAAAATTTTTGTCTATAATAGACAAGATTTAATTCGGATTAGTTTTTCTAATACTTCAAATAAAAAAACGTCATTTGTTATTTTCTACCCTTTTTCCTTACAATACAACCATACTTAATGATTGGTAATTCCTTACTAGTTAATGAGTTTCGGACTTAAGTATGATGTTGTGTTTGCATATAGTTCGGGTAACCGAACTTGAGTAACAAATATGTTACTCATTTACTTCCTGTATATTATTAAACCGATTTGGTTAAACGCTGCTCTCATTGAGTGGCGTTTTTTTCATCCTGATTTTAGCATAACTATATCTTTATTTCCTGCCCTGTTTCCAAAATTTCATTATTCCTTTTTAATTGGCTAAAAATTGCGTAATTTCGAGAATTTATTATTTAAATCACTTCTGGAATGGTGTAGATTAAACAGCATTTCATTCAAAAAAATAATATTAAGGAAGTAAAATGAAAGATTTAGACTGGAATAACCTTGGTTTTAGTTATATTAAAACAGATTACCGTTTCATTGCTCACTGGAAAGATGGTAAATGGGACGAAGGCAAACTCACCACAGACAATACCTTACATATTCACGAAGGTTCTACCGCACTTCACTACGGTCAACAATGCTTTGAAGGCTTAAAAGCTTATCGTTGCAAAGACGGCTCAATCAACTTATTCCGTCCACAAGAAAATGCAAAGCGCATGCAACATACTTCAGATCGTTTACTTATGCCACAAGTGCCCACTGAATTATTTATCCGTGCATGTAAAGAAGTGGTGAAAGCGAACGAAGAATGGGTCGGACCTTACGGCTCAGGAGCAACCCTATACTTACGTCCATTTTTAATTGGTGTGGGTGAAAATATTGGTGTGAAAGCTGCGCCAGAATTTATTTTCTCTGTATTCTGCTGCCCAGTGGGTGCCTATTTCAAAGGTGGTTTGACACCATCTAACTTTATTACCACAGAATACGATCGTGCTGCACCAATGGGAACAGGTGGCGTAAAAGTGGGTGGTAACTACGCTGCAAGCCTTCTGCCACATGTATTAGCGGCAGAACAAGGTACGCCAGAACGTAAATTCGCTGATGCGATTTATTTAGATCCAAAAACTCACACTAAAATTGAAGAAGTCGGTGCGGCAAACTTCTTTGGGATCACAAAAGACAATAAATTTATCACGCCAAAATCAGAATCAATTTTACCAAGTATTACCAAATACTCTCTTTTACATATCGCAAAAGAGCGTTTAGGTATGGAAGCAATTGAAGGCGATGTTTATATCGATCAGCTAGATCAATTTGCTGAAGCTGGCGCTTGTGGTACTGCAGCGGTCATTTCACCTGTTGGAGGAATCCAACATAAAGGCAAGTTCCATGTATTCTATTCTGAAACTGAAGTTGGCCCAGTAACACGTCGCCTTTATGAGGAACTCACTGGCATCCAATTCGGTGATGTTGAAGCACCTGAAGGATGGATTGTGAAAGTGGAATAATCTTTCCTGAAATAAAAAAGCGATAACTCTCCTAAAAGTTATCGCTTTATTTTTTATAAAATAACTAAAAGTCCTTTTCTACTAACATCTGCACATATTTTTCTGAATAAGAAAATATTGAAGGAATGTTACTTTCTTGTTTTTTCCAACGGAATTGCACTTTTGGTACGAAGCCTAAATACTGCCAATCTTGTTTCCATAAAGTTAAATTCAGAGAATAGATTTTATCTCGACGAATTTTATTTAATGGCAAAATCCCACCAAGAGAAGCAAAATCCTTATATTGTTTCAACGCAATAGAGCCATTAATTTGACTTGCAATTGCATAACCCCAATTTTGCCGCCAACCTAATCGTAATGCTTTCATATCATTGCTATATTGTTTTATACGCGTGGTTTCGCGAATAAAATCTGAACCTAAGTAATAATAACCTTTATCAGATGGCTGCCAAATAAAGGTTACAGAAGCTAACTTAATTGTTCCATTACGATCTGGTTGAGTAAAATAACGTGGCTGACTTAATTCAAGTGCAGTTGAAATCTGCCAATTTTTTGAAAGATTTAAGCTATATTCCGCTCTAGCACCATTTGCCCAGTTATACCGATGCCCGCCCAACCATTGACGCTCATAAAACGGTTTTAACACCAATTTATATTTAGCATTTTGATATTGATAGCCTAAATAAGTACGGTTGGTGATCTCATCATAATCGTGATTATCCCAATAATTTTTGCCATACAGGTTATTCGCAAAATGCAGATAGTGCGAACACGCTATGTTCCAATTTTTTTGAGCATCAAAATAATAAGCAAAGCCGTGTGCTGATTGTGGCAACATATCATCATTTTTCACAAAACCCGTGTTTTCAATATGTCGCTCATTAGACGTATTATTCACATTCTTAGTTTGTAAATAATTCCCACCTAAGGAAAATTGCCAACTATCTCTTGCTGTTAAAACGGATAGGTACTGTTCTATGATGTAAAAATGAAGTGGCGGAAAATTAAATATTAATTTAGCTAATTGAAAATTTTTTAAAGATTCATTATTTTGATAATTATTAAACTGGTATTGACCAATTTTAAATTTGGCAATAGCAATTAGATCAAGTCTAGCATTATATAATTGCTGATAATCTATCAATAATGATTCTATTATATTAATATTGTCTTCATCGATGGCATCCAGCAATAACATTTCTATTATTGCTGGATTTTGTTTTATGTCAGATGAATTATAATTAATTGCTCTCGTTTCACTATAAATATTAGAACTAATTAAACATAGTGATAAAAAGACTATTATATTTTTCATTATCTGAATAAATAACATTATTGTGTTATTTTCGTTTCATCAATAGCACTAAAGATCCCTGCCCCACCAAAATTATCTGTAAATGTATTTGTTTTTAACATTCCTGATAAACTAAGCACATCTTTTCCATAAAATTTTCCCTCTACAACAGCACCATCAGGAGCATCAGGGGATGTAGCTCGACCAGAAAAACCATTTCCTGATACGCTAGCTGATATGGAAACAAGAGAAAAATTCGGAACATTTAATGTTCCAGTTAAAGTATTATCAGCAAAATTCACATCAAATTGAGAGGTTCCTTTTTCAATTGAGAGTGGAGCATCCGCAGACCATCCCCCTAAAACGGCAGAACCTTTATAATGGATTGAACCTTGTACTGGCATTGTTTCTGTGGGATTACCGTTATAGATAATATGAAACTTTTCTCCATTAGAAACAATTGCTGCTCCAGTAACAACATCTAATCCTGTTTTTGATTTAAATTCCTCTGAAATTTTATTCATAGCTTCATTAATACGTTGTGTTGATGCGCTATCTAAATTCAGAGAATTAATATCAGAACTATTTAATGGTGTTTTCGTGACCGTCCCTATTTTATTATCATTAGTTAATGAAACGGTATACATTGCGCCCGTTTTTCCTGTAACTTGACTAGTTGTGTTGTTATTCATACCATTACCACCACCTGAACCACAAGCAGTTAATCCCACAATTACGGCTGTTGCTAATAATGATCTAGTAAATGTCATTGTCATAAAAAAGTCCTCAAGATTGGATAAATTTCGTGTAAATGTTATACTCAACCGCAATTTTTCACCACAACCGAACAGTGTCAAAAACTCATCTGACACTTTCTAAAACCGCACTTTAAGGAAACAAAATGGAAGTCCACGATAAAATTCGCGTAATGAGAGAAATCAATCAATGGTCGCAAGAAGAAATGGCAGAAAAACTTTCGATGTCGCCGAATGGCTATGCAAAAATTGAACGTGGACAAAGCAGTATTAATTTAGATAAATTACAGCAAATTGCGAATGTATTTAATATTGATATGGGCGAATTAATTACTTGTAAGGATAGATCAATTTTCTTTGCGGTAGGCGGTGATAATTCTTATAACTTAACTAACAGTCATTTCGGTACTAATGAAGTATTAACAGCTGAAAATGAAAAATTAAATAGTTTACTGGCAATGAAAGATACGTTATTAGCTCAAAAAGATGATGAAATTAAGGCATTAAAAGAGATTATTGAACTATTAAAATCAAAATAAAACTATGAAATTTTATTAATAACCTCAATAAGGGCGAAAACTAAAGAATATAAACAATAAAGCCTATCTACAATTCTGTAAGATAGGCTTCTTTATAACCGCACTTTTTTATTGATTCAATCCCCATTGGCGAGAATCTTTATCAAATTTAACACCTGAATGAGAACCTTCTGCGCCGTTAAAATACACATCTTTATTTGCACAAGCTGTAATAATCAATGCCCCAGCGATAATGAATAACCATTTTTTCATAAGTAAACCTTTTTGCTAAATTAAAAAACCTGCGAATTGTAGCACAACGATGCCACATCCCAACGAAATATTTTGCTTTCCTTGCAATCATTAACACCTCTCACCAAAGCCAAGCTTCCCTTCTTTACTGACAAATTTGACTTATTGAACTATTAAAAAACGTAAGAAATTTAAACCGCACTTTAAATAAAATAAAAAATTTCTTATTTCCCCTTGATCGCTATAAATTTATGTATATAATGAATCCTGTTTTAGATACTAGATAGTAATTTAATAGTAATGAAACTTGGCTAGTGCATTCCCCCACTCCTTCGCACTAGTCATTTTTTTTGGAATTTTGTACCATATCTCACCTGTTTCCAATCAACGATCAATTATGAATAATCTCGAACTTGAACAACTCATTAATCAAAAACTTTCTTCCGATAAAATCAATGACTATGCGCCCAACGGCTTACAAGTCGAAGGTAAAACAGAAATCAAAAAAATCATTACTGGCGTAACGGCGAGTCAGGCTCTAATTGATTACGCAATCAGTCAAAACGCCGATGCGATTTTGGTTCATCATGGCTATTTTTGGAAAAGTGAAAACCCTTGTATTCGAGGAATGAAAGGCAAGCGAATTAAAGCCCTTTTAGTGAACGACATTAATTTATATGGCTATCATTTGCCATTAGATGTGCACCCAGAATTAGGCAACAATGCACAATTAGCCAAACTGCTCGACATTGAAAATTTACAACCATTAGAAAAAGGCTCCGTGAGTATCCCTGTTTGGGGCGAATTAAAAGAACCTATTACAGGTAAAGACTTTGCAGAAAAAATAGAAAAAGTGTTAAATCGAAAACCATTAATTTGCATTGAAAACGGACCGCACTTAATCCGAAAAATTGGCATCTGTACCGGTGGCGGACAAGGTTATATTGATCTTGCTGCAGAACAAGGCTGCGACGCATTTATTACTGGTGAAGTGTCAGAACAAACAATTCATTCTGCCCGTGAGCAAGGATTACATTTCTTCTCTGCCGGCCATCACGCAACAGAACGATATGGCATCAAGGCATTAGGTGAATGGTTGGCGAAAGAATATGGCTTTGATGTAGAATTTAAAGATATAGATAATCCAGCGTAAAATACAAAAGTGCGGTTAAAAATATCTCTTTTTTAACCGCACTTTTATCTTCTGAAATTATCGTTTAAACATTCCGCCTAAATCGCCAAGACCGCCTAAGCCACCGCCCATTAAGCCTTGCATTCCACGCATCATTTTAGCCATACCGCCTTTACGCATTTTCTTCATCATACGTTGCATTTCATCGAATTGTTTAAGTAATTTATTGACATCTTGCACTTGAGTGCCAGAGCCTAATGCAATACGACGACGGCGAGATCCTTTGATAATATCTGGGTTTGCACGTTCTTTTAAGGTCATGGAGTTAATGATCGCTTCCATTTTGATAAACATTTTGTCATCTACTTGATTTTTAACATGATCAGGCAAATTTTTTGCACCCGGTAATTTCTCAAGCATAGACATCATGCCGCCCATTTTTTTCATCTCAATAAGCTGCTCGCGGAAATCATCTAAAGTGAAATCATCTCCTTTCTTGAATTTCTGCGCCATTTTTTCTGCTTTTTCACGGTCTACAGAACGTTCAAGATCTTCGATAAGGGAAAGCACATCGCCCATGCCCAAAATACGGGAAGCAACACGATCAGGATGGAAAGGCTCAAGCGCTTCTGTTTTCTCACCCACACCCAAGAATTTAATTGGTTTACCTGTGATTTGACGAATTGATAATGCCGCACCACCGCGCGCATCACCGTCCACTTTCGTCAAAATAACCCCCGTAAGCGGCAATGCTTCATTAAAGGCTTTTGCCGTATTGGCCGCATCTTGACCAGTCATCGCATCTACGGTGAAAAGGGTTTCGATTGGGTTTAATGCTGCATGGACTTGCTTTATTTCGTCCATCATCGCTGTATCAACGTGTAAGCGACCCGCCGTATCCACAATCAACACATCGTAGAATTTCAGTTTTGCATCAGCAAGCGCCGATTTAGCAATATCAACTGGATTTTGTTTAACATCCGATGGGAAAAAATCCACGCCAACGGATTGAGCCAAGGTTTCAAGTTGCTTAATCGCAGCAGGACGATATACGTCGGCAGACACCACTAACACTTTCTTTTTATGGCGTTCACGCAAGAATTTTGCCAATTTACCCACACTGGTGGTTTTACCTGCACCTTGTAAACCCGCCATTAAGATAACTGCTGGTGGTTGAGTTGCAAGATTTAAACTCTCATTCGCTTCGCCCATGGCTTTTTCAAGCTCACGCTGAACGATTTTTAAGAACTCTTGCCCCGGCGTTAAACTTTTATTGACTTCTTCCCCAAGCGCGCTTTCTTTTACTTTTGCGATAAACTCACGCACCACAGGTAAAGCAACATCTGCTTCAAGTAATGCCATACGCACTTCGCGTAAGGTTTCTTTAATATTATCTTCCGTTAAACGGCCTTTTCCTGTGATATTACGTAAAGTTTTGGAAAGGCGATCCGATAAATTCTCAAACATGGCTAACAATCCTGTTTTTCTTAAAAAATTGCGCTGATTATACCGAAATTTAGGCGTTTTTCATCATTTCAAATGAAAATGGCTTTTTGAGTAGGCAATTTCATGAAGAAAGCATAGGAGATAAGGAAAAAGAATGATTATTTAGCCAATTTCAGGTATCATTCTGCCCACTCTTGGCTATTTCAGTAGCCATTTGATTTAGCAAAATCAAATAACAGGTAAAAAGTGCGGTGAAAAATGACCGCACTTTTTGTTGATTAACGAACAAAAGGATTTTCCCTTGGACAGTATTCCCCTTAGTACTTTATTTATTATTCTCATTATCTGTTTAGTGCTATCTGCCTATTTTTCCGGCTCAGAAACCGGACTACTCTCTCTCAATAAATATCGTCTTCGTTTTCTATCCGAACAAGGCAATAAAGGCGCACAAAAAGCAGAAAAACTGCTAGAAAAGCCAGATACCTTGTTAAGCTTTATTCTTATTTTTAATAACCTTGTGAATATCAGCGCATCGGCGATTGCGACCATGATTGGTATGCGTTTATACGGTGATGCAGGCGTGGCGATTGCAACGGGTTTGCTCACTTTCGTGATGCTTGTCTTTTCTGAAATTTTCCCCAAAACTGTGGCTGCAATGCACGCGGAAAAAGTCGGTTTTGTGTCCAGCCATATTTTGACGGTATTACTTAAAATCTTCTATCCACTAGTTTGGCTGATGAATATTTTTACCAAATCATTAATGCATCTGGTCGGGCTAAAACCCGATATGCAAAAACAAGTAATTAGCCGTGAGGAACTTCGTAGTATCGTATCAGAAGCAGGCGAAGCCACACCTGATGAACAACATCCACAAATGTTGCTTTCTATTTTAGATATGGAAACAGTAACCGTTGATGACATTATGGTTCCACGCAACGAAATTGGCGGCATTGATATTGATGATGACTGGAAAGCCATTATGCGCCAGCTCAATCATGCGGCACATAACCGCGTGGTGCTTTACAAAGGCAGCCTTGATGAACAAGTGCTTGGCATTTTGCGCGTGCGTGAAGCATTCCGCTTACTGCTTGAAAAAAATGAATTTACCAAAGAAACCTTAATTCGTGCCGCGGATGAAGTGTATTTCATTCCTGAAAGCACGCCATTAAAAACGCAACTTGCGAATTTCCGTGCAAATAAAGAACGCATTGGCTTAGTGGTGGACGAATACGGTGATATTAAAGGCCTTGTGACGTTGGAAGATATTTTGGAAGAAATCGTTGGTGATTTTACCACTTCCACTGCCCCAAGCATAGATGAGGAAGTAACTCAACAATCCGATGGTTCCATGATTATCGATGGCTCTGCCAACCTACGCGATCTCAACAAAATGTTTAACTGGGAATTGGATACCGAAGATGCCCGCACGTTTAATGGTTTAATCCTCGAACACTTAGAAGAAATTCCCGATGAAGGCACGGTTTGCGAAATTGATGGCTTGCAAATTACCATTCTTGAAGTGGGCGATAATATGATTAAACAAGCGAAAGTCGTCAAACTTTAATCATAAAAACTCAGACAAATTGAACCGCACTTTTGACTTGGATCATAAGTGCGGTTCTTTTTTTGAGCATTTTTCAGAAAACATTTTTATAATTATTTATAGGTATATTTTGATAGAGAAGAAAGATATGGAGCACGAATATCAACGGGCGGTGACTCGCGTGTGCGTACAAACGGCACTGCTCTTGTTACAACATGGGGCAGAAAGTACCGTGGTGGTGCAAATGGCACAGCGTTTAGGCATAGCACTTGGCGTAGAAAGTGTAGAATGTGCGCTTACGGCAAATGCGGTGGTGCTGACGACCTTATCCGATAATCATTGCATTACCACCGCAAGAAAAAATACGGATAAAGGCATTAATATGCAAATGGTCACTGATGTTCAGCGCATTGTGATTGCTGTTGAACATCATTTGTATGACTTAGAAATCGCACAAAGAAAACTGGATCAATTAAAACCGCTTAAATATAACCGATGGTTAGTTGTATTCATGATAGGCTTATCTTGTGCGGCGTTCGCCCATTTATCTGGTGGAGACTGGGTGATTTGTGGCATCACCTTTGTGGCGGCAGCCATTGCCATGTTTGTGCGACAAGAATTTTCTAAACGGCACTATAATCCCCTTATCGTCTTTTCCATCACCTCTTTTGTCGCCTCGCTGATTTCTGGCGTGAGCTTAAAATATAACTTAGGTAACGATCCTCAAATTGCTTTAGCATCTAGTGTGTTATTACTTGTGCCGGGGTTTCCTCTGATTAATTCTTTGGCGGATATATTAAAAGGTTACGTCAATATGGGATTAGGCCGTTGGACGATTGCGACTATTCTCACTTTTGGCGCATGTCTTGGCATTGTATTCGCATTAAGCGTATTACATATTACAACTTGGGGGCATTAAAATGTTATTAGACATCACAATATTTATCTTCAAATTACTTGATGATATGTTATTTGCCGCCATTCCAGCCGTGGGCTTTGCTCTAGTATTTAATGTACCGCCCAAGGCCTTAAAATATTGCGCAATTTTAGCCGCACTTGGGCATGTTACACGCACATTATTACTGCATATTGATATGCCTATTGTATTTGCCACCTTCTTTGCAACTTGCGTGATTGGATTTTTAGGGGTACATCTTTCCCATCGTTATTTAGCCCATCCCAAAGCCTTCACCGTTGCCGCAATTATCCCGATGATCCCCGGTGTTCATGCCTATAAAGCAATGATTTCAATGGTACAAATCCATCATTTCGGCTTTTCCGATGCTTTATTTGAACAAATGATTAGTTCCTTTATTAATACCAGTTTTATCCTAGGCGCAATAGTATTTGGATTGGCTTTACCGGGCCTATTGTTTTATCGACAAAAACCTGTTGTGTAACCTAAAACAGTGCAACAAAAAAGCCGACATTTGTCGGCTTTCTACTATTCTTGTGATTTTTTCTTGAGGTATTCATAAAGCTCATCTTTAATCCGTAATTTTTCTTTTTTCAAAGCCTCAATTTCCATATGAGTGGCGAGCTGAATATTTTCCTGCATATTCTTAATTTCATGATCTAATTCGTTATGCTTTTCAAAAAGACGATCGAAATAAGCATCATTACTTTTAAGTTTGGTGATTAATTCTCGGTATTCGGGAAACATAGCATTGCTCCTATAGTGGTTTTAACTGGTTTCAGTTTACTACATTCGCCCCAAATAAACAGAAGACGATCTTAAAAATTTGACAACGATCACAAAAATTTATTTCTCTCAAATGATCCTTTACTCTTTTGCTTTTTTATTTCTTCCTGCACCTAAAACCAACATAGCTAACAAACTAAGAATAATTCCAAAGCCAGCACCAATCCCCGTTGAAATAACATAAGGTTTCTCTGCCATTACAAGATTAGGCTGTTGAACAAAATGAAATGCCACCAAATTATTATCTAACGGTTGAACAGATTGCATCATTTTCAATTTGTTTTCCCAAGAAACGTCAATTTTAGCGTCCGCTGCATTTTTCACTTGTTCAAATAACGATTTCCATTTTGTAATCAATTCATTATTTAATGTCTGAGTGCGGTGTATTTTTCTTTATTTTCAGAATCTTGCTTTTCCCTCAGCTTTTAACTGGTTTATTTGAATAAAGCACGCTAGAATAAAGTTATTTTCATTTCAACGAAAAAAGTAAGGAAATTCTATGATCGATCCAAATTTGCTCCGTAATAATTTAGCGGAAGTCGCAGAAAAATTAAAAGTAAAACGTAACTTTATTCTTGATACAGAAAAACTCACCTCATTAGAAGAACAACGCAAGAACTTACAAGTCACTACCGAAAATTTACAAGCTGAACGTAATACTCGTTCAAAAGCTATTGGTGCTGCGAAAGCACGCGGTGAAAATATCGAACCATTATTGGCTGAAGTGGATAATATGGGCAACCAATTGACTGAAGCAAAAGCACAATTAGATGCGGTACTTGCAGAAATCAATCAAATTGCATTAAGTATTCCAAATCTCCCCGCAGACGAAGTGCCATTAGGCAAAGATGACACCGAAAATAAAGAAATCTTACGTTGGGGCACTCCGCATACATTTGATTTTGAAGTGAAAGATCATGTCACTTTGGGCGAAGACGCCAATGGCTTAGATTTTGCCGCAGGGGCTAAATTAGCTGGTGCTCGTTTCGCTGTGATGAAAGGTCAAATCGCTAAAATGCACCGTGCATTAGCGCAATTCATGTTAGATCTTCATACTGAACAACACGGCTATTTGGAAACCTACGTGCCTTATTTAGTAAATCACGCAACGCTTTATGGAACAGGTCAATTACCAAAATTCGGTGAAGATTTATTCCATACTTTAGCCTTAGAAGGTGAACAACCTTACGCATTAATTCCAACTGCAGAAGTGCCCGTCACTAATTTAGTGCGTGACGTGATTATTGATGAAGCAGAATTACCAATAAAAATGACCGCACATACGCCATGTTTCCGTTCTGAAGCAGGCTCTTACGGTCGTGATACTCGCGGTTTAATTCGTATGCACCAATTTGATAAAGTGGAAATGGTACAAATCGTTGATCCAGATAAATCAATGGAAGCACTCGAAGAATTAACTGGTCATGCGGAAAAAGTATTGCAATTATTAAATTTACCATACCGTAAAGTTTTACTTTGCACAGGCGATATGGGCTTTGGTTCTTGTAAAACTTACGACTTAGAAGTTTGGGTGCCTGCACAAAATACTTATCGCGAAATTTCTTCTTGCTCAAATATGTGGGATTTCCAAGCTCGCCGTATGCAAGCACGTTGTAAAGCGAAAGGTGATAAGAAAACCCGCTTAGTGCACACCTTAAATGGTTCTGGCTTAGCGGTTGGTCGTACTTTAGTGGCAGTGCTTGAAAACTATCAAAATGCGGATGGTTCAATCACCGTGCCAGAAGTACTACGTCCATATATGGGCGGATTAGAAGTTATCGAAAAATAATCCTTCTATAAAATAAAAAAGCGTGGATTTCAAAATTTCCACGCTTTTTTATTAAGCTATTTCAACGACAACATCGGATTCTGATTTAGGTTTTAATTCCCCCACTTCATATAAATCAATGCCTGCATCTTTGGCTATTTCAATGACCGTTTGAACACTATTAGGCTCAACTGCCACTAATAAGCCGCCTGATGTTTGAGGATCACACAAAATCGCTTTTTGTTCTTCGTTTAATAGACCCACTTTATGTCCATAACTTTCAAAATTACGCCCCGTTCCGCCTGGTACGCAACCTTGAGCAATATAATCTTTAACACCGTCCAAGGTTTTAATTTTGTCCGCAAAAACTACCGCACTTAAATTTGAACCTTCACAGATTTCAATTAAATGTCCGAGTAAACCAAATCCTGTAACATCCGTCATTGCAGTGACGCCCTCCACTTGGGAAAATTGGCTGCCAATAGAATTCATTTGGCACATAGCGGCAGTGGCTAAACCTTGATGTTCTGATTTTAGTTTTCCTTTTTTCTCCGCCGTCGTCAAAATACCAATACCAAGCGGTTTCGTCATATAAAGCTTACAACCTGATTTTGCAGACGCATTACGTTTCACTTTTTCAGTGTCAATTACGCCTGTCACGGCTAAACCAAAAATAGGTTCAGGCGAATCAATGGAATGTCCCCCCGCCAAAGCAATACCCGCTTGATGGCAAGCAAAGCGACCACCATCAACAATTTTCTGTGCAACTTCTGCGGGCAATACATTGGTTGGAAAACCTAAAATGGCGATTCCCATAATCGGCTTACCGCCCATAGCAAAAATATCACTAATGGCATTGGTCGCGGCAATTCGTCCAAAATCAAAAGGATCATCCACAATCGGCATGAAAAAGTCGGTGGTACTGATAATTGCAGTTCCATTACCAAGATCATACACCGCTGCATCGTCAGCTGTTTCATTGCCGACGAGCAAATTTGGATCATAAAATTTTTCCAGTTCTGAATGTAAAATTGTCCCTAACACCTTAGGCGAAATTTTACAACCTCAACCCGCACCATGGCTGTATTGCGTCAGCCGAATTTTTTCTTCCATTTTTATTTACCTTGTTGAATATCCGTTTTCGAGAATATGAAGTTTAAACCTACTCTTAATCATAAAGATCTTCGCCATCCTTCCTTGTACGCAATAATTGCAAAATCCAAACATATTGCTCTGGCGCTGGCGTAACAAAAGATTCTATTTCTTCATTCATTGCTCGGGCTGATTGTTCAGGCTCATCACTTAAATTCATTGCAGGATGAATTTCTATTTCATATTTGCCAGCCTCAGCGTTATAACGAGGAAACATTGGAATAACAACGGCTTTAGAAAGTTTTGCCATTTTATTTAATCCCGGCAATGTCGCTTTATAAGTTCCAAAGAAATCAACAAATACGCTTTGCTCGGCTCCAAAATCTTCATCAGGTAAGTAATAACCCATTTCACCTTTACGAACATGATTTAAAAAAGGTTTAATACCATTTTGGCGAGCATGCATTTTTCCGCCGAAACGTTGGCGTGTAATTGTCCAAAGCCAATCCACCAATGGATTACGATGTGGATTATACATAGAAGTCATTGGCATACCTTGAGTGTGCAAAATAATGCCCGAGGCATCAATCGCCCAGCCATGTGGCACCATAAGAATAATATTCTTGCCTTCAGCTTTTGCCTGTTCGATATGTTCAAGACCGATAAATTCGCTGCGTTTTTGCAAATGTTTCTTTGAACGGATGGCAATCTCACCAATACCAAACATAACTTGTGCAACAACCGCAAACATTTTATCCATGACTTGCTCACGTTGTTGTTCAGTCCAATGAGGGAAACAATATTGCAGGTTAGTTTGTGCACGCGTACGCTGTTTCTTTGCTTTATGTCCAATCCAAATACCTAATTTCCCCGCCAATTTATCTCGCAGACGAAAAGGCACAAATGCTAACAATAATAAAAAGAAAATACCGAGCCAAATTCCCCAATAGTGAGGCTTTAAATACGACCATGAAAAGTGCGCTTCATAGCCCACTCTCGCCGTCAAACGTAAATTTTGTTGATTATCCGACATAATAAAATGTAATTAATTTTAACCGCACTTTTGCGCGCTTTCCGAATTAAAAATGAAACCAACCCTGATCGTAAACCATTTTAGCAGTCATCATAAAAGACATGATAACAACCATCGGTCGAATCAAGGTTTTACCTTTCGTCATCACCATTTTGGCGCCTAAATTTGCACCTAAAATGCTCCCAGCCATCATCACGAAACCCACTTTCCAAAGAATTTGTCCGCCCAATAAGAAAAGCGCAAAAGAAGCAAGATTAGACGTAAAGTTCATCACTTTTGCATGTGCTGTCGCTTTCGGGAGATTAAATCCTAGTAAAGTAACACAGGCTAAACTCATGATTGAGCCAGTTCCTGGACCAAAGAAGCCATCATAAAAACCTAAAAATGGGCTAACTAAAAGACCAAATAACATGTAACTTAAACGCTGTTTACGATCTTCATCACCTAATTTAGGGGTAAATAAAAAATATAGACCAATGGCTAAAATCAAAAAAGGTAGAATTTTTTTGAAAATCGCCACATCAATTGATTGAATTAATAATGTACCTAGGGCAGAACCTAAGAAAACCCAAATCAAAATAAACCAAATATCGCGTAAATTGACCGCTCTTTTTCGCAAGAAATAAAGGCTTGCAGATAATGCGCCCCCCATAGCTTGCAATTTGTTGGTGCCTAACGCCATTGCAGGTGGCATACCTGTCATGAGCAACGCTGGAATAGTGATTAATCCACCACCACCAGCAATTGCATCGATAAATGATGCGACAAAACCAACACAAAACAATATTGCTAAAAGATCAATTCCGATATCCATATTGATTTACCTTAATGCTATTCTAACCATTCACTCCGATTCGGTGAGTTCAAAATTTGTTGGCACAAAAACGGCTCTGGTGGTGTAACTTTAGGTTTGCTCACTGAAGCGCCTGGTTTTGGCGGTTCAAACCAAGAATATAATTCGTCTCCACAACCATCACTGGCAGGAACAGGTGCTTGATTTTCACAATAAGGCGCATCTGCTGGGCAAGTTAAACGAACATGAAAATGAGAGTCGTGGCCATACCAAGGACGAACTTTGTGTAGCCAACCGCGATCATTGCCAGCGGTTTGGCATAATTTTACCTTAATCGCGGGGTTAACAAAAATACGTGTCACACTTGGATCTTGCGCGGCTAACTTGATTAACGTCGCATGATTGCTATTCCATACGCGTTCATCCACTCGTTGCGCCTTTCTATCTACAACTAATAAACCTTTACCATCAGAATTCAGCGCATCGGCATCGGACATTTCGCCCATTCTTAACCAAATATCTGCATCTAATCCCATCTGATGGCTAGCATGACCAGTTAAAAATCGTCCGCCACCAGGCATGGCAATATCGCCTACTAACATCGTTGGCAACCCAGCAGCTTTAGCGCGTTGTCCCAAACGTTTAAGATACTGAATCATATTTGGGTGACCATAATAGCGATTGCGATTCATACGAATCACTTGGTAACCTTCCCCTTTAGGTGGTAGTGCTTGCGCCCCAATAATACACCCATTGATATAACTACCAATAGGTTTTGCTTTACCATCGTCACTTGGAATAGGACGTTTCACTTTTTGCCAATCGAGAGGAGCCCCAACAACGTTCAGAGAGAAAAGTATGATAAAAATTATGGTTATTTTTAATAAAATTTTATTCATTTTAATATTATCATCAATAGTTTCATCGTCGATAAATATACCCACGATAAAAAAATAACTCCCCTTTGAGGAATATGCATTGCTCAAAGGGGTAACATCAAAGCTTATCTAGGAGATGGCAACCTAGTCTTAAATATTACATTAAGATCACTTACACTGTGCCTTAAAACGTAATAGATGATCTAATAAGACAATCGCCATCATGGCTTCTGCGATTGGCACAGCACGAATACCCACACAAGGATCGTGTCGACCTTTTGTGACAACCTCTACGGGTTCTCCATTAAGATTGATTGAACGACCAGGAATCGTAATACTTGAAGTCGGTTTTAGCGCAATAGTGGCAATTATCGGTTGACCAGAACTAATTCCACCTAAAATACCGCCCGCATGATTGCTTTCAAAGCCATCGGGGGTCATTTCATCACGATGTTCTGAGCCACGTTGTTCAACCACTGTAAAACCATCTCCAATTTCGACGCCTTTTACTGCATTAATTCCCATTAATGCATGGGCAAGAGCCGCATCTAAACGGTCAAATACTGGCTCACCTAATCCGACTGGAACATTTTCTGCAATAACGGTAAGTTTTGCGCCAATAGAATCCCCTTCTTTTTTAAGTTCACGGATCAATTCATCGAATTTTTCTACCGCACTTTCATCAGGACAAAAGAATGGATTACTGTTTACCTTTTCCCAATCAATTTGCCCCACTTTCTGCGGAGCAATTTTTACACTACCAATTTGGCTTAAAAAACCGCGGACTTCAATACCAAAATGTTCGCGTAAATATTTTTTTGCAATCGCTCCCGCTGCAACTCGCATCGCTGTTTCACGCGCTGACGAACGCCCACCGCCACGGTAATCACGGATGCCATACTTTTGCTGATAGGTAAAATCAGCATGTCCTGGGCGAAAACGATCTTTAATGTCACCATAATCTTGCGAACGCTGATCACCATTTTTAATGATCATTCCAATACTTGTGCCTGTGGTTTTTCCTTCAAACACACCAGATAAAATTTGAACTTCATCGTTTTCACGACGCGGCGTGGTATATCGAGATGTCCCGGGTTTACGACGATCTAAATCTGGCTGAATATCGTTCTCTGATAATTCAAGATTTGGCGGTACCCCATCAACGATACAGCCTAATGCAATACCATGTGACTCCCCAAAAGTTGTCACACGAAAAAGTTGTCCGATTGTGTTACCCGCCATAATTTCTCACTTATTTTTTACTTCAATAAAAGGCATTTCTTCGCCAGTATCATTATTTTTGATAAAAACATCAAGTTGGTTAAATGCAATATCAATATTGTTTTCTGCAAAGAGCTCATTAATACGGCGATTAAGTGCATCAATCGTATTTGTACGTTCAGCAAGTTGAGCAACATAAACGCGCAATTCGTGATCCAAGGTGCTGGCACCAAAATTCAAGAAATAGGCTCTTGGTTCAGGATCCTTTAATACTGTTGTCTGCTCATTTGCGGCTTGTAGCAATAATTTCTTCACTAATTCAAGATTAGAACCATAAGCGACACCAACATTGATCACTAAACGCGTCATAGTGTTAGAAAGTGCCCAGTTAATTACCTGCCCTGTTACAAAAGATTTATTTGGCACAATCACTTCTTTACGATCAAAATCAATCAACGTAATTGCACGAATACGAATTTTCGCAACAGTCCCGCTCACTCCATTAATTGTAACGGTATCACCTACTCGAATTGGGCGTTCAAATAACAAAATAATACCAGAAACAAAGTTAGCAAAAATCTCTTGCATACCAAAACCAAGGCCAACAGAAAGTGCGGCGAATAACCATTGTAATTTTGACCAAGACATACCCAAGGTTGCAAATGCCCACGCGCCACCAATAGCGATAAAAATATAAGTGAGCAACGTCGTAATGGTATAGGGCGTACCTTGTGAAAGATTCACGCGAGAGAAAATCAATACTTCTAAAATACCCGAAATGTTACGTACCAATACATAAGTAATCCCTACGATAACTAAGGCAACAAGAAGATTAAATAAAGTAATGCTTTCTGTCACTGTACCTGCTTCAGTAGTTGTTGTTTGCTGCCATAAGGTCACTTCACGCAAATAACTTGCCACCGTGACAAGATCTGACCAAACGTAATAGAAAATTCCAATCAACGCAGTCCAAATAAAGAGATCAGCAAAACGTAATAATTGACTACGAACTTCATTTAACGCTAAACCTTCTTCTTTTTCATTCAGAACAACAACATCATCGGATGTCGAACCATCATTAAAGCCTGCTTGTTTTTGACGGAGTTTTTCTTCTAAACGACGATGAGCCAAGCGACGAGAAGATACAGTTATACCACGATAAATCACTTGACGAATTAACCACCACACACACCATGCAATATAAGAATTAATCAAATGCTGTATTAAATTCAACGCAGTGTAATAGTATCCCAACGCAACTAATATGACTAAGCCAACAGGAATAATCTGTAAACCGAATTGAACGATTTTGACAATAATGTGATTATGGCTTTTTTTCTCATCTTCGTAAGAACGTAGCACATTTTTGAAACGTGGTGCGATGATAATAATGCAAAACAACAATGAAACTATCGTATTCACCTGTCCAATCACATCATTTGCTAATCCATAATCAGTCACATTACTAAATACTGATGTATTCAGTAATAAAACAACCGCTACAACAATACGTTTAATTACACTTTGAAAACGCACCGCACTTTGTTGAGAAAATTCAAAGTGACGGACAAAAATTCCATTCGGGCGAAATAAAGAAAGCCAAAACGTGAAGAACCACCAATAGCCCGCCATACTAAACGACCAATCCCAAAACTCAGTTGGATTTTTCATCAAGAAAAAGCCAAGCATTTGACAAATGGCTAAGAACCATAAAGTTCCAGAAAGCGTTAAAAATGCAGTAAGCAATAAAGCTTGTGGTGTATTCCACTGATTATCATATTTTAATCGGTTAATTTCACCATTAATTTTTGACAGACGTTGTTTGATGCGATCTTTGAATTTAAAAATAGCGCCACCCACGACAAACAAGCCCAAGCAGTACATCAGTAAGTAAGGCAAGTTACTGTAATTTGTGGGTAAACCAATTTTTTTCACAATACCATCGACTTGCGCTATAAATGCCCTCGGCAATTCAGCAAACCAATCCAAATTTATAGGGCTATTGCTTTTAACCCAGAAACTCTGTTGATCTAGTTTTAATTGAATTTGATCACTTATCTGAGTAATTTGCTGTTGTGTGAGTTCTAAAGAAATGGCTAAATTAAGTTGATTATTCAATGACTTAATTAAGTCAGAACTCATTTTACGACGCTCAGTCAATAAATTAGTTAATTGTATTTTTTCGGTGTTAGTAAATTTTTCACCTTCATCTGATTCGACTTTAGCAATATACGCGTCTAAATCATAAAGCTCATTACGTTTTTGAGTAATATCGAAAATTTGAACACGCAAATCCGCAATTTGTTTTGATAAACCTTGAATATTTAAATTCGTCGGTAATTTTTGTTTTTGTTGCTGGATAATACGAGAAAGCACCAACGTACCTTGTAATGCGCTAATTTGCTCCTCGATGGTATGTTGAGTTTGAGTTAGGCTATCAAACACATTACGCATTCTTAAATCATCTTGCGTCAAGATGTTCGTCTTTTCCGTTTGTTGTAACAAATATTGACTCAACTCTGCATTACGTGCCAATTCTTTCTGAATATAAGCATTTTTCGCACTATTTTGTTGCTGTTGCTGAGCTTGTTCGACTTGGTTTTGAGTTTGCGCCAAGTTTTTCTGATTAATCACTTCTTGGATCGCCACAATTTGTTGTTGTAGCAGTTGCAAACGAGCATTCAACAAATCATAACGGCTTTGATAGAGCAATGTCAGCTGATCGCTATTTTTCAATAAATCTTGGTTGTAAGCGTTTTTTAAATCAATCAACTGTAATTCTATTTGATTTTTTTGACGTAAAGTTTTTGTAAGATTGCTATCGGCTAATTGTTGATTAATTTCTTGTGTGCGTTTCAAATTCTCAGTAAGACTGGTTTGTGCACGCTCAGATACAGAACTTTGCCCCGCTAATTGAGTATTCGCTTTACTTAATGCAGTTTGGGTTTCCTGCTGTTGAACATTAAATTTACTTAATGTAGCCTGTAAATCTGCTAAATTTTGTGCTTGATAATCGACAGATTTAGATTGTTCTAACTGCTTCTTAAACGCCAATAAATCTGCATTATTTTTCTTAATTTCACTATCAGCATGGGCTAAAACATCATGTAAATCTTCATTATTTTTTTGTTGAGTTTGAATGAGTTGCAATAAATCTAAAGAGGTTTGCAATTCATTAATAAGTGCTGTTTTTACATCACCATCAGCCATTTTTTGCACATCAGCTAAATCTGCAGTGAGTTCTTGCTCCGTAGGTAATAATATTTTGCTTTTGTTTGCAGCCAGTGTTGGATGCACCGTCGCCCAACCAATTAAAGCTGTAGCTAAAAGTGCGGTGAAAAAACGTGATGTTTTCATAAGTTACCTGTATTTTTTATTGTTCGTTTATTTGTTTGGCTAACCAATCGGCAAGCACTTTACGTGATATTTTTATTGCTCCAGCAGATAAATCTACTGGCAATTCATAATAAGCTATTGGCTGTTTAAAGCGAGCCAATTTATCTTGTAAAAATTTAATGAGTTTTTCGACCGCACTTTGATTAAAGGGTTCATTCAAAGCAACAATCGCAACTGGGCGATAGCCAAATTCATGATCGGCTTTGGGTAAAACAAAAACTTGTTTCACCATAGAATTTTTCAAAATCGCTTGCTCTATTTCTTCTGGCTGAATATTTTCACCGCCTGAAATAAACATATTATCAAGTCGTCCGATAATTACCAGTTCGCCCTCTTGCAAAATACCTTTATCTTTTGTCTGAAGCCAGCCGTCACTATTCGTTAATGGAAAAATTTGTCGATCTTTCCAATACCCCATCGCCAAACCCGCACCTTTTAGCCAAACTTCATCGTTCACCAAACGATATTCTCGACCTAATAAAGGTTGCCCTACGCCTTGTTTTTTATCAGATTGTTTGGCAAAAACCGTAGACGCCATTTCCGTCATTCCATAACCAGAATAAGTTTTAATACCATATTTCACCATTTTTTGTGTAAGTTCTATCGGAATATGCGCACCGCCCAGTAAAATATGGCGTGTAGCAAATGAAATGCTCGGATTTTTCTGTAAATAATCTAATAAACGCTGTAATTGCGTTGGCACAAGAGAAACGTGAGTTGCCTCCAATAATGAAGCGTAAAAATCCGTTTTCGGAAAATGCAATTCAGCACCACAACTCAACCAACGCCAAACAATACCTTGTCCTGAAACATGATATAACGGCAAGGAAAGTAGCCAAGAATGTTCGCTATCAAACTTCATCAATTCACATACGCCCTTCGCATTATCTAAATGCGCTTGAACATTATGCACTACCGCTTTTGGCACACCTGTCGAGCCAGACGTGAGCGTCATTGTAGCTGGGCGAAAGAAATCAGCTTTTTGGATTACAACATCAGCTTTTGGAAAATCCCTCAAATCTTCATCATAAAAACAAAAATCAATTTGATGAATCTCACATAATTCTGTAATTTTTTCTTGAGGAAAAGCTGGATTAATACCTAAAATTTTTGCACCAAGTTGGATTGTAGCAAGATATAAAAATAAAATGTTTTCTGTATTTTTTCCAACAAAAGCAACCGCACTTTCTGGATTTACACCTTTATTTTGTAAAAAGGAAACGGTTTGATTCACTTTCTCGGCTACTTGCGCCCAATTAAAAATATCGCCCTGTGCAGTGCGCAAGGCGATTTTATGAGAAAACTTAGGTTGGAGAGCAAATGCTTGCCAAGGATACATCATTAATTTACCGTGAAATATGCCCGCACTTCGTCAATTAAACTTTCAGGCAAATCCATTGATTGCATTGCACCTTCCAACATCAGCATTTTACGGCCACTGTTTGTGTTAGTAATAACCCAATAAGGCGTATCTGGAATTTGTTTTGGTTTTGTATGATTGCCGGTCATTAACAATGTTGCTTCATCACGCGCAAAATAAACTCGAGTACGGCCTTGTAAAGATTCTGTGGCTTGCGCAAAACTCTCAGGATTAGTGCGATAAAGCACGCGCAAAATAGCTAAGAAACGCGTAACAGCTTTGCCTTCTTCTTGAAATTCTGTCGAGTTCAACAACGTTTGAACTTTTTCTACGATCTGATTAATTGCAGTTATCGGCTGTTTTTTCGTCGGTTTTACACTTTCTGACTTAGCTGGTTCAGTCTGTACTTCTACTTTTGATTCTGTTTTTTCGTTATTTTCAGCCGGAGCAAATGTTAAGTCATCGGCGAAAACTCTCGCATGTGCCGGTAAATTAAGCAAACGGCGTAAAATATCCGAAGCACTTTCCCCAATAGAGCGGGTTTGACTCGCAATGTATTGGTATAATTCTTCATCAACTTCAATGATCTTCATTTTTTTCTCTCTGTTTGCTAGAATTTTTTTTAATTATAACGACTTCTTTACAAATTCTCACGCAAAAATTATGGCAAATTCATTGCTCAATTATCAATATCATCAAGTAAAACAAACGATTAATTCTCCAACTTTAGTTTTTATTCACGGTTTATTCGGGGATATGAATAACCTTGGCATCATCGCCAGAGCTTTTAGCGAAAATTATAATATTTTACGTATAGATCTGCGTAATCACGGCCATAGTTTTCATTCGGAAAAAATGAATTATCAACTTATGGCTGAAGATGTTATTGCAGTCATTCTCCACTTAAATTTATCCAAAGTGATATTAATTGGTCATTCTATGGGCGGAAAAACCGCCATGAAAATCACCGCACTTTGCCCAGAATTAGTCGAAAAATTAATTGTAATTGATATGTCTCCCCTGCCTTACGAAGGATTTGGACATAAAGATGTGTTTAATGGCTTGTTCGCTGTCAAAAATGCAGCCCCTCAAACTCGTCAAGAAGCCAAACCGCTCTTAGAAAAGGAAATTGATGATCAGGATGTCGTGCAATTTATGCTGAAATCTTTTGCCCCCAATTCAACTGATTATTTTCGGTTTAATCTCACTGCACTTTTCAACAATTACGCTAACATTATGGATTGGGAAAAGGTGCATGTACTCACGCCGACGCTCTTTATCAAAGGCGGAAATTCTTCTTATATAAAAATAGAGAATAGCGAAAAAATTTTAGAACAATTTCCTTATGCGACGTCTTTTACTATTAGTGGTTGTGGGCATTGGGTGCATGCTGAAAAACCTGAATTTGTTATACGTGCGATAGAGCGATTTGTAAATAAGAATTAATTCATTTAAATGAGAATACTTTTGTAGTATACTCCCACATAATTTAGGGGATATCCCCTATTTATAATCAATACATTAAATTTTAAAAGGAAAGAAAAATGGCAGTTGTTGGTCTATTTTATGGCAGTGACACAGGCAATACCGAAAACATCGCGAAAATGATCCAAAAACAATTAGGTAATGACTTAATCGATATTCGTGATATTGCAAAAAGTAGTAAAGAAGATATTGAAGCATACGATTTCTTACTTTTCGGTATTCCGACTTGGTATTACGGCGAAGCACAAGCTGACTGGGATGATTTTTTCCCAACGCTAGAAGAAATCGATTTTACAGATAAACTCGTAGGTATTTTCGGCTGTGGCGATCAAGAAGACTATGCTGATTATTTCTGCGATGCTATCGGCACCGTGCGCGACATCGTAGAACCGCGCGGCGCAATCATTGTGGGTAACTGGCCAACTGAAGGCTATACTTTTGAAGCATCAAAAGCATTATTAGAAGATGGAACTTTCATTGGGTTGTGTATTGATGAAGATCGCCAACCTGAACTCACGGCAGAACGTGTAGAAAAATGGTGTAAACAAATTTACGATGAAATGTGTTTAGCCGAGCTCGCTTAGAATTTTTCACATAAAAGGAAGGGAACTTTATGTCTGAAGAAAACATTAAATTACTTAAAAAAGCTGGATTAAAAATCACTGAACCTCGTTTAACGATTCTTAGCTTAATGCAAGAGCATAAAAACGAACATTTCTCAGCAGAAGATGTATACAAAATCCTACTTGATCAAGGGAGTGAAATTGGCTTAGCGACTGTTTACAGAGTATTAAATCAATTTGACGAGGCTCGTATTTTGATTCGTCACAATTTTGAAGGTAACAAATCTGTATTTGAGCTAGCACCAACTGAACACCATGATCATATTATCTGCGAGGATTGCGGAAAAGTATTTGAATTCAGTGACAATATCATCGAACAACGTCAACGTGAAATTAGCCAACAATATGGTATTAAGTTAAAAGCACACAGTTTATATCTTTACGGTAAATGTAGTGATATCAATAAGTGCGATGAAAACAATTCAAATAAATAACATCTCTAAGGCGACTCAATGTCGCCTTTCTTATATTCAAATTTTATCCGAAAAAATAACCGCTCTTTTTTAAAGTGCGGTTATTTTCTATTTGAAATTTTGAGGATTAATAAACACCTTGTGCCAACATAGCATCAGCAACTTTGACAAAACCTGCTACGTTTGCACCTACTACATAGTTGATATTTTCTTGACCTTCAATCGTGCCATATTTTTTACAGTTTGCGTGAATGTCTAACATGATTCGATGCAATTTTGCATCCACTTCTTCTGCAGTCCAATACAAACGTTGTGAGCTTTGCGCCATTTCTAAACCAGAAGTCGCCACGCCACCTGCATTAGCCGCTTTACCAGGTCCAAATAATACACCTGCAGCCTGTAACGCGTCGGTTGCTTCAATGGTAGTTGGCATATTGGCGCCTTCAGCGACCAATCTCACGCCATTTTTAATTAAAAGTTGAGCATCAGAAAGTTCTAATTCATTTTGAGTTGCACAAGGAAGCGCAATATCAACTTTCACTTCCCAAGGGCGTTTACCTTCAAAATATTGCAAACCAAATTGTTCTGCATAATCTTTTACTCGACCCCGTTTTACATTTTTAATTTCTAAAAGTGCGGCTAATTTTTCAGTAGTAAATCCCTCAGCATCATAAACATAGCCTGATGAGTCAGAGCAAGTCACCACTTTTGCGCCAAGCGATAATGCTTTTTCAATAGCATATTGCGCAACGTTACCAGAACCAGAAACCGATACAACTTTACCCGCAAAACTATCGCCTTTTTCAGCTAACATGGCTTGAGCAAAATAAACTAACCCATATCCCGTTGCTTCTGGACGAATTAAGCTACCACCAAAAGATAATCCACGCCCAGTAAAGACGCATGCAGCTTGATTTGATAATTTTTTCATATAGCCAGCTAGATAACCAACTTCGCGCCCACCAACACCTATATCACCTGCTGGTACATCAGTATCAGCCCCTACATGGCGATAAAGTTCAGCCATCAATGCTTGGCAAAAACGCATGACTTCTGCATCTGATTTTCCTTTTGGATCAAAGTCCGAACCACCTTTTGCTCCGCCCATAGGCAATGTAGTTAAAGCATTTTTAAATATTTGCTCAAAACCCAAGAATTTTAAGATAGATAAATTTACTGATGGATGGAATCGCATACCGCCCTTAAATGGACCAATTGCACTATTAAATTGCACTCGAAATGCACGGTTGACTTGCACCTGACCATTGTCATCGGTCCAAGCTACACGGAATTGAAATGCACGTTCAGGCTCGACTAAACGTTCTAACAATCCCTCTGAACGATATTTAGGATTAGCTTCTAAAAAAGGCCAAATAGAAGTAAACACTTCTCTAACCGCTTGTAAAAACTCAGGTTGATGACCATCACGTTGAGCGACTTGTGCTAAGAATGCATCTAAGGAAGCAACTGTTGACATAATGAATTTCCTTCTTTGTTGTTGATGTTGTGTGTATTGTGTTTTTTATTATGTTCGCCTCATAGGGCGCAATGACAATATGCAATGAGCAATTTAACGTTGCAATAACTTTTATGAAGGAAATTTAAAGAAAAACAAAACAGAAAGAAATTATCTAAAAAATTACCCAATTTATTAAATAGAAAATAAAAACAAAGATAATAACCTAATAAAATGATGATGTTTTAGGTGAAAATACGACACTTTTACTAAGCTATAAATCACATTTAGTCGCGAATAAACCAAAAGATATTGTTTTATGAAAAAAAACACGAGGATGACATCAATGCAATAAAAAAGGGGCTAAGCCCCCATTTTATATATTAATCGATTCACTATTCTGTTTTTTCTGATTCATTGTTGTTTTCAACCGCACTTTCATCATCTTTGGGTTGATAAAAACGAGCTACTAACAGGCCAAGCTCAAAGAGCAAGCACATCGGCACCGCGAGTAAAGTTTGTGAAAAAACGTCAGGAGGCGTTAAAAGCATGCCGATAAAAAATGCCCCCACGATAATATAAGGACGTTTTCCTGAAAGTGCTTTTACTGTTGTTACGCCAGTCCAGCAAAGTAGAATGATAGCTATCGGTACTTCAAAACACACACCAAAAGCTAAAAACAATGCCAAAGCGAAATCTAAATAGCTGCTGATATCTGTTGCAATAGCAACGCCTTCTGGTGCAGTTTGTGTAAAGAAACTAAATACAAACGGAAATACAACGTAATAAGCAAAAGACACGCCACAATAAAATAAAATTGTACTTGAAAATAGCAACGGATAAATCATCCGTTTTTCATGTTGGTACAATGCAGGCGCAACAAAAGCCCAAATTTGATAAAGCAAATAAGGAACAGAAATAAAAACAGCAACAATCGCTGTCAATTTAATTGGCGTAAAGAAAGGCGTTTGAATATTGGTTGCGATCATCGTCGCACCTTTTGGCATAACCGTTGTTAAAGGTGCTGCAACAAAATGATAAATATCATTGGAAAAATACACCAATGCGACAAAAACCAATACCACACAAATCACACAGCGTAATAAACGGTTTCTTAGCTCAACAAGGTGTGTAATTAGAGGTTGAGATTCATCCACATTACTCATAAAAACTCGCTATGATTCAGTTTTTGAAGATTGAGATTTTGGTGCTGGCGCAATTTCAATATCATCCGGCGGATAATAATCAGATAAACGCTCGGTCAATTCTGCTTGCTCGTGGGCTTCAAGTGCGGTTAAATCTGCAGGTGTTTTTTCTACTTCAGGTAAAGTTTCTGTAGAATCCTCAGTTAATGCCACATTTTGAGACTTTTCTGCATTTTCAGCCGCACTTTTAATTTCTTTAATTTGCTCTTCCACTGTTGTACCAGCTTGAGCCGCTTTATCTTCTAGCTCTGCTTTCATTTTATCTGCTTGAGCTTTTAATTCCTCCACCGTTTTACTCAATTCTGGTGAAAGGGTTTGCAAGTTCAAAGATTCAGCTTTTTTGATACTATCCTGTAATTCTTGCAATTTTAGTTCTTGTTTCAACTCATTTTGCACATTGGCAGCTAAACCACGAATCGTTTTCACCCAACCCATCACTGTGCGAATAGCGACAGGTAAACGCTTCGGCCCTAGCACAACTAGGCCAACTACCATTAACAAAACAAGTTCTGAAAAACCAATATCAAACACGGATTAAGCCTGTTCTTTCTCTTTTGTAGTTTCAGTTTTTGCAGATGTTGCATTATTGTCAATAGACTTAAATTCTGCATCTTTTGCTTTTTCATCATCTTGCATTGCTTTCTTAAAGCCTTTCACAGCTGCGCCAAGATCTGAACCCGCATTTCTTAATTTTTTCGTACCGAAAACCAATAAAATGACCACTAATAAGATAATCATTTGAGCAGGGGATAAACCAAACATAATAAACTCCGTTCTGTAAAAAAGAAAAAATTTGGGTCGGAATATACCCTTTTTACCCACGTAGAACAATAGCTATCGGGGATTATTTTCAATTTATCACGATATTAATGATAAAACGCAATATATAAATAAACTAAAAATGGCTAAAAATTTCTTTCTAGCCATTTTATCTTTATTTCCAAATGCGGGAATCAAATATTTTCTTACGCAATTCAGGGTGGTCGTCAATTTTAAACTCTGGTGTTTTTCCTTCTTTAAGCTGACGTTGATAATCCTTCATCAATTTCCATACGATTGGCGACAACATCAAAATTGCAATCAAGTTAATGATTGCCATGACTGCCATTACCGTATCTGCGAAATTCCACACCACATTGCCTGAACGAACAGAACCAAAATACACGAAAAATAGCACCATTAAACGGAACAAAAATACAAACCAAGGTTTATTCTTGATAAAACGGATATTGCTTTCCGCATAAGCATAGTTACCAATAATGGAAGAATAAGCGAATAACAATAAGATAAATGCCAGGAAATGCACCCCAAATTCACCTATGTGATATTGCAAGGCATTTTGCGTAAGTGAAATACTTTTTAGCGTTTCGCTACCATAATTATTTGAAAGTAAAATAATCACGGCAGTACAAGAACAAACAATCATGGTATCAACAAACACCCCCAACATCTGTACTAAACCTTGACTAACAGGATGTTTAACGTGAGCAGCCGCTGCCGCATTAGGCGCAGACCCCATTCCTGCCTCGTTAGAGAATAGTCCACGTTTAATCCCCATCATCATTGCTTTTGATACCAGCGCACCAAACATTCCACCAGCTGCGGCATCAAAACTAAATGCACTTTGAATGATACGATGAATCACGGAAGGAATCATATCAATATGCATGCCAAGAATAATCACTGCCATAATCAAATAGAAAAGTGCCATCATTGGCACAAGACTACTCGAAATAACCGCAATACGCTTAACGCCACCGAAAATAATAAGTGCGGTCAAAATTACTAATGAAATACCGACATATTCCCCTTTCCAATTCCACGCATTGCTCGTCGCTTCAACAATGGAGTTTGCCTGTACAGAATTAAAGGCAAAACCAAATGTAAAAATTAATGCAAGCGCAAAAGCCACTGCCATACAACGTGATTTTAAACCTTGCACAATATAATAAGCAGGGCCGCCACGGAATGATCCATCTTTATCTTGAATTTTAAATAATTGAGCAAGAGTGGATTCAGCGAAAGCACTCGACATACCAATAAATGCCGTTACCCACATCCAAAACACTGCGCCTTCGCCCCCTAAGGCAATTGCCGTTGCAACCCCACCAATGTTACCCACACCAACGCGGCTCGCCAGACCTGTCGTAAACGCTTGGAAAGGCGTTAACGAACTTCCCTCCACAGCACGACCAAACCACATTTCACGAAGGCTTGCTGGGAATAAACGGAACTGTACAAATCCTGTTGTAATGGTAAAAAATAGACCCGTCCCAAGCAAAATAATAATTGTGGCATCCCATAAAGGTCCATCAAGGTGTGCGACTATCCAAGTTAGCACGTCTTCTAACATTTTTGAAAATTCAAATTCCATAATCATCCCTCAAACGATAAATAATTTGATTGTATGGTTTTTTAATGAAAAGGCGAGATTTTTTAAAAATTTCTCTAAAGAAAAGAAATACAAACAAGAAAAAATCTAATAAATTTAGAATATTCTAAATATTTTTCAAAATAAAGGGCGTATTATTCGAATACGCCCGTTAGTTTGCTGAATTATTTGGTTAAAAACAACGCCGCCGCACCACGCACACCACCGGAATCGCCGTGTTTCGCTTTTTTAATTGGTGGAACTTTTGCTGTCCGCATCAAGTGAGGTGGTAATACTTTTGGTAAAGCCTCATAAAGGTAATCAAAATTAGATAATCCACCACCTAGCACAATCATATGCGGATCAAATGCCGTAATGATATTGCCAATAGAAATCGCCGCCAATTCAACAAAAAGATTCACAAAATCTACCGCACTTTCATTGCCTTGATAGAACAAATCAATAATTTCTCGAGCAGATAATGTTTCACCTTTCAAATCTCGATAAAGCATTTCAAAACCGCGACCTGACAGATAATTATCCAAACAAGCCTTGTTGCCACAACCACATTGATAAATCGGGGCTTTATCCCACCCCAATAATTTCAAAGCATGATAATTTAGTTGTAAATGACCAAGCTCTCCCGCCATTCCCACTTGACCTGAATGAACTTTACCATTTAAGACAAAGCCGCCACCAAAACCAGTTCCAAGAATTAAACCAAGTACAGTCGGATATTGCTGATTTTCGGCATCCCATGCTTCAGATAATGCGAAACAATTTGCGTCATTTTCTGCCCGCACTTTACGGCCTAAACGTGCAGACAAATCGCGTAAAATTGGTTTATTATCTGCCACACGAATATTGGTAATTTCGGCTAATCCAGTTTGTTGATTAACAAAACCAGGCACGCCCAAACCTACGGTGCCCACTTCACCAAACTTTTCATCAGCACGATTCACTAAATCCACAATCGTGTTAAGCCATTCTTCATAGTCGGTTTTAGGTGTTGGCACCCGTTCAGAATATAATTTTTCTAATTTTTCATTGAATACAGCAAGCTCTATTTTCGTGCCACCAATATCTAAACCATAATACATAATCTGCTCCTATATAAAGAAGTGCGGTTAAAATTAGCCAAAATTTTAACCGCACTTAAATCATTATTTTATGACGAAGATCGCCTTTTTCTTCAAAAAAGAAAAAATAATGCTATTAATCAACCATGCCAGTAATGTCGCCACCAATAAATCAATTGGGTAATGCATGCCTAATCGCACACGGCTAATCAACATCAATAAGCCCCACACCGCAATGCCCGCCACCAGCAATTTTGCTTTAAAAGAACGGTTACCCAATAATTGGGTAAAGCCAACAGCAAGCATAAGCCACGTTGCCGCAAAAATCGTATGTCCAGAGGGGAATGAATACCCCGTTTCATTTTCATAATGATGAACTAACCAAGCTGGTGTGATGGCATCTATCGAATAAAAATTCTTAGCCATTTCTGCACGCAAAGTGCGGTCATTTTTATAAAAGTTTTCAGGCGTTGAATGAGTTTGTTCAGCTAGATACACGGTGAAGGGACGAGGCTCTTCAAACAATGCTTTTGCCCCCGTTTTTGCGGCTTGAGTGGCAATAACTGAAATCCCCATCACAATTACACCTAATATCCATTGTTTTGGATTTTTGAATAAAAATGCGAACAAAAACGTAAACAACACACAGGTGATCAACGCATAAGGTACGCTACCCGTTTCAGTGAGCAAATAAAGCCAATAATCAGCTTCAGTTAATTGGCTATTGCCATGCCACTGATAGGAAATACCCCAAATAAAAAATGGTACAAGACAAAGTAATAACGTATATAATGACAGCCTTTTAAACATGCTCGCCCCTTAATAATAAAAAATAACGCGCGCATTCTAACAGAAATGACTACGAATAAGGATCACTTTATGGCAAAAATTCAGCTAGTTGCGCAAGCTAATTTACCCACTGAATACGGCATTTTCAAAATGGTGGGATTTGAATTCCCAGATACCAAAAAAGAACATGTAGCCTTAGTGATGGGTGATATTTCTAATGCTGATGAACCTGTGTTAGCACGCATCCATTCTGAATGTTTAACTGGCGATGCGCTTCACAGCTTAAAATGCGATTGTGGGTTCCAACTGGCGACAGCGTTGAAACAAATTAAAGAAGAAGGTCGCGGTGTCTTAATTTATCATCGTGAAGAAGGCCGCGGAATTGGTTTAATTAATAAAATCCGTGCTTATTCTTTACAAGATAAAGGAATGGATACGATTGAAGCCAATCTTGCTTTAGGTTTCAAAGCAGATGAACGCAACTTTGAAGTCTGTGCCGATATGTTTGAGCTACTTGGTGTAAAAAAAGTTCGCTTGATGACCAACAACCCAGAAAAAGTAGAAACCATGAAAAAAGCAGGTATCAACGTGGTTGAACGAGTACCGCTTAATGTAGGCGAAAACCGCTACAACACAAAATATCTTGATACAAAAGCGAAAAAAATGGGTCATTACATTGTGCATAACAATGATGAACAACATTTAATGACCTGTCCACATTGCCAAGAAGAGATTATTTAATAAAATAATATATGTTAAAAAAGCCATACTGTTGTATTGAACAGTATGGCTTTTTTATTTAAACTTTATGCCATGGAATAATCAAAAGATTTTTTAGCATATTGCTAAAAACGAGAAACCCCGTCTCGTATTCCAAAGATCGGGGCTTATCAGGAGTAAGTAAAATGAAAAAAACGCTCTTTTTCATTTTCTTGATTATCTGTTGTTTAGTTAGCTGTTCCGGAACAGTTATCTAAGATAATCGCTACGGGGACGATGTAGGAGTTGTCCCCAATACCTCCAATCTTAAAGAATTCTTTCCTTGATTGCAAGTGCGATTACTAATTTTTAACCTTTCGCCATAAATCTTTGCTATAAATGGTTCCAACAGAATTTACTTGTGCGCCCATTATACTTGGCGCGAGATAAACTGGCATACTGTATTGAAAAATAGGTAATACTAAATATTCTTGTTGAATTATCCCTTTTAATTTCGTGTAATTTTCTAACCGCCCTTTCTCGGATGTCGTCGTCATTGCTGCTTCAAATAAACGATCAAATTCAGCATTTTTATAGCCATTTTTGTTATCAGGGCTTTTGGAATAGAACAAATTTAAGAAAGCGACGGGATCATTAAAATCAGCACACCAGCCAGAACGAATTAATTGAAAATCACCTTTTGTGCGAGCTGTTTGCAATTCTTGCCAACTCATCCCTTGATTTTCAACTCGTAATAAATCTGATTGCGATAATTGGCGATTTAATCGCGTTGCAATGGTTTGATTCAGAGACGAATCATCATAACGAATACGTAATTTCAACGGGTGAGTTTCACTAATTTGATTTTGGGAAAGAAGCTGTTCTGCAACAACAGGCTCCCAAATAGATTCTTGCTCACCTAGCATAGATTTTGGCAGAAAAGTATTGCTAGGATGAAGATGAGCAATATCTGCAACCAAATTCTTGGTTGAAATCATCGAAACAATCGCTTTTCTTACCGTATTTTTTTGCAACATAGAATCGGCAAAATTAAACTCATAGAAGTAAGTACAAAGCTGCGGATAATCTTGGATATTCTGATCAGCTTTTTTCGGATTCAATACCACATCAAAATCGGACAAATCTGCATCTGCTGCAATTTTTTGATACTTCACTTGCTGAAATATTACTTTTTCTTTTGCCCAATAATAAGGATTGGCAGTTAAAATGTGCTGATTTTCAGCCTGACTTTGTAATTGATAGGCTCCATTGCTGATAAGGGTTTCAGTCGATTTCGTATAGCGAGGCAAGAGGCTGACGTGCGCCAGCATAGAAGGTAAATATGGTGATGCTTTATCTAATTCGATGCGTAAAGTGCGGTCATTTTCAACGAATAATCCAAGTGATTCCACAGACAGTGTTTTTTTCAATACTGCCTTCGCATTTTTCAAATTCATAAAAGCCAAATAATTTTTTAGCGGGCTTTCAGATTGGGAAAGTGCTTGCCAAGATTTTACAAAATCAGAGGCAGTCACCGCTTCACCATTTGACCATTTGGCATTTTCACGCAAAGTGAAAATCCACGTTTTATTATCTTTAGTTTGCCAGCTTTCTGCTACGGCAGGAACAAGATTGCCTTGTGCATCGTAAGCCGTTAAGCCTTCAAAAAGATCGCGTAATAATTGCGTTTGTTCTTCGTTTTTAGCTTGCCAAGGTTGCAAAGTAAGATCGCCATAAACTCCACGTTTTAATTCAACACGGTTGGGCTCTAATTGAGGATTTTTCGGTGCTTCAACTTGTGGCGAAACAGGCTTGGGATTATCCAATTTATCACAAGCCACCATAGTAAAAATAATGGAAAAAATAACCGCACTTCGCTGGCACAAAGTTAGAAAATTATTCATTCTCGGTTTTAACCCAAAATAAAAAGAACCAAAATTTAATGCAAATTAATACCGCAATAATACTTTTCCCCACCACGCTTGGCGTAAAGTAAAAGCCAATGAGTAGCATGGTTGTCGCAAAACTCAAAATGCAAATTTTGGTATTTTTCTTTAATGATCGATTTTCATTAAAAGACTTAAGATGTTTTTGATAAATACTTGTGCCTAAAAACCATTGTTCTAAGCGTTTTGAACCTTTTGCAAAGAAAAATAAAGTAAGTAATAAAAAAGGCGTGGTAGGTAAAATAGGAAGGAAAATTCCAATAATGCCAAGTGCAAGAGAAAGAAAACCTAAAACAATGTAAATAAACTTCATAATGTTCCTAATAAAAAGAAAATGCGAACCATTATTACTGATTTTTTAGATTTTTCAACCTTGATATTATAGAATTTGCCGTTACATAAAGAACAGTTTTCAAAAAAGGAACATTTATGTCTATGTCAAATCCATTACTTAACATTCAAGGCTTACCGCCATTTTCACAAATCAAGCCAGAACATATTCAACCGGCTGTTGAAAAATTAATTCAAGATTGTCGCGATACGATAGAACAAGTGTTAAAACAACCGCACTTTACTTGGGAAAATTTCATTTTACCTTTAATGGAAACCAATGATCGCTTAAATCGTGCTTGGTCACCCGTTTCTCATCTCAACTCAGTAAAAAATAGCACTGAATTACGTGAAGCCTATCAAGCGTGCTTGCCATTACTTTCTGAATACAGCACTTGGGTTGGTCAGCATAAAGGGCTTTATAATGCCTATTTAGCGTTAAAAAATAGTGCTGAATTTGCCGATTATTCTATTGCGCAAAAGAAAGCCATTGAAAATTCACTGCGTGATTTTGAACTTTCAGGTATCGGGCTTTCAGAAGATAAACAACAACGTTATGGCGAAATTGTGGCGCGCTTATCCGAATTAAATTCACAATTTAGCAATAACGTATTAGATGCAACAATGGGTTGGGAAAAACTCATTGAAAACGAAGCAGAACTTGCTGGTTTACCTGAATCCGCACTGCAAGCAGCACAACAATCTGCCGAAAGTAAAGGATTAAAAGGCTATCGTTTTACGTTAGAAATCCCAAGTTATTTGCCTGTGATGACTTATTGCGAAAATCGTGCATTGCGTGAAGAAATGTACCGTGCTTATGCAACACGCGCCTCAGAGCAAGGCCCTAACGCAGGCAAATGGGATAACAGTAAAGTCATGGAAGAAATTCTTACATTACGCGTGGAATTGGCGAAATTACTCGGTTTTAATACTTACACCGAACTTTCACTTGCCACCAAAATGGCAGAAAACCCACAACAAGTGCTTAATTTCTTAGATCATCTTGCCGAACGTGCTAAACCACAAGGCGAAAAAGAATTGCAAGAATTGAAAGATTACTGCGAAAAAGAATTTGGTGTTACTGAACTTGCGCCTTGGGATATTGGTTTTTACAGCGAAAAACAAAAACAACATTTATACGCCATTAATGATGAAGATCTTCGCCCATATTTTCCTGAAAATCGCGTGATTTCAGGGTTGTTTGAATTAATTAAACGCATTTTCAATATTCGTGCAGTGGAACGCAAAGGCGTGGACACTTGGCATAAAGATGTGCGCTTCTTTGATTTAATTGATGAAAACGATCAACTCCGTGGCAGTTTCTATCTTGATTTATATGCGCGCGAACACAAACGTGGTGGTGCGTGGATGGATGATTGTATTGGGCGCAAGCGTAAACTGGATGGCAGCATTCAAACTCCCGTGGCTTATTTAACTTGCAACTTCAATGCACCTATAGGGAATAAACCAGCCTTATTTACGCACGATGAAGTCACCACGCTATTCCACGAATTTGGTCACGGCATCCATCATATGCTCACGCAAATTGATGTCTCCGATGTGGCGGGTATTAACGGTGTGCCTTGGGATGCAGTGGAATTACCAAGTCAATTTATGGAAAACTGGTGCTGGGAAGAAGAGGCTTTGGCGTTTATTTCAGGGCATTACGAAACAGGCGAGCCGTTGCCAAAAGAAAAACTCACGCAATTGTTAAAAGCGAAAAATTTCCAAGCGGCGATGTTTATTTTACGTCAGCTTGAATTTGGGATTTTTGATTTCCGTCTGCATCACACCTTTGATGCGGAAAAAACCAATCAAATATTAGAAACACTTAAAGCAGTGAAATCACAAGTTGCCGTCATAAAAGGTGTAGATTGGGCAAGGACTCCACACAGCTTCAGCCATATTTTTGCAGGGGGCTACGCCGCAGGTTATTACAGCTATTTATGGGCAGAAGTGTTATCGGCTGATGCTTATTCACGCTTTGAAGAAGAAGGTATTTTCAACCCAATCACTGGCAAATCATTCTTAGATGAAATTCTCACGCGTGGTGGCTCAGAAGAACCAATGGAACTCTTCAAACGCTTCCGAGGCCGTGAGCCGCAATTAGATGCGTTGTTAAGACATAAAGGAATTATGAACTAATACGTCAAACTATAGGGCATGCACGACATGCCCTTTCTCAAATATTTTCCGCTAAAAAAGCCCTTCATAAAAACATTGCAAATTTCAACCGCACTTTATCAAGACAAAACCTGCAAACGAGATATTATTTTTACAAATAGCCGCAAGATAAACTCATAGAAATTCACGCAGAATAGACTAATTTCCTGTATAATTTTTCACATATCTATTCAACTCATTACACAAAATATTCTGAGGATTTTATGACAATAGCAATGCAACAACGCGCTGAACTTCAACGACGTATTTGGCAAATCGCTAATGATGTACGCGGTTCCGTCGATGGTTGGGATTTTAAACAGTATGTTTTGGGTACACTTTTCTATCGTTTTATCAGTGAAAATTTTGTCAACTATATTAAAGGTGGAGATGATAGCGTTGATTATTCTACTTTTAATGATGACAACCCTATTATTGCAGCGATCAAAGAAGACACCATCAAAGCAAAAGGCTATTTTATTTACCCAAGCCAGCTATTTAAAAATGTCGTGGCGACAGCCAATACTAATCCGAATCTAAATATAGATCTAAAAAGTATTTTTACTGATATCGAAAACTCCGCTACTGGTTACCCTTCCGAACAGGATATCAAAGGCTTATTTGCCGATTTTGATACCACCAGCAACCGTCTGGGCAATACTGTTGCCGATAAAAACAGCCGTCTAGCTGCAGTATTAAAAGGCGTTGCCGAGTTAGATTTTGGTGACTTTGAAGATAATCATATTGATTTATTCGGTGATGCTTACGAATTTTTAATTTCCAATTATGCTGCTAATGCCGGTAAATCAGGTGGCGAGTTCTTTACACCACAATGCGTTTCCAAGCTGATTGCTCGACTGGCTTTGTATGGACAAGACAAGGTCAACAAAATTTATGACCCCGCTGCAGGTTCCGGTTCTTTATTATTGCAAGCGAAAAAACAATTTGACGAACACATCATTGAAGAAGGATTCTTCGGGCAGGAAATAAACCACACCACATACAACCTTGCCCGTATGAATATGTTTTTGCATAACATCAACTACGACAAGTTTGATATTGCTTTAGGCAACACCTTAATGAATCCGCAATTTGGCGATGATAAACCTTTCGATGCTATCGTTTCTAACCCGCCTTATTCTGTGAAATGGATTGGTTCAGACGATCCCACACTGATTAACGATGAACGTTTCGCCCCTGCTGGCGTACTTGCACCGAAATCCAAAGCAGATTTCGCCTTTATTTTGCACGCTTTGAGCTATCTTTCAGCAAAAGGTCGTGCGGCGATTGTTTCCTTTCCTGGCATTTTTTATCGCGGTGGTGCGGAACAAAAAATTCGTCAATATTTGGTGGATAATAACTACGTGGAAACGGTTATTGCTTTAGCGCCAAATCTATTTTTTGGCACCAGTATTGCAGTGAATATTCTAGTGCTTTCCAAACATAAACCCAATACCCAAACCCAATTTATTGATGCCAGCGGTTTATTTAAATCCGCCACCAATAACAACATTTTGGAAGAGGAACATATTGAGCAAATTCTCAAACTGTTTGCCGATAAAGAAGATGTGCCACATTTGGCTAAATCCGTGTCCTTTGAAGACATCGTTAACAATGAATACAACCTTGCGGTGAGTTCTTATGTGGAGCAAAAAGACACCCGTGAAGTCATTGATATCGATAAACTCAATGCTGAAATTAAACAAACTGTTGCTAATATTGACCGCTTGCGTGCAGAAATTGACAAGATTGTGGCGGAGATTGAGGGGTAAAAAACACAATGAAAAACAACCGCACTTTTTTAGAAAAATTATTAGATGGGGCTGAGGTTGAGTGGAAAACGCTAGACGAAATATTCCATTTAAGAAATGGCTATACCCCATCAAAAGGAGTAAAAGAATATTGGGAAAATGGCTCAATCCCTTGGTTTAGAATGGAAGATATTCGAGAAAATGGACGCGTTTTAAATACAGCATTACAAAAGGTTTCAGAAAGTGCGGTTAAAGGTGGAAAACTTTTTCCCGCAAATTCAATTATTATTGCAACCTCTGCAACTATTGGTGAGCACGCTTTAATAACCATACCATTTCTAGCAAATCAAAGATTTACGGTTTTATCTTTAAAACCTGAATATATTGATAAATTTAATATTTATTTTCTATACCATTATTGTTTTACGCTTGATGATTGGTGTCAGAAAAATACCACTATGTCTAGTTTTGCCTCCGTTGATATGAATGGATTTAGAAAATTTCTAATCCCCATCCCCCCACTCTCCGTCCAAACCGAAATCGTAAAAATTTTGGACGCATTGACAGCGCTTACCAGCGAGCTTACCAGCGAGCTTACCAGCGAGCTTATACTACGCCAGAAGCAGTATGAATACTATCGGGAAAAATTGTTAAGTGAAGAAGAGCTTGAAAAGGTTGGGTTTGAGTGGAAATATTTAACCCAAGTAGCAGATTTAACTAGAGGACGAGTTATATCAAAAGAGTATCTCTCTGATAATGTAGGGGATTATCCGGTATATAGTTCTCAAACTGTAGATAATGGTGAAATTGGAAAAATAGACTCATTCGACTTCGATGGTGAATTTGTTAGCTGGACAACAGACGGTGCCAATGCTGGAACTGTATTCTACCGCTCAGGGAAATTTTCAATCACAAACGTGTGTGGATTAATAAAAATTAAAAATAACCCTGAGCTCAACTATAAATTTTTATTTTATTGGCTTTCAATAGAAGCTAAAAAACATGTTTATTCTGGCATGGGAAACCCAAAGCTGATGAGTCACCAAATGGAAAAAATTAAGATTCCTATCCCCCCACTCTCCATCCAAACCAAAATCGTAAAAATTTTGGACAAATTTGAAAGCTTAACCAATTCCATCACCGAAGGATTGCCTTTAGCGATTGAGCAAAGCCAAAAGCGGTATGAATATTATAGAGAATTGTTATTAAATTTTCATAACCCGTAGGGTGGGCTTCAGCCCACCAATTAATCACAACAAACGGTGGGTTAAAGCTCACTCTACAAATTTGAGAAGAAAGAATGAACAACTTAATCATCTACAACACCGACGACGGTAAATCTCACGTTGCTTTATTAGTTGTTGAAAACGAGGCTTGGCTGACCCAAAATCAGCTTGCGGAACTTTTTGACACCTCTGTACAAAATATCGCCTTACATATAAAAAATATATTAGAAGACAATGAATTAGATGAAAATTCAGTTATCAAGGATTACTTGATAACTGCCCAAGATGGCAAGCAATATCAAGTAAAACATTATTCCCTTGATATGATTCTCGCCATCGGCTTTCGTGTGCGTAGCCCTCGTGGTGTACAGTTTCGTCGTTGGGCGAATACGCAATTACGTACTTATTTAGATAAAGGTTTTCTATTAGATAAAGAGCGGTTGAAAAATCCGCAAGGTCGATTTGATCATTTTGATGAATTACTGGAGCAAATTCGTGAAATTCGAGCCAGTGAATTGCGGTTTTATCAAAAAGTACGAGAGTTATTTAAATTATCCAGTGACTACGATAAAACAGATAAAGTCACTCAAATGTTTTTTGCCGAGACACAAAATAAGTTGGTCTATGCCATTACACAACAAACCGCTGCAGAACTCATTTGTACTCGTGCAAATGCTGAATTGCCTAATATGGGCCTCACCTCTTGGAAAGGTACTGTTGTACGTAAAGGCGATATTATTACCGCTAAAAACTATTTAACTCATGATGAATTAGATTCTTTGAATCGTTTAGTGATGATCTTTTTAGAAAGTGCTGAATTACGTGTTAAAAACCGTCAAGATCTGACATTAAATTTCTGGCGTAATAATGTCGATAATTTAATTGAATTTAACGGTTTCCCGTTGCTTATCGGCAATGGAACTCGAACTGCAAAACAAATGGAAACCTTTACCAAAGAACAATATGCCTTATTTGATCAAGTCAGAAAACAGCAAAAACGCATACAGGCTGATAATGAAGATTTAGAAATTTTAGAAAAATGGCAAAAAGATCTGAAAAAGCAAAAAAAATCAATAATTAAGGAAAATTCATGACCCAATACAAAACCATCGCTGAATCCAATAATTTTATCGTTTTAGATCAATACAAAAAGTTTGTGGAAGAGCCTAACGCGGGTTATCAAACGGAAGGAAGCCTTGAGCGTGAATTTATCCGCGATTTACAGGCTCAAGGCTATGAGTATTTGCAAGGGTTCAATAGCCATGATGCATTAGTTAAAAACTTACGGACACAATTACAACGTTTAAATAACGTAGTTTTTTCTGATGCGGAATGGCGACGTTTTTTAGAGGAATATTTGGATAAACCCAGTGATAGTCTGATTGAGAAAACCCGCAAAGTTCATGATGACTATATTTATGATTTTGTGTTTGATAATGGACGTATTCAGAATATTTATTTGTTAGATAAGAAAAATCTTGCCAATAACGCCCTGCAAGTCATCAATCAATTTGAGCAAACCGGCAGCTATGATAATCGTTATGATGTGACGATTTTGGTGAATGGTTTACCCCTTGTACATATCGAACTGAAGAAACGTGGCGTGGCTATTCGTGAAGCCTTTAATCAAATTCATCGCTACAGCAAAGAAAGCTTCAATAAAGAAAATTCGCTCTTTAAATATATTCAGATTTTTGTCATTTCTAATGGCACAGACACCCGCTATTTTGCCAACACTACCAAGCGCGATAAGAATAGCTACGACTTCACAATGAATTGGGCAACGGCAAAAAATACCTTAATTAAAGATTTAAAAGATTTTACAGCGACCTTCTTGCAAAAGCATACCCTGCTCAATGTATTGGTAAATTACTGCGTGTTTGATGTTTCCGACACCCTACTGATTATGCGCCCGTATCAAATTGCCGCCACCGAGCGTATTTTATGGAAAATTAAAAGTTCATATCTGGCGAAAAATTGGAGCAATAAAGAAAGCGGAGGCTATATTTGGCATACCACAGGCTCAGGCAAAACCCTCACCAGTTTTAAAGCCGCACGCCTTGCAACAGAATTAGACTTTATTGAAAAAGTATTCTTCGTGGTCGATAGAAAGGATTTGGATTATCAAACCATGAAGGAATACCAACGTTTTTCACCGGATAGCGTGAATGGTTCAGAAAGTACGGCAGGATTAAAACGCAATATCGACAAAGACGACAATAAGATCATTGTCACCACCATTCAAAAACTCAATAACCTAATGAAATCGGAAGATAAACTACCTATTTACGATAAACAGGTTGTTTTTATCTTTGATGAATGCCATCGTTCTCAATTTGGTGAAGCGCAAAAAAATCTAACGAGAAAATTTAAAAAATACTATCAATTTGGTTTTACCGGCACGCCTATTTTTCCAACTAACGCATTAGGTGCCGAAACTACTGCGAGCGTTTTTGGCATCGAACTCCACTCTTACATTATCACCGATGCGATCCGTGATGAAAAAGTGCTGAAATTTAAAGTGGACTACAACGATGTCCGCCCACAATTTAAGAGTATTGAAACCGAAAAAAATCTTGAAAAACTGACCGCACTTGAGAAGAAACAAGCCTTTTTACAGCCTAAACGTATTGAGCAAATTGCCCAATATGTCTTAAATAATTTCAAACAAAAGACCCATCGCTTTAATGCCGGTAACAATGGCTTTAATGCCATGTTTGCGGTAAGTAGTGTGGATGCAGCCAAAGCTTATTATCAAACGTTTAAACAGTTACAAAGTGCGGTCAAAAATCCACTTAAAATTGCAACAATCTTCTCTTTTGCGGCAAATGAAGAACAAGATGCGATTGGCGATATTATCGATGAAAGTTTTGAAGTGGAGGCGATGAACTCCTCAGCCAAGGAATTTTTAAAATCTGCCATTGATGATTACAACGGCTATTTTGCCACCAATTATGATGTGGATGGTAAATCCTTCCAAAACTACTATCGTGATCTTGCTAAACGCGTTAAAAACAAAGAGGTGGATTTACTGATTGTTGTTGGAATGTTTTTAACTGGTTTTGATGCCCCAACCTTAAACACGTTATTTGTGGATAAAAACTTGCGTTACCATGGCTTGATTCAAGCTTATTCACGCACAAACCGCATTTATAACAGCACCAAAAGTTTTGGCAATATCGTCACTTTCCGTGATTTGGAACAAGATACCATTGATGCGATTACCCTTTTCGGTAAATCCAATACGCGTAATGTCGTTTTGGAAAAAAGTTACCAAGAATATATGGAAGGCTTTACCGATGCTGGCGTGGCCCGTCGTGGGTATTTAGACGTTATTGCAGAGTTACAAGAACGCTTCTCGGATCCAGATGTAATTCAAACGGAAAAAGACAAGAAAGATTTTGTGAAATTATTTGGTGAATATTTGCGAGTTGAAAACATTCTGCAAAACTATGATGAGTTCGCTGCTTTACAAGCATTTCAATCGCTCGATACCAGTGATGCAAAAGCCGTTGAAGCCTTTAAAGAAAAATATTATTTAACGGATGAGGCTTTTGCTGAAATGCAACCTATTAATATGCCAAGCGAACGTAGTATTCAAAATTACCGTTCGACTTACAACGATATTCGGGATTGGCTCCGTCGTCAAAAAGATGGCGAGGAAAAAGCAAAATCGACCATTGATTGGGACGATGTGGTGTTTGAAGTGGATTTATTAAAATCCCAAGAAATCAATTTAGATTACATTTTAGAATTAATATTTGAGCACAATAAAAAAACTAAAAACAAATCTGAGCTTATTGATGAAATTCGTGCCATTATCCGCTCCAGCCTTGGAAATCGAGCGAAAGAAAGTTTGATTGTGGATTTTATTAATCAAACTGATTTAGATAACATTGCCGATAAAGCTGGCATTATTGAGTCATTCTTCCAATTTGCCCAAAAAGAGCAACAACAAGAAGCCAATGAATTGATAAGTACCGAAGGACTTAATATTGAAGATGCCAAACGTTATATTAATGTGTCATTACAACGTGGATATGCAAGTGAACAAGGTACGGATTTAAATGAGGCTCTCCCTAAAATGAGCCCGCTTAATCCACAATACCTCACTAAAAAGCAGAATGTTTTCCAAAAAATATCCGCATTTGTTGAAAAATTTAAAGGTATTGGGGGAAAAGTTTAATCTATCAACAATTACATCCAGTAGATTGCTCCTAAAAACTGCTGGATGTAATTATTATTTGTCCATAATAAAAATTCATTGGTATTCACAAAATTTAGCTAAGTCTTCTACATCTTCTAACCACTGATTTCCAATTTCATCAATCAATTCCCCACAATTAAAAACATCAGAATTTTTAGCCGCACTTTCTAAAGCATCCGCTAATTGACGTAAATGATTTAACCCTACCGATGCCGCAGCCCCTTTAATTTTATGGGCAGTATCTTCTGTTTCTTTCATATTATCTTTTGATAATTGAGTAAGATAATTTGGCATCGTTTGTTTGAATAAAGATAAATTTTCTAAAATTTGGGATTTTCCAAGCGTTTCTATCAGCGCTAAATCAAACTGTTCTGAAAGCTCATTATCATCATTCATTTCTATAATAGATTCGCTTTCATCGGCAAAAAATTGCTGCAGACAATGGTGTAAATCCTTAATTGAAATGGGTTTGCGTAATACGCCATCCATGCCCATTTCTAAATATTCTTGCTCGCTTTGCATAACATTGGCAGTAAAAGCAATCATTGGCGGTAAAAAATCATAAATACCGTTCTCATAGTTCTCTCGCAAATATTGGGCAATTTCAAAACCACTCATATCTGGTAATTTAATATCTAGCAATAAAATGTCGTAAATATTTTTCTCAAATAAAGTGATCGCCTGCTTGCCATTTGTCGCAACATCAACATGATGCCCAAGTTTTTCCAAAATGGTTTTTGCAACCATTATATTAAGATCAACATCTTCCACTAAAAGAATGTTCAAGGATGGAATATTTTTCTTAACGGATTCTTTTTCAGAAATTTCTTGAGCGTGGAGAGTAAGATGGAAAGTTGCGCCTTTTCCTCGCTCACTTTCAACTGTTAAATCCCCCTCCATTAATTGAGCGAGATTTTTAGAAATAGCCAACCCAATACCGCTACCCGCACTTTGCTGGCGACTTTCTTTCACTTGATAATACATTTCAAAAATATGTTTTTGTTCCTCAGGAGAAATCCCCATTCCTGTATCTTTCACAATAAAATGGTAACAATCCTGATTTCTAATAATTTTCAGAATAATATTTCCCTGATCCGTAAACTTCACCGCATTACTAATTAAGTTCCACAAAATTTGGCTCAAGCGCACACGATCAAGATTCAACCAATTAGGCAAATTAGGCTCAAGCTCTAAAGAAAAAATAAGATTTTTTTGTTTGGCAAGGAAACTAGCAAAATTATAAATATCGTTTAATAAGGCGGGGAAATCTGTTGGCTGTCGATTTAATTCAATTCGACTGGCATCAATTTTTTCCAAATCAATAATATCACTAAAAATATAGCCTAAGCTGACCGCACTTATGTTGATAGTTTTTAAATAATTACGTTGACGATCATCTAATTCATCATCAAGTAAAATCTGGCTAAGCCCCACAATACCATTCAATGGCGTGCGCAATTCATGGCTTATTGTGGCAAGTAAGGTACTTTTATCACGGCTATTTTTTTCCAACTTTTCCAATGCTTGGGATAATTTTTTCTGAGCGGCAATTCGCTCGGCGACCTCATTTTCCAATCGATTAACCGAGCTAGAAAGATCAAGGCGAGAATGTTCAAGTTTTTCGACCAATAAAGTGAAAAAATAAATAACAAAAGGCGCAGTGAGTAAGCCAAAAGTTACCGAACGAAAAATATCTACCCAAGAAATCTGATGAACAATAAATAAACTAAATAAAATCTGAGTACAAAGTGCTAAAACCGCGAGAATCATCACGCCTAAAAGAGAAAAACGAAGGCGCCCAAGACGAATAACCCAATCCACATAACTCTGAGCAAAATATTTGAAATTTTTCATCAAATCTCCTAAAACATTATTATCGTTATAAAAAAGCCTATACATACAGGCTTTATTATATCCATAAAGTAAAAGAGATTGTTATTACTATGTGTGCATAAGAAATGAAAAACTTAGTCTTTATTAATTATCTGTTTGACTAAAATTTGTAATTCAGGAATAACTTGTTCTTCAAACCAAGGATTCTTTGTTATCCAAAGCTGATTGCGAGGGGAAGGATGCACGAGAGGAATAAAGTGCGGTAAGAATTGACGATAATTTTTAACCGTGTCAGTTACATTATCTTTATTTTCAGGTAAATAATATTTCTGTGCATATTGCCCAATAAGAATTGTTAACTGGATATTAGGGAGATGTTCTAAAATCATCGGATGCCATTTTTCTGCAAAACCTTGACGAGGTGGTAAATCACCAGATTTACCTGTTCCAGGATAATAGAAATCCATGGGAAGAACCGCAAACATCCCAGAATTATAAAAATAATCGTAATCCACTCCCAACCATTCACGCAAACGCTCACCGCTTTTATCATTCCAATATAAACGAGATTGCTCAGCTTTTAACCCCGGAGCTTGACCTACAATATTAATTCGAGCTGTTTTAGGAGCCGAAAATAAAGGAAAAATTCCACGATCTGTAAAATCTTTATTTTGAGGGTCAGCGATAATACTTGAAGTTATTTCATCTAAATTTTTAAGCATAATGGAGGAAATTAGAAATGAGTATATAAAGTCTATTTGAAAAATATAAGAAATCAAGACTCTAAATGATATACATAGATATATTTATTGAAAACTAAAATTAGACTCTTATTTCTTTAAATAATAAGTAAATTCCCAAAAATAAAAACCCCAGCTTTTCAACTGGGGTTCTTATCTTTTATTCTACTCTGCTTTATTCTATTTATGTATTTGGTAACCTGGCGGTGCCCTACTCTCACATGGGGATACCCCACACTACCATCGGCATTACAGCGTTTCACTTCTGAGTTCGGTATGGTGTCAGGTGGTTCCACCGCACTATCGCCGCCAGGATAATTCTTTGATAACTTGTATTCTTACTTCTATCTATGTTCTTCATTGGCCACAAGC